>CANJIU010000017.1 GCA_947474365.1 Opitutia bacterium | reverse complement strand
GCCTACGAAAAAGCGGACCGCGAACGCCAACAGCACCGGCTCGAAAAACGGGCCGCCGAAATGGGCTTCGCCCTCACTCCCATCCATGCCCAAACAGTATAAGTTCATTGGCAGCGCAGCGAAGAATCAAGTTGGAACCGCGTTCGCCCAAGGTACCAGCGGACCTCCCGCTGGATTCTTCGCTACGCTCAGAATGACAGACAGGAGAAATTAAACCCCGGCACCAACGTTCCAGTTCCTACCTTCGTTCACCATGCTCCGCTCCTCCCTTGTTCTCCTCCTCCTCCCGGTCTTGCTGCTCGGCCAGACTTCCAAAGCAAAAAAGGACGCTCCCACGGCCGGCCAGTCATCCCGCGCCGCGATGGCCGCAATTGCCACCGCCACCGATCCCGCGACTCTGCTGGTTCCCCCTGGGTTCAAGGTTGAGCTGCTTTACACCGTCCCGAAGGAGCAACAGGGCTCGTGGGTCAGCCTCACGATCGACAACAAGGGCCGCCTGATCGCCGCGGACCAATACGGCAGCCTCTTTCGCCTCACGCTCCCTCCCATCGGCACCACCGCCGGCACGAAGATCGAGCGTTTAAACATCACGCTCCCCGACGTCCCGCCTGCCCCCGGTGCGGAACCGCGCGCCACCCCCAAGCGCGCTCAGGCCACAGACGGCTCGGGCTCTCCCGCCGTCGGCGCCCACGGTCTGCTCTACGCCTTCGACAGCCTCTACGTCATGGTGGACGAAGTCCCCGCCAAGCAGGGCCTCTGGCGCCTGCGTGACACGAACGGCGACGACCAATTCGATGAAATCAAATTCCTTCGCGCGATGAAGGGCAGCGGCGAACACGGCCCACACTCCCTCGCGCTGTCACCCGACGGGAAATCGATCTACTTCGCCAACGGCAACCACACCGACCTGCCCGCCCACATGGAGAAATCCCGCGCCGTGCGCTGGGACGAGGATCATCTTCTCCTTCGGATGTGGGACGCCCGAGGCCACGCGAAAAACAAATACGCCCCCGGCGGTTACGTCGGTCGCACTGATCCGGATGGCAAGAGCGTCGAACTCTTCGCCCTCGGTTTCCGCAACCAGTACGACATCGCGTTCGACCAAAACGGCGAACTCTTCACCTACGACTCCGACATGGAGTGGGACCAGGGCTCGCCGTGGTACGTCCCGACGCGCATCAATCACGTCGTGGACGGCGCCGACTACGGTTGGCGCTCCGGCGCCGGCCGCTGGCCCGATTATTATGCCGACAGCCTGCCCGCCGCACTCAACATCGGCCCCGGCTCACCCACCGGCACCGTTTTCGGCACCGGGGCAAAGTTCCCCTCCAAGTACCAACTCGCCCTCTTTGCCTGCGATTGGACCTACGGAACACTCTACGCCGTCCACTTCAAACCTGACGGTGCGACCTACCGCGGGGAAAAGGAAGAATTCATTACCGGCAAACCGCTCCCACTCACCGATGTCGTGGTCAATCCCGGTGACGGCGCGATGTATTTTACCGTCGGCGGCCGCCGCACCCAAGCCGCCCTCTATCGCGTGACCTATACCGGCACCGAGAGCACCGTATCCGCCAAGCCCGCACCGCTCACCGCCGAGGTGAAACTGCGCCGTTCCCTCGAAGTTCTTCACGCCGAAGGCACGAGCCCCGAAGCGATCAACACCGCGTGGCCGCACCTCGGACACCCCGACCGCTTCGTGCGGTTTGCGGCCCGTGTCGCCATTGAGCGCCAGCTCCCGGAAAACTGGGCGGACCGCGCCCTCAACGAAAAGCAACCGCAGGCTTCCATCGAGGCCCTCATCGCCCTCGCCCGGGTCGGTCAGAAATACCTCCAGCCCCGCATCATCGAATCGCTCAGCCGCCTCGATTTCGCCCAACAGCCGGCCGAACGCCAGCTCCCGCTTCTTCGTGCCTGGCAGCTCGCATTCGCCCGCATGGGAAAACCCGACGCCGCCACCTGCGCGCGTCTCTCCGCCAAGTTCGATCCGATCTTCCCGCACCGCGACGCTCTCGTGAACCGCGAGTTGATTTCACTCCTCATCTTCCTCGACTCGCCCAACGTCGTCTCCAAGGCCGTTCCGCTCCTCAGCGTGTCCGAACCCGTCACGATCACCGGCGAATTGCTCGGCGGCGCCTCGCTCACCGCGCGCAATGACAACTACGGCAAGGTCGTGAATAGTGTCGGCGACAGCCGCCCCGACCGCCAGCAGATCGCCTATGCCTACAACCTGCGCAACGCGACGGTCGGCTGGACACCGAAGCTGCGGGTCCAGTTTTTCTCGTGGTTCGCCCGCACCGCCTCGTGGAAAGGCGGCAACAGCTTCAGCGGCTTCATCCAGAACATCCGCACCGAATCACTCGCCAATGTGACCGATCCCGCCGAGCGCGCCGCGCTCAACGCGCTTTCGAAGCCGACCGCCCCTGCGTTCGCCGCCGGAGCCGTCACCCCAAAGGGTCCCGGCCGCAACTACACTGTAGCCGAGGCTACCTCGCTCGTCGAAGGCCACCTCACCGGCCGCAATTTCGCGGAGGGCAAGGGCCTCTTTGCCGCCACCGCGTGCATCATCTGCCATCGCTTCAACAACGAAGGTGGCGGCATCGGCCCGGATCTCTCCGGGGCTGGCAACCGCTACAGCGTGAAAGACCTCCTTGAAAACATCATCGAACCATCGAAGGTCATCAGCGACCAATACGACAGCCAGCAATTCGATCTCGCCGACGGCAGCACGCTGGTCGGTCGCGTGGTCGGCGAGGAAAACGGCGAACTCCTGATCATGAGCAATCCCTTCATGCCCGACGAAAAGAGCCGCGTGAAGAGCGTCGACGTGAAGTCCCGGAAAACCTATCCGGTTTCAATGATGCCCCCGGGCCTGATCAACTCTCTGAATACCGAGGAACTCCGGAACCTCATCGCCTACATCCAGAGCGGCGGCAACGCGAACGACGCGATGTTTCGCAAGTAACCCCGGCGTGATCCCTCCCCTCGGTGCACAGGTTGTGCAACCGAGGCAGGCGGCTCTTTTTCCGGCATCAGCCGGGAAAAGCCAACCTGCCTCGTACGGAGCATTGGCGTCAGCTCAAAATTTCCACTCCACTCCAACCGACGCCCCTCGTCCGAGCGTCGGGTAGCCGCTCACCTCTTCGTAGCGCTCGTCGAAGGCGTTTTCGATTCGAACCTTCACCGTCATCGACTTGGTCATCGCGTACGCCCCGTAAAGTCGCACGACCGCGTAGTCCTCCGCGTTGACGCGACGGAACGTGCGGGCATCGACGTCTTCTCTTTGCGCCGTATGGCCCAGTCCGACGCCAAGGCTGAACCCGTGATCGAACGCCCGCCACGCATCCACGCTCACGCGATGGTGCGGACGACGCAGCAGCCGCAGGCCCGCGGTGAGATTATCCGCCTCAAGATACGTGTAGCCCGTCCGCAGTTCGACCACCCCGGGCAACGTGACCTGCGCCGACAACTCCGCGCCACGCGTGCGGGCGCGCTGGATATTCTCCACGCTACGAAAATCCGGCGTGCTCGCGATTAGGTTGGTGAAGTCAGTTTCGAACCAGGTGACGCTCAACGTGCCGCGACGGTGGGCGAAATAATAGTCGGCGCCCGCATCCCAACCGCGAGCTCGTTCGGGCCGGAGACCGGGGTTTCCGAGATAGAACGCACTCTTGCCGTACAAATCCAAAAAGCTGGGCGAACGAAAGGCAGTGCCAAACGTCGCGCGCAACTTGAGGGCGCGTTCCGCGACCAGCCAGGCGGCGGTGGCACGGCCGGTCGTGGCGCGACCGAACGTATCAAAATCGTCATTGCGCAGGCCGGCCGTGAGGAAGACATCGTCGCGCGGCGTGAATTCGTCCTGGGCAAACAGCGCGAGGAGGGTCTGCTTTTCGTTGATGTCGCCGAACCCGGTGTTGCGTGTGTGATTCGCCTCAGCCGTCACGCCGCCCGTCAGACGGTGTCGCTCGACCCCACTGTAACTGGACTGGAGGTCGAGGACGCCTCGGCGGTTCTTTACCACCGTGATCTGAGTGGGACGACCGACGCGCGGATTCTCCGACACAAAGCGCCGATCCTGCCCCCCGAGCACCGCGTGGGCCGTCCAGGCCGGGGCCAATGTCAGTGTCGCGAAGGCCGTCGCAAGGACGTTTTCCTCGCGCGACTCGTTGTCGGGATCATTGGTGAACCGATCTCCCGGGTCGCCATAGACCCCGTGAAACCAGCGGAGCGTGGCGCCGACGGCGGCGCGGGCGCTGAGTTTGTGATCGAGACGCACGGTGGCGTTGGCGGAATCGAACGAGTTGTTCGGCCGCTCGTTGTCGGTATGCCCGCCCTGCAGGGAAAAATTCCAGGCGTTGGCGCCCTGCTCCCCCTGGGCGGACACCGCGCCCTGCACGGTGCCAAAACTCCCCGCCTCAAGGGAAACCCGGCCGGTCGGGGCACCCGCGCCACGCTGCGCGCGCAGCGACACGACTCCACCCACGGCCTCCCCGCCGTACAGCGTGCTTTGCGGGCCGTGCGCAATCTCCAGGCTGTCGCACGCACTGACACACGAGCCGCCGAGAAACACCCCGTAGTCGGTGTTGGGGTCGTTGAGTCGCAGACCGTCGACGAGGAAGAG
The DNA here is from genome assembly GCA_947474365.1 of Opitutia bacterium. Taxonomy (GTDB): domain Bacteria; phylum Verrucomicrobiota; class Verrucomicrobiia; order Opitutales; family Opitutaceae; genus ER46. The sequence goes on along the minus strand of CANJIU010000017.1, from coordinate 115,710 downwards.
CGTCTGGTTGGAGTTGGCCCCCCGCAAAAACAAGGAAGAGACCGCTCCACTCGCGCCCGAGGCAAACAAGGGCACGCCGGCGGTCGCACCGAGCGCCGCGCCGAGGGAATTTAGCTGCCGCCGGGCCAAATCATCGGCGGAAATGACATCCACCGCCGAACCGACCGTTCGTGTTTCCGTCGGCGTCCGCGTGGCGGTGGTGACAAACGGCGCCAAGGCGGTAGCCGGCGGCGGGGTTTGCGCCAGCAAAGCGGCCGGTGCAGTGATGGCGACGAGAAGCACGAGCGCAGAAGCGCCGGCGGAGCAAAGGGATTTCATGGAGAACTGCGGTGGCGACGGCGACAAGAGGAGAACCGCGCCCCATAACGGGAGTCGGCACCACTCTCACGCTTCACTTGGGCGATGAAGTTTTGCCGGCGGTTCCCGCACCCTGGATGGGCGCGGATATCGCCGGCGTGAGCAATTCCGGGGCAGATGTTCGGACTCCGCATTTTCCGCGCCGGCAGCACGCGATCCCAGATTTGAAATTTCAAATCTGAAATCGCACCGCCTGCGCCTCCTCGCCCGCGCCTTCACCGGAGGAAATTTCACCGATTGGCGTTGCCCACGCCAAATACGGCATGGTGCGGGTCTGTGATGCGTTACCGCAGCGCAACTGTGGCCGGATTTCACGGCCTTCCCTGCAAACCGGAATGAAAAAGAACAACGGACGGGTGCACCCCACCGCTCCCCCGCCCAAGGTGCAAGGGGATTATTCAACCCACGCATCAACAAATTCCGATGCGTCGATATGTGACTTGCCAACCAACTCCCTCCGCCTACCTTCACCCGGTCATGAATCATCCCGCTTCCAACGACTCGGCCCGTGCTGGCCTGTCCCGCGAATCACTGGCCCGGGCAGACGCCTTTCGCCGGCTCTTTGCCGCCAAGATCGCCGTGCTCGACGGAGCCATGGGTTCGATGATTCAGACCTACGGTTTGGAGGAGAAAGATTTCCGAGGAGAAAACTTCAAGAGCCACCCCCACGACCTCAAGGGCAACAACGACCTGCTCTGTCTCACCCGACCGGACGTGATCGAGAAGATCCATGGCGACTACTTCGCCGCCGGCGCTGACATGGTCGAGACCAACACCTTCAGTTCGACCGTGATCGGCATGGCGGACTATCGGTGCGAACCGTTCGTTCGGGAAATCAACCTCGCCGCGGTCGGCTGCGCCCGCCGGGCGGCGCAAAAGGCAGAAGCTGCCACTCCCGGCCGCCTGTGCTTCGTCGCCGGGGCGATCGGCCCGCTTAACCGCACCCTATCGATGTCCCCCGACGTGAACCGCCCCGATTACCGCGCTGTGACGTGGGACCAAGTCGTAAGCGCCTACACTGAACAAATCAACGCCCTCCTCGACGGCGGTGTCGACGCCCTGTTGGTCGAAACCATCTTCGACACCCTCAACGCCAAGGCCGCGCTCTTTGCCGTCGAGCAAGTCTTCGACACCCGTGGCGACAGCGCCCGCGTGCCCGTGATGATCAGCGTGACAATCACCGACGCCTCCGGCCGCACCCTTTCCGGGCAGACCATCGGCGCTTTCTACAACAGCGTCGCCCACGCAAAGCCGTTTTCGGTCGGCATCAATTGCGCCCTGGGTGGCGCCGCGATGCGCCCCTACGTCGAAGAGCTCTCCGGTCTCGCCGGATGCTACACCACCTGTTATCCCAACGCGGGGCTGCCGAATGCCTTTGGCGGATACGACGAGACACCCGCCGACATGGCGCGGGTGATCGGGGAATTTGCCGCCAACGGCTGGGTCAACATGGTCGGCGGCTGCTGCGGCTCCACGCCCGCCCACATCGCCGCCATCGCCCGGGAGGTCCGCGGACGCGCCCCTCGCCAGGTTCCGCAGGCCGCCCGCGCCCTCCGACTCAGCGGCCTCGAGCCGCTAGTCGTCGCCTGATTCCAGCGATGGCTTCGGTTCAAGAGCACTACGCCCGCCACCTCGCTCCCCACTACACGTGGATGGCTGGCGGCGCTGCCGGGCCACGACAACGTTTCACCGATCTCTGCCGCCAGCTCGGGCTCCGGCCTTCCCAACCCGGGGCGACCGCGCTCGACCTCGGCGCCGGCAACGGCAGCCAGTCCATTCCCCTCGCAGCCGCCGGATATCGCGTCACTGCCGTGGACCTCAGTCCGGAACTCCTGGCCGAACTCACCCGGGACGCAGGCGATCTTCCCGTGACGACCGTCGTCGGCGACTTGCGTGACATCGCTGTGCACGCTCCCCGACCCGCACCCGAAGTCATCGTCTGCATGGGGGACACCCTCACGCACCTTGCGACGCTCGATGACGTCGCAAACGTGATCCGGTCGGCGTCCGCCGCGCTCGCTCCCGGCGGATACCTGTTGCTCGGCTTCAGGGACTACACCACTGAACGAACCGGAAACGATCGCTTCATCCCGGTGCGCAGTGACGACGAGCGGATTTTAACCTGTTTCCTCGAATTCGGCACCACGCATGTCACCGTAAGCGACATCGTGCACGCCCGCAGCGGCGAACGCTGGCAGATGACGGTCAGCCACTACCAAAAAGTGAGAATCTCGCCCTCCTGGATCCTCGCCCAACTCCGCGCCGCCGGCTTCACCGTTGCCCACCAGACCGCAGAGAACGGACTCGTGACGATCGCCGCGCTGCTTTCACCCTCCCCCTGATTTTTCCGTGTCCGACAACAATTCCAGTCCCACCTCCGCCGCGTCGTCGTTCCTCGTGATTGGCGAACGCACCAACATCACCGGCTCCCCGAAGTTTTCCAAGGCGCTGAAGGCCGGCGACTGGGACGCATGTCTCGCCATCGCCAAGCAGCAGGTCGAGAGCGGCGCCAACGTCATCGACATCAACGTCGACGAGGCGCTCATCGAGGGTGAGCCCACCATGGTGAAGTTCCTCAACCTCATCGCCGCCGAGCCCGACATCTCGCGCGTCCCGGTGATGATCGATTCCTCGAAGTGGACCGTGCTCGAAGCCGGACTGAAATGCATTCAGGGCAAGGGAATCGTGAATTCCATCTCGCTCAAGGACGGCGAGACCGAGTTCCTTCGCCGCGGCAGAATGCTCATGCGCTACGGCGCCGCCGCCGTCGTCATGGCGTTCGACGAGCAGGGACAGGCCGCCACACGCGACGAAAAGGTCCGCATCTGCACGCGCGCCTATCAACTCCTCACCGAGCGCATTGGCTTCGCACCCGAGGACATTATTTTCGACCCGAACATCCTCACCGTCGCCACCGGCATCGAGGAGCACAATAATTACGCCGTCGATTTCTTCGAGGCCACGCGGATCATCAAATCCACGCTCCCCTACGCCAAGGTTTCCGGCGGCGTCTCCAACGTCTCGTTCTCGTTCCGCGGCAACAACCCCGTCCGCGAGGCCATCCACACCGTCTTCCTCTACCACGCGATCCGCGCCGGTCTCGACATGGCCATCGTCAACGCCGGCATGCTCGGCAATTACGACGAGATCGAGCCCCGCCTCCGCGAACTCGTCGAAGATGTGATCCTCAACCGGCGCGCCGATTCGACCGAGCGGCTCGTGAAATTTGCCGACGACTTGAAGGCCCAACAGGGCGGTGCATCGAAGACCGAGCCCGGCAAGGAGGATCTCGCCTGGCGCAACGCACCCGTGGAGTCGCGCCTCGCGCACGCGCTCGTGAAGGGGATCGATCAATTTGTCGAAGCCGACACGGAGGAAGCTCGCGCCAACAAGGAAAAGTATCCGCGCCCGCTCAACATCATCGAAGGACCGTTGATGGACGGCATGCGGATCGTGGGCGATCTCTTCGGCGCCGGGAAGATGTTTCTCCCGCAGGTCGTGAAATCCGCCCGCGTGATGAAGCGTTCCGTCGCCTACCTCACGCCATTCATGGAGGAAGAGAAGCGCCTGCACGTCGCCGGTGGCGGCACCGCCAAACCCAATGGCCGCGTTCTCATGGCCACCGTCAAGGGCGACGTCCACGACATCGGAAAAAACATCGTCGGGGTGGTCCTCGCGTGTAACAATTACGACGTCACTGATCTCGGCGTCATGGTGCCCGCCGACAAGATCCTCGCCATCGCCCGCGAGAAGCAGGTCGATGTCATCGGCCTCTCCGGTCTCATCACTCCGTCCCTCGACGAGATGGTGCACGTCGCCAAGGAGATGACCCGCCAGGGCTTCACCGTACCACTCCTCATCGGCGGCGCGACCACCAGCCCGGCCCACACCGCCGTCAAGGTCGCACCCGAATACGCGCCTGGTGTCATCCACGTCCTCGACGCCTCGCGCGTCGTCAACGTCGTCAGTGCGCTCCTCTCCTCCGATCAGAAGCCAAAGTTCATGGCTGAGACTGTTGCAAAGCAGGAAAAGCAGCGCGTTGAATTTTCGGAGCGTCGCAACAAACGCCCATTGCTACCGCTCGTGGAGGCGCGCGTGCACAAGCAGCATTTCGACTGGGCCGTCGCAGACATCCCCCGTCCTGAATTTCTCGGCACCCGCGCATTCTCCACCGATGCCGGACTCAACCCTGGCCGCTCGGCCCTAACGCTGGCCGAGATCGTCGCCTACATTGACTGGGGCCCCTTCTTCAGCGCCTGGGAACTCCACGGCCGCTATCCGGAAATCCTGAAGGACGACGTCGTCGGGGCAGAGGCGACGAAGCTCTTCAACGAGGCGCAAAAGCTCCTCGCCCACATCGTCAGCGAAAAGCTCTTCACCGCAAAAGCCGTGATCGCGTTCTGGCCCGCCAACTCAATCGGCGACAGCATCGAGGTTTACGCCGACGAATCGCGCAGCCGCGTCCTCACTGAGTTCCATCATCTTCGCCAGCAGCTCTCGAAGCCGGATGATCAGTTCAACCACTGCCTCGCCGATTACATTGCACCGAAGGAAAGTGGCCGAATCGACTACCTTGGCGGCTTCGCCGTCACCGCTGGCCACGGCGTTGAGCAATTCGCCGCCGGCTTCCGCGCGAAGCACGACGACTACAACGCGATCATGGCACAGGCTCTCGGCGATCGCCTCGCCGAGGCGCTGGCGGAGTTGATGCACCGAAAGGCCCGTGAAGCGTGCGGCTACGGCAAGACGGAGAACCTCGAGATGAAGGATATCATCCGCGAAAAATACCGCGGCGTCCGGCCCGCCCCCGGTTATCCCGCCTGCCCCGACCATACCGAGAAGCCCACCCTCTTTGCGCTGCTCGATGCGACCGCCGCCACCGGGATCACCCTGACCGAGAGCAATGCAATGAGTCCCGCCAGCAGCGTGAGTGGTTTCTATTTTTCCCATCCGGAATCGAAATACTTCGCGGTCGGAAAACTCGGAAGGGATCAAATCGAGGACTACGCCACGCGGAAGAAGATGCCAGTTGCCGCGGTCGAAAAATGGCTCGGGCCGTACCTCGACTACAACCCAGCCTGACGCGTCTGCGATGAGGCCTCTTGGCGAAATCACCCGGCTTCAAATCCAGCGGCACAGTCTGACCATTGGCACCGGCCCGGCCCGCTATTTTGATCCGGCGGCGCTGCTCGTGGTGGATGAAATGTTCCTCACGCCCGGTGGCGCGTGCGCGCCCGCCCCGGACGGGAGCTGCGTCGTGGACGTGCATCATGCGGCCCATCCCTTTTCACGAAGCCGGGGCGAGAACTCCCTCTGCTTCGGGTTCTCCCGCCACTACGACACCATGCGCACCCGCTTCGGTGAGCGCTTCAGCTTCGGGTGCGCCGCCGAAAACATCATCATCGAGGGAGCCGCGCCACGCGTCACGCTGGAGGAGGTTGCCCCCGGCATCGTGATCGAGACCGGTCAGGATCCTATCACGCTCACCAGGGTGCTCGCCGCCCCGCCTTGCATGCCGTTCGCCAAATACGCCCTGTGCGATCCCGACGCGTCCGCCGAGGCGATCAAATCCGTCCTACAATTCATCGATCACGGCCTGCGGGGATTTTACTGCACATTCGCGGGCTCGAAGGCCGCCACGATCCGCTGCGGCGCCAAGGTGTTCGCCATCTGATTCGGGCATGCCCGAAGTTCCAACCCACGGCGAGGAACAGCCCTAGCCGATTTGCGCGTGGAAGGCTGCAAATTCCACGGAAGACGGTTGTAACGCGCCGTGGCGTCACGAGCCTGGAGGCCGGGCCAGGAGTTGAAACGGATTAGCCTGAGGGTAGTTTCCAACGATCAAAATGTCCCGCCATGAAAGCCCCCAAAATCCAAGCAGACATTGTCACTCGATCGACGCGAAAAGCTGATCGACGCGTTGCAGGAGCGCTTTGAGAAAAACCCGTACCGCCATGCCGCGCTCGACTGGACGAAGGTGAAGGCGCAGCTGGTGGCAAATCCCGCAAAGCTGTGGTCATTGGGTGAACTGGAGCGCACCGGCGGAGAACCGGACGTCGTGAGCGTGGACGAGAATACGGGAGAGTATCGCTGGATGGATTGCGCGGCGCAAAGTCCGGACGCTCGCGCCAGCCTTTGCTACGATCGGCCGGCGTTGGATGGCCGGAAGAAATTTCCACCGAAGGGGTGCGTCATGGAGGCTGCGGCGGCAATGGGCGTCGAGTTGCTGACGGAGGAGCAGTATTTCGTCCTGCAGCAACTCGGGGAATTCGACACGAAGTCGTCGAGTTGGCTGAAAACGCCCACGGAAATCCGCCAACTCGGCGGCGCGATCTATGGGGATCGCCGCTACAACCGGGTCTTCATCGGGCACAACGGCGCCGATTCCTACTATAGCGGGCGCGGGTTCCGCTGCTCACTGAAGGTTTGAAGTCTCCCCGGGGTTATTGGCAGGGCGCGGATATTTTCCGGAGCTCCGTATTTTAGCGCTTGCTTATTTAAGCCGTCTCTTAATCTATTGCGGCATGCAAAGCCTCCTAGCCATCGCCGACCCGACGCGGCGGCGGATTGTTGAACTCCTCGCGGTGCGCGAGCGGACGGCGGGAGAGCTCGTGAGGGAGTTCGACGTAAGTGCGCCGGCAATTTCCCAGCATCTCAACGTGCTCCGCGAGGCGGGGCTCATCGTCACGCGCACCGAAGGCCAGTCGCGCATTCAATCGCTTAATCCCGCCGGACTCGACGAATTGGAAACCTGGCTCGAAGAAACGCGGGCGGTGTGGTCGCGGCGCCTCGACGTCCTTGAGCGCGAACTACGGGCCGGCGACGCCGCGAAGAAGAAAGCCCGGAAGACTTCCCCATGAAAAAGCCCACCAAGTCCACCAAGACAAATATCGACAACACCGCAGCCGGCGATTTCGCGAAGCGCGGAGAAGTCCGCCTCGTCCGGCTCTTGCCCGGCCCGATCCAGCGCGTCTGGGAGTATCTCACCGACGAGAAGAAGCGCGCCCGTTGGTTTTGCGGCGGCGTGCTCGAACAGAAGGCGGGAGGCAAGGTGGTGTTCACGATGCACCACCGGAACATCGCGCCCAACGAAACGCCGCCCGCGAAATACGCCCACGTGCAGGATCCCGGCGTGACCTTCGAGGGACGGGTCCTGCAGTGCGAGCCACCGCGGCTGCTCGTTTATACGTTTGGCGACAAGGATTCAGTGGTGACGTTCGAGCTGACACCACAGGGTCGCCAGGTGCTGCTCGTCCTGACGCACCGCACAAGCGGCGAGGAGCGCAAGGAACTCTGCAACTATGCATCCGGCTGGCACACCCACCTCGCCCATCTTCTGGCGACCGTCGAACGCACGCCACCTCCGCCATTCTGGGCGACGCACGCAAAGCTCGTGGCGAAATACAAAAGAATTCAACGCTCCCTTTGAACCTGAGCTGACGAAAAATGGGCGGCACTGTTCCGCCCCGGAGCGGCTTCGCCCTCGTCTCACGCCCAAAGTCGGCGTCACCTCCTGTATGCTTGAGCTCCGCCCTACCTGCGAAAATTGCAACAAGGCCCTTCCGCCGGCGTCGACGGAGGCGCGCATCTGCAGCTACGAGTGCACGTTTTGCGCGGACTGCGTGGAGCACATCCTCTTCAACGTTTGCCCGAACTGTGGCGGCGGCTTTGCACCACGCCCGATTCGCCCCGCACAAAACTGGAAGGGAAACAATCACCTCGGCGCCGACCCGGCCGGGACAACGATCAAACACCGTCCTGTCGACCCGGTGGCGCATGCGCGCTTCAGCGCCCCGATCCGCGCGCTCCCGCCAGAGTCGCGTTGATCCGCGACTATCGCGCCGCAGGCTTGTAGCCGGCGGCCGCCAGCACCTCTGAGATTTTCACCGGCGCACCGCCGCGCGCCTTACTCAAGGCATCCGCCTCCATGAAGGCGAGAATCTCAATCGTTTCACGCTCCGGCACCGGGGAAACCTTGGTCTGCAAAAACTTCACGATCTCCTTCACGAGGGGAGCATAGCCGTCGTATTTGCCGATCGCCGCCTCACCTTTTTCCCCGGTCGCCTTGCCACCGTACGTCTTGCTCTCCCGAAAGACTCCCGTGCGCCCGTCGGACCAACGGCCCTCCACTTCGATGGCTCCGGCCGCACTGTTGCGCCGCGTCACGCTCTCGATCCCGGGCCCCATCACCGTGAAGAGCGACTCGACGCCATGAATGCCATACCAAAACAAATCGGTGTGCGTCGGTTCCAGGTGTGCGGGACTGCTGGTCTCCGCGTGCAACACGCGACCGACGCTGCCCTCTCGCACCACCAGAGTTTCCCGGGCGAATCGCAGCGACGACGCGCTAAAAATCGGTACGGCGTGCTTGTGAGCCAATGCTAGGATTTCCAACGCGTCCTTCAACGACGCGGCCAGCGGCTTGTCCACGAAGAGCGGTTTGCCCGCGAGTATCACCGCTCGCGCCTGCGCGAGGTGCGGCCGACCGTCGACACTCTCGATTAGGACCGCGTCGACGTTCTTCGCCAGTTCCTCGATTGAGTCGTAGATCGTCACGCCGTAGTCCGTCCGCAACTTGTCCGTGTAACCGTCGGCTTTTGACCAGGAACTTTCAATGTCGCGGCTGGCCGCCTTGAACGCCCCGACCACTTTGGCTCCCGGGATGAAATCTTTCGCGGCGGAGTCATGGAGAATTTTGGTAAACGCCACGGCGTGACTCGTATCGAGTCCAATCATGCCGAGCCGGATATCAGCCGCCCAAGCAGCGCCGACCAGCATCAGGGAAACCAACAAACAACGGAGCGCGGAAAAGATCATCGCGTCATCGTGGTGACACCCGCCGGGCGCCTCAACCTTCAAAAGGCCCACGCTTCCGGCCTATCGCGTGATCGGCTGCGAAATCCGCAGATAGGCAAAGAAATCCCTCAACTGCTGCGGCGACAGGCCGTCGAGGAGTCCTTCCGGCATCAGGCTGCGTCCGACGGGATTCAGGCCCTTGATCTCCGCCTGGCGAATCGTGAGATCCGCCCCCTCCAGGCCGCGCAGCACCACGACCTGCGCATCGCGTTCAACGAGGAAACCGCCCAAGCTCCGGCCGTCCGTCGTTTCGGCGAGGTAATATTGGTAGCCCTCGCGAATCTCCGCGTTCGGGTTGATGATGCTGATCAAAAGCGTCCCGAGATTGTCACGCTGATACGCGGTCAATTCCGGTCCCACTTTCCCACCCTTGAAGAAGAGTTTGTGGCAGCTGGCGCACCGCTCCATGAAAACCGTTTCACCCTGATACGGATCGCCGGTGCCCTGTTTGAGGATCGTTTCGACCTCGGCGATCCGGCGATTGAAGTCCGTCGCGCCACCCGTCGCCAACGGGAAGATTTTTTCCAGCCGTTGCGCCAGCGCCTCACTCCGCTGCCCGCGCATGCGATCGACGACGGACGGCGGGACGGTTTTGACCGCAAGCCGTCCGCGTTCGATCGCCTGCAGGAGACTCGCGCTCCACGGAACACGGCTCGAGAGCAACGCCAGCAAGGTGGTCTGCATCTCCCCGCCGGTCTTCGGCAGGAGCGCGACCGCCCACGATCCGATGTCAGGTTGGTCATACGCCATCAGCGCGACGACAGCGGTTTTGCGGAGCGCGACCGCACCGTTGCCCGCCGCCACTTCCAGCAGCACCGGTAACGCCGCGTCGTTCTTCACTTCTCCGAACACTCCCGCGTAGAGGATGCGGTCGTTGAGGTTGGCCTTGGCATCCCGGACGATCCCGATCGCCCGCGCGACCGCCGCCGCCTCTCCCTGCCGCACCCGCACCATTAGCGGCGATTGCCCGGCGCTCGTCATGGCCTGGAGCAGTTCCTCCGGCAGACCGGACATCGGCCGGCCACGGTACGCTTCCTCAAATCCGCTCATCAGAAACGCCGCGTGGGCCGGCGACGGCGCCCGGCGGAGCAACTCCGCACACACCATCAAATCCTGCCGCCGGCCGTCCAACGCAAATCGGCGCATTATCCGCGGCAGCAAGTGTTGCTGTACCAGCGGGCGATCCCACCACGCAGCGTCAGAAAACATTTCCAACACCGCCCGCTGGTCGACCCGTAGGTGCGCCTCAAGGACCCACCAATTCAAGAGGGGGATGAAGGCATCATCCTTGTCGGCATCGCGGCTCGCGAGAACGGAGACCAGCGCCAGCGCCTGCGGGGTTGTCAGGCGGCGAGCGCTTGCCGCCAACTGCGAACGCACTTCGGCGTTCTCTTCGCGCCGGGCGAGTTCGATCAACTCCGCCATCACCCCGGCGGGCACGGCGCGCGCCGCCTCCGTCGCACCGACTCCGCGCAACCCCAGCCCGCGGTTGATTCCAAACTTGTCCCCGAGAAAACGCACCGACCAGAGCCGCACCGATGGATACGCATGTCGCAGGGCCTTTTGCGCCGTCGCATCGCTCAAGCGCCCCATCTGCTGCAAAGCCCAGAGCGCGGAAAGAGCGCCCCGCGCGGGATCCGCCACGAGGAGGCTTTCGAGGAGTGCCACCCCGGCGGCATCCTTGCGTTCGCCGAGCACGCGCACCGCGGTCTGTCGGTGCCATTTATTCGGATGAGGGAGCAATGAGACGAGCTGCGCCGTCGATTTCGCCGCGAGGTTCGTATCGTTTTCCAGTTTCGCCCCGACGCCACTCAGCCGGTAAATGCGTCCCGTACTCGGATCGATCTGACTCTGGTAATGCTGCCCGTGCGCGATGTAGTACTCGTACATATCCGAGATGTAGAGCGCCCCGTCCGGGGCATTGACGATGAAGAGAGGGCGGAACGCGACGTCCTCGCTCCACAACGGACGCCCCACATCCTTGGTTTCAAAGGTCGCGCCGCGGACGATCCGTTCCGCTGCGATCACATCATTATGGAGCGGATCAATGGCGAGCAGCTGCCCCTGATAGCCCGCCGGCATCGCGGTTCCTTCGGCGAAAGCGCCGAAGTGGGAAAATCGCTGCACCGGCGTCAGCGTCCGCATCATCGGCAAGTCGCCAAACGCGTAAGGACTCCGCGGCGGTCCAAACTTCCCCGGCTCGACCCCTTGCATGAGATAGAACCCGCCCTGCACATAATGCCAGCCGCGGGTCTGACCGCCGTTGTGACCGGAATAGAGCCGGCCGTCGGCATCCACTTCCAGGCCGAAGGTGTTGCCCGAACCTTCGGCAAAAATTTCGTATTCGCGCGTCTCAGGATGGTAGCGCCAGACCATGCAGCCCTCGAAGTAAACGCCATCGGCGCCCGGAGCATCCACCCCGGGCCGGGTCACCCGGCTCGACGTCGTGCTGCCCTGCCCGCCGTAGAGCCAACCATCCGCCCCCCAGACAAGGCCGTTGGCGACAGAGTGCGTGTCTTCGAAACCAAATCCCTGGAGATGCACCACCGGCGGTCCGTCAGGGATGTCGTCGAAATTTTTGTCCGGATAGAACAGGAGATACGGCGTGTTCATCACCCAGACGCCGCCGCGACCGCGCACAGCGGCATTGGCCATGTTCAAGCCGTCCTGAAACACGGTGTGCTTGTTGAAGATCCCGTCGCCATTCGTGTCCTCGTGGATCGAAATGACGTCGGCGCCGCGATCATGGTTCGGCGGCGGCGGCGGCACTCGGTCGTAGTGCGCGCGGTAGTACTTGTCGCGGCTCACCATCTTCAGGCCGGCCGGATAGGGATATTGCCGGTATTGCGTGACCCAGAGCCGCCCGCGCTCGTCGAAGCTCATGTGAGTCGGCTGCGCGACCAACGGCTCCGCCAACAGCAGGTCGACCTGCAGATCCGGCGCGGTCTTCATCCTCGCCCAGGAATCGCCCGGAGAAAGCACCGGGCCCGTCACCCATTCCGCAGAGCGGCCCAGGACCCGATTCGATTCCCGAAACTGGTCGAAGGAGGACTCCGACGGTTTCTCCACCTGTGCGCCCGCGGGCTGGACGTTATCGCCGAGGCGGAACTGCCAGGGCCCCTCCAGAACCGACTCCATGAAATAGTTCATGATGAAGGGCGCCTCGCCGACAAACCCGCCCGGTCCGCTTCGGTTGTAGACGCGCAGAGAAATTTCGTTCCACTCGCCCTTGCGCAACGTGCCGACCGGGACCTTGTGGCGGTGCACGTCGCCGCGCCCGCTCTTGAAATCAGGCGGAAACTGTCCGCCGCCGCCAATGCGTTTTCCGTTCACGAAAAGTTCGTGCGCATCCGCCAGGTTCCGGATGTTGATGCTCACCGACTCCTCGAAAAGATTGCGTTCGTGCTTCGTGAAAAAGCTGTCGTGCACCTTCACCCAGGTGCGATACCAAGCAATGCCGTCGTAGCTGCCGGCGGCGGGAGGCCCCTTCTCTTCCCACGATCCGGGTACGGCGATGGTTTGCCACTCATCGGCCGCCGCGGCGGAGGAAATCAGGGCGACGAAAAAAAGGAGCGAACGGTAACAGCGTGTCATCGGGTGCGGACCTGCCGGGTTGGAGGTTTTCGGGGACCGCCATCCTCCGGAGATTCCCTCGTGGGCGCAATAGCCACGTCAGCGGCACGCGAACCCGGACCCCGCTACGGGCAGCCGGGTGCGGACGACAATCAGCAGAAGCTGAAGGAGGAACCGGAGCGAGTCGGAGGCCCGCCCCACCCAACGCTCAGGCGCCGTGGCAGTTCTTGAACTTCTTGCCGCTGCCACACGGGCAGGGATCGTTGCGGCCGACCTTCGGCACCTCGCGACGAATCGTCACCTTGGGCAGCACAATCTCCTGTTCGGGCGCAGCCGCGGCCGGGGCCGGACCACTGCTCGTGACGGTAGTTGTGATCTGCGGCGGTGGCGGCGCGCTGCGTGCCGGCGCCGGCGTATCGGACGGACCGACGGCCTGCGCGGTGCGGCTCAACAGGGCGAGCATGTTCTCGAACGACTCCAGGTTCGACGCACTGCGGAACAGGCCCGTGCAGATCTGCAGCCGCACATTGTTCATCAGCTCTTCGAAATACTTGTAGGCTTCGCCCTTGTATTCCACGAGCGGGTCCTTCTGGCCATAGCTGCGCAGGCCAATCGAGCGACGCAGCTCCTCCATCTCGGTGAGATGCTCCTGCCAGTGATGGTCGATCGCGTTGATGACGACGTAGCGCTCGAGCGAACCCAGCGCCTCGGGAATCTCGACCGACTCCTTCACGGCGTAGGCCTTCTGAATCCGCTCAAGAAGCATGGCGACCAACGCGTCCGTGTCGCGACCGCTCAGTTCATCCACGCGAATACTGATCGGGAAATGGGCGTTGAGCCAGCCGACGACGCCCTCGATTGCGGTCTGGGTCGCACCGGTTTTCTCGGCAAAACCTGCGACCTCAAGCCGGTTGTGCAGCTCCTCCGTGATTTGCTCGAAGATGATGTCCTTCGGGCGATCGGAGTGGATCGCCCCGTTGCGAATCCCGTAGACCACCTCGCGCTGCTGGTTAAGCACGTCATCGTATTGGAGCAGCCGCTTGCGGATCGAATAGTTCTGCTGCTCGACCTTCTTTTGCGCGCTCTCGATCGAACGGTTGAGCCACGGATGCTCGAGTTCCTCACCCTCCTGCATCGAGCCCTCCATGAGCTTGGACGCCAGATTGCCCTGCAGGAACAAGCGCATGAGGTCGTCCTCGAGCGATAGGTAGAACTTCGTCAGACCCGGGTCGCCTTGACGCGAACAACGGCCGCGCAACTGCCGGTCAATGCGCCGCGATTCGTGGCGCTCGGTGCCGATGACGTAGAGCCCGCCGAGTTCACGCACGCCCTCACCGAGTTTGATGTCGGTACCGCGGCCCGCCATGTTCGTAGCGATTGTCACAGCGCCGCGCTGGCCGGCGCGGGTCACGATGTCGGCCTCCTGCTGGTGAAACTTGGCGTTCAGCACCGTGTGGATGACCCCGGTGCGCTTCAGCATGCGCGAGAGCACCTCGGAGGATTCGACGCTCACCGTACCAACAAGGACGGGTTGGCCCCGCTTGTTGGCCGCCTCGATTTCCTTCACCACGGCCACAAACTTGTCGCGACGTGTCTTGAAGATGGAATCGTTCCGGTCGACGCGGATACAGGGCTTGTTCGTCGGAATGACCTGAACCGACAACCGATAGATGTCGTTGAACTCCGTTGCTTCCGTTTCCGCCGTGCCCGTCATGCCGGCGAGCTTTTCGTACATGCGGAAATAATTCTGGATCGTGATCGTCGCGTAGGTCCGCGTCTCGCGTTCGATTGCGACATTCTCCTTGGCCTCGACGGCCTGGTGGAGGCCGTCAGACCAACGGCGGCCAGGCATCACGCGGCCCGTGTTTTCATCGACGATGAGCACCTTGCCGTCGGGGGTGACGACGTACTCGACGTCGCGTTCGTACAACGAGTACGCACGCAGCAGCTGGGAGATCGCATGAATCTCCTCCGAGACGTCGGCATAACGCTGCTGCGCCAGGAGCTTCTTCTCCTCGCGCTGCTCGGGTGACAGGGTCGTGTCCTTGTCGAGGTCGATGAACTCCGTCGCCAGATCGGGCAGCACGAAGGCGTCGGGATTGTCCGGCCGGAGCCGGTTGCGGCCGATTTCGGTGAGGTCGGCCTGATGCTGGCGCTCGTCGATCACGTAGAGCAGCTCTTCCTTCACCTTGTAGAGTTCGTCCTTGTTCAGGTCGGAATTCAGGTCGGTCTCCGTCTTGTCGAGGAGCTTGCGCCAGCTGCCAGTCTCCATCAGCCGGAGGAGCTGCTTGTTCTTCGGGTGACCCATCTTCACCTGCAGCATCTTGTGGGCAGCGAGCGCCTTGTCGTCATCGCTGGCGTCGGGCTTTTCGAGCAGTTCCTTGGCTTCCGTGACGATCTTGTTGCAGAGCCGCATCTGGTCGTTGACCAGACGATCGATCGGCGGCTTGAGCTTGGTGAACGGCTGCTCGCGCTCAATCGGCGCCGGGCCGGAAATGATCAAGGGCGTGCGCGCCTCGTCCACGAGGATGGAGTCAATTTCGTCGACGATGCAGAACCAATAGTCGCGCTGGACCTGGTCCTCCTTGCGCGTGGCCATGCCGTTGTCGCGCAGGTAGTCGAAACCAAACTCGCTCGCCGTGCCGTAGGTGATGTCGCACCCGTACATCTCGCGGCGGAGGTCAGGCGACATCTGCTGCTGGATGCAACCCACGCTGACACCCAGGAAACGGTAGAGGTGCCCCATCCACTCGGAGTCGCGGCGGGCAAGGTAGTCGTTGACGGTGACGAGCTGGGTGTTCCGGCCGGTGAGAGAATTGAGGTAGAGCGGAAGGGTGGAGACGAGGGTCTTGCCTTCGCCGGTGGCCATTTCGGCAATCTTGCCCTGGTGAATCGCGATGCCGCCGATGAGCTGGACGTCGAAATGCACCATGTCCCAGGTGAGCTCGTGTTCGCAGACGAGGACCTTTTGGCCAACCATCCGGCGGGCGGCGTTTTTCACCGTTGCAAACGCCTCGGGCAGAATCTCCTCGAGCGCGGCGCGCTTGTCGGCGGCCGCGGCGATGCGGGAACGGAACTCGACGGTCTTGGCCTTGAGTTGGTCGTCGGACAGCGATTGGTAGCTGAGTTCCAGCTCGTTAATGCGCGCGACCGTGGGCCGGGCCTTCTCGAGGAATTTCTTATAGTGGCGGCCCGAAAAGCGTTTGAGCAGGAACGAGAGCATGAGGAGGGTCGAACGTTAGGAGCCACTTCCCGCTTGGCAAACGAAGAATGGGAGGACCCGCCAAAGCGGTTTGATCAGTCCGGTGACCCACCAACCGGGGAGGCGCGGCCTCAGACCTTCGTCTTGAAATAGGCGATGGTACGCTTCAGTCCCTCGTCCAACGGCACGGTCGGCTCCCACTTCAAGACCCGTTTCGCCAATGTGATGTCGGGCCGGCGCTGCTTCGGGTCGTCGGCCGGCAGCGGCTTGTGCACGATTTTGGACTTCCCGCCGACGAGCTGCACGGTCTTCTCCGCTAGCTGCAACATCGTGAACTCGCCCGGGTTACCGAGGTTCATCGGCCCCACGGTCTCCGTCTGCGCCATGAAGCGAATAAATCCCTCGATCAAGTCGTCGACGTAGCAAAACGACCGCGTCTGGGTGCCGTCGCCATAAATTGTGATGTCTTCACCCTTCAGGGCCTGCACGATGAAATTCGACACGACCCGGCCGTCGTTCGGATGCATCCGCGGACCGTAGGTGTTGAAGATGCGAATGACACGGATATCGACCTTGTTCTCGCGATGATAGTCGAAGAAGAGCGTCTCGGCGCAGCGCTTGCCCTCGTCGTAGCAGGAGCGCCGTCCGATGGGATTGACATTGCCCCAGTAGCTTTCCGGCTGCGGGTGGACCGTCGGATCGCCGTAAACTTCGCTCGTGCTCGCCTGAAACACCCGTGCCTTGAGCCGCTTGGCCAGCCCGAGGCAGTTGATCGCACCCATCACGGAGGTCTTGATCGTCTTGATGGGGTTGTACTGGTAATGGGGCGGCGAGGCCGGGCAGGCCAGGTTGTAGATCTGATCAACCTCGAACTTGAACGGGTCGATAACATCGTGCCGCACGAACTCGAAGCGGGGATTCGTGAGCAGGTGCGCGACGTTGGTCTTCTGGCCCGTGAAGAGGTTGTCGATGCACACCACATCGTGGCCGTCGTTGAGCAAACGCTCACAGAGGTGTGAACCCAAAAAACCGGCGCCGCCGGTAACGAGAGTGCGCATAAAAGTAATTAGGTCGCGAAAGTAAAGGTGCCGATTGGACGAGCGAGATTCAGGCTCGCGTCCCAATCCGCAATCCGAAATCCGCCATCGGTTGCCCCACCGGGACCCTCACATGGCACGCCGAAATCCCCATTGTCCCCCCCCGCTCCCCGGAACCACGTCTGACTGGAGTCACGGTCCGGGCGCGAAGCCGTCAACGGTATCGGCACGATCACTGTACTGGCCGGTACGGAGAGATCCGATCCGGTAATTGTAGATTTGAATCATCCGGGTCAGTTCGACAAGGTCGACTCGGCCATCGCGGTTGGCGTCTACACTATGATAGGCGCCGAGTGGATCGGTCGAGTCGGCCGCGCGCATTGGCTCGGGCGCAAACCCATCTTCACTTCCCGGATCCAGTCGGTAGCTGCCAGTCCGGGCCGACCCGAGACGGGTAAAATACAACTCAATGACGCGCGTCAGTTCCAGCAGGCTGATTCGTCCGTCATGATCGGTGTCCGCGGAGTGGTAACGCCGAATCACCAGGGGATCCGGACTGGCCAGCACCTGCAGGGGCGTAGACCCGCGCAATGTGACCAACGCAACGAACTCCTGTGCACCCACGACGGTTCCGGGACCGTTCAGCACGTAGGTAAAGTTCACCGGCCCCGGGGGCGCGGCGGTCCAGTTCCATCGCGCAAGACCGGTCGCTCCAACCGCCGGCTTCGTCGCACCGTCATCACCCGCGCTCGACGCAAAGCTCCAACCGGCGGGCAGGAGCACCTCCCACGTGAGATCGGGAGCCAGCCCCACGTACTGCAGCGTATTGCTCACCGTCAGCGTTCCACCCGGGGCAAACGGGGGGCCCACCAACGCATGAGAAGCGGCGAACCCACTTGGCAGCACGGTCAGGTGGGCGGCAAGGCTGACGGCGCTTCCGAGCCGATTGTTCACCACGACCGAGTAGTCGCCGGCGTCGTCCGCGCGGGCGGAACCAATGATGAAACTCGCCTGCGTCGCGCCCCCGATTGGGACATCGTTCTTGCGCCACTGGTAGGTCGGCTCGGGCAATCCTGACGCGACGACCAGGAGAACGGCGTTCTGGCCGACGGGGACCGACTTCGAACGCGGCTGAAGTTGGATTGCCGGCGCGGCCACGGACTCCACGGTGAGGATAGCACCCTTGCTGCGCACGGTGCCGCTGACGCCGGTCACGTTGACCGCGTAACTGCCACCGTCAGCGAGGCCAACGGCGGGCAACGTCAACGTCGCCGTCGTCGCATTTGAGATGGCCGCCCCGTCCTTCAACCATTGATACGCCACGGACCCCGTCGTCGAGGCCGTCACCGTAAACGTGACCGCATCGCCCACATCCGCCGCCCGATCCCTCGGCTGCGCCGTCAGGACGGGCGCGGCGGAGTCGACGAACCGGACGAGACCGGTGCGACGCAGCCCGGCGACGTTCAAGGATTGATCGGCCAGCATGATCGCGCCGTCGTCGAGCGCGCACATGCCGAGCACTTCGCGGGTGACCTGAGGGACCAAGACTTCGATGACCGGAAGGGTGAAGCTCGCGTCGATCGCACCGTTTGGCAGCAGTCGTTTGATCCCGTAATAGTCATTCATCAGGATCCCTCCATTTTCCTGCACCAGCAGCTGCGGCCCGCGGTAATTCGAGTTGGTAAACGGCGGGAGAAAAGGGCCGGCCACAAACGAGTTGTCGGCCCCCAGGCTGGGGGTAAGTCGTTTCACGACCGGCAAGGGCGTGGAGAGCGAGCCACCGACAAGGACACTCCCATCCAATTGCAGAGCGAGACTGATCAAGTTGTTCAGCCCCACGCTGACGGTCCGCTCAATCGTTCGATCTGCACGGAGCTTGGTAATGAAGCTACCGCCGGTCGACGGCTTGCTCATCACGACTTCGCCGCCGTCAGTCGACGGCACAGCGGCCAAAAGACCAGGCATGCTCGGCTGGTAGGTTTCATCCAGGGAACCGTCAGACCGATAGCACGCGAAACCACCGATGACGACGCGTCCATCCCGCGACAGATGCATTGGGCCGTAGGGAGCCAGTCCACCGACCGGCACATTGACCGCAAACGACGGATCCAACGTTCCGTTGGGAAAAAGTCTGACCAGGCCGGCGACCGGCACGCCCTGGTAGGAGTAAAAGCTACCCCCGACCATGAGTTTTCCGTCGGGCAAAACGAGGAGAGAGTACGGTTGCGTGTCGAACCCCGAGCCAACGGCAAAAGCCGGGTCCGTTGAGCCATCCGCGTTTAGCCGGGCGAGCCGGTTGCGCGACACCCCATTGACGCGCGTGAACGAACCCGCGACATACCATTGGCCTCCCGGCGCGAGCGCCATCGTCTGCACCCCGGCGGCCGTTTCGGTATCAGGAATGAAGACCTGGCTCGTAGTGGACGAGCCGGCCCCGGACCCCGACGAACTGCTGCCAGAAAAAGTCGGATCCAACGCGCCGGTCGCGGTCAGCCGGATGAGTCCGTTGACTGCAGTACCGTTGACCGTCGTTGCGCCGACAGTGAAAATCGCACTGCCATCCGCTTGGGCGACGACACTCGACGGCGCAATCGGCGCCGACACCGTCCCAAAAATCGGGTTATACGCCGTGTCGAGCGCACCGTTCGACAGGAGCCGATACACATAGCGCTTTCCCGCTGGCAGCGGCTCGCTGATCCAAAGGCCGATGACGATGATCCGACCGTCGGGCTGAACCGCGAGGCTGGCGATACTGTCGGGCTCGGTGCTCGCAGAAAACGTGGGGTCGACTGCTCCGTTGGCCAACAATCGGACCAGGGTATTGCGAAACGGATAGGCACCGAAAGCAGGGAGCGCGCGGGTGGCGAGGATGCGACCATCCGGCAGCACCGCGTGAACGCGGACGACGCCGATCGTCGGAGAGGTAGGATTGACGTCGGCGAAATTGGCCGGCGGCAGAAAATTCGGATCAACTTGAAACGCCGCATCAATCCGCGCCAACCCCGGGCGTTCGACTCCACCGATCCGGCTGAAGTCGCCGCTCACATAATAACCGCCACCGGGGGCGAGGACGGTGGCATTGATCGTGCCGCCTGCCGCTTCGAAACGCGGGGCGAAAGTCGGGTCGACCTGCAGGGCATTGGGAAACAGGGCAGGTGCGACGTCGAGGCGTGACGCGCGCGAAATAGTCACCGATAGGCCGTCCGAGACGACGACATCGTAGAGTCCGGCATCGGCGCGAGTCGGGTGCGGAAGGGTGAACGTTGCGGCAGTCGCGCCCGGCACGTTGTAGCCCGAACGACGCCACTGATACGCCAATGAGCCCGACGCGGTGGCGACCACGGCAAACGTCGCTGGGTTGCCCGTCGTCGTTAGTTTCGAAACCGGCTGGGTCGTGATTACGGGCGCGGAATTAGGCCCCGTGAGTGTCGCGGCCGGTGGTGTCACGGTTCCGTAGGCGTTGGTCACCGTCACCGTGTAGAGCGAAACATCGGCGACGGTCAGATTCGACACGGTGAGCGCCGAGGTCGTTGCGCCGGGCAACTTCATGCCGTTCCGATACCATTGATACGTCAACGGACCGGTGCCGGTCGCCTCGACAGTCCAGGTTGCCGAGCCGCCGAGGACCGCTTGGGCGGTGGACGGACTGCGGGTAATCGCAACTGCCGCCGCTGCCGCGATCCGCACCACCCCAAAACGCGGTGCGCCAAACGCGCTGAGCTGTGAGCCGAAGAGCCACACACTGCCGTCATCAAGCAACAGCATGCGCTGGATGCGCGACTTCCGGCGATCGAGTCCGTCGACTTGGAACGTACGATCCAAGGAACCGCCCTCGATGTGTCGCGCGAGCAGCCACACGGGATTGCCCACCTGCTCGGCATCCGGAGCAGAGGCACGCAGAAACCTGCCGTCCGGCAGCGGCAGCAGGGCCGCGACCGCCGGAAGATTCATGCCATACACCGAATCCTCGTACGAAAAACCGACATCGGAACCGGTCGAGATGTATCGACTCAAACCGCCGCGCCCGCTCGTGGGTGTGGTGACATAAACACGATCATTGGCCACCGTCTGCAGACGGTAGTCGCCGAGGTATCCAACCCGAAAACTCGGGTCGACATTGCCATTCGAAAACAACCGGACCGGACTATTCACTGACAAGCCGTTCAACGTGCCGTAAGCTCCGCCGAGCAAGATCCGCCCGCTCGCCTGCACGACAAGATCATAGAATGTTCCCGTCACACTGACATTAAACGTCGGATCGACGGCGCCTGTCGCAGACACGCGCCGCAGGCTGCTCGTTGGGCCGGAGCCGCCGCCAGCGTAACCGTTCGAGACCAGCACCGTGCCGTCGTGATCCAGGACAAGATCGCCGGCGAGGTAGGTCAGTGGGGCAAACGCCGGGTCGACGGCGCCATTCGAGTCGAGCCAGACGAGCGCGTTGCCGTTGTGCACAAGAATCGCGCCATCACCGCGCACCGCCATCCGGCCAGTGGAGCCCAGGCTAATCGCCACCCCGACATTGAACGTGGGGTCGACCGTTCCGTCCCCCGCGAGACGCACGAGACCGGCACGCGCAACGTCGTTCACGTGCGTAAATCCACCGCGTACCAGAACCTTGTTTCCAGCGACGTGTTCGAGCTCGAAGATCGGCGCCACCGTCCGCACGGCGTGCAGATTCACCGCCGAAAAACTGCCGCCGTTTGCAGCCAAGGTGATTGAACCCGCTTGCGCCGGTGCACCGGCCGAAGTCGAAAACGCGCCCCACAGGCCTTGCGCGCCATCGGGTTCACCCGTGGCCGCAAAAACGCGGCCGGTCACGAACGGCAGCACCGGGAATGTGGTGTCGAGGCCACCATTGGGTCCGAGCCGCGAAAGCGGCAACCCAATCCCCGAGACGAGCAATTTTCCGCCAACGACCGACGCAAGAAACTCAATCCGCGATGCCGACGCCCGCAGGGTCGAATCGAATCCAAAGGAAGCGTCATCCGCTCCGAGCGGACTCAAGCGCTGCAAAATTTCAGACCCGGCCAGCGTCGATCCGCCGCCAATAATCCAAGCACCGTCGGGCTGGCGTAACACGGCGCAAATCGCTCCCGGAAACGTGCGCAGACCTGACTGCACTTTGGCCCATTCCGGATCGATTCCGCCATTCGGCAGGAGGGCGGTGACAAAACCATTGGCAGACTTCGATGCGGTCGCGAAGGCACCGCCTGCGAGCAACACCCTGCCGTCCGGCTGGAGACCGATCGCGCGGATCGGCCCGACATTGCTCCAGTACGCCAGCGACGGCTCGAGCGAGCCGTTGGCCTCCAACCGGGCCAGTCGCGTCGAATAACCGTAATCCGACGCCGCGCCAAAGCCACCGCCTACGAGCAGCCGGCCGTCCGGTTGGATCGCGAGTGCGAGCACGGTATCGAATCCGTGAGCCGCTCGGAATGCAGAATCCACGGTGAAATCCGCGTTGAGTCGCACGACACTGCCGGTTGTCTGCCCCTCAACGATGGCGAACTCGCCGCCGAGATATATTTTTCCGTCGGGAGCGGCGGCGATTGCGCGCACCGGCCCGGTGACTACCGGCGGCGCGAACGCGACGTCGACTGAGCCGTCGGCATTGAGCCTCGCCAGGTAGGTGCAGGAGACTGCGCCCAACCGCGTGAAGTCGCCGCCCACAAGGATTTTTCCGTCCGGCAGTCGCAGCGCGGTGACGATTGCGCCGGCTCCTTCCGTCTCGAAACGAGGAGCGAAATCAACATCCGCCAAATACAAATCCGGCATCTTCACCGGCCGCGCGTCCAAGGTGTACGTGTGCGCGACTTTGGTTCCCGTCGGATACGTCAGAACCACATCGTAGCCGCCGTTCTGGCCGCGGGAAAGATTGGATAGCGGAAGCGTGGCGTTCGTCGCACCCGGAAGGGAAACACCACGATACCGCCACTGGTAAGATTGAGCCGGGACCGCGTTGACCGAAAGCGTGGTACTCCCTCCCACCATCGGAGTCGGGGAGGCTGATACCGCGATCGTCTGGACCGTGAGTACAGCGTTTGAAGAGGTTACCGCGCCGAAACTATTGCTCACCCGCACGGAATAACTCCCAGCGTCGATCGACTGGACGCTGTTGAGCGTCAGCGTCGAGGTGGTAACGCCAATCGAAACATTATCCTTCTTCCACTCGTAAAACAACGTGGCGGTACCGGTGGCGGTGACGGTGAACGTGGCATTCGCCCCATAGTCCACGGATTGAGAGACGGGAGGAGACGTAATCGAGGGCGGTATCTGCGCCCCGACATCGACCGCCGCCGCACAAACCGCCAGCGCCCCCAAGATGAAGCGCACACGACAACGGGTGAAAAGTCGGTTCATGCCGGTACGCACGGAAGCGTTGGGTGTGCACGGTGGCGACACGAGCCATTTTCCAGCTGACAAACAGATCAGCGGAAGGAAGCCCAAGCCGGACCCAGGCGCGCCGCCATCGTCAGGCAATCAGGCCGGTTCCAACGCGGCGTCCGCACATCGGCCTTCGCGCCGCCCAAAAATTGATGAAGCGGTGCGCCTGCCCGCGATTGCGGAACTCCCCCGGTGAAGTTGTTCCCTCGTTCTCGAAAGTATACGGGGAAAATTATCGAACGCGCACGCCACCCCTCCTGACAACGGCTGACTGACCGGACGCAAACCTATGACACACCTGAAATCATCACTGTCGCTTGCTCTCGGCCTCCTGACCGTGGCGGCACTCCACGCCCAGACTCCGCCGGCCGCACCCGCCGGCTTCCTCGGTCAGAAATACACCGAACTCGGCTTCGGGCTGAACGACCGTCAGCACGACTCAAACCACGGCTATGGCCTGCGCGCCCTGGCCAACACCCCGATCCTTCCGGGCGAGGTCGATAGCGGAGGCAGCTACACCTATAATTGGAACGGAGGTTCGCTGCGCAGCCACTCCCATACGCTGGCCGGGTACGCCACCGCTTACGTCCCGGTACAAGGCGTCAAACCATTCGTTAACGCGGGTCTCGGCTGGCGGTGGACCAGCGCCCCATTCAACGGCACGGAAAACCGCCCGCTTTGGGACGCCAGCACCGGCGTCGAGATTCCAGTCGGCGGCGTCACCCTCACTCCGCGCATCACGTATGAGGACGACTTCAAGCGCACCCGGAAGAGCCGTCAGGCCTGGGTCTGTGCCGTGGAGGCCAGCTATTGGGTAAGCAAGGAGTCCGCCGTCTTCGGTTCATTCGGAAAATCCGATGTCCGCAACTCCCCGGCAGACGCGTGGGTCTATCAAATCGGCCTTCGCGCCCGACTGTAAGCAGGGAAACGCGATCCGCCGCGTTTCAACGGCGTGTTCACCTGTAATCGCCCCGTGGGGAAACTACCGGGGCGATGCCACCCGCGCCGCCGCACCCGCTTCATACCGTGAGATCCAACCGAGGTGCCACGCGCCGTAGTCGCCCGCTTCGAGATGCGCGCGAGCCTGGGCCATCAAATCGAGGTAGAAATGCAGGTTGTGAATCGTGAGCAGCGTGCAGCTCAGAATTTCGCCGGCCAACGTGAGATGCCGAAGGTAGGCGCGGGAAAACTGCGCGGTGTAATTCGCCAGGCCCTCGACGATCGGCCGCGGGTCCGCGCGATACTGCTCGTTGCGCAGGTTCATCGGCCCGTCGGGCGTGAAGACGAGTCCGTTGCGGGCGACGCGACTCGGCAGCACGCAGTCGAACATGTCCACCCCGAGCGCGACCATCTTCAGGAGCTGCGGCGGCGTGCCCAGCCCCATCGTGTAACGCGGCTTGTCGGCCGGCAGAAACGGCGTCGTCGCGCCCACCTGTTTCAACATCTCCGGCTCCGGCTCTCCCACGCTCACACCTCCCACCGCATAGCCCGGAAAATCCAGGGCCGCGAGCGACTCGGCCGCCTCGCGCCGCAGGTCGTCGAAGGTCGATCCCTGAACGATCGCAAACACATGGTGGCCGCCGGCGAGAAATCCACTGTCGGTCGCGATCTGCTTGCATTGACCCGCCCAGCGGAGGCTGCGGGCGACGGCCCTGGCGCAGGCGTCGCGCTCGCACGGCCAGGGCGGACACTCGTCGAGTACCATCGCGATGTCGCTGCCGAGGTTTTGCTGGATGCCCATGACCTCTTTCGGCCCGAGAAAGAGCTTGGACCCGTCAAGGTGGGAGGAAAACGCCACGCCGTCGTCGCGGATGTCGCGTAGCTTCGCGAGCGAGAAGACCTGGAACCCGCCGCTGTCCGTGAGGATCGGTCCGTCCCAGCCCATAAATTGGTGCAGACCGCCCAGATCCCGCACGAGTTCACTGCCCGGCCGGAGGTTGAGGTGGTAGGTGTTGCCCAGAATGATTTGTGCGCCGATGTCCCGCAATTGCAGCGGTGTGACCGATTTTACCGTACCCTGGGTGCCGACCGGCATGAAGATTGGCGTCTCGATCACGCCGTGCCGCGTCTTCAGGCGCCCACGCCGGGCGGCCGTGACTGTGTCGGTCTGCAGGAGTTGGAAGTGTTCGGGCATGGCGTAGCCCTACCCTGCCCCACGCTTGACCCGCCGGTCAATCCACCGGTTAATGGCGAGCCGTGCTGCTCGTCATCGACAACTACGACTCGTTCACCTTCAACCTCGTCCAATACTTTGGGCAGTTGGGCGTGGAGCAGCGCATTTTCCGCAACAACGAGATCACGCCGGCGGAAGCTCTCGCCTTGAACCCAGACCGGGTCCTGCTCTCGCCCGGACCGTGTTCGCCGAAAGAGGCCGGCGTCACCCTCGACATCATCCGCGCCTTTGCCGGACGAAAGCCGATTTTCGGCGTCTGCCTCGGCCACCAGTCCATCGGGCATTATTTCGGTGGCAACGTCATCCGCGCCTCGCGGTTGATGCACGGGAAGACGTCGCCCATCCTTCATCGGGATACTGATCTCTTCAAGGGCATGCCCCAGGGGTTTGCGGCCACGCGATATCACTCCCTGCTGGTCGAGCGGGCGACGTTTCCGGCCGAACTCGAAATCACCGCGGAAACCGCCGAGGGCGAAGTCATGGGCCTACGGCACAAGTCGCTGCCGATTTGGGGCGTCCAGTTTCACCCCGAGTCCATCGCCACGGATGGCGGAATGCGAATCCTGGAGAATTTCCTGACCCTCAACTGACCGACCGCACCATGCGTTGCCCCAAATGCACCTCGATTGAGGACAAGGTCATCGATTCCCGCATCAGCAAGGAGGGTTCGACAATCCGCCGCCGGCGCGAGTGCCTGGAATGCAGTCATCGCTACACCACCACCGAGATGCTCGTGCGCGACGGCGTGGTCGTCATCAAGCGCGACGGGCGACGGGAGGATTTCGATCGGGAGAAGCTCGTCCGGGCCGTGCGCGCCGCCTGCCACAAGCGCCCCGTCGACGGCGAACAGATTGCCATGCTGGTCGAGGACGTGATGGACGCGATGGAGGCCCAGTTTGAAAAGGAAATCCCGTCCCGCTCGATCGGAGAGGGTGTGATGCAACGCCTTCGCACCGTCGATCAAGTCGCCTACGTGCGCTTCGCGAGCGTCTACAAGGAATTCCGCGACGTCGCCGAGTTCGTCGACGAGATCAGCACCTTGGGGAAGCCCAAAGCTTCGGCGGAGTGAGCCGCCCATGTCCGGATCGGCCCGCTCCCGCGAAGACCTTCGCCGGCTGCATTTCATCAACGCCCTGTTTGCCCACGCGACTGGGGACGACCTCTATCTCGCCGAGCAGGTGAGGTCGGCCATCGCGTTCAGTCTGGCCGATCTCGAGACCCAGACCAGTGCCCATCCCGAACTGGCCGAGAAATACGATGCCGCGTTCAACGCCGCCGCCGCCGCGTTGCTCGCGAAGCTCTTCACGCGTCATCCCCGCCATGGTTTTTTTCACTGGGACGCGTCCCTCACCCTCGCGTCCGCCACGCCGCTTTTCACCCGGGCCGAGATCATGGTTGGACTGCGTCAACTCGCCCCGTACCGAAACTCGACGCTGCTGGTAACGAACCTGCGTCCGGCGCTCATCCCACCCAACCGGCGCGCGACCGCCCGCCGTCAGCGCGACTACGTCGAGGCCCTCGACTTTATCCGCGCCCTCACCGCCGCCCGCACCGTCCGCGGGGCGAACCTGCAGCTGTTGTTTTTGTAGTAGCGAGTAGTGGGTAGCGAGTAGCGAGCATCGCCCACACGCGAATCGGTGAAGATCAGTGGCCTTTTCCGGCTGAGTTTCTACTCGCTACCCTCTGCTCGCTACTCGCTACTTCCGCGCACCACTTGCTAATCCATGAAGACCATCTTCCAACGCATCATCGACCGCGAGATCCCCGCCAAGATCGAACACGAGGACGACCTCTGCGTCGTCCTGCACGACATCCAACCGCAGGCGCCGGTCCATCTGCTCATCGTGCCCAAGCAGGTGATCCCTCGGGTGGGCGAAGCGACGCCCAACGATACCGCGGTGCTCGGGCACCTCCTGATCGTGGCCGGAGTTGTCGCGAAAAAACTCAACCTCGCGCACGGTTTCCGTCTCGTGATCAACAATGGTCCCCACGCCTGCGAGTCAGTCCCTCATCTGCACATTCATCTGCTCGCTAAGCGCCAGATGAACTGGCCGCCGGGCTGAAGTCACGACGCTTACTTCAACCAGCGCGCGAGCCACGCGTGGACCTCACCGAACCAAAAACGGCTGTTCTCACCTTTCAGGACCCAGTGGTTTTCCTCGGGAAACGTGATCAGTTTGCTCGGGATTTGGAGGCGCTGGAGGTAACTCCAATTCTCCATGGTGTTGTTCATCGGCACGCGAAAGTCGTTTTCGCCCACGGTGAGCAGCATCGGCGTCACCCATCCCGTCTTTTTCGCGTGGTTCCCCACGAGTCGCACGGGGTTCTGTTCCCGCCACACCGGCCCCTGCTCCCAAATCGGCCCGCCGTTCCCAATCTCGCGATGGTAGATTCCATCGCTGGTGGACCACTGCGTCTCCAAATTCACCAGTCCGGCATGTGAAATCAGGCAGCGATAGCGTGTCGTCGTTGCCTGGAGCCAATTCGCGAGGTGTCCACCGTAGCTCGCACCGCCTGCCGCCTGCCGCGTGGCGTCGATGAACGCGTAGCGCTTGATCGCCTCGTCGGCCGCCTGATTGATTTCATCCCCCGGGCCCTTGAGCGGATCGCCCTGAATAGCCTGACCAAATTCCTCGGTGTAGCCGCTCGACCCGCTGTAGTTTGTGAGGACCAAAACATAGCCCGGCGCCGCGAGCAGGTGGTAGTTCCACCGTACGCCCCAGGCATCCTTGAATTGCGGTGCCGGACCGCCGTGGATCACGACAAAGAGGGGGTATTTTTTCTTCGGATCGAAACCCGCCGGCCGCACGATTAGATTGTGAATCGTCCGCCCCTTCGTGCTGGTGAACACGAAATGCTCGACTGCGGGCAAATCGAGTTTTTCCAAACGCGCCGCGTTAAACGTCGTCAGCGCCCGCACACCATTTGACTTAGGATCAATCCGAATAATCTCCGCCGGACGAGCCGCATTGTCCGCCGCCGCCACAAGCACGCCGCCGGACGTCGCCAGCCCGCTCAATGTGCCTGAAGAATCAACCTCATGGGTGCGGACTTCCCCTCCTTCGGCCGCCACCGAATACAGCTTGATGAGATGCCCGGACTCGGCCGTGAAAAACACCGTCCGGCTGTCGCGGCTCACCGCAAGCTTCGTCACCGCCAAATCCAACCCCGCGCTCAAGACGACCCGTTTGGCGGCGTCGAACGGCCAGGGAAACGACCCGATCCGCGTGTGATGGTAGGTCTTTCCGTCGCCGCCTTTCTTTACCCCCACCAACAGAGCCTTCCCGTCTGGCCGGAATTCCGGGTCCTCGTAACTGTCCGATCCCTGCGTCAGCGCGCGCGGTTCTCCACCTCCGACCGGTACCTCGAACAATTGCGTCGGCACGTTTGCCAGCACAGCCTGATCCTTGTTCGTCGCCGCCGCAAACACCACCGACTTGGCATCCGGTGCCCACGTCGCCGGCAGGTCCTCGCCGGATTCCGTCTCTCGTCCAGCAAATCCGGGCATCGCTCCCAGCTTGGTGCCGGCAATCAAATCGCGGGCCGGCGCACCTGGCTTCGCCTCCTGCACGAAAAGGTGCGCCCGTTTCTCGTCGAGCCAATGGTCCCAGTACTTGATCGGGAAACGTTCGTATACCCGGGCATTGTACTTCCGTTCCTTCAGCACCTTGGCCGCCTGCTTGTTGGCGGCATCGTCGGCCGCGCCCGGGAAAACTTCGCTGACAAACAGCAACCGCGTCCCATCGGGACTCCAGCGCGGCGAACGTGCGCCCGTGGACAGCGAGGTAATCCGTTCGGCTTCCCCGCCGCCAGTGACGGTTAGCACGTAAATCTGCGCCGCCTCGTCACCATCGCGCTTCGAGGAAAACGCCACGCGCGTGCCATCGGGACTCCAGTCCACCCCGGACTCCGGCGCCTTGGTTCGGGTGAGCGGTCGCGGCGCGGCCGAACCATCCGTTGGCACGATCCACAAATCCGCGTTTTGATCCTTTGCGTCGTACGCCGGCTCGGTGACGGAAAATACCGTCCACTTTCCGTCGGGGCTTGGCACCGGATTACCCACGCGTTTCATCAGCCAAACGTCCTCGTGGGTAATCGGCCGCCGGGCCGACTCAGCCGCCGGCACGATACTGACCATGAGGCAAAACAGGGCGTACGACAGGATTCTCATTTGCCGTAATCCGACAACGCCGCGGTCAATGACGCCATTCAAAACGCATGAATCGCCCTGCCCCGACCTGCCACGCTAACCTCTCGCCTCGAACGCCCCGTCGGCGCGTTTGGCGATGAGCCGCTTCAATTCGAGCATCATCAACGTCGAGGAGAGCTGCGCGGCCCCCAACCCGGTTTGCTCGGCGAGCGTGTCGGGCGTGAGAATTGCGCCGCCGCGAAAACATTCGAACACGCGTGCCTCGTCCGCCGTGAGATTGGCCGGCCGCCCCGCCGCTGCTTCGGATGGCTTCTCACCGATCGGCGCCGGGCGCAGTCCATCGAGGTAATTCAGTTCACTGAGCAAATCATCTACGCTCGTCATCAACGTGGCTCCATCGCGAATCAATTGATGGCAGCCCGCGCTCGTGTTCTGGTCGATGCGACCCGGCACGGCGAAAATCAATCGGCCGTGTTCGCCGGCAAAGCGCGCCGTGATCATCGCGCCTCCGTCGACATCGCTCTCCACCACGATTGTCGCCTCGCACATGCCGGCGACGATGCGATTGCGCATTGCAAACGACTGCCGGTCGGCCCGTCGGCCAAACGGAAACTCCGATAACACCGCTCCGCCCTCGGTCTCGATCCGCCGGTAAAGGGCGAGATTTTCCGGCGGATAGATGATATCGATCCCGGTGCCGAGCACGGCGGCAGTTTTCCCCCCGACCGACAGCGCGCCGTCGTGCGCCGCCGTGTCGATGCCACGCGCGAGCCCGCTCACCACGCAAAATCCCAGCCGCGCCAGCTCCGCGCCGAATTTTTTCGCCACCGCCTGCCCGTACAGGGTCGTCCGCCGCGACCCGACGATCGCCACGCATGGCTGCGAAAAATCATAGCGTCCCTTCCGATAGAGCCCGATGGGCGGATCGTGGATTTCCTTCAGCAATTTGGGATAGTCGGCGTCGCGCGTGGTGACGAAGTCCGCCCCGCTCTGCGCCATCCGCTCCTCCTCGCGCGCCAGATCCACGTGGCTTCGCCAGCCCGCAATTGACTCCGAAATCACGGGTCCAACGCCTTTGACCGACTCCAACCGCCGACGATCCGTCGTCAAAACTGACCTCGGATCTCCGCCGAGTTCGTCAAGGAGCCGGTGGAGCGTGACGGGGCCAATGTTTGGCAGGGCATTCAGCACCAACAGGGCCTGTCGCTCGGTCATCTCACTGCTCATGGCCGGAATCTCGTAGCGCAGCCGGAAGAAAGTCGAGCAGTTGAGTGACGCTCACCGAAAGTTGCCCGCGCGCCCGCGCCAGCAAATCTGCCGCACATCCGTGCCAGACCACGCCACGTGCCGCCGCGAGCAACGGATCGTCTGGCGTCTGCGCCAGCAACCCGCCGATGAGTCCCGCCAGGATATCTCCACTCCCGCCACGCGCGAGCACCGGGCCACCGAAAAAAGAATGATAAACGGTCCCATCACCGGCAACGATCCGCGTCACCGGACCTTTCCGCACTTGTGTCACCGGCGCTCCACCGGACACGCTGGCCTCGATGCGCATCCACTCACCCGCATGGGGAGTCACGATGCGGGGCATCGTGCCGGCGCGCACGATGTCCGGCTGCAGCGCATCGGCATCGATCACCACCGGCACCGTCGATGCCCCCACGATGCTCGCCGCCAAGGCCAGCGTCTCGGGTTCGCGGCCTAGACCCGGTCCCAGCACCATCGCGGTCGCGCGCGCGAGGCGTACACGCAAGAGGTGTTCGCCTTCCAGCGCCAATCCGCCACCGGGAGTCTCCGGCCAACCCACCCACATCGCCTCGGGCGCATGGGCGGCAAACGCGGGCACCAACGATTCGGGCACGAACGCAGTCACCAATCCCGCCCCGCTCCGCAACGCCGCGAGTACGGTCATGAGCACGGCACCCGGATAGTTCCGTGATCCGCCGACGACGAACAGATGGCCGAAGGTTCGTTTGTCGGACGATGACACCCGAAAACCGGCCAGCGGAGCCAGCACGGCGGAAGTGAGAACGCGTTCTGTCGCCAAGTTGAGTGCGCCCGGTCTGGGGTCGCCGCCCCTGGCGACATCAGGGAAGAATCCTAAATCGAGATAACGCACTCGGCCGGCCTCGGGCGCACCGACGACCGTCGTTTTCACGCAGCCGGTCGCATAGGTAAAGTCCGCCCGGAAGAGTCCGGCACTCGGCAAATCGACCGCGGCGCGCAGCCGAATTGGGAGCGCGTTGACTCGGGCGATCAGCTCCGCCACCCGCGGCTCGGCCGGCGGGCGAAACTGAAATCCGAATATTCCATCGAGACAGAGATCGTACGCCGGGAGCGCGGGCGACCCGCCCGCATTGGCAGTAACGCCGGGTGGGCCGCCAGCGCTCCCGCCCTGCACCCACTCCCGCCACGCCCGCGCGGCGAGCGGACGCAAGGCGCGGTCCCCAAAAACAAAAATAACCTCCGCCCGCGCCTGTGGAAAGTGCTCCTGGATGGCGCGCGCTGCGATCATGGCATCACCGCCGTTGTGCCCTTTTCCCACGAGCACAAGCACCCGGCCTTGTGGGGGGAATCCGCCGATTTCTTCGAAGTCGCGCAACACCGCGGCCGCCACCGCCCGCCCGGCGCGCTGCATCGCCGCCCACTCCTTCGCCTCGTCGCCCCCAAACAGCTTCGCCTCCAGCGCTCGCGTCGCCTCGCTGGTGAGAATGGGGTGGCTGTCGGGAGCGTTCATTTTCTTTCGCCGGCCGGCGTGAGCGGCGGCGGGATCACCGGGACCAGCTTCGGCGACTCGATTTTCCGCATGGGAGTCGTGACGTTCCCCGTACGCGGGCGAAGGTCGCGCTCCACCGGTCGCTCGGTGCGGCCGTGTTCAACCCATTCGCGATATTGCTCCTCCGTTTCGGTAAAACGAAGCGGAGATTCCGGCAACGGGACGCCATGGCTGATCACCCGCCGCGTCAGTCCGGGAATGGAGCGGAAATAATTCGTGCCGCCAATCCGCCGCACTTCGTAGCAATCGGTAAATGCACGATCGGCGCTGCTCCAGAGCGCAACCTCTGTGATGTCCTCTGACCAGACGGCATAGCCACCCCATTCGGCAAAGACGGCCTCAAGGGTGGAGATCGGTTGGGCGGGGCGCGTCGAAGCCGTTTTAACGAATTCGACCGGACGGGCGGACTCGGCCACCGCGCTTGGTGCGACTTTCCGTCCGAGCGGAGGAAGCGCGGCCACGAACAACGCCCCAAGGACAAACCCGAGCATCACCCACGACGGCGTCTTGGACATTTTCGCCGGCGAGAGCGGATAGTGCTTCGGCGGCGGCGTGTCCTCGTCCATGACAGATCTCGTTTGCCGAGGTCAGGCGCGAACCAGAGCCGCGACCGCCATGGCGACCGTCTCGGTGTGCGACAGGCTGATGTGCACGTGCGTGGCGCCGACGTGGCGCAGCAACGCCTCGCCTTTTTCGTCGAGCCGCACGAGCGGCTGATGGCGTTCGCCGTGGTAAATCGAAACTGAGCGCCACCCGAGTTCCGCGCCAATGCCAGTCGAAAAACACTTCGACACTGCCTCCTTGGCCGCGAAACGAGCCGCGTAGTGTTTGTGCGGGTGGGCCATGCCGGCGCAGTAGGCGCGCTCGTCGTCGGTGAAGACGCGCGCGATGAACCGCTCCCCCTGCCGCTCCAGCACACCACGCACGCGCTCCACCTCGATGATGTCGGTGCCGATACCGATGAGGATGCCGCCGGGCGGAAGAGAGATGTTCATATTGAAGTAGCGAGTCGTGAGTAGCGGGTAGTGGGTAGAAGGCCAGACAACGCGTGCGACTGCGTGATGCTCGCTGCTCACTACCCGCTACTCGCTACCTCATTCAGCCCCTCATCCGCGCCTTCATTTCGCGGACCGCCTCGTCGATGCCGGTGAAGACGGCCCGGCTGACGATGCTGTGACCGATATTGAGTTCGTGGAGATGGGGCAACGTGCGCACCTCGGCGATGTTGACGTAGTTGATTCCGTGGCCGGCGTTCACCGTGAGCCCGAGGTCGTGCGCCCGCACCGCGCCCAGCCGCAGCCGTTGAAACTCGGCCGCCCGACGCGGACCGTGAAAAGCCGTGGCATACGCCCCGGTATGCAGTTCGACGAAGGGTGCGCCGAGCTTGGCGCTCAGCTCGATTTGCGGCTCATCCGGGTCGATGAAGAGGCTCGCCTTGATGCCCGCGGCATTCATCGCGTCGACACACGCCCGCACGCGATCGCGGTTTCCGACCACGTCGAGTCCTCCCTCGGTCGTGATTTCCTGCCGGTTCTCGGGCACAACGCACACGAATTCCGGCTTCAGCTTGAGGGCAAAAGCGGTCATTTCCGGCGTGCAGGCCATCTCGAGATTCAGCCGGGTGCCGATGCATTCGCGCAGCCGCCAGACGTCCCGATCCTGGATGTGCCGGCGATCCTCGCGCAGATGCACCGTGATCCCATCCGCCCCCGCCCGCTCACTGAGCAGCGCAAACGTCACCGGATCGGGCTCGACGGGACCACCCGTGGTGGTGCCGGCATCGCGGTACCGAGCCTGGCGCAGCGTGGCGCAATGATCAATGTTGAGACCAAGGAGAATCATGGAACGGACAGCATGCAGGAAACCGACGACACAGGGAATCAGGAAAATGGCCCGGCGATTTTCCTCTTCCTGATCAGTTCAGTTCCCGATTTGGTCGTCCGAATGTCTTCGGCCCCGACCAAACGCGAAAACCCGCTGCTCAACATCGTCTGCAACATCGTCATCCCCACCGTCGTGTTGATGAAATTCAGCACAGATCGGTGGCTCGGGCCGCTCTGGGGCCTGATTGTCGCACTTATTTTCCCGGTCGGCTACGGCACGTACGACCTGATGACCCGGAAGAAGACCAACTTTCTTTCCATTCTCGGTTTTGTCAGCGTGTTGCTCTCCGGCGGGCTCGCGCTGGCCAAGGTCGGCGGCATGTGGTTTGCGGTGAAGGACGGCCTGGTTCCCGCTTTGATTGGCGCGGCCGTGTTGCTTTCACTGCGCACGAAGACCCCGCTGGTTCGTGAATTGCTCTACAACGATAGTTTTGTCGACGTACCGCGGGTGGACGCCGCGCTCGACGAACGGGGCGAACGGGCCCGGTTCGAAACACTCCTGCGCCGGGCAAGCATTGGACTCGCGCTCACGTTCCTGGCGAGCGCCCCGGTCAACTTCCTGCTCGCCCTTTACGTGTTGCGCAGCCCGCCCGGCACGGCCGAATTCAACGCGGAACTCGGCAAGATGCACTGGCTCGCCCTGATCGTCATCGCCGTGCCCAGCATGGTCGCGATGATGTGGATTTTTTGGAAATTGATGAATGGCCTCGTCGAATTGACGGGGCTTACCCAGGAAGAGATCTTTCGAGAACCCGCGAAGGAAAAGAAGGCCTGAAGGCCCGGACAGTCCGGTGGGCGCCTCAGCCGCGCTGCGCCATCGGCACGTAGTCGCGCTTCGTCACGCCGACGTAGACCTGCCGCGGACGGTAGATCCGACCCTTCGGATTCGAGGCCACTTCCCGCCAATTGGCGATGTAGCCCGGGGCCCGACCAATCGCGAACATCGTCGTGAACATGTTCATCGGAATTCCGAGCGCCCGCATGATGATGCCGGAATAGAAATCCACGTTGGGGTAGAGCTTGCGGGTCACGAAGTATTCGTCCTTGAGCGCCGCCTGTTCAAGATTCTTGGCGATGACCAGGAGAGGATCCTCGACCCCGAGTTTGCGCAGGACCGTGTCGCAGGCGTCACCGATGATCTTCGCGCGTGGATCGAAATTGCGATAAACCGCGTGGCCAAATCCCATCAGCCGGTTGCTCTTGGAGCCGGATTTCGCCGCGGCGATGAACCGCGTGCCGTCGTCACCCTCGTCGTGGATCGATTGCAGCATCTGCATCACCGCGACGTTGGCGCCGCCGTGCAGCGGGCCCGAGAGGGCACAGATGCCCGCGGAAATCGACGTGAAGAGATTGGCTGCGCTCGATCCAACCATGCGGACCGTCGAGGTGGAGCAGTTCTGCTCGTGATCGGCGTGCAGCAAGAGAAGGAGGTTGAGGGCCTTGGCGACCTCCGGCATCGCGATGTAATCCTTGTAGGGCTCGGAAAACATCATGTGCAGGAAGTTGTCGCAAAACGGCAGTTCCTGCTTCGGAAAGATGAACGGCAGGCCCTTCTGGTAGCGGTAGATCATCGCCACGAACGTGCGGATTTTCGACATCGCAACCGCAGCCGCCAGGTCGAAATTCTGCAGGTCCTTCTCGAAATTGTTCGTCGCCAGATCCGCGTGATACGCCGGCAGCGCGCTGACGAGGGCCGAAAGCATCGCCATCGGGGACGCGTTGGTCGGGAAGCCCTCTAGGATTTTCTGCATCTGCGTCTCCACCGCGGCATTCTTGCGCAGGAGGAGGCCAAATTCCTTGCGCCTCGCCTGATTGGGCAAATCGCCGTAAATCACCAAGTACGCGGTTTCGACAAAGTCACTCTGGTTCGCGAGTTGGTCGATGGGATATCCCCGGTGCCGGAGAATACCATTGTCGCCGTCGAGGAACGTAATCTTGCTCTCGCATGAGCCCGTGTTGCCGTAGCCTTGGTCGTAGGCGATATAGCCACTGGCCGCGCGAAGGGTGCGGGTATCGATCGCTTTTTCCCCTTCCGTACCTTCGATGATCGGCAGGGGGTATTCTTTGTCGTCCAGCTTCAGCGAAGCAGTCTTAGCCATAGGCCCAACAGCGAAGCTAATTCCGCGCCGCTGGCAAAGAAAAGTTTGGCCGAACGCAAAACAGTCCGACGGAATAAGCGCGCAACCTGTGCTTAGTTAGAAACCGTGCTTCGACCGCCTACCGCCCAAACGTCCGGCCCCCGCAGCTCACGCCGCCACAGCGGCAAAATTGCGATAGATCTGCAGCCCCTTCCCCTGACTCTTCTCGGGGTGAAACTGCGTCGCAAACACCCGCCCGCGCGCGATCGCCGCACAAAACGCCCCGCCATAGTCACACTCGGCCAATACCAGGGAGGCATCCTGCGGGACACAGTGGTAGCTGTGGACGAAATAGAAGGCCTCCCCAGAAACGGAGAGCTGAGAGCCGAGAGCGGAGAGTGGCTGGACAAAGCGAATGGTGTTCCAGCCCATGTGCGGAACCTTAAACTCCCGTGGGCGCTGAAATTTGACCACTCGGCCCGGAAAGATTCCCAACCCCGAGATATCGCCCTCTTCCGAGTGTTCGAAGAGTGCCTGCATCCCCAGACAAACCCCCAAGAACGGGCGGTCTGCGGCGATCCAATCGCGGACGACCGCATCCAACTTCGAGGCACGCAGTGAAGCCACGCAATCCCGCAAGGCTCCCACCCCGGGCAGTACGATCCCACTCGCCTTCATCGCCGACACTTCATCAGGAGAATGAACGACGCGGATCGACGCGCCGACCGCTTCGAGGGCCTTGGTGACGCTGCGCAGGTTGCAGATTCCAGTGTCGATGACAGCGATCATGGTGCGGTCGTTGTTTCCCGGGCCGTGACGGTCGCGCCGCACTTCCCGTCCAAACGTATCGAACTAGATTTTCCCCTTTGTACTCGGCAGCTGGTTGGCTGCGCGCGGCTCGATTTGGGTCGCCAGATCGAGCGCCCGAGCGAGGCATTTGAAAATCGCCTCAGCCACATGGTGCGGCTCCTCGCCGTAGACCAACTGCACGTGCAAATTGGCGCCGAGCGCGTTGCTAAAGGCCCGGCAAAATTCCTTCACGAGGATGATGTTGAAGTCCCGCACAAACATCGTGGGAGCGTTCGCCTCATAAACCAGGTGCGGCCGGCCGCCGACATCCACCACGACGCGCGCGAGTGACTCGTCCATCGGGAGGATGAAGAAACCGTAGCGCTTAATGCCCACCTTGTCGCCCAGCGCCTCTTTAAACGCCTGGCCGAGCACGAGCCCGACATCCTCTACCGTGTGATGATAGTCCACCGCGATGTCGCCCTTCGCCTTGACGGTCAAATCAAACAGCCCGTGCTTCGCAAACAGCGTGAGCATGTGGTCGAAGAACGGCACGCCGGTGTCGATCGTCGCGACGCCGCGGCCGTCGATCGCGAGGGTGAGCGCGATGTCGGTTTCCGCGGTCTTGCGGTTGACGGTGCTTACGCGTTGGGAGATTTTAGCCATGCGTCGAGTGTTTCGCTGAGAACGCCCATTTCGGCGTCCGTGCCGACGCTGATGCGCAGGAACGGCGCGGTCAAGGCGTGGCTCGGAAAGTGCCGCACCAGGACCTTGTGCGCGTAGAGAAAATCGTAGGCCGACTTCGAGACCGCCGGCCCGCATTCGCCCCGGGCGTTCTTCGGCTCGGTGAAGATGAAATTCGACTGCGACGGATAGGTAAACCAGCCGCGTCGGCCGGCAAATTCGACCACACCCCGGTCCCGCGTCGCCTTCACCTTGGCGATCACCCCGTCGTAGTACGGCTGATCGCCGAGGGCCGCAATGGCGGCGGCCTGGGAGAGACGGTTGACGTTGTAGCTGTCGCGCACCCGGTCGAGCAGACCGATGATTTCAGGGTGCGCCAGCGCATAACCCACACGAATTCCAGCCAGCGCGTAGGCCTTGGAAAGCGTGCGGACGACGACGAGGTTCGAGTGACGGGCGAGGAGCGGCAGCGCGTTCTCGTTCGCAAACGGCGCATACGCTTCGTCTACCACCAAGAGCCCCTTGAACGCCGCAAGTACGCGCTCCAATTCGGCGTTGGAAAAGGCAACCCCGGTCGGAGCGTTGGGGGAAGTCAGAAAGAAGGCCCGCGCCGTCGAGGCCTGGATGCGCTCAATCGGGAGCCGCATCGAGCGGTCAAATTCGATCGTCGCCGTGCGCCCGTCCTGAATTTCGACGAGTACGGGATAAAGCGAGTAACTCGGAAGCGTGTAGCCGGCGGCGGCGTCCTGGGTGCAAAACGCCCGGATCAACAGGTTCAGAATGTCGTCGGAACCGTTGCCCACACAGACGTTTTCCTCCGCCAGGCCGTGGCCGTGCAGACGTGCGATCACCGACCGCAGCGGCGCGCTCTTCGGATTTGGGTAAAGCCGCAGCGCCGCCCCGTCGGCGCCGATCTCATGCCGCAGGGCCTCCGCCAACCGCGGGCTGGGCGGGTACGGACACTCGTTGGTGTTGAGCTTCACCCAGCCGGACTCGGTCGGCTGGAGCCCCGGAGTGTAGGCATGAAGCTTCGCAATGTGCGGAAGAGCGAGTGAGGTCAAATCTGGCATGGTGAGGAGAGCGTCGCTTGCCGACGGCCGCTGCACCGACGTCGAAGGACGCCGGCTCGCGACGCCCCGACCGTCGGATTCACGTCCGAATCCGCACGGAGCGCCCGTGCGCATCGAGTTTTTCCATCGCGGCAAAGGCGGCGACAATCGGCTCGGCCTTCTTCACGCTCGCGCGGTCGTAG
Source organism: Opitutia bacterium (assembly GCA_947474365.1). Classification (GTDB taxonomy): domain Bacteria; phylum Verrucomicrobiota; class Verrucomicrobiia; order Opitutales; family Opitutaceae; genus ER46. The sequence goes on along the minus strand of CANJIU010000017.1, from coordinate 76,516 downwards.
CGGATGATGCTCGTCCGCCGGACAAAATCCGCCACCCGAAGTCCGCTGAAAAAACGTCCGGCCCGGCCCGTCGGCAACACATGGCTGGGCCCCGCCGTAAAATCCCCCAAGGCGGTCGGCGTCTGGTTGCCGATCATAATCGCGCCCGCCGTGGTGATGGCCGCGGTGAGTTTTTTTGACGCCCCTTCCTCGACCAGCAATTCCAGATGCTCCGGCGCGACATAGTTGGCAATCACCGCAGCTTGGGCCAGCGACTGGACCTCCATCGCGAGAAACCCCTGCTCCAGCACCCGCTGCGATTTCTCGCTGCGGGAAATGAGTTGGAGCTGCGTCCGAATCTCGGAAGCAACATTCGCGATGATTTCCGCCGAGGTCGCCACCAGGTAAATCTTCTCGCGTCCCGAGCCGTGCTCGGCCTGCGCCAGCAAATCGGCCGCCACGAACCCCACCTTCGCGGTTTCGTCGGCAATCACCATCACCTCGCTCGGTCCGGGCAATGAATCCACCCCCACGGTCCCGAACACCTGGCGCTTCGCTTCGCACACATACGCGTTCCCCGGCCCAAACACCTTGTCGACGGGCTGGATCGTCGTCGTGCCATAGGCCATCGCCCCGATCGCCTGCACTCCGCCCACGCGGTAAACCTCTTCGACGCCGAGCAAGTGCAACGCCGCGAGCATGCCGTCCGCCACTTTGCCGTCGGCGTTCGAAGGCGTGAACACGACGATCTCCGGACAGCCGGCGATCTTGGCGAGCGTCACTGTCATCAACACGGTCGATACGAGCGGAACCTCCCCACCGGGAATGTAGAGCCCAACCCGGCGGATCGGGTCAAATTTCTCACCGACCAGCGCACCGTGCTTGTTCTTCGCCGTCCACGCTGCAGGCATCCCACGCTGGTTGAACTCGACGATGTTTTCGTGCGCGGCCTTCAACGCCCGCATCTCGGCAGCCGGCAGGCGTTTCGCCGCCGCCGCCAAATCCGTCACCGGCACGCGAAAATCGCGCGCCCGCAGCTTGGCGCCGTCGAATTTCGCCGAATAATAAGCCAGGGCCTCGTCGCCACGGCCACGTACATCCGCCAGGATGGCGGCTACTGAGTCCGCGATCTCCTTCGGCACAGTCGAACCCCGGCAAAAGGCCGCGAGTTCATCCATGAAAGTCTTCGAAGTATGATGGAGCGTTCGCATGGACCGAGTACGCGTGTAGGGCGCTGGGGCGCGCCCCGCGAGGATTTTCTCAATCCGAACCCCAATTCCTCCGCCCCGGTCCTTCCAAAGGCCGTAAAATCAGCGTTTGCCGAGCCCGGGCACCGCAAATTCCGGCCCGGGGACAAGGTCGTTGACCGTGATCTTGTCAAAGGTGATCGTCACAGTCTGGGTTTCCCCCTTGGCCGACTTGGTGGTCGTGATGATACTCTTGGGAAAGCGAATGCCGCTCACCGTCATCTCGCCGGCTTCCCGAATCGTCCCTCCCGCCTCGGTCTCGGTAAACACCAGCCGCCCCGTCGCTGCATCAAAGTAACGGTAGAAGATGATGTTCGCCCCATGGATGAACGCGATTTTCTGGCAGCTGACACCCTCAATGACCTGGGTACCTTGCTCCTCGACCTTCCCACCGATCCGTTCAATTCCCCGGAAAAACGACATGTTTTCCCACGTATTGGCCCGAAGTCGCTTGATTTGATCAGTGCCCAGCAGCGTCTGCCGCCACTTGGACTTGTCGGCAATGTCCTGGATCCGCTGCCAGCCATCATACCCGTCCAACGCGGTGATCTCGATCACCGAATCCGAGGTCGCAGTAATCTTTTGCTGCTCGGGCCGCTGAAAAATGATGTCGATGGCAGCCCGGGTCTGCTTGGAGGCATCCCCGGGAGGGGCGGTCACGAGTGTTCCCGTGTAGTGAACCGACTTGAGCCCATTCAGCGCCGCCTCGGACCCGAGGAATGCGCGAGCCTTGGCAATGATCGCCGGCTCCGCGGCGCTGAGGCCTGACGTGAGGGCGAGCACCAGGGCAACGTGGAGCGAAAGGGAGCGAAAGATGGTGACGGTCATGATTCGAAAAATTTCCCGAGAACGGGAAGAAAGTAAGGCCAACAAGGGTGTTTGCGCAGTAAAAACTTATTCCCACTCGATCGTCGCCGGCGGCTTGGAGCTGACGTCGTACACCACCCGGCCCACCCCGCGGACTTCATTGGTGATCCGGCTGGAAATCTTCTGGATCAACTCGTGCGGCAGCTTGGCCCAGTCAGCCGTCATCGCATCCGTGCTCTCCACCACGCGGATTGCGATCACGTAATCGTACGTGCGCTCGTCCCCGAAAACTCCGACCGTTCGAACCGGCAGAAAGACGCAGAACGACTGCCACACCTTGTAATAATAGCCGCTGCTCAGCATCTCCTCCTGCAGCACGGCGTCGGCGTTGCGGAGAATCTCCAGTTTGTCCGCGGTAATGTCGCCCATCACCCGCACCCCCAGCCCGGGCCCCGGGAACGGCTGGCGCCACACGACCTCGCGCGGCAGGCCGAGCGCTTCGCCGACGCGCCGCACCTCGTCCTTGAAGAGTTCGCGCAACGGCTCGACCAGCTTGAGCTTCATCCGCTCGGGCAGACCGCCCACGTTATGATGGGTTTTGATGAGAGCGGCCGGGTTACCCCCGATTGACACGCTCTCAATCACATCCGGATAGAGCGTGCCCTGGCCGAGGAATTCCGCGTGACCGATGGACTTGAGGGATTTTTCAAACACCTCGACAAAAGTCCGGCCGATGATCTTCCGCTTCTGCTCCGGCTCGCTGACGCCCTTCAACCGGCGAAGGAAGAGCTTCCCCGCGTCCGCGACGCGCAGATCGATGTGGAAGTGATCGCCGTAGAGCTTCTCCACCGCCGCGCGCTCGCCCTTGCGCAGGAGCCCGTTGTCGACGAACACGCACGTGAGCTGCTTGCCGATGGCCTTATGGAGCAAAGCCGCGGCCACCGACGAATCGACGCCACCGGAAAGGCCGAGGAGGACGCGGCCCTTGCCGACCTGGGCCCTGATTTTCTCCACCGCATGGTCCACGAACTCGCGCGTGGTCCACTCCTGCTTCACGCCACAGACACCGAGGAGGAAATTGCGGATCATGTCCGCACCGCGCTCGGTGTGAAACACCTCGGGATGGAACTGGATGCCGTAAAAGTTGCGCTTCGCATCCTCGATCGCCGCAAACGGCGAATTCTCGGTCGTGCCGATGGAACGGAAACCGGGCGGAAGCTTCGTCAGCTTGTCGCCGTGGGAATTCCAAACGCGCAGCTTTTTCGGCAGACCAGCGAAGAGCCGGCCGGGTTTCTTGATCGTAAGATGCCCGTGGCCGTACTCGCGCGCCTTGCTGTGCTCAACCTCGCCCTCAAGGAAGTAGCCCATGAGCTGGACGCCGTAGCAAATCCCCAGAACCGGGACGCCCAGCTGGAAGATCGCCGGGTCCGGATGCGGCGCCTGCTTCGCGTATACACTCTGCGGTCCGCCAGAGAGGATGATGCCGGCCACGTTGTCCTCGCGCAGTTTTGCCGCGGGCGTCGAGTAGTGGTAGATCTTGGAGTAAACCTGGCACTCGCGAATCCGGCGCGCGATGACCTGCGTGAGTTGCGACCCGAAGTCCAGAACGGCGATCGTTTGTGGCATGTGCAGCTGGGAAAAAGAAGAGCACAGGCCAATGCCCGCGGCTCCGCAAGTGCGATTCTTCGTCGGAACCCGGTTCGAACGCAACACGAGGCACGGGACGGCCTGCCCGGCAGGACGCGCCGCACGCCTCGCCCACGCTCCCCGTTCGATTCGGAGCGGATCTCACTTCCCCATGTAGAGCGCCAGCTCCGCAGAGACAAAATCGCACGAGGGAGAGCCCTCACCCCTCGTGGCCACCTTCACGTCGTTCGCTCCAAATTTCAGGGCCGAGACGGGAACGCCGAAGAATTTCACGTTATCCCGCTTCGGCGCCGATAGATTAACCAGCAACGGCGGAAACAACTCCAGCGTATCCGGGATAATCGCCTCGAGCTTGGTTCCGTTAACCCAGGCTTCGACCGGTATGTCCCGCGAGGAGGCCTTCGTCTCGAACCGGAGCACGGCTTTCCGGCAGGAGCCCGAAAGCCCATCCGCCACGAAGATCTGGAACGTCTTACGATCTTTTGCGGGAAAGATCCGCCCAAACAGCGTGCTGGTGGTGGCGTAGGACGTATAAAGTTTGTCCGCCTGCTTGAGCACGCCCAAGTCCTTGAAACGTCCGAGCAGGTCGGACGTCAGCCTGTTCAAGGCCGGTTGCGGGACACAATACGTGTTGAAGAAACTGACCCCGTCCGCCCCTCGTTCGAGAAAACTCAGGGTGGCCGCCCGATAGGTTTCCGCCGTGACGTATCGCCGCTCCTGCGGATTGTGTCCGGTGCCGGCGAGTTGCAGATGCACGAAGTTCAGCTCCCCGAAAATCTTCGCGTGCGTCCGCTTCGCCGCAAACTCGTCGACGCCGACGTCCGCGGTCTGGATGTAGCTCGGCGAAACCGTGATCGAGTCGAGCCAGCCCGCTCGATCCCACGCGAGCACGTCTGCGCCGATCTGCAGATTGGCCTCGACGGTATGCAAGGCACGCACCCCGAGCTGCAGGTGGCGGCCTCTTTCCTTCCCGACGCGATCCAGCATCCGCCGGATTCGTTCGATGTGCGCGGACATCACCACGCGGCCCTCGGTGATTTCATGGTCGCGGAAGAACCGGGGCGCGCGCTGGAAATCGAGCTCCACTCCGTCCACATCGTACTTGGTGCAAATTTCCTCGAGGACCGAAAAGTAGAAATCCCGCACCTCGGGCACAAGATAGTTGAATACCCGCGGCGACGTCGACACGCCGGCCGATTTTGCTTCCGAACCCAGCCGGTAGGCCGGATGAGCACGCCAGAAATTGTTATGGGTCGGAAACTCCTCAATATCGATGTAGTGACTGTCGTTCATCCGGAAACTGACGATGAACGCCTTGTTGAGCCGGCGGGTGGCCGCGAGAGCCTCGCGCAAGGGGTCGCCCCCGGAATTGAGATGTTCGACCATTTTTCTCCAGTTGGGAAACAGCGCCACGTTTCGCGGAAATGTGTCGGGCGCCTTCCAGGTCGTGTCTACCTCCGAGGGGAAATTGTAGAACCGCCAGCCCATCGGACAGCACACCACGGTGTCCACCTCCGTGCCTTTAATCGGCTCGAGCTGCTTCTCGACGTGCGCCTTCGAAGCCACGCCCAACAATTCGGTGAAATAACGGCACTCCATCTTCGCCACCTGGGACGGAATAAGCGAAGCAGCGGTCTTGGGGGAAAATCCGTCGGCGTCCAGCCGCGGGCAGAGCAACGCCACACCGAGGGTGAGCCCAATTTTCAGGGCGCGAGGAAACGTCATCGCCGGAAATTCAGTTGCGTGCACCCACTACACCTATCACGCGGTCGTGGCCGGAGTCAGCAACCGAGTCATGGGAAGCAGGCTGGGCCGATCGCCCGTTCACAGCCCTCGAAACTTGGCGACACCGGTTGACGGTCCGAGCGGTTTCCCGCCGGACCAAGTTTTACACTTCCTGCTCAGTACGAATACGTCGTCGTGAACCGGAATTCCCGCGGCGCCACCAAGTCGTACCGCGTGTAGGCCACGCCGCGGCCGCCGGGCAGGATCAGGCCGTCGGGTGCCGTGGCGGATGTCGCCAGTCGAGACGGGATGATGTCCGTCCGATCAAAGAGATTCGAGATGTTGAGCTGGAAATGCACCTTGCCCGGCAGCCCTTGGAATTTCCGCGAGTAGCCCATCATCATGTCCGCCGCCGTGATCACGCTGCCGGTGATTTCGTCTCCCTTCGAATTTGAACCGATGACGTTCGCGCTGCGCCAGCGCCAGCCGCCGCCCACGGTGAAACCCGCGAGCCGGCCCTGTTTGAAATCGTAAGCGGTGAACAAGCTGATCTTGTGCGGCCGCACGCCCCAGCGTTTCTGCTGCGACTCCTTTTCCGCGTTCAACGAGTCCACCAAATCGAAGATTTCCTGCGCGACGGTGACGCCCGGTGAGGTCGAGAGTGTTCCGGCATTCGCTGCCGGCCGCAGCCGGGATAATTCCAGCCACTTGGCCACCGCGCCACCCGGCTCATAGGCGTTCGCATCGACCACGTACTGGCCCGCCGCGTTCTGCGTGACGCCCTGCACCAGCATTACCTGATCGGCCTGCTTCAGTCCGTACCACGCGATCGCCTCGCTCGCCAGGCCGAAGCGGCCGGAATCCGTGTAGGAATAATTGACCACCGCACGCCAGTTACGGGTGAGGTTGGCCGTCAGGCGCGCCTCGTACCCCTCCGCGTTGAAATCGTTCGAGATCGACGAGACCGGCGGAGTGTACGTCTTGCGAATCGGATCCCATTGGCTTTGCGAAAACGGCAGCCCGTTGCCAACCAGCACGCCCGCCAAGGCATCCATCACGCGGGTATTTCGGCTGGTTAATGTATTGGCGACGGGCGCCGTCACGCGGCCGACCTCGCTCCCTTTGAAATAGACGAAACGCGCGTTCAGCCGCCCGTCGAGCAGGTCGAAGCCCAAACCGTAGTCCTCGCCGCGCCCCTTTGAGAGCGGCGCCAGCTTGCCCTCGGGAAACGTCGTGCGCGCCAGCGGCGGCACCCCGACGTTCGACGAACGGTTGGCGATCACCGACACCCAGTCGAACACATGATAAACCACCCCCGACGTGCGCGTCTCACCGACCATGTTGGCGACGATGCCCTTCGACGGGTCCGGGTCCACGTAATCACCGCGGTTCGGGTCATTGAGGTAACCGAGCTGGATGTTCTCCACGTTGTCCTTGCGGTAGCCAAACGTCGTGACCAATTTGCCGCCGAAGAAATAGCTCTGCAACGCGGCCAGTTTGGAGTCCATCTGCTGCACCATGCCGCCGTTGTCGGCACCGCCCGACGCGACGTTGGCGTAGGTCGTCTCGTAGGTCCGGCCCCCAAACGTGAACTGTTTTGGCAGCTTGCGCCAGTCGCCAGCCCGGTACGTCTCGTAGTTTCCCTCGGTCAGGTAATTTCGCACGATCACGCGGTTGTTCGCGTTGATCGGGTCGGCGTTGAACGGATGGCCGGAAAGCACGAGCCAGGAGTTGGCCCGTATGTCGGTGATGTCTGTCCGCGAAACCGCGGCGGCCATGCGATGCAGGCCGAACCACTTTGATTTCGTGTCGAGCGTGTAGGACGCCGACAAACGCGTCTCCTTGCTCTCGCCGGAGTGGATGTCGCGCGTCCAAGTACCGTCGAAGTACATCCGTCCGGCATACGGATTGGGCGGGCCGCCCACGCCCAGCGTGCGGTTGGCTTCGCCCCGCAGCATCGGGCTGTTGCCGTTCATCAGGTTCACCTCCGCGCTCGTCCGCTGGTAGTTTTGCGCGAGATTGAAAATGAGGTCCCGCCGCGGCTGCCAGTCGGCCGTGATCGTGTAGTTGCGCATCGTTTGATCGCGATACATCCCGGGCCCGGCGCCGTTGCCGTTCAGCGGAAAGAATTTCGGGTCGTAGATCTTGATCGACGCCGTCGTCACGCCAGGCGTGCCATCCGGGGCCCGCACCACATTGGAATTGTAGCTGCTGGTGATGAACGTGCCGATGGCGTCGAAGATCGTGCCGTCGTTTTCGATGTAGACCGCGCGCCGGTTGAGTCCGCCCACCGTGCCGTCGCGCGCCGTGACGCCGAGCGCCTGCATCGCGGCCGTCGGCGCGATCGTGCCAGGAACAAAGGTCACAGCATCGACACCGCGAGCCACCCGGTTGTCGTACCATGCCAGCACTTGTTCATTGTCCGAAAACGAACGGATGTCTGCGGTCGTATCGCGGCCCATTTCGCCCATGGCGGTGACCGTGAGCGTCCGGTGCGGCCGGTACGTCACCGATCCGAAGATGCGTTTCTTGTCCTGGTAGTCGAAGGCGCGCCACCCGCCGTTCTCCTGGCGCAGCCCGGCGATGGACACGGCGAGCCGATCCTTGACCAGCACGCGGTTGGCATCGAGTTCGAGGCGGTTGCGTCCCCACGAACCCGTGCCGTGGCGGATGGAACTGGTGTTGCGATGCGTCTCGGCGATCTTCGACGACTGGTTGAGCAGCCCGCCGGGAGATCCAATGCCGAAGAGGATGCTGTTGGGTCCGCGGGCATCCTCGAAGCGCCCGACGCGGTACGGATCGGGCGGCGTGATGCTCGGGAAATAATCCATGCCGAGCCCGGCGATCAGGCCGCGGCTTTGAATGCCGACGGTCAGCGCGTGGCCGCCGATGATCCGGTTCTGCTCGGAGCTTGCGCCCTGCGAGTTGGTGTCCATCTCGCCGTTGACCGAATATTCAAGCAGTTCGCGGATGTCGGTGATTGCGAGGTCGTCGAGAAACTCCTTCGTGAAAACGGAAACGGAACTGGCGGTGTCACGGAGCCGCGTGTTGAGCCGGCTGCCCGCGAGCGTGTTTTCGGCCACGTATCCGATGTCGCCGGTCGTATTGACGGTGAACGGACTGAGTTCGACGATCTCACCTTTCTCCACGGCCTTGGGCGGGAGCCCGGAGGAACTGGTGGCGGCGACCTGGGCGGACAGCGGCCCGACGGCGAGCAGGCCAAGGAGAGCAATAAGGGCGTAGGTTTCAACGACAGGGGACGGGGGTTTCACGGTAGGGGTGGACTGAACTGAGCTGGGCGCAGGAAACGACGAACGGCAGGTGCGAGCACTGCCCGCACCGCGCGCCCACGTCAATGCCGACCACCTCTCCTCTGCTCAAAACTCAAACGTCGTGCTCAGAACGAAATTTCGCGGACGACGCAATTCCCACAATACCGGGACAATCGTGTTGACCGCTCCCTTGTAGCCGAAGGTGTCGTAATCCGACTTCACGAGCCGTGGGTCCTGCCAATTGGGCAGATTCTGGATGTTCAGTTGCCCACGGAAATTGATCTTGTTGGTGATCCGGCGCTGGTAGGAAAGCATGGCACCGACGTCCCAATACTGTTTGCCAAGAATGGCTTTGTTGACGTCGTAGAGACCGGTCGGCGCTCCGGCGCCGGTGAGAATGTTCTCGTAGCCGACAATGTTGGCGCTGCGCCAGCGGAAATTGCCGCCCACCGACCAGCCTTTGAGCCGGCCCTCGTTGAACACCCGCGTGACGATGCCATTGAGCGCATATTTCCCGCTTCGGTTGGTCGTGATGCCCGTGATGGCCTGTTCGTTTTTCCACACCAGTTCCTGCGTGTCGGCCTGTTGGGTCAGGTAAATCGCGTCGGCCGCAGCCTGCGATCGCGCCACCGGATTGGCGGGGTTGAGATCGAAAAAGGCCGACGGCTGCCCTGCGGCGACCTTGTTCAGCTCGTTCGCGAACTTCCGCCAGGTCCCCAGTCCCTGATACTGCGAATCAGTGTAGAGATAACGGCCCAACGCCAGCAGGTGCGCCCCCGTGGCATTGGTGTTGATGCTGCCCGACAGCGCCGTCCGCCAGTTCCGCGACGGGTTGTAGACGACATTCATTTCGTAGCCCTTGGCCACGTAACTCCAGGTGTCATTCACCGCGCCGGTGTCCACCGGATAAAAGCCCGATTCGGCCAAACCAGCGAAATGGGAATCCCCGGCGTTCTTATAGTTGGTCCGCAACCGCGTGAGGATATTTCTGGTTCCGCCGACACTGCCGTTGGCATTCCGGGACTGGTCGTTGGCCGCGGTTTCAAATTTCGTCACGGCCACGGACAGTTTGCCCTGCAGCAAGTAAAACCGCACCCCATACTCCTGGGTTTTCCCGGCTGAATTCGGCGGTGGCTGGGCGAGCGCATTGAGCGACGACGAATTAGCCACCGGAAGGAAGTTGTTCGATCGATTGTAGCTCAGCGAAAGCCAGGAGAGCGCATGGAGGACGGTGCCGTACGTGCGCGAAATGCCGCTCGCGGTGCTCGTCGGATTCGGATCAAAGGGCAGAGCCTCCGACAGCGTATAATATTTTTGCAGCGGGTCGGTGGCCGAGCCAGGGATTGCGGGAATTGACACCTCGCGGTTGCCCACCGTGCTCCCGGCGTAACTCTTCGTGGCGTCCCGGCGATAGCCCGCCACGGTGATCAGCCGGCCGTTCAACCATCGCGCCTGCCACCCGAGCGAAAGCGAGTCATCCGTGAACTTGGACTTCTGGGGTGGGAGGAAGGACCGCGAACTGAGATTGATCGGAGCCTGTTCGGCGGCCGTCGCCCCCAGCAATCGTCCATAGCCGTTGAGCGTCGGGATGTTTTTGATGACTTGGTTGACATCGGGCATGATCGGCTCGTTGCCGTTCACAAAGTAGGCGCGCGAACGGATGTAGTTTACGCCGTTCACCGAATCGCCCGACCATCCCGCGAGTCCCACCGTAGCGAGATTGAAAACCCGCTGCAGGTCCTGATCAAACGTGTTGCGGGCCGTCTGGTAGAGCCCGGAAAAATTGTGCGCGCCGAGCCAGCGGCTTTTCCTGGTCAGGTCCAACTCATAGGAGAGCGTCGTCCGGTATTCCTCGGATCTATTATGGACGTGGCGCCACTGCATCTGCCCGTCGTCGGTGTAGGGCACGAGATAACCAGGATTGATCGTTCCGTCCGGCAGGTACCGATTAGGGTCAATCGTGATCGTAGTATAAAAGTCCGGGTCGAGGTCCTGCTTATAATCGGCCACGTTCCCGGCCAATTCGAGATGAAGTCCGGTCGCCAGCTTTTGCTCGATTAGGATCTGCGACCAACGTCCGTGTTGCTGGTTGGCGGGATCTTCCCAGGTGCCGCCATTGAGGTTAGTGGTTTTTTTCAGGCCGAGCAGCGTCCACGGATTCTTGCTCGATTGATAGGCGGAGCCGGCCTGCGAGCCAAAAACCGCCGCCTGTAGATTGGCCTGGTAGCGAAAATTCACCAGCGGGTTGGCGAGGTTCAGCCCGGAAACATACGTCTGCGACTGGCCGTTGGCCTGCGCGATGCCGTCCTTTGGATCGAAGTCGCTCTCCGCATCGACGAAGCCATCGGCGTCGACCACCCCCGGAGCCACCGGGATGCGATTGCCTCTGGCGTCGACAAACGACCGGTTGGCGGTCGCCCACGCCGAACCGGCGGGCAGAAACTCCACCGTGGGCTTGCCCGCCGCGGCCCAGCGCAGAGCAGCGCTGTCGAACCCCCACAACAAACTCGCGGCATTGGTGCCCAGCGAATAGTTCTCATGGTTGACGGTGATTTTCGTGTTGGCGTACGGCTTGGCCGTCACGCCGAGCGTCATCCGGTTCTGATTCTTGCCCTCATAGCGGCGAAATTCCCGTGTCTGATCGTGCAGCAGGTTGATTCGCAGGGCCAACTCGTCCTTGAGCAGCGGCTGATTGTGGTCGAGCGCGAGCCGCCGCGATCCATTGGTGTCCCCCTGCATTTGCACTTCAGTTTTCTGCCGTTGCAGCTGCGCCCGCTTGGTCGTCGTGACCGCCGTGCCCTGCGGATTGCCCACCCCGATCAGCAGTGCGTTTGGCCCGAGCGCCAGCGTGATCCGTTCAAGGTTATAATTGTCCGTCGGCTCCAGGGCGTTGAAGAAATCGTGAGAGATTGACTGGTTGCCGGCATTCGTGACGAAACCCCGAATCGAATACGACTGCCCGGTCCCATAGCGCAGCGTGCTGCCGCTGGCGCGATTGCCATCACTGTTGTCCCCTTCCACCCCATCGACGCTCGGCGTGTAGAGGAGCGCCTGGTCGAAGGAATTGACGCCGAGGTCGCGCAGAAATTCGGGCGTGAGGATTGTCAGCGACGCGCCGACATCGCGCAGGCTCGTGCGCATGCGGGTGCCGGCGAGCGTCTCCGTGGCGGCGTAGCCGTTGTCCTTGTCGGAGGACACCTCGAACGGCGTGAGCAGCACCGTGTCGGACGTGGCCGATGCGGCCGGGATGGTTTGGGCGACGGCGGGCACGGTGGCGAAAGCGAGGCAGCCAGCCAGCAGGGCAACGGGGGTTGAGTTATGCATGGGGAATAGACGGAGCCGGGAAGGCCGTACGAACGAAAGGGCGAGAACCGTGAAGATGAAAGGGTAATGCCGCGGTCGACCAAGGGGTGCGGCGCATTCAGGATTGGACGAGAAAGGTCGGGAGACGTTACGGACAATTCAACCACGTTCTCATGCCAAAATCGGGAACCGGAATGGACGTAATCAACCGCCGGAATGCCACGGCCCGAGTCCAGATTCAGCCCTATACCCAGCCGCACTCGATCGGCCCGCGGAGACGACGGGTGCAGGCTCGCCCCACACCCTGGATTATGTCGCACTCTGGTTTCCGCCCTGCCCTCGTCTCGTATGAACGCATCCCACCTGCGACACCTCGCACCTGCTCTGCTGCTCCTGACGCTTTCGCTTCCAGCCGCGGAGCCCGAGTCAGCGGAACTCGTCGCGATTCGGAAGCTCGTCGCGGAAGCCAAACATAAGCTCGGCGACCGCGCGGGCCTACCCGAGGTCGAAGACAAGTTTCTGGCAATTCCACGCAACGGCCGCTGGATGACGCCCGTCGAGGCCCGTGAGGCGATCGACCGCGCTCCGGCGAAGTTGGAGAAGCTGCGCTGGTGGAAACCCGGGCTCGATCCCTCGAAACTCACCCACGCGCTGCGTGAACCCGCCGCCGTGATCGGCTGGGGCGTAAACGTGCATCGCGCCGGGGCAGACAAGAACGGGCGCTCGCTCGCGCTGGCCCGCGAGGCTGGTGATTTTTTGATTTGGGCGCAGGGCGAGGCCGGTACGGGCGGATTTCCGTTTCCCGCCGTCCGCGGCGACACGCACGACAAGGCCTTCGCCGCCGCGGAACGCTATCTCGCGGCCGCCGAAAAAGCCGGACGCCTCGACGCCGTCGTGCACCGGGGCTGGACCGTGGACGACGCCGGCGATGGTGGACTGCAATTTGACAATGGGGAGGCAGGTTTCGCCCAGCTCGAACTCTACCGCGCCACCAAAGACCAACGTTACCTCGCGTCCGCCCGCCGGGCCGCCGACTGGGCCGCGCTCCGTCCCCTCGCCCGCAACTGGAACTACAACAGCTTCAGCGTGCATCTGCTCGCTGCGATGTTTGTCGAAACGCACGACACCCGCTACCTCGCGGCCGCGAAACACAAGGTGATCGTCGGCGTGATCCCCGGCCAGCTGACCGACGGACCCCGCGCTGGACGCTGGCTCGATCCCCACAACGCCCGGCCCACCTATCACTATATCATGATGCGCGCCCTCGCCAGTCTCGCGGCCGCCCTGCCGAAGGACGATCCGGAGCGACCTGAAATCGTGCGCGCGCTGAAGCTGGGCCTGCAGGCGCGCAACCGCGAAATCCTCGGACCCGGTGCCCCGACCAAGGACAAGGCGATGGAGGCGTTGGTCATGGTCCGCCACCTCTTCGCCGACGATCCGGAATTCCTGCGCGACTCCCTCTCGCTCCAGGCACTCGACGCCCTGGGAAAACTCGTCTCCGAACAATGGCGACGCGGCGGCGATCCCCTCGGCCCCCGTGAGTGGGGGATGTTCCTGAATCTCGTCATCGCTCCTCCGGCGCCCACCGCCACAAAATCTTCACCCGCGAAATCGAACGCCCCGTGAGATTTTCGTTCCTCGCGTCCATCCTGCTGCTCCTCGCCGCCGTCGTTCGCGCGACGGAGCCGGCGGCGCTTCCGGAAAAAATCGACGCACTCGTGCCGGTGCTCATGGCCAAGCACCACGTGCCCGGCGTGGCGGTCGTCGGCCTCGCCCACCGCACCATCGCCTTCGAACGCTACTACGGTGTGCGCACCGCGGGAAAGACCGCGCCGATCGACGCCTACACCGTTTTCGAGGCCGCCTCGATGAGCAAGCCGCCCGCCGCCTACGTCGCGCTCAAACTCGTTGAGCAGGGCAAACTCGATCTCGACCGCCCACTGCACGAATACCTCGACCACCCGTATCTCACCGACACGCCGCTGCACCTCAAGATCACGGCCCGCATGGTGCTCTCGCACACCACCGGGTTCCCTAATTGGCGCGCTGGCGGCTGGCTGGCCGGTGGCCCGCTCCCCGTGAACTTCGAGCCCGGCTCAAAGTTCGGCTATTCCGGCGAGGGCTTCACCTACCTGCAGCACGTCCTCGAACATATCACCGACGAACCGTTCGAACGCTACGTCCAACGCACCCTGCTCAAGCCAGCCGGCATCACCCGCTCGTCGTATGTCTGGAACGATGACATCGCGAAATTTGCCGCCGCCGGTCACACCGCCAAGGGCAACGTGCCGGCGTCCCGCGAATTGTTTCGCCGCTCCAACCCGGCCTATTCGCTCTATTGCACGCCGCGCGACTACGCCCTGTTTCTCGTCGAGTTGCTCAAACCCGATCGCACCACGCCGCACTCGCTGAGCGCGCGGTCACTCGCAACGATGCTCACCCGTACCACGCAAATCGACGGCGCCCCGCCTCCCGCCCGGCCCAGTGGCCCGCCGCCCGAGCCCGCGTACTACGGGCTCGGCTGGGCAATCGAGAGATCTGCATCGGGCGACCGCATCCGCCACAGCGGCTCAAACGGCACCGGTTTCCGCTGCTATTGCGAGTGGTACCCTGCGACCGGCTCTGGAATCGTGATCATGACTAACGCCGTCGGCGGCGCGGCGCTCTGGCGCGAACTCCTCGCCGCGGTTGGCGAACCATGAAACCATTGGATTTTTTCCTCGTCTCTGCCAGAAAGCCACGCCCCCCCCATGAATGTAGACTCCAACTCCACCCGCCCGGTCCTTCCGCTCCGGTTCCTGACCGCGATCGCTGCTATTCTTTTCTTCACCCTCTCGGCCGCCGCCGCGTCCGCCACGGGCCCCGTTAATCTGCTGATTTTCTACGCCGACGACCTCGGCTGGGGCGAACTCGGCTGCCAGGGCAACAAGGAGATTCCCACGCCAAACATCGATTCGATCGCGAAGAACGGCATCCGCTTCACCAACGGCTACGTCGCCGCCACCTATTGCAGTCCGTCGCGTGCCGGGTTGATGACCGGCCGATACCCGACCCGCTTCGGTCACGAATTCAACAGCGTCGCCAACGCGACGGGTCTCCGCCTCGACCAGACCACGCTCGCCACGCGCTTGAAAAACATGGGTTACGCCACCGCCGCCGTCGGCAAATGGCACCTCGGCGCCGGGCCCGAGTACCGGCCGACGAAGCGCGGTTTTGATGAATTCTTCGGCACGCTCGCCAACACCCCGTTCTTCCATCCCACCAACTTCGTCGACTCGCGCGTCTCGAATGACGTGCAGAAGGTGACCGACGATTCGTTCTACACCACTGACGCCTATTGCGAGCGCTCGCTCGACTGGCTCGAGAATAACAAGTCGAAGCCGTGGTTCCTTTACCTCCCGTTTAACGCCCAGCACGCTCCGCTGCAGGCTCCGAAGAAGTATCTCGACCGCTTTCCCAAGGTCACCGACGAGAAGCGCCAGCTCTTCTCCGCCATGATGTCCGCCATGGATGACGCGATCGGCCGCGTGCTCGGAAAGGTCCGCGAGATGGGTCAGGAAGAGAACACGCTCATCTTCTTCATCTCCGACAACGGCGGACCGACCGACAGCACCACGTCGAAGAACGGCCCCCTCCGCGGCTTCAAGATGACGACCTTCGAAGGCGGACCGCGCATTCCGTTCCTCGCCCAGTGGAAGGGCAAAATCCCCGCCGGAAAAGTGTACGACTATCCGGTCATGAACCTCGACGTGATGCCGACGATTATCACGGCATCCGGCGGCAAGGTCGATCCCTCCTGGAAACTTGATGGGGTCGATCTCATGCCCTATATCACCGGGGCCAACCCGGCACGTCCGCACCAGACGCTCTACTGGCGCTACGGTCCGCAATGGGCGATCCGTCACGGCGACATGAAACTCGTCGTTTCCAAGGGCGGCAGCGGAAAACCCGAACTCTACAACCTCGCCACCGACATCGGCGAATCGCGGGATCTCGCCGCCGCCCAACCCGCGAAGGCGAAGGAACTGCAGGCGATGTGGGACAAGTGGAGCGCCGAACAGGCACCCGCGAGCGCCCCGGACTCTCCCGGCGGCGGCAAAGCCAAGAAGAACGCGAAGAAGAGGGCGGAGGAATGACGGTCGGCCCGAAGCTAGGCGACGACGACGTCCGCCGGCCAACGTGAAGCTTGTCTCCCGCCGAAAAAAATCCCGCGGCCCGACCGATTGACGCGGCGGTGACCGGGCCCTTCGTGCTACGTGGTCCGGCCCGTCCGGATCTGCTGCGCCACGAGACGCTGCCTGAACTTTTCGCGGCCACGACCCGGCGCCTCCCCGACGGCGTGGCGTTGCTCTGGCGCGAGCGTCGCGTGAATTACCGGGAACTCGACGTCGCCAGCGATGCGATCGCCCGGGCTCTGGTCCAACGCGGGGCGGGCCCCGGGAAGATCATCGGCCTTCTCCTGCCGCGCGGGGCGGATCTCTTGATTGCCCAGCTCGGCATCACCCGAAGCGGCGCGGCGTGGTTGCCGTTCGACGCCGACACTCCGCCGGAACGTGTCGAGACCTGCCTGCAGGCCGCCGGCGCCCTTGGCCTTGTAACGAGCCGCGCGTGTCTGCCACGGCTAAGCGGAATTTCGGCGCAACGATGGAGCGTCGAGGATTTTCCGGACGCTGCTCGTCAGCCGGTCGTACTCCCGGCTCCCAAGCCCGACGATCCTGCCTACGTCATCTACACGTCCGGTTCAACCGGAACGCCGAAGGGCATCGTAATCAGCCATCGCAGCATCTGCCATTTTCTCCGCAGCGAAAACGAATGGCTCGGGGTGCGGGAAGGCGACCGCGTGTATCAGGGTTTCTCGGTCGCATTCGACATGTCGTTCGAGGAGATCTGGATTTCCTACCTCGTCGGCGCGACGCTTTGGATCGCCCCGCCCGAGATCGTCGGCGATCCCGACGCGCTGGCTGCGGCGGTGAATCGCGAAGGCATCACCGTGTTGCACGCCGTGCCCACGCTGCTGAGCCTGGTCACTGACCCTTTGCCCGGCGTGCACCTGATCAACCTCGGGGGCGAAGCCTGTCCGGATTCACTGGCGCAACGACTCATCCGACCCGGGCGTCGCGTCTTCAACACCTACGGCCCGACGGAGACCGCGGTCTCGGCCAGCCTCGCCGAGCTGAAGCCAGGCGAACCCGTGACGATCGGCACGCCGTTGCCCAATTACGGCATGCTCGTGGTCGACGAACAACATCGTCCACTCCCAGCCGGTTCCGTTGGGGAACTGGGCATTTTTGGTCCTGGACTGGCCGTCGGCTACCTCGCGCAGCCCGAGCTAACCGCCCGCCAATTCATCGCCAATCCGCTCGCGTCAAACGCCACCGAGGCCCGCCTCTACCTCACGGGCGATCTCGCCCGGATCGATCCAAGAGGATTCGTGCATTGCCTCGGTCGCGCCGATCATCAGGTGAAGGTCCGCGGCTTCCGCGTCGAACCCGACGAGATCGCCGCCGCTCTGTCGGCCCACGAGGGCGTCGCCGCTGCGGCCGTCGCGTTGCGGCCGATCGCGGGGAGCGACGAACTGGTCGGCTTCGTCGTTTCGACGGCGGGCGCCAAATTGGACTCCGACTCCATGCGCCGCGCGCTCGCAACGCGACTGCCGCGCTACATGGTGCCCTCGCATCTGGAAATCGTCGCAGAGCTCCCGCGTCTGCCGTCGGGAAAGGTCGACCTCCGAGCCCTGCGCACCCGCCCGCTCACGTTCGCCGCGACCCGGCCCGCGGAGTCCGCTGCTCCTCGCACTCCCGCGGAAGGGACCCTCTTCGCCGCGCTCGAAATGATTCTGCCGGGACGCGCCCTCGCTCCGGATGCGGATTTTTTTGACGACCTCGGCGGTCACTCCCTCCTCGTGGCCCGGCTGGTCTCGCGCCTCCGTCAGGATCCGCGCTACGCGGCAATCGGCGTGCAGGACATCTATCGCGAGCGCCGGCTCGCGGCGATCGCGGCCGCAATGGCGCGGCTCGAACAGCAACAACGCGAAACACCCCCGGCCCCGGCGACGCGGGCCGCCGTGCCCCCATCGCGCCGCTGGATTTGCGGGCTGGCGCAAGCGGTGGTGCTTCCCTTCTTCGTCACGCTCAACATCGCTGACTGGCTCGCGCCGTTCTTCGTCTACCACTATTTCACGGGCGACCCGGACGACAGCACGGTGTGGGCCGTGGCCTATTCTCTCGCCACCTTCGCGCTGACCCGGCTGGGCAACGTCGCCGTGGCCATCCTGGGAAAGCGGTTCGTCGCCGGCCCCCTCAAGGCCGGTCGCTATCCGCTGTGGGGCGTGACGTATTTCCGCTGGTGGCTCGCCAGTCGCTTTGCCGAGTTGCCCGATGTTTACCTGCTGACCTCGACTCCCTGGATGACGCTCTACCTGCGCGCCCTCGGCGCCCGCGTGGGGCGCGACGTGCTGATCGACACGGTGACGATTGGCGCGCCGGAGTTGCTGACCATGGAGGACGGAGCGGGCCTCGGCACGTTCGTCAACATCGAGAACGCCCGCGTTGAGGGCGGCGAACTCATCGTCGGGCCCGTCGTCCTGCGGCGGGAGTCGACGGTGGAATCGTATGCCGTGCTGGAAAACGACACGGAGGTCGGGGCGCACGCGCAGCTCTGCGCCCAATCCGCGCTCGCTGCCGGCGGAAGAATTCCCGACGGGGAAATCTGGGACGGCGCTCCCGCCCAAAAAACCGCACGGACCGCATCGCCGCTGCCGCCGCGGCCGAAGGTGGGGCACGTACAACTCTGGTGGTTCGCCGGCCTGTTCGCACTGACCGCCATTGTCGTTTCGGTATTGTTCTTTCTGCCGACGTTTCCCGCCTTCCTCCTGATCGACTGGGTCGACGCGCAAACGTGGGATGTCTTCGAGTCGGAGTCCGGACCGCTCGCGATGTTCGGTTACATCTTCCTCCTCGCCGTCCCGGCGGGATCGCTTTTTGTGATCGTCACGATGCTCGTGACGGCCGGGCTGCGCCACCTCATGCCGCACCAGACCGCCGGAATTTTTCCGGTGAACAGCGTCGCCTTCTGGCGGAAGAAATTCATGGGGCAGATCCTCGACGGCAGCCTGCACGAACTGCACGGGCTCTACGCCTCGGTGTTTGCGCCGCTCTGGCTGCGTTTCCTCGGCGTAAAGGTCGGCCGCGACTCCGAAATCTCCACCGCCGAGGGCATCGTGCCGGAGCTGTTGGACCTGGGCGACGACTGCTTCATCGCCGACGGCGCGATGCTCGGCGACGAGGAACAACGGGGCGGCTGGATGATTTTACAACCAACCGCGATCGGACACCGCTCGTTCGTCGGCAACGGGGCGTTTGTGCCCGACGGCGCGAAGGTGCCGGACGACGTCTTGATCGGCGTGCAAACGCGCACTCCCGCCAACGACCGGTTGCGCTCTGGCCAGACCTGGATGGGCTCACCGCCGATCCTTCTGCCCGCTCGCGAACAGGTGGCAGGTTTTCCCGAGGCGCTGACGTTTCGTCCCTCACGCCTGCGTCGTGTCGGCCGTGGCACCGTCGAAGCCCTGCGCATCGTCCTCCCCCTCGCGCTCGCGATTGCCTCGGGCTATTCGATCGTCCGCCTCGTGCTCCCGCTCGCTGAACAACATGGCTGGGGCTGGCAGGTGGCGGTCGCCCTCGGCGCCGCCGGCTGCGGTTACGGCGTGGCTTCGTTTCTCTTCGTCGTGGCGGCCAAGTGGATCCTGATCGGCCGCTACCGTCCGCGCGCCGCTCCGATGTGGACGCCGTTTGTCTGGATCAGCGAGGCCGTCACCAACCTCTATGAGTCGCTCGCCGTGCCGAACCTCCTCAACGGATTGCGCGGAACCCCAATGTTGCCGGTGGCGCTACGCCTCCTGGGCGCCCAAATCGGCCGCGGAGTGTTTCTGAACACCACCGACCTCACTGAATTTGACTGCGTGCGCATCGGCGATGAGGCGGAGCTCAACCTGTTCAGCGGACCGCAGACCCACCTCTTCGAGGACCGGGTGATGAAGATCGGTGTCGTCGCCATTGGGGCGCGCGTCACCGTCGGAGCGCGCAGCACCATCCTCTACGACACCGCGGTGGGCGATGACACCCGGCTCGGTCCGCTGACGCTCGTGGCCAAAGGTGAGCGTCTGCCCGCCGGAACCCGCTGGACCGGATCGCCCGCCACGCCCGACGCATGAATGGCCGTTCCATCGTTCCGACCCACTGGCCCGATCTCCCGCCACTCCCTCGGTTCGGTGAGCCGGTGCTCGTGCGGGTCAAAACCGCACCGTTACGCTCGGAGGCGCGGCAGCAGGTTCGCGTCGCGGCTCGCGAGATTCTCGCGGAGTGGAGCAAACGCCCGGCCGGAGTGATCGAGTGGCGCGAAACCCCGCGCGGTCCGATTTGCGAACCGACGCCCGACCACCCCACGGTTTCCCTGAGCTTTTCCTATGACGGAGGCGCCGGGTGGATCGGGTTGGTGCGCGGCGGGACGATTGGAATCGATGCCATGAAGGCGTCGCCGTTTGCGGAAATGCCAGCAGTGGCGCGGTTGTATCTCGGACCGATCGCAAGTGACGCGATCGCCGCGGCCACCGATCCCGCGCGCGCGTTCGCCCTCGCGTGGACGGAGATGGAAGCACGCACGAAGCTGCTGCGCCGCGATTTGACGGAGTGGGCGTTCGATTCCGGTCCGGGCGAGCGTTCGCCGTTCGTTCGCCATCGTTGCTTCGACGCCAACACCGTCGTGACCGTACTGTGCGCCGGGGAACAAAACCAAGCGCCGACGTCTGCACTCCCCGTGGCAGGACACCAGGATGCGTCCCACGCAAGCTCCAGTCCGCGCACTCAAAAATTCCCCTTGATCCCCAAGATGACGATCGTGCCGGACGTCGCTGTGAGCCGGCGGCTCGCGTAGTGCGGAGTCTGGGAGCCCGAGGCCAGGGTCAATTGCGGCGCGTTGAAGGCGTTCTGCACGTTCGTGAAGAGGGAAAGTCGTCGGCTCAGCAGCACGATGAGATTGAGATCCAACGTAACCCGCTTCTTTTCACTGAGGAAGGCGTCCGGCCCCAACGTCGGCTGCGCCGTCCCCACCTGGTCTCCACGGTAATTCCACTTCGCCATGAAAATCGCGGGGTTCTTCTTGAACGAAAAGCCCCAGTTCATGCTTTCGGGAATGAACTCGCTGAAGGAGGCGAGTTGATGGCCCTCCAGCCGGAGTTTCGTGCCGTTCACGAAGACGCTGAAGTAACGCGGCCAACCGCCCATCTGCTCGAACGAGTGTTTGAAGTTCATCTCCACCCCGGAGACGCGCGCGTCTCCGGAATTGAAGGTCGTACTCACCGTCCAGCCGACATAACGTGGATCAAGATCGAGCGCGACGGCATCCGCCGCGGTCAGAATTTTCACCGAATCACCGAAGAAATCTTTGATGTTCTTCTGGAACGCGCCGACGCTGATCAAGCCGCCCGTCCGCGTATAATACTCCAGCGAGAGATCGTAGTTGTCCGCGTGCCAGGGCTTCAGGCCGGTGTTCCGCACCGTGATGCGGCCCGTGGTCGTGGTGGGATCCGCGGGATTGTCGTCCTCCGCGACGTCCGTGTTCGGAATGATGTCCGTGAAGTCGGGCCGCCCATACGTCTTGGCGTAGGCCAGGCGCAGGACGAGGTTCTCCGTCAGGTTGTGGTTGAGATGCAGGCTCGGGTAAAAACCGTCGTAGCTGCGGCTGGCCCGGGCGCCGCGCTCCTTCAGTGTCAGCCGGAGCGATTCCAGCGAGCCCACCGCGCCCGCCTCCGGCTTTCGGATACGCACGCCGGCGGCGGTGCGGGCAAAGGTCCCGTCCGCGTTCCGCACAAAGTCGGCCGATGGATCCGAGAGCGCCCCGCGTCCCTCGGCCTCCGTCTTCTCGTAACGCACGCCGCCCAGCAGCTGGGTCCGACCTTGGAAAAGTTTCAGCTCCGCCTGGCCGTAAAGCGCCGACACGTTTTCCTTCACGAGCTCCGAATTGCGGATCGCGAACGTTTCCGCCGCGACGATCTGCGCCGGAGTCTGCGTGAAGAGCGCCGGGTTGCCCTGAAACGCCTCCCACACCAGCTTCGGCGAAATCTGCGGCGTGGTGACCCCGTCCGCTTTCGGACCGGTGGCGTCGTTCCGATACACCGGCGACAGGTACGGTGCGGGTGAAAAACTGCCATTAAGGCCATTATAGTTCCAGGTCATGTTCTGCCGGCGGACGTCCCGGGTCTGGGTCTTGCTCCGGCCGCCGATCTGCACCGCCGCCGGCACAGGCAGAAAATGCAGCTGCTTCCGCACGTCGACGTTGGCGCCGTCGATGATGTCGTCCGAATCGCGGGGCGTCGAGTTGGCGGTCGACAGCCGATAACTCCGGACGTCGGCAAGGTCGATCGGTTGGTTCGCATTGTTGAACACCTCGATCTTTCCGGGCCGGATCTCGTTGATTTCACTGAACCGCACCCGCGCCGGATCAACGAGTGCCACGCCGAGTTGGCGGAAATTTCCCGCGTGGGTGTCACGCAACCAGAGCTTCGCCGTGGAACGGCTCGCGCCTGCCAGGATCCGCCAACTGCCGTCGTCGAAGCGATAATTGAGATTATTCCCGACGTTATTCTTATTGATCTGAATCGAGGCGCCCGATCCAAGAGTCACGGTGCCGCGACCGGTCGGGCCACTGGCGAAGTCGGGGCCGAACGTCAGCCCGGTCCCGGTCGCGGGATTCGGCGTGGCGTTGGTGCCGAGATTGGCGATGAACTTCGTGGGGAGCTGGCCGTAGATGGAGTAGGTGCCCTGCACGCCAAACGACAGGACGGCGTTGGGTTGCACGCGCCAGTCCGCCTTCACGCCCGCGGAGTAGCGGGTGAAAATCGCGAGGATGTTCGTGGCGTCGTAGATTTGAAGGTATGGCCGGGAGATGCTCGCGCCGCTGCCGGCGAGGGTCGCATTGTACGTGGTCCGGCGCTCCTGGTTCTCGACGTATTTGCTGCGCGCGCCGCCCGTGATCACCAAACCGAAATTCTTGTTCACCGGCAGCGTGTAGTCGAACATCGCCCCCGGGCGGATCTTGAAAATCTTCTCATCGTTCAAGTACGGCGTGCGTTTCAGGGCGGGCCGGTGCGAACTGGCCGTGAGATCCGCGTTGTAATTGAACGATGCGCCCTGCCGCTCAAATGCGCTCTTGCTGACCATGTTGATCGAACCGGCCAGCGAGTCCGCCGGGTTGGCCGGCGTCGGCACCTTCGTCACCTCAATCCGCGCCAGGTTGTTGAGCGACATCTGGCTAAAATCGAAGAAGCGCGCGTTACCGGTGACGTTTGACGTGTTGGCCAACTGGGAACCGTCGGTCGAAACCGCCACCATCCCGGCGCTGAAACCGCGGACGCTGATGCGCGCGGCCGCAGTCTGATCCCCGGAGCGATCGTACAGGGCGGTCACCCCGGGCAGAAACTTCATCATCTCCGCCACATTGCCGTCCATGACGTCGCCGAACGAATCCGCTGACACGACCAGCTTCACGTTGGAAGCAAACCGTTGCTCGTTGTTGGCGATCGCCATGGCGTCGGTCTCGCGCGACGATGCGACCACAAACGAATCGAGCTTCACCACCTTGGCGTCCGCACCGTGCAGCGTGCCGCTGCTGAGCTGCACATCACGTTCGATTCGTTGTCCCGCCGGAACCTTGAGCGTGATCGTCTGCGGATCCAATCCGGTGTAGAACACCTCGATGGTCACTTCTCCGGCCGGGGCGTCCGGGAAAAGGTAGACGCCCGATTCATTCGTAAAGACGACGTGATCCGCACTGCGGATGGTAATACGCGCGTTGTTGAGATAGTTGCCCGAAAGGGCGTTTTGCACCCTGCCGGTGACGACCCCGCGGTCGTCTGCTGATTTGCTCGCCGGGGCGGTCTCAGCCGCGCGCACGTCGGGGCCGCACGGCAGCGCGAGCGTGATCGACACGATCATCAAGGCAAGGGGGTACGTCGTCTTCATAATCTGCACGAACCGTCGGTGGGAATTGAACCTCCGGCGTTGGGGACGACGGAAGCGGGTACCACATTGGCTCCGAAATCGGAGGGGATAGCAAGCGGGAGTCGGGTGGAATTTTCACCCGCCCGTCCGTTGAAGTCAGGCGCGGAGTCTACAGTCCCAGGTTCTTCACTTCGATCAGACCGTTCAACATCAGGACCACCGACTGCACCATCGGGCAGGGCGGACAGGAAAACCGCACGCGGTCGCGGATGTAGGCAATGTCGTCGACCGGAAGTTTTTTCATCTCGTCGTTGATCTGCTGCAGCAACGCCTCGTCACGCATGTCCTGCGGGCCGGCCGCCAACTGGCGCAGCGCGGCTTGAACACGGGGAGTAAGGGAACGGCGATTCATTGCGGATGGAGCCGCGGAATGTGCACACCCGGCCGCGAATGGCCAGCCTGAGCCGCCGTGAGCGGCACCAGCGCCGGCAGGGAAGCCATCCCGCCTCACGGACGGACGATCGCCCGCGCGGCGACACGCTGCTCCAAAACCTCGCGAATTTTCTCCATGCGATAGGACTTCGCGAAACCTTGCAACGTATCCGCCAGTGGATCACCACTCCAGGCGTCAAGCCGGGTGCGCAGCGCGACAATCTCGCCACGTTGGGCGATGGCGAGAAGCTCGCGCAGATCGTCTGCGGTGAGCCGCGTCATCCTCCGATCAGGCGTATCCGGGTCGTGACGCGCTCCACTGTCCGCCGCGGCGGCACCCGTCCATTCGACCTGAAGCGCAAGCCCAAGTCGCGCGAGCAGATCCTCTTCGCGAAACGGTTTTGGCAGAAAGTCATCGCAGCCCGCGGCAAATGCATCCTCGCGATTGAACGAGAGCACCGATGCCGAGGTCGCGATGATTTTCAATTGCGCCCCGCCTTCCCTCGCCCGCAACCGGCGCGCCAGCTCAAGCCCGTCCATCCCGGGCATGCGCAAATCGAGAAACACCAACTCGGGCCGCACGATCGGCATGGCCGCGAGGGCTTCGTCGCCGTTCGCCGCTTCACTGATTTCAAAACCGAGCGGCACCAGCAGATCGCGGAGCACGTGGCGGTTGATGGCTACGTCGTCGACCACGAGCAGCCGCCGTCGACGCCCGTGATAACCCGCGACGATACCCGCGGTCCGCGGCACGGCGGTGGCGTCCGCGGCCAGCACCGGCAGCGGCACGGTGAAATGGAAGCAGCTGCCACGGCCCGGTTCGCTCTCCACATCGAGCGTTCCGCCCATGAGCTCGACCAACCGCCGGCTGATCGCAAGCCCGAGCCCGGTCCCCGGTTCCGACGGACGTCCGTCGGTCGCCTGCTGAAACGGTTGAAACAATTTCGCGCGATCAGCCTCGCTCAAGCCGACGCCGGTGTCGGTCACGCTGAACTCCACGTGCTCGTTTTCATCCCGCCGCGCCGTCAGCCGGACGCTACCGGCGGGAGTGAACTTGATCGCGTTGCCCAGCAGGTTGTCGAGGACCTGGCGGAGCTTGAGCGAATCGCCGAGCACGAGGTCGGGCAGTTCGGGCGGAACTTCGAAAACGAAGCCGAGCTGCTTCTGCTGAGCCCGCGGGTTCATCGCGGCGGCGACATCACCCAGCAGTTGCGGCAGATGAAACGGTGCAGTCGTGAGCTCCATCTTGCCCGCTTCGATTTTCGAAAAATCCAGCACCTCGTTGATCATCCGCAGCAGGTGTTCGCCGCTGGTCTGCACGACCTGGAGTTGCTCGCGACTTTTCGGGGAGAGTTCGGGCGCCTTCATGATGACCTGCGAGTAGCCGATCACACCGTTGAGCGGGGTGCGGAGCTCGTGACTCATGTTCGCGAGAAACGTGCTCTTGGCCCGGCTCGCGGCATCGGCCGCCTCCTTCGCCACGCGCAGTTCCGCGGTGCGATCGGACACGAGGCGCTCGAGGCGCTCGCGTTCACGTTCGCCCGCGCGCAACCGCCAGCGGACAAAGCCCGTCACCGCCAGGGCGCCGAACCCGACATAGAGCGCAATGGCCCAATCGCGGCGGTGCCACGGTGGCGTCACCGCGAACGTGAATCGCGCCGGCTCGCTCAGACCCAGTTCAGGTGTGCGGGCGCGCACCTCCAGCGTGAACGGTCCACCGGAAAGATTGGTGAACGTCGCCTCGCTCCGGGTGCTCCACCCCGACCACTTGTCGTCAAAACCCAAGAGCCGCGTCTGGAATTCCAGCGATGGACCCGTGGTGTGACGGTCTGCACCAAACTCGACCGTAAACGGCTCACGCGTGAATGGGAATTGCCGCGGCGCGGAGGAGGTCGCGGGCACAAAGCCCGGGATGGGCCACCGCACGACCCGAATGAGGGCTTTCCATTTCGTCACGGGAGGATGAGGGCGTCCGAGGTCGACCCGCAGTGTGCCTTCGCCGCCCGAGACCCAGAGCGCCTCGCCCGCGGCCTCTTTCTCCCAATGCACGGCGCGCACACTGCCCCAGGCGATGAGCTGCATCAGACGCCTCGGCTGCCCCTGCCAGGTGAAGCCGCCGGGGCCGGGGGCGTAACGTCCGACCCGAAGCGAGCTCGTGTTGCCGTCCAGATCGGTCTCGGCCCAAAAGCCGCCACCGGCATCGGGCACGAGCGAGGTCAAGCGCTTCACGGGTTGGCCATCGCGCACGAAATCCGAATCGCGCACAAAGCGATCGTTCTCTGCATCGTGGCGCCAGATGCCCTTCTGGGTCGCGAATACCACGCCGCGCGGCCCGCGCACCACGTGGCTCGCCCCCTGCCCGACCGGCAGACCGTGCGTGCCGAAATAGGACCTAACCCTGGCCGTCGTCCAGTCGCCGCCGGCAGCACGCACGACGTGGAAAAAACCGCGGGTGTTGCTACCGAGCCAGAGGGAATCCGGGCCGTCCTGCACGAGCGAGCGGGCGTCCGAGCTGAAGGCTGCGAGTTTGCCGCCATCCCGCCAGCGACCGTCCCGGTAGCGCAGAAAGGCCAGTCCGGATGCGCACCCGACGTACACGAAGTCCGGATCGTCCCGCGCCGGTTCGATCGCGTAGGCCGCCACGGGCACCTTGAGGATGTTTTCCGGCTTCGCGGCACCGTCCCGCCACCACGCGACCGCCGTCAGCCCGGCGATCAGCAAACCGTCACGATGCGAGTGAAGAGACTCGATGCCCTCTCCGACACCAAGACCCAACGGAATTTTTCGAACCGTGCAGGCCGGCCCTGCACTGGATCACCAGGCTCGAGCCGATAGAGTCCGGACGATCCGGCATACAGCACGCCCCGGTGACGCACAAAGGCACTGACCGCCTCGCCTCCGAGTCCGTTGGCGCGGTCAAAGAGCGTCGCGGGTGTGCCCACCTCAACGCGCGCGGCGCCGTTGTGGGTCAGCACCCAAAGCGAACTCTCCCGATCCTCGAAGAGACCGAGGACGCGCTGGTTCTCTAGCCCCGATCGTTCGTCGATGCGACGGAAGATCGTGCCTTTGGAGTCGAGGAGAAAAACCCCGGCCGTGGTGGTGCCAACGGCGAGAGTGCCATCGGCCAGACGTACCGCGACGCGGGGTCGGAGTTGGCTGAACACCGCCGCGGTGGAGGCGGGCAACTCCCATCGTTCCGACCGATCCCCACGAATCCGAACGGCGTGACCGTCCGAGGTGAAGATGACGGCATCTGCGGTCGGATCCTCCGCATAGGCGGCAGTGAGCGCGATCGCCTCTGCCCCGGCGGGCCGCGGCTGGTCGGGCTTCTGGATCGGGGCAAAGTCGTCACCCGTCCAGCGGAACAATCCTTCGCCGGGTCGGGCCAGGAAGAGGTTTTTCCCGACCGCATTAACCGAATTCAGACCAGAAACCGGCTGCTTCCAAATCCGGAAGGCGCCGTCCCGCCAGCGCAGCACGACACTGGATCCGAAGAAGACGGCGCCGTCGTGAACCGCGATGCTGGCAATGGAGCCGAGCGGTTTCACCTCAGCCGGCACGAGATCAAGGAGGGAGCGGAACTCGAATCGGCGGTCCGCCTTTCGTTCAAGCCGGCCGATCAGATCAGGACCACAGACGTAGATGTGACCATCGGGCGCGAGTGCCACGCGATGGACGAACGTATTCGATACCGGAATGGCCGACCACGTGCGGCCGTCGAACTCGAGGACCGCACCCCGGTTGGCAAAGTAGAGCAAACCATCGGCGACCTGGGTCGCGGACCACATCTGGGAGTGGCGCTTGTAGTCCCGCGGGAGGAAATTCGTGATAAGAGATCGGCCCGCTTCATCGGTCGGCTGCGCTGGCGCGGCCACGCCCGAGAAAGCGAGGGCCAGAAGGCAGAACGCCACGTGAACATGCCGGTGAGTCATGCGGGTTCCTCGGAGTAAGAACCAACGCTGACGGAAGCCAAGAGCGAGGTGGAGCACGTGGAGGAGGAGAAAGCGGTGTTCGATCGCGGAGGCAGGGCGAAGGCGCGTCGCACGACGCAATATCTGCGCGGCGCCACCGCCCTTTGCGCCACCGCCCTTTCCCGCTTGCCCCCGCGGCCCGCTCCGCGTCCCACTTCATGGCCACCGCATGCCCCTTATCCCGCGCCGAGTAACCCCGTCAGCCTTCCGACCGTTCATCCCATGGCTCGCCGTTATCGCGCTCGCAGTCGTCGCGGTCGTCGCCCCATGCCTCCGCGCGGCCGAGTCATCATCCGTCGAGGACCGCCTCCGCCAGCTTGAGGCGCGCCTATCCGCCGTTGAGCAGGAAAACGCCAGCCTGCGCCGCGAACTCGGCCGTCCGGCGTTGTCACCTCCCACTCCCTCCGCGTCCCCTGCGGCCACGCGGCTCTCCGTCCCGCCCGCATCCCCGGCCTCGCCCCTCGCGCTTCGGCTTACTGGCGACTTCCGCTCACGGTTTTCCAGCGTGATGTACACCGCGCCCGAAGCGGTCACGCGCGACCAGTTGCTATTCCAGGCTCGAGTCGGGTTTGTCGCTCAGGTCAGCGACACGCTCGAAGGCGGACTCCGCTTCACGGCCGGCGATCTGAACAGCACCTTTGGCGGCTCCCCGCTCTCGGCCCAGTTCGCCAGCGCCGACAACTCCTCGCGTAAGCAGGCGTACTTCGATCAGCTTTTTTTCCGTTGGAAACCCGACCTTGGCGCCAATGCCTCCGCTGTTTTCACCCTCGGGAAGGCCGCCAATCCGTTCTACGTGCCATCGCGCGTGCTCTTCGACAATGACTACAATCCCGAGGGCGCATCGGAGGAATTCACGTTCACGCTCACGCCCGAGCACCACGTCTATCTCGCCGCCGGCCAGTACGTCCTCGATGACCTCGTCGCCGCGTCCACCGATCCGCTTCTCCTCGCCGCCCGCGCGCGCTGGGACGCCCAATGGCAATCCCCTTGGTCCACCTCGCTCGGACTCTCCCATCTCGTGATCACACACCCAGCCGCGCTCACTGGCGCCAACATCGCGAACAACGAACGTGGCAACACCCGCACGGCCTCCGGCGTGCTGGTTCACAATTACCACCCCTGGGTCGCAGAAGCCTCCGTCTCCCGTCTATTCGATCACGTGCCCGGTTACGCCGGAAAATTTCCTGTCACCTTCGGCGCCGAATTCCTGCGCAATCCCGGCGCCCCTGCCCAACACGACGCGTGGTCCGCCGCCCTCACGTTGGGCCGCTCCGGCAAGGCCGGCCAATGGGAATTCGGCTATCGTTACGTTCGCGTCGAGGCCGACGCCTGGTTCGAGGAAATGCTCGAGGGCGACTACGGTGCCTTCTATCGCACCGTGCCGCCTGGTTGGAACACCGATCCCACGTCGCTCGCCGGCGGCCCCGCCAACGGCTCCAACACCCGCAGCCATGTCTTCCGCTCCAGCTATTCCCCGCGCGACTACCTGCTCTTCTCCGCCAACCTCTTCCTGAATGATCTCGCCCGTCGGCTGCCGGGCAACGCGTCCGACACCGGCGCGCGACGCGTGCAAGTCGAAACTCTCCTGCGTTTCTGATCGCGACGGCTTTCCCTGGGGACCGCCCGTGGCATCTCCCCTCGCTGTCATCTCCAGCGTTTCACCACCCCATGTCCGCCTCCATTGCCGTCGCCAAAGTGGCCCTTCTCTTTGAGGCCAACAACGCCTACGCGCGCGGCCTCCTCGTCGGCATTGGCGACTACATTTTGAGCCACGGCCCGTGGAGCGTTCACTATGCCGAACTCGGCCCGGCTGACGCTCCGCCCCCGTGGCTCCGCGCCTGGGACGGTCACGGCATCATCGTCCGCGGCGAAAACCGACGCCTCGCGAGCGCCGTCGAAAAACTTTCGAGCCCCGTCGTCGATCTCACGCCCTCGCGCCTCCTGCCGCACGCTCCGTGGGTGAAGTCGGACGACGCCGCGATCGCGCATCTCGCCGCCCAGCATTTTCTCGAACGCGGCTTCCGGCACTTCGCCTTCTGCGGCGATGCGCCTTTCAGCTGGTCCGAGCGCCGGGGCGAACACTTCAGCCGCCACGTGCACCGCGCCGGGCACGCCTGCCACACCTTCACCCTCACCCACCCGACCCGCCCAACGACCCGGGCGGTCCGGCGGCCCGACTCCGACGCGGAGGTCGACGCGATCGGCACGTGGCTCGCGTCACTCCCGAAACCCATCGCCGTGTTCGCCAGCTACGACAACCGCGGCCAGCAAGTCCTCGAAGCCTGCCGTCGCACGGGCCTCGCCGTTCCCGAGGAAGTCGCCGTCCTCGGCGTGGACAACGACGAGGTCCTCTGCGCGCTTTCCCCGCCGCCCCTCTCCAGCATTGCGCTCAACCCCCGCCGCGCCGGCTGGGAAGCCGCCGCGTTGCTCTCGTTGATGATGCAGGGCGAAAAAGTCGCCACCGAGCCACGCTTGATTCCGCCCGTCGGCATCGAGACGCGCCAAAGCACCGACATCCTCGCGGTGTGCGACGCCAAGATCGCCGCCGCCCTGCGCTACATTCGTGAACACGCCTGCGAAGGCATCCGCGTGGACGACGTGCTCCGCCACAGTCCGATGGCGCGCCGGGCGTTGGAGGAAAAATTCCGGCGCTTTATCGGGCGCACACCCCGGCAGGAAATTCTGCGCGTCCAGCTCAACCGCGTGAAAGAGCTGCTCGTCGGCACCGAGCTCCCCGTCGGAGAAATCGCCCTGCGCACGGGCTTCGAGCCGGAATATCTGAGCGCGGTTTTTCGGCAGGAGCTCAAACTCGCCCCCACCGAATATCGGCGGCGCTATGGCTTGGGCCGTTGAGCGGATCACACCCGTCGGCCGAGGGTGCGCAATTCCCCAAATCAAATGCGCAATCTCCCCTTCCGCCGCCGCCCGTTTTCCGCGACACTGCCCCCTCGTCTCACACCCCATGAAATCCCCGATACGCCCGCTCACCCTCGCCCTTCTCTTTGCGCTCACTGGTCCTTCGCTCCTGCCCGCCCAGACGCCCGCTGCCCCCGCGCCCTTCCCGGTCACCATCACCGTCGACGTCACGAAAAGCGCCGGCCCGCTCCGCCCCATCTGGCATTTCTTCGGCGCCGACGAGCCCAACTACGCCACAATGAAAGACGGCCGCAAACTCATCGGCGAACTCGGTGCGCTGAAGCCGAAGGACATTTTCTTCCGTGCCCACAACCTGCTCAACACCGGCGACGGCACACCCGCCTTCAAATGGGGCAGCTCCAACGCGTACACCGAGGACGCCAGCGGCCGACCCGTCTACAACTGGACTGTCATCGACCGCATCTTCGACACCTATCTCGCCCGCGGCGTCCGCCCCTACGCGCAGATCGGCTTCATGCCGGAGGCCCTCTCGATGCTCCCCGAGCCGTATCAACACGTGTGGAGGCCTGGCTTCCCCTATGGCCTCATCACCGGCGGTTGGGCTTACCCGCCGAAGGACTACGCGAAGTGGGCCGAACTTGTCTTCCAATGGGTCACGCATTGTGTCGCCCGCTACGGCCGCGCCGAAGTCGAGTCGTGGTATTGGGAAGTCTGGAACGAGCCCAACGGCCCCGCTTACTGGCACGGCTCCCCGGAGGAATTCTACAAGCTCCACGACTATGCGATCGACGCCGTCCGTCGCGCCCTCCCCACCGCCCGCATCGGCGGTCCCGATGTCGCGGGCTCCGGCGGCAGCTTCATGGAAGGTTTCCTGAAGCACGTCGTATCGGGTAAAAATTACGCCACCGGCCAGACCGGCACGCCCACCGACTTCCTCGCGTTTCACGCCAAGGGCAAACCCGTGTTCGTCGACGGCCACGTGCGCATGGGCATCTCCGAACAACTCCGCACCATCGACACCGGCTTCGCCATGATCGCCGCCGTCCCCGCGCTCAAGGCCAAGCCGATTGTCATCGGCGAGTCCGACCCGGAAGGCTGCGCCGCGTGCCAGGGCCCGCAGAACGGCTACCGCAATGGCACGATGTATTCCAGCTACACCGCCGCCGTCTTCGCCCGCAAACACCTCCTCGCCGCCCGGCACGGCGTGAACCTTGAGGGCGCGCTCACCTGGGCCTTCGAGTTCGAAGACCAGCCTTACTTCGCCGGCTTCCGCGCCCTCGCCAGCAACGGCCTCGATTTGCCCGTGCTCAACGTGTTTCGCATGTTCTCCAAGATGGGCGGCCAACGCCTCACCACTTCCAGTTCCGCCGAAGTTTCCCTCGACGACATGATGAAAACCGGCGTGCGCGGAAAACCCGATGTCGCCGCTTTCGCCAGCCTCGAAGGCCGCAAACTCTCGCTTATGGTCTGGCACTACCACGACGACGACCTCGCCGGACCCGATGCCGCCGTCGAACTCACCGCCACCGGCCTCGGCTCCGCGGGCGGTTCCGCCACGCTCACGCACTACCGCGTCGACGGTGACCATAGCAATTCCTACTCGGCCTGGAAAAAAATCGGCTCACCCATCGCGCCGACCGACAAGCAATACGCCACCCTGGAAGCCGCCGGCAAACTCGCCCGACTCGGCGCCCCGGAAAAAATCTCCGTCTCCGCCGACACCGCCACCCTAAAGTTCAATCTCCCCCGCCAAGGCGTCTCCCTCCTCGTCCTCGACCTACCCTGATCGCCGCAGGCCTGCCGATTTCTTCCGTGTATTCCGTGTGTTCCGTGGGCCACCCTGTTCGCGACTGACTTGATCACCGCCTAAACCACCATGTCACGCTGGCACATCGCCTTCCTCGTCAGCGCCGCCATCGCCGTCAGCTATCTGGACCGCCAGACGCTGCCGATCGCCATCGGTGAGATTCAACGCGAGATCCCGATTTCGAACTCGGTCAAAGCGTTCCTCGATTCCGCGTTTCTCCTTACCTACGGCCTGATGTATGTCGGCGGCGGCCGCCTCATGGACATCCTCGGCACGAAGCGCGGGTTTCTCATCATCATGGTGTTTTGGTCCCTCGCTTGCGCGAGCCACGGATTCGCCGGTGGCGTGATCGCGCTCGCCGCCAGCCGGCTCCTGCTTGGCGTCGGTGAAGGCGGTGGATTTCCCGCGGCCACGCGAGTCGTCGCCGAATGGTTTCCGGTCAAAGACCGCGCCACCGCCATGGGCATCATCAACGCCGGCACGGGTGTCGGCGGCGTGATCGCCCCGCCGCTCATCGCCGCAATCATTCTCAACGTCCACTGGCTCGGCGTCGCATCGTGGCGCTGGGTGTTTTTCATCACCGGCGCCCTCGGGCTGCTGTGGACGGTGTGGTGGGCAAAAATCTATTTTCCTCCGGGCTCCGAAAAATCCGACCCGGCTCCGCCCCGACCGGTGCCGATGCGTGAACTCCTCCGCTTCCGCGAAACGTGGGGCGTGATCGGCGCCAAATTCCTCTCCGACGCCGCTTGGTATTTCTACATGTTCTGGCTCCCAAAATACCTGCTCGATGCGCGCGGCTTCAACATCAAGGCCGTCGGCGCGGTCGCCTGGATTCCGTTCGCCGCCGCCGCCCTCGGCTGTGTGGCGGGCGGCGGTCTCTCGAGTTGGCTCCTGCATCGCGGCCACTCCGTCAACGTTGCACGAAAGATCGCGCTCGGCCTCAGCGCCGCCCTCATGCCGTGGGTGATGCTCGTGCCCCACGTGCCGGTGCCGTGGGTCATCGTTCTCTTCAGCCTCGCGTTTTTCGGCCAGCAGGCGTGGTCCACACTCGTGATGATTTTGCCGACGGATCTCTTTCCGAAACACACGGTCGGCACCGTCGCCGGTTTTGTCGGCCTCGGCGGCGCACTCGGGGGCGTGGTCCTCGGCCAGCTCGCCGGCTACCTCCTCGACCACGGTTTCAGCTACACGCCCGTGCTCGTCATCGCGGGCTCACTCCACATCGCGGCGTTTTTGCTGATTCTCGCCACCGTGCGCTCGCTGCAACCGCTTCCACTCCGGCTGCAATTTCTGCCAACATGAAACTTCTTCTCCGCCTCTGCGCCGTGCCATTGCTGGCGTTCGGCCTCCCGACTCTGAGCGCCGCCGCGGCTCCGGAACTGTTTCGCGATCCGAGTCAGCCAGTCGACCGGCGTGTCGCCGATCTCGTTTCCCGCCTCACGCTGGAGGAAAAGGCAATCCTGCTGAACCACCGCGGACCGATGGTGGAACGTTTTCAGATCCGCGCCGACCAATGGAACCAGTGCCTGAACGGCGTGAAATGGGACCGCCCGGCGACCCTTTTCCCGACCTGCATCGCCATGGCGGCGACGTGGAACGTCGATCTGCTGCAGAACGAGATCGCCCGCGTCCTTTCCGACGAGGCGCGCGCCATCTACAACGGCTGGCACCTCGATCCCAACGCGCCGGGCGATCACAAGGGGCTGATCTACCGCGCTCCCGTGATCAACATCGGCCGGAATCCCTATTGGGGCCGAAACCACGAGGCGTTCGGCGAGGACCCGTTTCTCACCGGCCGGATGGCCGTCGCCTATGTCCGCGGCCTGCAAGGCGACGACCCGCAGCACTTGAAACTTGCCGCGACCCTGAAGCACTACGCGGTGAACAACGTCGAGACGGACCGCAAAAAGCTGGATGCTCAGGTTTCGGAGCGAAGCCTGCGCGAGTATTGGCTGCCCCATTTCCGCGAGGCAGTGGTCGAGGCTCGCGCGCAGTCGCTGATGGCGAGCTACAACGCGATCAATGGCGTGCCGAACAACATCAACCGCTGGCTCCTTACCGAAGTGCTGAAGGGCGAGTGGGCCCACGAGGGTTTTGTCGTCTCCGACCTCGGCGGGGTGAAGACGATGGTCGAGGGCCACGCGCAGAAGAAAATGGCCTACGTCGACGCCGTCGCGCAGTCGCTCATGGCTGGCTGCGATTTCTCCGACAAGGAATTCCAGGAGCATATCCCCGCGGCGGTGCGCGAGGGAAAACTCACGGAGGCACGCCTGAACGACGCGCTTACCCGCGTCTTGCGCGTCCGCTTCCGCCTCGGTGAATTTGATCCCTTTGCCTCCGGCCCCTACAGCCGGATTTCACCCGCCGTCATCGAAAGCCCGGAACACCGCGCGATCGCGCTCAAAGCCGCCCAGCAATCGATCGTTCTCCTCCAGAATCGCAATCACCTGTTGCCACTCGATCGGACGAAGCTGAAGCGGATCGCGGTCATCGGTCCGCTGGCGGATCGCGTTGTCCTGAACAACTACAATGGCGCGACTCCCCGTGTCGTGACCACGCTGCAGGGCATCCGGAGTCGTGCCGCCGCCGGCACCGAAGTGCTTCACGCCGTGGGCGGATTGGTCGGCGGAGCCAAGCTGGGAAACTCACCGCTCGAGCCGATCGAGCCGCCCATCGACGTCGCCGCCGAGCAGTCGAAGGCCGTCGAGCTCGCCCGCGGCGCGGACGTCGCCGTCGTCTGCGTCGGCACCACCACCGCGATCGAACGCGAATCCCGCGATCGCACCTCCCTCGGCTTGAGCGGTAGCCAGGAAGAACTGGTCAAAGCGGTTGTCGCGGCCAATCCCCGCACCATCGTCGTGTTGATGAGCGCCGGCCCGCTCACGGTGCCGTGGCTGAGGGCAAACGTTCCCGCCCTGCTGCAGGCCTGGTGGCCCGGTGAAGAGGGCGGCCACGCCATTGCCGATGTGTTGTTCGGCGACGTGAACCCCGCCGGCCGTCTGCCCCACACCGTCTACGCCTCGGAGGCGCAAGTCCCGCCGCTCACCGAATACGACATCTCGAAAGGTTTTACCTACATGTATCTGAACGGCGACCCGCTGTTCCCGTTTGGCCACGGGCTGAGCTACACCGAATTCAAGTATTCCAATCTGCGCATTGCCTCCGGAAAAATCACCGCCTCGGGCAATGTCACGGTTACGGTCGACGTGACCAATACCGGGAAGCGCCCGGGTGACGAGGTGGCTCAACTCTACGTGCATGAGCAGAAGCCGGCCGTGAAGCGCCCGGACAAGGAACTGCGCGGTTTCCAACGGGTGACGCTGCGCCCGGCCGAGTCCAAGACGCTCACCTTCGCGTTCCCAGCGGATCGCCTAGCCTATTACGACGAGAGTCGGCGCGCGTTCGTCGTGAAGCCGGGACTGTTCGACGTTTGGCTCGGCGCTTCGTCGGCCGACATCCGCGCGCGCGGCACGGTTGAAGTGTCCGGAACTTCGCCGTGAACCGAACTCCCCCAACGTGCGCCCTTGGACTGAGGGCGTTACGTCCCTCCTCCCACGCCCATGAATAAGGTTCTGCTCCGCGCCTACCTTGGCCTGTTCTCACTCGGGCTCTCTCCGGCCGCCCTTCGTTCGTCGCCTCCCACCGATGACTGGATGAGTGGCTTCAGGCCACCCGTCGTCGTTGAGCCGGAAATTCCGACCCGCACCGCCCGCGTGACCGAATTCGGCGCCGTGCCCGACGGCCGGACACTCTGCACAACCGCAATCGCAAAAGGCATCGCCAGCCTCGCGTCGCAAGGCGGCGGGCGCCTCGTGTTTCCCGCCGGCATCTGGCCCACCGGTCCCATCGTGATGAAAAGCAACATCGCGCTGCACACGGAGGAAGGAGCGTTGATCCAGTTCTCCAACGACCACTCGCTGTTCTCGGCGCCCGGTTTGATCCACGGAGAAAATTTGGAAAACATCGCGATCACCGGCCCCGGCATCATCGACGGCGCCGGCGAGGCGTGGCGCCACGTCAAGAAGGGCAAGCTTACGGAAAGCCAATGGAAGACGATGACCGCCAAGGGCGGGCGTTTCGCGGACAAGGGCCAGACCTGGTATCCTCGCGCCAGCGAAGACACCTGGCGCCCGCGCTTGCTGGTCCTGCGTAATTGCACGCGGGTGCTCTTGGAAGGCACCACGTTTCAAAACTCGCCCGAATGGAATCTCCATCCGCACAACTGCGACGACCTCACCATTCGCAATATCATCGTCTGCAACCCGTGGTACTCCCAAAACGGCGACGGGCTCGATCTCGACGCCTGCCGCAATGTAATCGTGCGCGGCGCGCGGCTCGACGTGGGCGACGACGCGTTGTGTCTGAAATCCGGTAAAGGGCCGGACGCCTGGAAAGTCGGCCGAGCCTGCGAAAACATTTTCATTGAAGATTGCATCGTCTACCACGGCCACGGCGGCTTCGTCATCGGCAGCGAGATGTCCGGCGGCGTCCGCAATGTGCGGATCAACAACTGCGTGTTCATCGGCACCGACATCGGCCTGCGCTTCAAGACCCAGCGCGGCCGCGGTGGCGTGGTGGAGAATGTCTATGTGAGCAACATCCGGATGACAAACATCCCCACCGATGCGATCAGCTTTAACATGTATTATGGCGGCGCCTCTCCCGATGAGGAAAAGGATTTCACCGGCGAATCCAGAGCCATGGCCGTCGATCAGGGCACACCACAATTCCGCAATATTTTCATTCAGGACGTGCAGTGCCGTGGCGCCCGTCGCGCCGTCCAATTGCAAGGCCTGCCCGAGATGCCCCTTCGCGGCATCCACCTTCGCCGCGTGGCCATCAGCGCGACCCGCGGCGTGGTCTGTCAGGACGCGCAGGACATCACGCTCGAAGGCCTGGAGATCCTCAACACCCAGGGTAGCGTCGTCGAAGTCATCCGCAGTCGCGGCATCACTATCGACCGCCTTACCTACAATCCAGGCGCAGATTCGCTCTTCAAGCTATCGGGCCAGGACACGGCCGGTATTTTTTTGAAAAATACCGAGACCAAGCCCGCCAAGCAGGCCGTCATTCTTTCCGCTGGCGCTACCATCGGAGCCTTACAACTACGATGAGCACGCCGCCGGCCCCGTCTCTCCATCGCCTGCGCTTCGGTTGTTGCGGCAGCATGATCGCCCCGGACACCGATCCCATCGGCCTCGCCATCGTCGAAGAACTCGCCGCGTTCGGCTATGACTACATCGAACTCTCCCTCCGCGATCTCGCCGTCCTTCCCGAACCAGCGCTGGTCGCACTCACCTCGCGTCTCAGCCGCAGCGGCCTCGCCTGCGAAGTCTGCAATAATTTCTTTCCGCCCGAAATCCGCCTGACCGGCCCCGCCGTCGATCTTTCCGCCGCGCTCCGTTACGCCGAACACGCCCTCGCCACCGCCGCCCGCGTCGGCGCCTCCGTCGTCATCTTCGGCAGTTCCGGCGCCCGCAACGTCCCCGCCGGATTTCTTCACGAAGATGCTTGGGGCCAGCTCCGCACCCTCCTCACCGCGCTCGCTCCGATCGCCGGGCGCCACGGCATCACCCTCGCCATCGAGCACCTCAATCGCGGTGAGTCCAACATCCTCAACTCGGTCGCCGAGGGTTGGCGCATGGCGCAAGAAGTCGCGTACCCGCGGGTCCGCCTGCTAATCGACGCGTATCACCTCCTCGTCGAACACGAACCCCTCGCCATCCTCGCCCAAGTCGCCCCTGCCCTTGCCCACGTGCATGTCGCGCAAGGCATCGACCGCCGCTTCCCCGCCGGCTCGGACACCGCACTCAGCACTTTCTTCGCCGCTCTCCACGCCACCGGCTACGCCCAACGCTGCAGCGTCGAAGCCTACTCCCGGGATTTCACGACTGACGCCCCCGGCGCCCTCACCGTGTGCCGCTCCCTTTCCTCCACCTGACCACCCATTTCCCTTCTCCCTCTCTCTCCGTCCCTCCCTCTCCGCCTCTTCCGCTCTTCCCATGTCCCAAAATCTCAAAGGCAAAAAACTCGGCATCATCCACGCCGCCCTCATCACCACGCGTGCCGTGCAAAAATTCCTCGACGAAGTCGTTCCCGAGGTCGAAGTCGTGCACTGGGTCGACGACACGATCCAAAACACCAACTTCGCCTGCGCCCCCGGCACGATTCCGCCGGAGAACTACGCGAAGTTCACCCAGGCCGCCCTCTCGCAGCAGGCCTATGGCGTCGACCTCATCCTGCTCGCCTGCTCCACCTTCAACCGCGCCGTCGAGTACTCCCGCCCCATGATCTCGACGCCCATGCTGCAAATCGACCGGCCGATGATGGACCTCGCCGTGCAACACGGCTCACGCATCGGCCTCCTCGCCACCGTGCCGACCACCGTCCCCGCTTCCGAACGCCTGCTCCGTCTTGCCGCCACCGACGCCGGCAAGACCATCGAGATCAAAACCCGCCTCTGTTCCGAGGCGTTCTCCGCCCTCAAAGCTGGCAACCCTGAAAAGCACAACGAGCTCCTCCTCGCCGAGATTGACCGCCTCTCCGGTGAGGTCGACGCCATCGTGCTCGCGCAGCTCTCGATGAGCGCGCTGGAACCCCGCCTCACCTCCACCCGGGTTCCCGTGTACAACAGCGGCCGCACCGCCTTCCTCCACATCCGCCAAAAACTGGAGTCGGCCGCCTGAGCTGGAGTGATTCAGCTGAGAGCAAAACCCGCCAGAGGCGGGCAAGCCAAACGGTGAACTTCGTTTTCAGGTTTGATGGCTGGCGCGTCTGCTCTGGAGATTTGGCTCTCAGCTCTTAGCTCCAAGCTCTCGACTGCATGGTTGCATGCAGAGCACAGCCGCGGTGCGGTCGATGTCTCAATTGAAAGCCCGCCCCAGCGCAACGCCATGATTGCTCCACTATAAAAAATCCGGAATAATTTCGTCGATGCTCCCCCCGGCCGCCTCCCCGCTCTCCTGCTCCGTCTCCGCCACTCGCCCACCGCGAGGCCCAGGCGCCCTCCGCCTCGCCGTCACGACCGTCGTCGCGGCGCTCGCGCTCCCGCTCGCCGCCCAGGTCGCGCCCAAACCTCCCGTATCCGTGGCGGCAGACACCCCGGCCGTCACACTCTCGCCCTTCACGGTCAGCACCGATCGCGACGTCGGTTTCGTCGCCACCAGTTCCCTCGCCGGCGGGCGGCTCGCCAGCGATCTTGCTG
The DNA here is from genome assembly GCA_947474365.1 of Opitutia bacterium. Classification (GTDB taxonomy): domain Bacteria; phylum Verrucomicrobiota; class Verrucomicrobiia; order Opitutales; family Opitutaceae; genus ER46. The sequence continues at coordinate 36,249 of CANJIU010000017.1, read as the reverse complement.
ATACGCCCGCGGCCTACTCGGTCATCACCCGTGAGTTTATCGACGCGCTCAACATCATCGATCTCGCCCAGGCGCTCGAGTGGACCGTGAACACCAACGCCAACAACGACAACGGCGCCAACCTCACCTTTGCCTCGCCCACGACCTACACCACACGCGGCGTCGGCTCCAGCACGCCGCAGCGGAATTTTTTCCCGTTCTACCTCAACTTCGACAGCTACAACCTCGAGCGCTTCGACTTCTCGCGCGGCCCCAACTCCGTCCTCTTCGGCAACGGCAACATCGCCGGCTCCGCCAACGTCGTCACCAAGCAGGCCCGCTTCGGCCGCCCCGTGCGCGAAATCCGCACCTCCTTCGGCTCGTGGGACACGGAACGGGCCTCCCTCGACGTCAACCAGCCCCTCGGCGAAAACGCCGCCGTGCGCGCCAACGCCGTGTGGCAATCCGGCCGCGGCTGGCGCGACCGCGACTTCTCCAAGGTGAAGGGCGTCTCGCTCACCGGCTCGATGCGGGTGGGCAAGGCCACCGAGATCCGCCTGGAGGGCGAATACGGCGAAAACAGCCGCATGTCGGGTTTCTCCAACGTCAACGACAGCTTCGCCGGCTGGGACGGCACGTCGACGTTCGATACTCCACTCCTCGCCACGCCTACCAACAACAACGCCCGCGGCGTCACGCGCAATGCCGCCACCGGTTTCTTCGTCTACGCCCCCGCCTCCGGCCTCAACAGCGTGATGAATTACCAGAACACCGCACTCACCCTCGGCGCCGGCGCCAACACCGCCGTTCCCATCGCCGGAAAATTCTTCGCCGGCACCACCGTCAACGCGTCGGGCGCCGACCTGCTCAACGCGATCAACCTCCCGGACGACCGCTTCGCCAATGCGTTCCGCGGTTCGCAATTTCGCATCCCGGGACGTGCCTTTTCCCCGTCGTTCGACGCGCCCGTCTTCTGGCAGCGCTACCACGACACCGCCCTCTACCTCAACCACTCCGTCGGCAAGTCGCTCTTCTTCGAACTCGCCCTCGACAAAAACTACAGCTTCCGCGCCGCCGAGATCACCCTCAACCGCGGTCTCGTCACCACGTTGATCGACATCAACAAGAATCTCCCCAACGGCGCACCCAACCCGAACTTCCTCCAGCCCTACAGCGAGGCCAACCGCCAGCAGAACCCCCGCAACACCGACGCGAAAAACCTCCGCGGCGCCATCGCCTACGTGAAGGATACGCGCTTCGGCGACTTCAAGTTCAACTCGCTCTTCGGCACCAATGTCCAAGACACCTACGGCCGCCTCACCCTTCTCGGCGCGCGCATCGATCCCGACCCACGCCGCTGGTCGCTCGTCGATCTCATCCGCTACCGCTACTACTGGAACCAGCCCGGCCGTCCGCTCCCGCAACTCGGCAAGGTCCAGCTCGTCGATCCCGTGCTCGGCACCACGCGCGAGATCACGCCGTTCTACACGCACGACACCTCGCGACCCGAGGTGAACTCCAACGCCAAGGCCACCTACAACTACGCCCTCGGCGCGATGAATGCGCAGTTCTTCAAGCACCGTCTCGTCGTCCTCGGCGCCGTCCGCTTCGACGACTACACGAACAAGGTCACGTATAATTCCTTCATCCGCGACTATCCCGCCGACTGGGACGGCAACACCCTCATCTTCAAACCCGACGCGCCACCCGACTACCAGAAGCTCACCTACGTACCAAAAGACGCCCAGGGCCGTGCCACCGGTCCCGTCTCCGTCGCGGAACGCCGCCCGCGTGACGCCGCCGGCAACCGGCTCGCCCAATATGCCGGCGAACGTTTCCAGGACGACTATTCGCCGCCGCCAATCAAGGGCACCAAGACGACCTATTCGGCCGGCAGCGTTTACCACGTTAACACCCGCATCAGCCTCTACGGTAATTTCGCTCAGACTTACAACCTCCCGGCCGTCACCCCGACGCTCACCGGCTCCCCATTGCCGGCCACAATTTCCAACGGCTTCGATGCCGGCCTGCGCTTCAGTCTGCTCGACCAGCGTCTGCGTCTCAGCCTGAACCGGTATTTCTCGAAGGAAGACAACCAGGGCTCCAGCGCGCCGGCAAACACCAGCGGCCCGATCAACGCCATCATCAACTCCAACGCCGTCGGTGATTTCTCCGCCGACGGCCGCAACATCCGCGGCATTCAGCCGTTGCCCGCCGTCTTCACCGACCGCCGCCAGCAAAAGGCCAACGGCTACGAATTCGAGGCCGTCGCCAATCTCACGAGATCGTGGCGGCTCTCCGCCAATTACGCCATCGCCCGTGCGTTCTCCACCAACGCCGGCATCGAGACCGCCACCTTCATCGACAACAATCTCACTGTCCTGCGCCAGATCGTAATCGACGCCGGCGGCAGCATCGACGCCGCGGGTGTGGCCACGATCAACAACGCCATCCCCGTCGCCCAGCGTTCGCCCGACGCCAACACGGCCGTCGCCAATTGGAACACGCTCCTCGCCGGCCGCGCCGGCATCGTGTCCGGCACCGTCGTCAGCCAGAACACGTCATCCGCGAATATCTTCACCGACTACTCGCTGCCACAGGGCCGGCTCAAAGGCCTGCGTATAGGCGGCGGCGCGCGTTACCGAGGGCGCAGTGTAATCGGCAACCGCGGCGCCGACACCATGGTGAATCCCGCGAACCCGACCCAGGCGATCGACGATCCAAAAGTGGACGGCTACACGATCGTCTATGCGCCGGGCTACTGGGTCGCCACCGCCACGCTCGGCTACAATTGGCGCTTCTCCAAGAAACTCGAGGTCCGCCTCAACCTCAGCATCGACAACCTGCTCGACGATTCCAAGGTCCGCTACACCGGCACGATCCTCCGTCCGCCGGGCGGCGACGTGACCAATCCAGCGCGCATCACCGTCCCCAACACATACTGGTATCAGGCGCCGCGCAGTTACACCCTGGCGGCGACCGTGCCATTCTGAGCGGTGGCCGGGCGACCGCCCCCACCGCGACGGCCACCTTTCGCTCTCGACGGCAGGCGGTAAGGAGATTTCCTGATCATCGCGCCTACACCAAGCGCCCAATCCGGGACACTGGCGCAAACCCCCAATGAAGCACCAACGCATGCCAGTCGGCCGCTCGCTACTCACGGCCCTCATCATTACCGCCACTCTTCAGGCCGCCACGACTCCGACGGCGACCAAGGAGGAGCCCGTCGAACTCTCACCGTTTATCGTCAGCACCGAGATCGAAAGGGGCTACGCCGCCACCAACACCCTCGACGGCAGCCGGCTCAACACACCGCTGCGCGACACCCCCGGCGCCATCAGCGTTTTCACCAAGGATTTCCTCGACGACCTCGGCGCCACCAACCTGGAGGAAATCCTCCGCTACGACATCACGGCCGAAATCAACAAGGGCGACGCCGACCCCAGCGGCGCCGGCAACCAGATCAACATGTTCGGCGACCAGGGATTGACGTTCCGGAGCCGCGGACTCGTCGGCGGATACTCGGTCAACGGATTTCAGAACGCTGGCGAATCCAACACCTACAACGTGGAGCGCGTCGGCGCCACCCGCGGTCCCAACGCCATCCTCTTCGGCACGGCGGCCTCGGGCGGCAACATGAATTTCCGCACCCGCGAGCCATCCGACACCCGCAACCTCACCTCGCTTGAGTTCAAGGTCGCCGGCGAAGCCACCAAGCGCGCGGCGGTCGATGTGAACCGGGTGTTGCTCAAGAACAAGCTCGGCCTCCGCGTCATGAGTGTCTGGGACCGCAAGGGCTCGGCCCAGCCGTATCAGTATCAGGATTTCCAGGGCATCACCGTCGCCGGCAAATACAATTTTCGCCGCGACACCTCCCTCACCGTCTCCTACTCCCACGACCACAACGAGGGCATCTCGGGTCGCGATTGGAACCATGTCGATGGCGTTTCCCGCTTCGTCGTCGGACTGAAGAACGGCCAGTTCCGCTGGAATCCGACACTGGAGCGTTACGAGAACGCCAACGGCACCGCCCTCGTGGCGGCGACCTCCGGCACCAACACCGTCAACAACCGCACGGTGCTGGTTTATGGCCCGGACATGACACTCGGGGCGAAACTCTGGGAAGGCGCCACCTCGGCCGCCAACCGTGCCACCCTTTCCACCAACACCAGCATCTTCAATTTCAACTCGGACCTCCCGATCGTGGACGAATCCTTCGAGAAGTATGGCTCGGTCACCTCGTCCGGTGCAGGTGAATTCGCCGGGGTGAGCACGGACAATCTGACGGCCAGCCTCAATCATCGCTGGTTTTCACAGCTCTTCATGGAGCTTGCCTTCAATTCGAACCATCGGCGCAGCGACACCTCCCTGGGCCAGAATCCCACCCTCGCCGCCGACCTCAACTACCGGCTGCCCGATGGTTCATTGAACCCCTACTTCCTCGGCAACGGCTACTACTACGCCCAGCAAAACTTCCTCCGGCTCAAGCGCGGCAACGACTCGCGGACCATGCGCGCCTCACTCTCCTACGACCACGATTTCGGCAAGTTCTGGGGCCAGCACCGCCTCGCCGTGATGAAAGATCGCGTCAACAACCTCAACTACCGCCTGCGTTCACGCGAAGTCTGGGCCAACCGCCCGTATAACACTGCCGCGGAAAACGCCGCCAACCAGGTCTTCCGCCGTCGATACTTCCAAATCGGTGGGCCCTCGGCCAACTACACGTCTGGGTACCAGGCGGGCGGCAATCCCACTCAACTCGAATCGTACACCTCCAGTTTCGCCACGGTTGGCAAACTCAACACCGACTGGGCCGCCGCCAACGGGCTCGATTTCAACGATCGGCTGACGACCGATTCGAACATGGCGGTTTTGCAGAGCTATCTGATCAACCGCCGGCTGGTGACCACCGTCGGCCTGCGCGATGACACCATCCGGGCGGTCGGTCCGCAGACGCTGCGGGATCCCGCCGACGGCAAATTCCGTTTTGCCACCCCGGCCGATCAGGCGCTCTTCACTCCCCTGAAGCAGGACTGGTTCACCACCGACAAGGAGTCTGGGATCCGCCGGTCGTACGGCGCCGTGCTCCACCTCACTCAGAATTTCTCGCTGACGGCGAATTACTCCAACGGCGTCGGACTCCAGGAGCGCAATCGCTCGTCGCTGCCCGAGGACCACACGCCTCCCCCGACCAAGGGCGAAAGCAAGGACTACGGCCTCGCCTTCAGTTTCCTCGAGAATCGGATCAGCGGCTCAATCAAGCGCTACGACTCGAAGAGTTTCGGCGAACGGATCCAGGGCGGCGCGCCGGTTTTCGTGAACCCCAACAACGATGTGATGACGTCGTTCGACTACTATTTCCGCCAGGCCAACCTCACCACCTTTGGCGCCAGCGATCCGATCAAGAACATCGGCGACCTGACCTCCGTTTACCTCAGCACTGCCGACTCCTACCTTTCCGACCAGATCAGCAAGGGCACGGAGGTCGAGATTTTCGCCAATCCAACGCGCAACTGGACGCTGCGCGCGGGGTATTCCTACACCGACCGCAAGGTCACCAATACGTTCTTCGAAGCCCTGCCGTGGTGGGCAAACCGCGTGGCGCTGTGGAAGAGCCTCGATACGCTTTACACCACCCGCACTGGCCGGCCCTCGATCTACAACCAGCTTGTCTTCGCCGCCAATCAGACCTTCAGCACCGTCACCGTGGCGCAGCGTATTGCCGAATCCGACACGCTGCTGGCGGCCAACCGGCGGACTGACGAGCAGGGCTACGGCAACCGCCCGCACAAGGCCAACCTCTGGACGCGCTACCTCTTCACCTCCGGCCCGCTGCGCGGCTTCGCCGTCGGCGGCGGCTGGCGTTACCAAAGCGCCAACCTCGCCGGCGTGGACCTGCGGACCAACAGTAATCTCTGGGGCAACCCGCGCAGCCTCGGCGACCTGTTCTTCCAGTACAAGACGAAGGGACTCGCCGGCATGTGGGTCAACGCCGCGAGCGTCACCTACCAGCTCAACGTGACCAACTTCCTCGACGACCGCACCATCGTCGCCAGCAAGCTCGACCTCGACACGGTGACCAGCGTGCAGTTCTACCGCCGTGCCTATCGCGAAAACCCGCGCGTCGTCGCGTTCACGATGCGCATGGAATTCTGATCGCGAAGCGAACCGACCATGACCTCCCGCCGACACTTCCTCGCTGGACTCAGCACCGCCGCCGCCGCGACGTGGGTTGAACCCATCCACGCCGCGGTGGATCCAAAGAAGGACGTCGTGGTCGGTCACGGCGCGTTTCGCTACCGTGTCGTCAAGGACTGGGTCGCGCCGGGTCAGGGCCGGCACCACCCAATTCTCAACTGTCATGAGATGGTGCAGGTGCAGGACGGACGGCTCTTCATGATCGGGGATCACGCGAGCAATCAGATGCTCGTCTACAAACCCGACGGCACGATCCTCTCCTCGTGGGGCAGCGTCTGGCCCGGCGGCCACGGCCTGACGCTGGCGCGCGAGAACGGCGCAGAATTTCTCCTCGTGACCGACTCCGGCCTCTGGAAATCCGGCGCCGGTGCCTATCGCCAGACCGGGCGGGTAACCAAGATCGATCTCACCGGCCGGGAAATTTTCAGCCTCAGCCATCCGATGTCGGTGGGTGCCTACGAGCCCACCATGATCTTTAACCCGACCGAGACCGCGGTCGCGCCCAACGGCGACATCTACGTGGTCGACGGCTACGGCTCCAATTTCGTGCTGCGGTACGATCACCGGGGCAGGTTCATCTCCCGCTTCGGCGGCAAGGACGGCGTCCCGGAAAACGAGCGTCTCAGCAACGCGCACGGAATCGCGGTCGATCTCCGCCAGGGCGCCGACCGGGCGACGCTGCTCGTCACGTCACGGGTGGACCTTTGTTTCCGCCGCTTCACGCTCGAAGGAAAATACCTTGAGACTCTGCCCGTGCCCGGCTGCATGGTGTGCCGTCCGGTTGTCTCCGGCCAGGAAGTGTACGCCGGGGTCTGTTGGTCGAAGGACCCGGTTGCGAGCAAGCTACCCGGCAACCCCTCCGGCTTTACCGTCGTGCTCGATGCGGCCGGCAAGGTCGTCAGCGCGCCCGGCGGCACCGCCCCAGTTTATGTTGACGGCAAACTCCAGCCCCTCACGCGCGGAGAACCGGTCTTCGAGCACGGACACGACGTCTGCGTTTTGGACAACGGCGACCTGATTGTCTGCCAGTGGAACGCGCAACAGACTTATCCGATCAAGTTGGAGCGGCTCGCCTGATTACGCAGGCCGCACCACGATCCGGTCACGTCTCCCGCACAGCTCGCATCAGTCCGTGCAGATCCGACAACCTCCGCACCGGAGTTCCTGTCGGGTGACTGCTGAGCAGACACGCCGCACTCTGCGGGTCCTCCGGATCATAACCGTGCATCCCACGCACGAAGCCTCGGTTCATGTACGACGGCGCGAAGATCGTGCCACCATTCAAGAGGTAGAAAAGCTCCCCGTAGCGCCGCCCGGGGAAATAACAGCGCCAGCGCGCCAGTTCGGGATCGGAGATCATCCGACCCTCTTTGCGTCCGGCCAGCCATCCTTCGACGTCCCGTCTCACGGCCGCTCCGCCGGGAAACCAAAACCGCACCATCGTCGAATCCCACACCGCTGCGTAGTCACGACCGTATTTCAGACCGAGCAGCTCGAACTCCGGCATCATCCGGCTGGCGCCGACCGTGTCGTGCATCCCGTGATCGCTGAACACGTGGAGCCTCACGTCGGAATAGTGCTCGTGTCCGAGTTCCCACAGCCCGCGAAGCCAGCTGCCAAACCGTTCGAAGGCCACATCGACCTCAGGATGACTCGTGCCGTGCCGGTGCATGATCGCGTCAAGCCCGGCGGTGAAAAGATAGGCCGCCTCAATCTCCCCGCGCGCAATTTCCGCGCGAAGCTGCGCCACGTTTTCTGCGTCGCCCCGCCGCCAGTTCGAACGCGTCCACGGCACACCGGCTCGGGTCCATTTTTGAAAGATGGTTTCTTGCCGACCGATGATTCCACCCGGTTCGTAGAGGTCCCGCTTTTCCGTGTAGTCGAGGTACGGCAATTTTGAAAACGGCACACTGTAGAGTTGGAAATATCCGGTATAGCCCAACCGCGCACCCGTCCATCGGCTTATCGGATTGCGCACGCGATGATGCGCCGCCACCGCGTCCGGCAGCCAACCCAGCGGCCGCGCCCGGCGAAAGGGGGAGTTTTTGGGATCGTAGGCGAAGAAGGAGAAGTGCCCATGCTCATCCGGCTCCGCCCCGGTCAGGATTGTGGGATCGCAGGTGCACGAATAGCCCAGCAGCGTCTCGACCGCAGTCCGGTGGGGCAGCAGGTCGGCGAGAAATCGCCGGCGCTGTGCCAACACCCAGCCGAGGGCGTCGGCAAACACGAAGAGATGCAGTGGTTTCGGATTCAAAGGGACAGGAGCCTCCGCGCCACGCCGATCAGCTGAGACGGACTGAAGGGTTTCGGAAAGTACGCCTGCACCCCGGCCGCGCTGGCCTGTTCGGGAAGCCCGGGGTTGCCCATGCAGGAAAGCATGACCACCGGAATATCACGGAGCGCCGGATCGGAACGCATCGCGTTGACGATGTCCATGCCGCCGGTCGTGGGCATCATCAGGTCGGTGACGACAAGATCGATCTTTTCATGGCGCATCACGTCCAGGGCCTGTTGCCCTCCGCCCACCGCGATCTGGCCGGCGGGCAACTGGCGCAGGCAAACCTCCAGCAGCCGGCGGATGGCAAGGTCGTCATCGACAATGAGAATCTTCTTCTGGAGCGGAGCAATCATGGGAGGAGGCGCATGGCCACAAGGGTGCAGTCGTCCGGCGCATCGCCGGCCATAAGTTCGTCCAACCGGTCGAGCACCCGGTCGACCACCGTATCCGGATGGCTCGCCGTCGCCGATTGGAGTTCGCGTTCAAAAATCTCAAAGCCCGCCCGGTTGCCGCGGGCCCGGGCAAATTCGTAACAGCCGTCCGTATACGCAAAGAGCCAGTCGCCGCGCTGAAGTTGAAGCTCCCACTCCGCATAGGCGCCGCCGGGTTCGATCCCCAGCGGTGGGCCGCCGCCGGGTTGCTTCTCGAACACCGTCCCGGCCGCCGAACGGCGCAGCAGTGCGCAGTGCCCGGCGTTGGCCATGGTCACCCGGCCACCCGCCGCCGAAATCTGCACGAGCGCGGCGGTGATGAAGACATCGAGCGCGTTCAGATCGCGCGAAAGCTGCTGGTTGAGTTCCGTCAGCAGCCGGCCCGGACCGTGGCCAAACGCCGCCAGTGTCCGCCACGTGCTGCGCAGAATGGTCGCGACCATGGCCGCCGGCATGCCCTTGCCCATCACATCCGCCACCAACACGAGGCAGGAGCCATCGTCGCGCATCACCCAGTCAAAATAGTCCCCGCCCACCGCCCGCGACTGCCGACAGCTTCCCGCCACGCTCCACCCGGGCAGCAGTGGCGGAGTCTGCGGCAGGAGCGAATTCTGAATCCGTGCCGCCATTTCGAGTTCCTGCTCCAAGCGGACCTGTGTGGCGCGCTGAGCCCAGAGTTCCGCCGTCGCCCGCGCGATACCGATGAAATTCGCCACCGCCTGCGCCAGCACAATGTTGCCTGCGGAAAAAGCCGGGGCTCCCGCCGTCCGCAGCAAGGTCAGCGTGCCATGCCGTTTGCGTGGACAGGCCACGGATACCACCACCGCCGGCCCGGTCGCCGAGTCCAGGGGATCACCGGCGGGAATTTCCGCCGGCGACATGAACGCGATGCAGTCCCGCGTGGTCGCCACGTCCGTCTCAATGCCGGAAACCGCCAGCGGGATAGTGGGCGGCACTCCGTCGGCCGGAACGCCAAGAACAAGCTGATCGCCCTCAATCAACCGCAGAACGAAGCGGTCGTGCGCCACCGCACGGGAAAGGCGTCCCCTCACCTGATCCAGCAGGCCCGGGAAATTGTCCGTCGTGGCCAGCAGTCCGGCGAAATCCGCATAAGCCGTGACGGTTTCGTAGGCGTCTCCCAGTTGCAGCGCGAAACTGTCGAGCGTCGATTCCGCACTGGCCGCCGTCCCCAGGTTGTTGGCACCGGCGGCGACATCGTTCCAGCGCAGCACGAGCACATGCCCGGCGCAGTCGTTGCGATGTTCAAAGCTGTCCGTACCCTCCGCGATCAGGAATCCGCCGCGGCCGGACTCCGCCAGCGGATCGTCCGGGAGCTGCGAGAATTTTGCTCCGGGATCGAAACGTCCCGGGTCGCGCACGCTCACTTCCGTGCCGGAACTTCCCGCGTGCACCGTAATCTTAACCACGGCATCAGACCGGGCGGCACAGCCATGGAGAATCGCGTTGTTCACGGCTTCCGTCAGCGGGAGCTTCCAGCGCTTCAACCTCGCCGCGTCGTGCCCCTGCAGGCGCAACCACGCCACCACGCGTTCGACCGCCTCGCGCGCGGACTCAAGCCGCGCCGGAACATCGAGTGCATAGGTTTCCCGCATAGTGGTCATGATGCGGAAACCGCGCCGGATCGCCAGAGACCTCGGAACATTTTTGCCAGACGGGAGCCGCTGGGCCGCTCCGGGGACGCCAGCGCGCTGGCGATAAAACGGTCCATGATTTCCACGCGGGTTCCGTTGCTCGGATCCAACAAGGTGGCCCCGGCGAAAATTTTCCCGTCCACGTCGAGATGACTCCCCAGAAACGTGCCCGACAGCACAAGGGAATTCTCCAATCGCACATCGCGCTCCAACAGGCAACCCGCTCCCACCACAGCGTGCGGGCCAATCCGGCAGTCCGGCCCGATCTCCGTACCAGCGCCAATCCAATAAGGCGCCGTCAAGGTGGCCGAAGGATGAACGGTGGCACGGGGGGCGATCCATCCGCCGTCATCGCGGTAACGGTCGATCGAAACGGCGTCGGGCTTCCGATCGGCGAGCCAGCGGAGGTTCAACTGCAGCCACCACTCCAGCAATTCGGCGGCAGTCTGGGGCGCGGGGCGTTGCGGCTCATTCGGCAAGCGCAGCAGCGCGACTGCATCCGCGGGCGCGGGGGCGGACGAAACCTCGATCTCCAGTGACCAATAGGCTCCCTCGGCGAGCTCTTCGCGGATCAGCGCCGGCCGGTCCGCGGCGTGAATCACGACGCGCCGGCATCCCAAGCGCACGGCGTGATCGAGCCAGTGGGCGACGAGCGGATGCGGACCAACCGGCCAGAGGATTGCCGGATCAGTGCGACGCGCGAGCGTATCGAGCGCGGCGAAATCGGGCGCGGAAAGAGTAAGGGTTTCGATTTTCAAAATGCTCCTTTGCCGAACAGCACGGCGGGCACGGTTTGGGCGAGCAGCTTCACATCGAGCCAGACGCTCGGCGACTGGATATAGGCGACGTCGAGCCGCACCTGACCGGCAAAGTCGATGGAGCTCCGTCCGCCCACCTGCCAGAAGCAGGTCAGGCCTGGCTGGGCGAGCAAACGCTGCCGGTCTTCCGGCGAATAAAGCGCGACCTCGCGCGGAACCGGCGGACGCGGGCCGACGAGCGACATATCTCCGCGCAGCACGTTCCAAAACTGGGGCAACTCATCGATCGAGTACTTGCGGATAAAGCGACCCACGCGCGTGATGCGCGGGTCGTTCTTCATCTTGAACGTCACCCCGCCCTGCATCTCGTTTTGTGCGGCGAGCTGTTCCTTGAGCTTTTCCGCATTCACCACCATCGAGCGGAATTTCCACATCCCGAAACGCTTTCCCCGCAAGCCGACCCGCTGTTGCTGAAAAAAGGTGGGCCCGCGTCCTTCCAACCGGATCGCGATCGCGGTCGCCGCAAAGATCGGCGCGAGTGCGAGCAGCGCCGCGGCGGACACCACGACGTCAATCGTGCGCTTGAGGACCCGGGCGCCGTTCACGGTCAGCGTCCAGAGGCTACGCTTGAACTGCCGGCGGGTGTTAAGCCGCGCTTGGCCGATCGGCGTGCCGGCGTCGTGCCAATATTCGATGAGTTCGCGGTTGTTCACGTCAGGCAGGGATCAATTCGTCGTTTACTTCCGAATACACGCGGCGGAAGAGGTCTTCCAGATTGCCGATATACCGATCGAAATCATAACGGTCCGACACGAGTTCGAGCCCGGCCGCACCCCATTGGCGCGCCTTGGCCTTGTCCTGCAACACCTCGTCCACTGCGGCGGCATAAGCGGCGGTGTCCGCCCATTTCACCAGCCGTCCGTTCTGACCATCGAACAGCCAGTCGCTGATTCCACCCGCATCAAAGGCGATGACCGGCAGTCCGTGGCGCATGACTTCCAGGCCGATGGTCGCAATCGGTTCCGGCCAGACCGATGAGATCAGGACTGCGGAGGCATCCCGATAGTAGGCCTTGAGCTCCGCCTGCGGCACGAATCCGGCGAAACGCACGCGGTCAGACAAACCCAGCGTGACTGCCAGCTTCTCGCACTCTGCGCGCTGATTGCCGTCGCCGAGAATCACGAGTTCGAATTTTGTCTTAACCTGAGCCAGCGACCGCAGCAGCACGTCAACGCCCTTCCCGCGGATGATCTGGCCGGCATAGATGAGCAGATTGCGCGAGGAGAAACTGGGGCTGACCGACTCGCCCGCCCGCGGCACTGGCGGAAACGTCTCGATCCGGGTCGGGTCGAAGCCGTTGATCTCGAGTTCACGTCGCATGTATTCAGTGACGACGAGAAAACGGTGAAAGCGGCGGTTGAGTTTCATCTCACGCCGCTTGTCAAAATAGCTCACCCACTTGAACGGGAGCCAACTGTCGCGGTTGCGCTTGATCATCGCGAGGCAGGGAAAGACGCAGAAGGCAGACGCCTTGCGCTGGCAGACCTGTCGCGTGAATACATTATAGCGGTAACTACGCAGGCAATAGATGTCGTGGTCGTGGACCATACGTATGAGCGGCAGTCCGCTCTCACCGAGCGCGGCCAGACTCGGGAGGTGATCCCACTTATGGACATAGACGACGTCGGGTGAAAAAGCCGCGCGGACAGCGGCAAGGTCATCCTCCCCGAGGTACCAGACATTGTCGCCAAAGGTCTTGGTCCAACCGTCCTCGCCGCGGCCGGTTGGACGCTGGGTCCAGAGGGCGACGGAATGTCCCCGGCGGCGCATCTCGGTCGCGGTGATAAGCACGTTGGCCTCCGCGCCGCCGAGACTCCCGAAGGACTCGTGGACGTAGAGCAGTTTCAGCGGAGCCGGTAAACAAGTGGGTGTCTGTGTCGTAATGGATGTCATCTATGAATGCACCCAACTATCGGCGTGAAGGCGCCACCGTTAACTTCGCAGTCACCGTAAATCTGCTCGACGCCCCGGCGGCGCGGCAGGTGAAGGAAAAACTGCTCGATCTGCCGCTCGACGGCGTCTCCCGTGTCGTGATCGACTTGGGCGCCGTCGAATTCATCGACAGCTCCGGCGTCGGAGCGCTGCTGGCCCTCTGCAAGCGCCTGCCGGCGGGAGCGGCGGTGCAGCTCACCCACGTCCAGGCTGAGGTGCGGGCGGTCTTGGAATTGTTGCGTCTGCACCGGGTTTTCGAAATCAGCCTGTGAATCCGCGCGTGGGCAGACCATCGTACTTCCTGCGTGACGAACCTGCGCTCGCCGCCACGATTGACGAGTTCCTATTCCGGCTCGGCGGCGACCTCGCGGCGCAGACCTTCGATCGCGGGGTGGCCGCGTTGGTCCTCGGCGGCGGCTATGGCCGGGGTGAAGGCGGCGTCTTCCGAAACGCGGAAATGGGCCGACCCGGACTATATAACGATCTCGAGTTCTATGTCTTCGTTTCGGATCGGCGAATCGCTCCGGGGCTCGACGCCTGGTGCCACCGCTGGGAGCGGCAGGGCACGACGGAGCTTGGAATCGACGTCGAATTCAAGCGGCTGCCGGCGGACATTTTTCAATCCACGACGCCCACAATGTTTTATTTCGACCTGCTGCAAGGTCATCGGCTCGTGCGGGGCGCGGACGCACTCCTGGCGAACGCTCCGGGCCGCCTGCGCGACCCCGCACAGATTCCGCTGAGCGAACCGGTGCGGCTCCTTTTCAACCGCGGCAGCGGCCTACTGTTTGCGCGTTGGCGTCTCGCCGAGCGGCCAAATGACGTCGACGGCTTCGTCGAGCGCAATCACGCGAAGGTGCGACTCGCCCTGGCGGACGCCGTACTGGCGGCGGCGGGGCGCCACGACGGATCCTGTTTGGAGCGCCAGCGACAAATCGCGGGCGGGAGTTTCGAAACGCCTAGCGGATTTGACCGCCTGCGCCAATGGCACGAAGCCGGCGTGCGGTTTAAATTGGAGCCGCGCCATCGGCATCCGGGCGCGGTTGCCTTGGCGAAGGAGAACCGCGAATTGACCGAAGCGTGGCTCAAGACCTTTCTCTGGCTCGAATCGCGGCGACTTGGAGCGACGTTCGAAACGGGTGGGGAATATCTCCGATATTATTCCCGGCTGTTTCCCGAAACGTCGTGTGGGCGGAATTTTTTTCTGCACGTCCGCGATCGGGTGCGGCGCGGCTCCGCGTTGCCCGGTTGGATGGACTATCCACGCGCGGCGCTGCAGCGGGCGCTGGTGGCGGCACATTCAGACGACGACGAACGAAGGGCTGCGGCCAACCTCGGCGCCTCCGTCGATACGTGGCGTGACACCTACCGCTGCTGGTGGGGTTTCTACAACTGAACGGGTTTCAACGCTGACCGACTTTGACCTGTCCCTTCGCAAGCCGCGACGACGAGGCGAAATCGCGCTCCATTTTTGACCTGTCCCCTTTCCGAGAGCTTTCGGCGAAGTCGTTCCGATATTCGATTTTGCGCCATTGGTTCGGGGGTTCATTCCTCGAAAGACCCAAGGCAGAAGCGACGGCGGACTCCGGCATTTTTGAAAACGCTGCCACGCGACGCGGAATTTAACCCGGCATCGACGTCACGTTCCGTATTTTTTGAGGGCGAATTCGCACAGCTCCGCCCATTCGCGACGAACCATCCTCCACCGCGTTCGACTTCGGGTTTGTCGCGATCTCGATTACGCGCGCCGCCGCAGTCCGCGTAGCGTGGCCAAATCGCCCCACTCCGTCCACGCCGGCAACACTCGGGGCCCCGTGTGGGTCCGGCGGCACGTCTTTTGCCGGCACTTGGCAAGCTGCAGTTCAACGAAGGCCCGGCTGCCAAGCACCGCGCCGTCAATGAAGTAACGGAGTCGGCAGCGGAGAACCGTCGCCAGCGGCAGCTGGCCGCGCTCTTCGACCACGCGCTGAAGTTCAGTTACCGGGAGTTGGGCCGCTTCCTCGCGCCCCCCAACTCCAGTGGCAAAGAGCACTTCCCGGTAATCCGCCTGCGCTTCGTCCCAGGCACGACCACCGGTCAGGGATCGAATGCCCTCCTGCGCGACGGCGCTTCCTGCCACCGCTTCCGCGTACCCGCAGAAACGATAGTCCTTGGGATCGGTTACGAGTCCGGCGCGTACGCAATTGAGGTCGATGTACGCCGCCATGGTTCGCCGCACCTGCGGCGCAGTCTCAACGAGAACGCTCTTAAAACGCTCGGCCCACAGGGTACCGAAACGTCCGTGCGATTTGTTGAACCAAATCGAGAACCGCTGTTTCACGAGCTTCATGAATTGGGAGACGTCACCCATCAGGGCGAGTTGTCGTTGGCGCCAGGCGACTGCCTCCGGACCGTTGTGGGCCAACTCCGTCTCGATGACGGCGAGCCGTGCGCTCTGATACCGGGTGGGTTTGGGATACAAAATCTTGTACCGGCGCAAAAGCTCGGTGTCAGAAACCGGGGTCTTCCGGGGCACGTGGAGCAGAACGTGAAAGTGGTTCGACATGATCGTGTAGGTGGCGACCTGGACGCCACAATAGTCCGCCACCTGCCACAGCTGTCGGCGGAGGACTTCTTTGTCTACGTCTTCGAACAGCCACTCGCCGTTTACGGTCCGGCTGATGCAGTGATACGCCGCCTCGCCCTCCGCCGCCGGTATTTTGATGCGCGGTTGTCTCATGCGGACCCAGCGTGCCGCGGCGAGCCGGCCTCGCCAGGCAAGGCTATACCCGAAATTGGGGTATAACTGACCTGTCCCTATCGAATTCCTGACCTGTCCCTATCGAATTCGAACCTGTCCCTTCTGAATTCGACCAGATCCGCGCAGCACGGATGCTCCCGCCTTATTTAAACGAGAGCGTATACGAACCGACAACGGCAAACCCCGCGTTCCGCTCTCGATCTCCAAAGAACGATTTCTCGTTGGTCAGGTTCTTCAGGTTGAGGTTAAACTTATGACTGACGCGGTCGCCCGTCTTCCAGTTGTAACCGACCGAACCGTCCAATTGCGTGTAGCTCGGCTGCCGATAATTCCGCTGGAACGCATTGCTGCTCGTACTCGTGGTAATTCGCCCGACGTACTTGTAGCCCAGCGTGAGATGCACGCCCCGCAGAGGACCTTTCCGAAAATCATAACGCGTCGCCACTCCGTGCGAACGGTCCGGGACGAAGGCGAGCGGAAAGCCCTCCAGCGTCCGGTCGGAGACATTGTGGATGATGCGGGCCTTCAGGTCGGTGGCCTGACCGAACACCGTCCACGAACTCGTAACCTGATAATTGAAATCCAGCTCGAAACCCTTCGAGTTCTCCTCACCCGTGAGTTCACGGTCATTGGTCACCGGATTGGTCACCACAACATTGTAACGAGTGATGTCGAAGAGCGCGGCCGTGATCGTGAATTTCTTGTCCAGCAACTCGGCCTTGAATCCGCCCTCGGCACCCTTGCCTTTCTCGTTATCAAAGGGATGCCCCTTGGAATCGAGCCCGTTGTTCGCCTGATAGCTGGTCGAGTAGTTGAGGTACGCCGAAATTGGCTCCGCCAATTTCCAATTGAGACCGAGCTGATAGGTGAAGGCGTTGCGCCGATCACGGCTCGCGGTGTTGGGAACGGAATCAGAACTGGCTGCGTCGGTCCACGTCTCGCGCGCCCCGAGGAGGAGGAGCCCCCGCTTGTTGGCAAAATAGACCCGATCGCTGGCAAACACACCCCACAGCGTCGCATCGGACTTCGAATTCCGATAGAAATCGGTCAGGAGCGCCCGGTCGGCCATGAAATAATTCGGATTATCGATGCTGAGCGTGGCAATGTTGTAGGTGGGGTTGTTGACAAGATTCGCGGCAACGCGCCAGCGCCGGCTCGGCCCGTAATTGTGCGAATAGTCGAACGACGTGAGCAGCTTGTGCTGCGTCGGCCCAAGGTCCCGTTCCATCAGCAGATCGGCCTGAAACGAACGGTAATAGTCGCCGGAATATTGATAGTCGGTCCGACGGCCGCCGACCGTGCGGGTCGCCACGTCATAAAAGGCGTTACCGCCCGTGGTGTAGGCGGTGGTCGGACGCTGCGACACGTGCGCGGTGCTCCGAAATTGCATCCAGGAAAAAACCTGATGCTCAAACGTGAGGTTGAGCGCCTTCAATTCGCGCTCCGTGAAGGCGGTGGGCGGCGCGGCGTTGAAGGCCCCGAGTTCAATCGCGAGATCGGAGGTCGTGACGGTCCCGACCCGCCGGAAAAACGTGCGGGCATTGGTGGCGTGTAAATTCTTGTCCAGCCAGTCGCCCTCCAGCGAGAGCCTCGCGCCCGAATCAAAGATGTAATCCAGCACCCCGGAAACCGTCCGTTGATCGATTTTTTCGAAATTGTAGAACGTGTCTTCGTTGTGCTTCGAAGCATCGATCCGAAAACGGACGTGTTTGCCACCCAACGGGCCGCTGATGCCCAGCTCGTAGCGGCGCAAATCAGAATCGCCAACGCGAGCGGTCACGTACGAGTTGAAAAACGGCGTCGGCCGCTTCGATACGACGTTGATTGTGCCGCCAGGATTGGAGCGACCGTAGATCGCCGCGTTGGGGCCCTTGATGACTTCGATGCGGTCAACGTTGACGGCATCGAACATGCCCGCGCGGAAAAAGCCATTGCGCAACTGGCCGTCGTTCTGAAAACCGCGGACGTAGTAGGCCTGATTGTAATTCCCGCGCGTCGAGACACTGCTGCTATAGGCGAAACTGTCGCGATAGTCGTTGAAGGCGACGAAGTCGTTTAGAAATTCACTCGTCACGATGCCAACTGAAAACGGAAGTTCACGAATGTCCGCGCGGATCCGGGTGCCCGAAGAGGTCATCGAGGAGGTGTAGGAGCCGTCGGCGTCCTGCACCTCGAAGGGCGACAGCAGGACGACATCCTTTGCCGCACTCGAAGGAACGGACGGACTCACAGGTTGGGCGGAAAGAATTGCCGTGGCGAAGACGGCGAACGCACTGGTCAACCGGGCTGGAAGGGATTTTTTCATGGGTGCTGGTGGCGTTGGGTTTGTCTGAAGAGATGCTGATTGAGGCGGGCGCAATTCGCGGGCGCGTTTGACGACGAATGCTCCGGTTTTCCCATCCTGCTCCACCTTCAGCTCGGTGCCGGCGACCAACCGATCGAGCGCCTCGCCGATGGCGAAACTGCCCTGGAGCGGATTGGTCCTCACACCGCGCACGTCACCGACCAGATAGACGATTTGGGCGCCCGCCTGATCGGAAAACAGCTCCAGCGTCATCTCTGCGTCCGCCGCCGGGACGGCAAACGAACGTCGGGACAATTCCGCCGCACCGAGGCGGGGCGAAGCCGTTCCGAAACCGAGGATCAGCGAGAGCGCCAGGTGGAGGCAGAAGTGCCGGCCAACCAGGCGGTGAAGGAGTGACATGGATGAGGGGGTTCCATCGGCTCGGAAGCCGACGGCGCGAGGATGACGCAGCACGTGACCATTCCCGTTATCGGTTTTCTGAAGTTTTTTTCCGCAACACGAGCGTGCCGTCGGCGGCGTGATCCACTTCGAGATCGAGGGTCGTCGCCAGAAGGTGGGTGAAGCCCGCGAGATCATCGCCGCGGAAACGACCGCCAACACGAAGCGATCCGAGCGCGGGATCGGCCAAGATCACGCGCTGACCGGAACGACGTTGGAATTCGAGGACAAGTTCGGCCAGCGTCGCACCTCCGAGGCGCAACAACGGAGCCTGCCACGAGAGAGAACGGGTGATTTCCTCCGGGCTCGGGGTGGTGACCACGATGTCGACGGCCGACCGCTCCGGCACCAAGGGAACGACCGCACGCTGTCCCGAGTTAAGGAGTGAAATTGACGGGATGGAATCTTTCGTCGCAGCGGGTGCGGACCGCCGGTTGAGTTGCACGACGCCTTCCGTCACGAGCACGTCGACGCTGGAGGACTGCAGGTGGACATTGAAGGCGGTGCCGACGGCGCAGACATCGAGGTTGCCCGCGTGGACGAGAAAGGGCCGGGCCGGATTCCGCGTGACGGCAAAATGCGCCTCGCCGCGCACGAGCACCACCCGGCGCTCCGCCGCCGTGAACTGCTCGATGACCTCGCTCCCGGCATTGAGCTGCACGACGGTGCCGTCAGCCAGCGTGAGCTGCCGCGGACCGGAAAGGGCGGTCGCGACCGTGACAGCCGGCGGGCGGTAATTCCCGCGCGAATCACTTGATCGATAGGCAACGAAGGCCAACGCCGCGGCCGCCGCGAGCGAGCCGACCAGGAGCGAGCGGCGCCAGACGGAACGGCGACGCCTCGCCGCAGCCATGACCGGAGCGGCAGCGGATTCGGGGACGCGATCAAGCAGCGACCACGCGGCAGCGGAGCGTTGCATCGCCGCGGCGTGACGCGGATCAGCGGCGAGCCAGAGTTCAAACTCAATTGCTTCGGCCGAAGAGAGTCCACGGTCGCGCCGAACCGTCCAGCGCGCGGCGGCATCGCGGATCGGAGGGTCAACCGGAGGCACGTTTTTCATCGCGGGAAGGAGGACACGGTGCAGTTGACCGTGCTACCGAAGGAGGAAGTGGTGCGACTCATGTTCATGGCAACCCATGCCGCGCGAAGAACTCCTCGCATCGGTGAAGCGCCTTCGTGAGCTGCGCCTCAACGGTGTGCTCGGTGATGCCGAGTTTTTGGGCGATTTCGCGATGGGAGAGGTTTTCAAATTTACGGAGGACGAGAATTTCGCGGCAGCGCGGCGGGAGGCCGGCGATGGCGGCCGTCAGGAGCTCGGTTTCCTGGCGGCGACTGACGGTCTCCGCGGCGCTGGGTGCATCGTCGAAGACGCGCAGCTCGACGAATTCCGTTATTGGAATCGTATTCGCTGTCGTCCGACGCCGGAAGAAATCCCGGGCGGCGTTGCGGGCGGTGGCGAAAAGGAGGCCGCGCGGGTGCGTAATCGGGCCGCGCTCCCGGGCGCGGAGCAGGCGCGCAAAGGTCTCCTGCACCAGGTCATCCACGTCGGCCGGCGGCACAAGTCCGCGCAGGTAGGCGCGGAGCGCCGCCTCATGAGGCGCAAGCTCGACCGTAAACCACTGTGTTTGGTCGGACGGGGGTGAATCCACGCGCGAAAAGTTGGCGGCAGCACAGTCAGAGCAAGCCTGTTTTCCGCACGCTCTCCGAGGATTTCGCCCGTTTCTTCCAGAAAGGCCTCAACCGCCGGCCAGCGCTTCGCCTGCCGATTTCGGACGAACGCCGGCAGCATCATGTCCGCGCCCCGGCGCGCGCACCTATTTCTTCACCACGAGCACGCCCTTCATCCCGATCGCGCAGTGGGCGGGAAACGTGCAGACAAACGGATATTCGCCCGGCGCGCTCGGGGCGGTGAAGACCACTTCCCCGGTCTCGTTGGGACCAAGCAGACCGACGAAGGCCACAATCTTGTCCTTTTGCTTTTCTGGAATGTAACCGCTGGCGGCCTCCGGTGCGGCGGCGTTGGCAAATGCCGCCGTGTCAGTTCCCGACTTCAGCAACACCCAATTGTGGCCCATGACGGTCTTGGGCAGCACGCACGCGTTGGTGAGCACGACCTTGATCGATTCACCGGGGCCCGCAGTGATACTCGCGACGTCGAACTTCATCGCATTCTCCACCCCCGCGCGGATCTTGATCACCCGCGGAGCCGAGTCGGCAGCGGAGAGGAGCGACCAGCAGGAGCGAGGGAAGGAATCTGGATTTCATTTTCGACGGCGCGGAGCGGGACGGAAGCTCAGAGCTTGATCTGGAACATCACGCCGAACCAGTTCGCGCGGTAGTCTTTCGGACCGCTGTCAAGGACCACGATAGTCGGCGGATTGTTCACGTTGGCCGTGACGACGGGATTCTTGTCGACCTGTTGATAGTGAAAGTCGCGCACCGCTTCCCATTGATTGCGAT
The DNA here is from genome assembly GCA_947474365.1 of Opitutia bacterium. Lineage (GTDB taxonomy): Bacteria > Verrucomicrobiota > Verrucomicrobiia > Opitutales > Opitutaceae > ER46. The sequence goes on along the minus strand of CANJIU010000017.1, from coordinate 15,018 downwards.
AAACGAGGCGCAGCGCGAGACGATCGGTAAGCGGGAAACGCAGGCTGGCGTCGAGGTAACTGATGTCGGTGGCGATATCAGGCAGGCGATAGCCCGCAAAGACGGCATTGGCGGCGTTAATCGCGCCACCGACGGCATATTGGTAGGCGATCCGGGTGCGACCGAGCGAGTACGTGTAGTCGACGTTGAGCGTGGCCTTGCCGAACTCCTGTTTCACACCTGCGCCGACGACATGATTGTGATCGATGCTCTTGGCGCCCCAGGCATTGCCGAGCGAGTAAAAGGGTCCGCCGGGGGTGGGCCCGATGATGGCGGCGTTTTCCGGCGTGATGACGCCCAGTGCCGTCACCGCACCGATGGTGACGTTGTTCGCCTGCTGGATCGAAGCCTGGCGCGCGCGCCCTTGTTGATAGGAATAAAAGCCGTAGAGATTTTGTTTCGGCGAAGGCTGGTAGCTGAGATCGAGGTTGGCGGAGTCCTGGCTGCTCTTGCCGAGACCGAAGGCGGCGTCGGGGTAACGCGATTCACGCATCTGGAGCGAGATGCCGGCGTCCAGGTTGGGGCGAATCATCGTGTCGAGCCGGACGTTTGCGGTGTGCTGATTGCGATCCGAGAGCTCGTAATTGCGGAGCCCGCCATTGTTGCGGACCGCCCACGAGGTCACGTTGGTGCCGATGGCGGTGGGCATGGGGATGAAGGCGCCGCTGAAGGTGTCCTCGTAGTAGGCAGTGACGTAGCGGCTGCCGCGGCGCTGACCGTATTCATAGGAAGCGCGGAGCGTCGAGTTGTGAAGCGCACGGTTGACGTAACCGAGCTTGTAGCGGTCGTCCCAGGTGCGGGCGCGCTCGCGATTGGTGCGCTCCATAATTTCGCGCTCGGCAGAGCCTGACAGGTTGGAGGTTTTCGTCAGCTGGTAGTCGGCCGTGGGGCCGAAGCGAAACTGCTTGGTGGAGTAGAGGTGATTCTTCACTTCGACGCTGCCCGTAGGCGTGGGAGCGGTCCCAAACAGCAAGCCGCCAGAACCGGTGGCATCGTTGAGAGGACGGCCCCAGACGCCCGTGAATCCGCCGTAGGAGATGCCGCGCGTCTGGTTGCCGGCCGCGTTGCCGTCGGCATCAACGTAAACCGCGTTGGGGTTCACCGCGTAGTACGGATCGCTGTTGTTGTCGGTCTCGTGGTAACGGGCCTTGCCCTTGACGTTGAGTGCAGACGTGGGGTTGAGCGAGAGCGTGAGATCGACGAGGCGGGTGTCGATTACGCCCTTGGCCGAGGAACGACTGAGCGAACCCGTGGTGCTCCAGTCGCCGCCGGGAAGAATCGTGATATTGGGGGCCGTGATACCTGGAACCGTGGTGTAGGGGATCAAGTTGTCGTTCTGCCGCCATGTGCCGGCGGAGACGACAGCGGTGAACGCTCCCTTGTAGAAATCGGGCAGCTTGCGCGTGTATTCGGCGCGGGCGTTGTGGGCCTGGTTGCTCGGCGTGAGATCGAAGCGGCCCACCGTGTAGGCGCCGGCCGCGGGCGTGGTGGTGAAACCCTGCGGCGCGATCCGGAACGGCTCCTGAAAGGTAAGCGTATCGAGCTTGTTTTTAAAGAGCGAGGTGGTCCACCGGAAGTTGAAGGCGTTGAGACCTTCGGAGTAAATGACCCCGGCCGAAATATCCTGGGTGTTGTAATCAATCGGCTCGGCGATTTCGATCGGGGCGGTGCCGCCGTTGTTGCCCCAGACAGCGCCGAACGGCCGGGCGCCTTCGCGATGTTCGAGCGCGTAACTGGCGAAGAGTTTCCACGCGGAGGAGAGCGTGAGATCGAGGCGGACGCCGCCACGCTTGCGAGCGAGGCCGAGGGTCGTCGGATTGACGCTGAGCGCTTTCGATGTGACCGCGGCGGTGTCGGCAGCAGTCGAGGCCGTGCCGCCAGCCGTAAGACCAGGGAGAAGGACGAGGTTCGCGGTGCCGACGTCGGACCAGAGGTTCTTGTAGGTGTCCGTGAAAACGTGCGGGATCTCGTTGAAATAAAGCTTCACGCTCCACGCGTTAACGCGGCCGAAGTTCAGACCGTAGTATTGGTCCCGACGCCCGGCGCCGCCCGCGGTGAGATCGACAAACGAGCCGTCAGTTTTTTTGAGCAGGAGGCTGAGGTTGTTGAGATAGGCGCCTTGATCGATGTCCTGATACATCCGGTATTGCGCGTTACGCTCGTCGGCGTCGCCGCCGATGTAACCGAATTCCATCTGACCGGAATACTCCCAGCCGGACGCGGTTTTCTTGATGTCATCCAGCTTCGGCACATTGAACGGGAGCTTGAACATCTGCCCCGTGGGCGTGTGTTTCGCGACCGGCCAGTCCGGATCAGCGGAGCGCGAGGCATTGGCGGACGCACTTTCCTTGTTGGCGAGCACCGTGCCGACTCCGGCATCGGTGGCGGCAAATGGGGAGGCAGCGCCAAGCGGCGTGAGCGCCACAGCGGTGCCAAGGGCGAGACCGGAAACCCGGGGAAGAAAATTGGTTTTCATCGTGGTGGTGGTTTCAGGTGGGGGCTCAGCGTTGGAAGCGGGCACCGGCCGGGTGATTGCTGCCGTGGATCTGGGAATGGCAGTTCTGACACGCGCGACCGATGATGCGGGTGCTCGGCGCCGCGCCGCCGCCGACGAGTTGTCCGGCGTTGTAAAGGTTGGACTGGTGATTCGTGTTGTCGTGGCACTGCTGACACGAGAACGGGCGCGCAACCGTGAGCAGCTTTTCATGATTCGAACCGTGCGCGTTGTGGCAGCTCAGGCAGTTTTCCCGCACCGGAGCGTGTTCCCAGAGGAACGGTCCGCGTTTTTCGGCGTGGCAGCTGTAGCAGGTTTCGTTGACCGAGTCGGTCTTGAGCATGGTCTTGGAGGTCGAGCCGTGCGGATTATGGCAGTCGACGCAGGAGATCTTGCCCTCCGGGAGCGGCATATGGGAACGCTTCGCAAAATCGGCGCGCTGCTGCTGGTGACACGTGTAGCAGGTTTCGTTGATGGTTTGTTTCTTCAGCAGGCCCGTGGCCGAAACCTTAGCCATCGGGTTGTGACAATCGCTGCAGCTCAGCTGGTTTGAGGCGTGGGGTGAACCCTGCCAGAACATGCGCTGGCCGCCTTCATGGCAGTTCATGCACATGGCCGTTTGCTGCGCCACGGGTGTGCCCCATTCCTTCGTGTAGCCGATCAGCGAGACCCGGTTCGAGGGACTGATCGGGTCCTTGAGGTGATTCGAGCCCGGGCCATGGCACGCCTCGCAGCTGTGCTTCTGCAAATCGTTCTTCGGATTCAGGCGAAAAGCGTTCGCGTGCACCGTGTGCGTGAACTGCTTGTTCTGTGTCTGGTGACAAGCCACACAGACGGCCTCACCGACATACGTCGCTCCGCCGTTGAGCGGCTCCGGTGGCGGGGGAGGCGCGTCGGGCTTCGCCAAGATGCTGGTGACAAGCACCACCGCGGCACCGCCAAAAGCGATAATTGCAGTGCGCAGGGAGGGAAACGAAGTCAGTTGTTTCATTGAGGTCTTCGCGTCAGAGGAGAGTTTACTCACGGAAAATGGGAAATGACGGAGGGAGGCTTGCCTGGCGGGAGAGGGAAGGCAGCGGAAACGCCGGAAAGAGATCCGTCGTCACAACGCCGCATGGGGAAAATCCAAACGCCGCCTGCGAAGGCGAAGTCGAAACCGTAACGGGGCTGTTACAACCGGCAAAACTCGCCCCGTGGTCGGGTCCGCCAGTATCCGAAATATATTACGGAGCTTCGTAGACTTCCAGCAGGACGGACCCCGTCGCACCGGCCACCCCGCTCACCTGCGCCGTGTAATTGCCCGGAGGCAGAGTCGCCACGAGCGCCGCGTCCCGCGAATTCGCCGGGAGGGCAAAGGCCCCCACCTGCGCAAATGTGGCCCCAAGCGCAGGGGCCCCGCCCCAATTGTCGTTCGCGCCGATACTCTCTCCCGCGCCATTGAACAGTTCCAGACGCGGATCCGCCGCCGCGTCGGTCACACCGAACGCCACCAGACCGGGGCCGATCGCCCGAATCAACACCGCCCGGGAACCGCCACCCGCGATCACGAAACCCGCCACCAACCCCGGGCCGACGTTCTTCAGCACGGAAATATTGCTCAGTCGCGGCGTCGTGGTCGCAAACACGGCGCCTGGAGACGCATCGTACAGTTCCGCAAGCACCGCACCGACGCCCCCCCCGACACCGGTGATCCGGATCGAGTGCGTGCCGGCCGTGAGCGCCGGCAGGTAGATCGCCGCGTCACGCGACCCACCCGTCGCCAGTGGAAAAGCCCCGACTCGGGCGCTGACGGCGGCCGTGACCGCATCGCCGCCCCAATTGTCGTTTTCCGCCACCGTGTTCGCGCCGGTGAAGAACGCCAGCTTCGGATCGGTCAGTGGCGCCGCGACCAGAAACGCCCCGAGCGACGGTCCGACCGCGCGCACCAACAGCGGTTTCGACCCCACGGTGCCCTCCCCTCCCACGACGGCGCCGATCGCGAGCACGTCGCTCGCGCTGGCCAGACTGGTGAGGATCGAGAGGTTGACGAGCCGGCCACCACTCGCGACCGCATCCGGTGCCGCCACCGTCACCACGGCGGGGGCACTGGCGACACTGCCCAAGGCGTTGCGGACAGTGACCACGTAATCTCCGGCGTTCGCCGCCGTGGCGCCCAACACCGTCAGGGTGGCGGTCGTCTCACCTGGCAGCGCGACACCGTCCTTCGTCCATTGAATCGCGAGGGGAGACGCACCGTTGGCGACAACCGACAGAGTCAGGGTCGACTCCGCCAAAAGGGACTGAGCCAGGGGAGCATTTCCGATTGCAGGGAAGTCGGCGAACACGCGACCCTCGTGCCGCGCGTTGGCGCGAAACTGCGGCCACGGGCCGCCGGCTGGTCCCGCGCCGATGTCGAACGCGTAGAGCTTGGCGTCGTCGCTTCCGATATAGAGGGTCGTGCCAGCGATGGCCGGACTTGAGTCGATTGGGCCGCCGGCATCGTAAGTGCGCTTCAGGGTCCCGTTCGCGTTGATCGCATAGACCTTTTGGTCGTGGGCACCGAAATAGATCACGCCGTTGGCGTCGATTGCGGGCGAACTGTCGCCAATTCCACCGCCGGCGGTGAACTGCCAGCGCACAGCTCCGGTCGCAGAGACGATCGCGTGCAGCCGTCGGTCGAGTGAGCCGAAGTACACCGTCGTCCCATCGGCGCTCAACGACGGAGATGACGTGCTCCCGCCCGTGGCGCCCGAGTAGGTCCAGCGCGCAGTTCCCGCAGCCGTGAGGCAAAACAACCGGCCCGTCGTCGCGCCGCAGAAGTAAAGGTTGCCCACGGCGTCGATCGCGGGAGCGGTCTGGATCGAATCGTTGGCGTTGAACGTCCAGCGCAGGGTGCCGTCGGGCGCGATGGCGTAGAACCGACGGTCCGTTGATCCCTGGTAGATCGAGCCGTCGCTGCCGATGGCGGGGCTCGCGTAGGAGCCGGGAGCGTTGACGTTGAAGCGCCAGCGCGTCGCGCCGGTGCCGGGCTCCAGCGCGTGGAGGTAACCGTCTCCAGCCTTGAGATACACGGTACCGTCCACCGCGATCGACGGGCTGCTGCACACCACCGGTCCGCTGAGCCCCGGAGTGACCCCGAAATCACGGCGCCAGCGCAACGTGCCGTCGGCACGAAGCGCGTGTAGATTTCCGTCGAGCGAATGAAGGTACACCGTACCGTCGGCGCCAACTGCCGATGAGCTGTGATCAAGTGCATCCTGGGTGGCGTGACGCCATTTCGGCGAGCCGTCGGGGTTGAAGGCGTAGGCGTTGAAGTCGGTGCTGCCAACGTAGAGCGTGCCGTCGGGCGCCACGGCCGGCGAGCCGCTGATGCCGCGAAGGGTCGGGGCCTGCCAGACCGCATCGGTGATGCTGAGCGTGAATTCGCCAGTGTTGGGCAACGTTTTCGCGTCGACGCTGATCACGTAGGTTGTGCCGACGACGGCATTAACCACGCAAAGCGCGTCCACGTTTTCGGCACCCGGTCCGATGTTGTCACTCGTGGCGACAGCGGTGAGAGCGTTCAACGCCGTGCCCGTGTAAACGGCGAGCAGCGGGTCAAAATAATTGGTGGTGGCGACGGAGATCTGAAAACGGCCGCTCCGCGGGGCGATCCAGCGATACCAAACCGAGGCGCCGCCGGCAAAGCCGAGGATGCGCGGCTCGCCGGGTTCACGGCTCGCGAGCACATTGTGCGCCGTCACCTGGGTGCTCTCGCCCGAAAGCGTCACCGCCGAGGCGAACGCATCGTTGCCCGGCGCCGTGCCGAGACTGACCAGCGTCGCGCCGCCGGCTCCGTTCTTGCCGCCGACCGCGATTTGATAGGCGGAGCCCGCCTGCGCGGTGAACGTCAGCCGGCTCGTCGGGTTTGCGCCATCGTCGTCGTTTGCGGCTACGACCACGAGCGAGTCGAGGCTCGCGCCGGTGTAAACGGCAAGGACGGTGTCGTAGCCGGAACCAATCGTGTCGATGCTGACGTTGCCCGTGGCGGGCGCGGTCCATTCCCACCACAGGGTGGCGCTCGGGGCACGGCCGGCGTGAGCGGGCTCACCCGGCTCGGCGCCGGCGCCAACATTGTTCGTGCGCAGGGAAACGTTGGGGCCAACGACGCGCGCGCGGCCGGCGAAGTCGTCGTTGAAGGGACGATTCTCCGTGTTCGTGAGCGCCTTCAGCAGGTTGATCCGCCCGCCCGTGACCGCCTTGCCGGCATACGCGGCCAGCACGTCAACGCTGCGATGGAGCCGGTTGATGAGCTGGCGATAGGTGTCGTTGGGAAACCGGGCCTTGATCAACGCCAGCACACCCACGACGTGCGGCGCGGCCATCGACGTGCCGCTGAGCGTGAGGTTGCCGGTGTTGTTGCCAAAAAAAAGCGAGAGGATGTTCGAGCCCGGCGCCACCACGTCGACCCACGCACCATAGTTTGAATACGACGCGAGCGTTTCCGTGCGCGTCGACGCGCCGACCGCGACGATGTTGTCCAGCGGATAGGCGCCCGGGTAGTAGCGCGGCGAGGTGTCGACGTTGGCGGCCTCGTTGCCGGCGGCGGCGACGAGGATCACTCCCGCCTCGCGTGCGGCGCGGATCACCGTGAGATCGGCCTGCGAGTGCGTGTCGGTGAACAGGCTGACGTTGATGATCTGCGCCCCGTGACCGATGGCATAGTCGACGCCGGCGGCGAAGTCGGAGGTCGCGATCAGGCCCTCGGCGGACATGATGCGCACCGGCATGATTTGGACCCGCCAGGCGACACCGGTCAGACCGTTGGCATTGTTGCCCGCGGCGCCGATGATCCCGGCGCAATGCGTGCCGTGGCCCTGCACGTCGGCGGGATCGTTGGTCCGCACGCCGTTGACGAACGAGGCGCCGTTGACGTCGCCGAACGTGGGCGCCTGGTTGCGCCAGATATTCGCGGCGATGTCCACATGGCGGTAATTCACGCCGGAATCGAGGACCGCGACGATGACGTTGGGAGCGTCGTGAAGAACGTCCCAGGCCGCAACCGCCCGGATGTCGGCGCCGGCGACACCGCCGGACTGGCCGGTGTTGTTGAGCGACCATTGTTGGGAAAATCCCGGATCGTCGGGGAGCGCGGCAGGGCGCATCAGCCGATCGCGTTCGACGAATTCGTAGCGACCCGTCGCCTGGAGACGGGCGATCACCCGTTCGGCCGCCTCGGCGCCGTCGAGCGAGATGATGCGGAGATCGCCGAAGCGCGTGAATTTCTGCCGCACGTTCACCCGCTCACGCGCCTCGCTGGCGTCGATGGTCGCGCGCTGATGCCGGAGAGGCTTGGCGAGGATGACATCATGGCGATAACCGTGGCTCCGTTCACGCGCAGTGAATGGGGCGGCGGGCGAATTTCCGGCGGCGCGCAGCGTCAACACGGCGAGCAGCAGAAGGGTCGTGAGAAGGCGCATCGGAGGACGAAGGCACAACGTGCCGGTTGTCACCACTCCGGGCGAGTTCCAATCGGGCGAGCCGGCGGCAACCCAAAGGCGGAACCCGCCGGGGCCGTTCTTTCTATCGTTGCTGTAGTCGGGCGATCGAAAGATCCAAGGCGGCGATCTCGTTCCAGGAATCAGCTCCATCCGCGCGGAACGCCATCAACGAAGGAAGGACCGAGGCGTCTCCAATGGTGCCGAGCGCTTCCGCCGCCTCCGCGGCGACCACGTGCTTTTCCTGGGGATCGAGAACCCGGGCCAGCAGCACCGGAATCGCTTCCTTGGACTTGAGTTCGCTCAGGGAGTGAGCCGCGGCCCGGCGGACGTCTTCATCCGGGTCATCCGTGAGACGCCGGATAAGGGCGGGGCCGGCCGACGGATCGCCGGCGAGTCCGAGGGCGCGGGCGGCGTGTTCCCGGAGAATGAATTCCCCCTTTCCATTTACCTCCAGGGCCTGGATCAGGGCGGCGATTTCCCGCGGGTCGGTCGTGCGGTTCATCGAGAGATATTCCGCAGCGTCCACCGCGGCGTGCCAGTTTCTCCAGGAGGAAAGCAACAAGGCAGCCCGATCGACGGGCGCGACGGCGGTTTCGGAAACGCCAGCACAACCGGCGAGCCCGAGCGCGGCGACCGCCGCCATGACAATCCACCGCCTGGCGGCCGTTTCCGGGATCGTGAAGGCGAGTTTCATGGGGGACTTTTGACATGGCAGTCTACCGTACCCACGAAAAACACGCTCGGCATACATTCCCAAATTCCGCGCATCTTTTGTCGCCGCTTTTGGGGCGGTCCGAGTGAAAAATCGGTCGTCAAACGCTAACGCAACCACCCGAACGGCCGTAAGGTGGAGGTTGTGCCGCTTTCATCAAACCACCTGCGCCCGTTCCGCCACGGGGAACGCGCCTTCGCATCCGGGGCATCCCGGTGCGACAGGCGCCGATCATTCGCTGTTTTTGCCCGGCCAGCCCGATGATTCCGCGCATCCTGATCGTTGACGACGAAGACATGAATCTGGTGACGCTACGGGCGTTTCTGGCGGCCGACGGCTACGAACTCCATTTCGCCAAACGCGGACGCGAAGGGTGCGAGAAGGCCCGCGACCTGCAACCCGACATGATCCTCCTCGATGTGATGATGCCGGAAATGGACGGGTTTGCCGTTTGCCGGGAGATTCGGGCCGACCCGGTGATCGGACGGATTCCGATCCTGCTCATCACGGCACTCGACGATGACTCCTCCCGGCTCAAGGGGATCGAAGCAGGCGCGGACGATTTCATCGTCAAACCGTGCCGGCGCAATGAACTGCGCGCCCGGGTTCGCACCATCACCTCGCTCAACCGCTTCCGGACCATCGCCGAACAGCACACGCGTTTTGAACAATTGTATGAGTTGGCTCCGGTGGCGATTGTTCTGGCGGATCCCGACGGGAAGGTGGTCGACGCCAATCCAGCGGCAAAATCTTTCCTCCGCCCACCCCGCAGTGCCGTTTTGACCGGCGCTTCATTGCCGGACTGCTTCGACCCCGAGGGGCCGGGACCGTGCGACGTGGCATCGAGACCGCGCTGCGCGCACTCACGCCGGAACCCTGCGAGGTGAAATTTGGTGCCGATGCAGGCGAACGCATCCTCCAGCTGCGGATTTCGGTTGTCCCGGACCGGGGCAATCGTCTCGTGCTTCTGATTTTCGACGATATCACGGCAGAACGGCGGGCCCGCGATGCGTTGAAAAAACTGAACTTCGAGCTGGAAGACAAGGTGCGCGCCCGCACGCAGCAACTGCAGGAGGCAAACACCCTGCTGATGTCCTACGCCAGCTTCGTGTCGCACGATCTACGCTCTCCGTTGACGGTCGTCCGCGGATATCTGGGCATGATCGAGGAAGGCCTCGTGCCGATCAACGCGGAGGCCGCGCCGATGATTAGCCGGGCAGGCAAGGCGGCGGCCATGATGGATCAGATGGTCGTCAACATCCTGAAACTCGCGCGCGAAGAGCACGAGGGATCCACGAAGGCGCATTCGCCGGCGGTCGATCCCACCCCGGTCGTCGACCGGCTGTTGACCCATTTCCGTGGTATTGCCCAAAACCCGAACACCACTTGGATCGTCGGCGATCTGCCGCGGGTGCAGGTGAGTACGGCCGTGCTGGAGCGGGTCTTCTACAACCTGCTCGCAAACGCTCAGAAATACTCTGCCGCCAGCACCGCCCCTCGAATCGAAATCGGCGCCCGTTTGTCAGCGGCCCATACGGTGCTGTTTGTCCGCGACAACGGAATCGGCTTTGACTCGCGCGAAGCGGAACGCCTGTTTCGCGATTTCTCGCGCCTGTCGACGGCGGAAAAAACCGACGGGCTTGGCTTGGGTCTTTCCCTGGTCGCTCGCCTCGTACGGTCCAATGGCGGGCGCATCTGGGCCGAAGGCGAAGCGAGTGTCGGGGCGACCTTTTTCGTCGAAATTCCGACGGCACCCGTCCTTGCGGAAGCCGCCGAGGCCGTGGTATGAGTGTTGGGCCGCAATGTCGCATCCCGCCTCCAAACGATTCCCCACCGACACACGGATCCTCGTGGCGGCGGTCGCGATCGCGGCGGGCCTGAATTGCCTACAGTTGGAGGTGGTGGGCGGGGCGCGGGTGTTCCTCGGGGCGTTTGTCATCGTCCCGTTTTTACTTTCGTGGCCGCCGCTCTGGGCGGTCGTGATCGCGATGCTGGCGATGATCCCGAGTGTGGTCATTCTCGGGCACCCCTTTGCCCTGTTGCTCGACGGGATCGGGGCGGCGTGGCTGGTGGTCACCGTGCGCTACGGCCGGATCAACGCGATCCTGGCCGCGGGAGCCTACTGGCTGCTGGCGGGACTGCCGCTGGGCCTGTGGTGGCACGCCGGAGTGGCCGGGCTGCCGCGCGACCTCAGTCTGGTCATGCTCGTGGCGCAATGCGTCACCGAGATCGCCGCCGTCGCCTCGGGGTATTTTATCCTGCGCTACACCTCGTTCGGCGCACGGCTCAGCGGTGGGCGAACGGAAACCGCCACCGTGCGCGAGGTGGTGTTCAACTATGTCTTTGTGCTGAGCCTGGTGCCCCTGGCCTTTGTCGCGCTGGGTTTTTCCATCCTTTCCCGCGAAGCGGCGGAAGCTGAGGTCGGGGAGCGCGCCTTTTTCGCCGCGCGCGAGGCCGTGCGGCAAATCGATCTGTTTTTCGAGCTCAACCAATCCACGCTGACGGGCGTCGCCCGCGTGATCGAACAGGCGCCGGAGACGGCCCCGCTGGTGCTGGAAGAGGTGAAACGGGCGCACCCGCGTTTCCTCACCATGCTGGTGACGGATGTCGACGGCCGGATTGTGCAGACGTCGCCGGCGAGCGAGCTGGTCCGCCTGCGCGGGGCAAGTGTCGCCGATCGCGAATATTTCCAGGTGGCGCGCGACACGCTGCGGCCGTTTGTCTCCGGCGTGTTTCTCGGCCGCGGGTTCGGCAACGACGTGCTGGTGGCGATGAGCGTGCCGCACTTCGACCGCATCGGTCGTTTCGCCGGAATCGTCGAAGCCTCGGTGCAGGTCGAGCGTCTCGCCCAGGCGGCGGCCACCACTGCGGAAAAGAACCGGATTAATCTCGTGCTCGCGGATTCTTCGGGGCGCGTGATCCATGCCGATGAACCGACCGGCCTGCGATCGATGCAGCGGCTGCAAGACACCGCGCTCGTCTCCGCATTAAAGGCCGGGGCGGGGCTGACGCCGTTTTTTTCCGACCGCTTTGAACCCGGCGCGGGGAAACGGCGGGTGCTCAACCGCGCGGAGCGTTGCCGCACGGTCGGCATGCTCGTGATCGCGCAATGGCCGGTGCTCGGTGCGCTGGAGGGCATGAAGACACCCTACCTCCTCATGATCGCCATTCTGGTCGGCATCAGTGGCAGCGCGGCCCTGGTGGCGCGCGCGGCACATCGGCGACTGTCGGCGCCCCTCGAGAATTTTTCCAACCACACGGCGCAACAGACGGAGGCGGGCGCGGTCGCGCTGCTCCCACCGTTTTCCGGCACGGCCCCACGTGAGGTCCTGGAGATGTTCGCCGCCTTCAACCGACTGGCCTCCCGCCTCAATGCCACCCACGACGAATTGCGGCGCCAGAATGTCGAGCTCGACCGGCGCGTCGCGGAACGCACCCTCGAGGCGGAGACGGCCCGGCGGCAGGCGGAGGCGGCCAGCCAGTCGAAGACCGATTTCCTGGCGATGACCGGCCACGAAATTCGCACGCCTTTGAACGCCATGATCGGCCTCGCGGACGTCGTCGCCAAGAATCCCTCCGATCCTGCATCCGCCGCCCGGGTGCGGACCATCCGCGATTCCAGCGCTCGACTCCTCGGCGTCGTCAACGATCTGCTTGATCTCTCCCGCGCTGAAGCGGGCCGAATCGAGTTGAAGCCCAAGCCGGTCGAGCTCGGGGAGCTATGCGCCGAACTCCGCGCCTTGTTTTCCCTGAAGGCGGAGCAACTCGGCCTGCGGCTCCGATTCACCCTGCCGGCCGTCATTCCGCTTTGGCTCGAAATCGACGCCCCCCGGCTCCACCAGGTGCTGATCAATCTCATCGGCAACGCCCTGAAGTTCACCAAGTCAGGGAGCATCACGGTCCGCATCGATCTCGTCGGTTCGCAGGGGCCCGAGCTCGAACTGCGCTTCGCGGTGATCGACACCGGTCCGGGCATCGCCGCGGCCGAGCAGGCAAAACTTTTTCAACCGTACGTGCAGCTTCCCGGCGCGGCTTCCGCCACCCAACCCGGCACCGGGCTCGGGCTGTCGATCAGCCGGCGACTGGTCGGTCTGTTCGGCGGCGAGCTGGCGGTGCGCAGCGCCCCGGGCGAAGGATCCGAGTTTTTCTTTTCCCTCCTCGTCCGCCATACCCGGCCGCCCGAGTCGGCGGCTCCAGTGGCGCCCGTGGCGGAACCGACCGCGTTACGCATCCTGGCCGCTGACGACAATCTCACCAATCAGGAAGTCCTGCGCGGCCTGCTCGAAGGCGACTGCCGCCACCTGGAGACCGTGAGCAGCGGCCGCGAAGCTCTGCAGCTGCTGCAGGAGGGAAAATTTGACGCGGCGCTCATCGATCTCGAAATGCCGGACATGGACGGGCTTGAAGTCGTTCGCACGTACCGGGCCTGGAGCGATACCACCGGGACCACGCCGTGCCGCCTGGTCGCATTTTCCGCGCACGGGCGGACTCAGATGTGGGAGCGGTGCGCCGCGGCCGGCTTCGACGATTTCGTCGAAAAACCCATCGATCCCCGGCAGCTGTTGCGCGCCCTGACCACCCGTTCCACCACCACACCGACGACAAACGGATCCGCAGGATGATTGTTTTTTCGCCCACCACCCTCAAATTTCTCCACCGATGTATGGCATGGTAAACAAGGCCGTCGAAGAGATGGTCGTCACCGCCCACGGCGAAGCCGCCTGGCTCGAAGTCAAGCGCCGTGCCGGCGTCACGGAGGAGATTTTCATCAGCAACGAAGGTTATCCCGACGAAATCACCTACCGCCTCGTCACCGCCGCCAGTGAAATGACGGGGACACCGCCGGAGAAGATCCTGCATGCCTTCGGTGAGCATTGGGTGCTGAATACGGCGCAGAAGGGTTATGGCGCGCTGATGGCGTCCGGCGGAAAAACCGCGGGAGCATTCCTCGCCAACCTGCCGCACTTTCACGATCGGGTTGCCCTGATCTACCCGAAGCTCGCCCCACCCCGCTTTGAGATTACCGACCGCACCGACCGCTCGCTCCGGCTCCACTATCTGTCGCACCGGCCCGGGTTGACCGCCTTCATGGAGGGTCTCCTGAGCGGGCTCGGAAAGATGTTCGACACCCCCCTGCAGGTGACCCTGGAGGCGGCCAAGGCGGCCGGCGCGGATCACGACATCTTCCTCGTCCAATGGTGAACCCCGCCGACTCCGACCTCATCCGCTTCTCCGCGGCCGAGTTCGATGTGATCTTTCCCTTTCACGTCAGCTTCGGCCGCGACGGCATCATCGCGTCCATGGGGCGGTCGATGCGCAAGCTCTCCACCGCGGTGCGCCCCGGGGTCCGGTTCGCCGACGTATTCACGCCGAAGCGCCCGGAGGAACCCTTCGATTTCGACCGACTCACGGCGGGGCCGGGCCGGCTGCGGACCGTCTGCGAGCGCTCGCGCGGCACGGTCCTGCGCGGGCAGTTTCTCGCGCATGGCGGAAAGATGTTTTTCCTCGGCTCGCCGTGGCTCGCCGAGATGTCGGAATTGATCGGAACCGGCCTGACGTTGGACGATTTCGCCGCCCACGACCCGACGCTCGATCTCCTCCAACTTCTCCAGCTGCAGAAGATCGTGACCGACGACCTCCACAGCCTGACGGAACGGCTCAAGGCAAAGAGCGCGCAGGCCGCGGAGGCGGCGCGGGCGAAGGATGTCTTTTTGGCGAGCATCAGCCACGAGCTGCGCACACCGCTCACCGGCATTCTCGGGATGTCGGAGATTCTCGCCGAACAGGTGCACGGACCGTTGAACGAAAAACAGCTGCGCGATATCCACATCGTCCAGACCAGCGGCCGGAATCTGCTCAAGCTGATCAACGATGTCATTGACTACGCCAAAGCGGGAACCGGGCAGGCCGAGCTCCACCGGCAGCCCTGCGGGATCGAAACCTTCTGCAGTCCCGCACTTGAGCGAACGCGGGCGGCCGCGGAAAAACGCGGTCAGCGGGTGATGTTCGTCAACGAGGCCCCGGGAGCCCAGGCCAACGTCGATGCCCGCCGGATGACCGAGGTGCTCGTCAATCTGCTCGGCAACGCCTCGAAGTTTTCACCCGAAGGCGGCGAATGCGGCCTGCGGGCGAGCCTCGCTCCGGGGGAAGTTCGGCTGGAGGTATGGGACCGCGGCATCGGCATTGAACCGGATAACATCACAAAACTGTTTAAGAGGGCGTCGAAAAAGGGTCATCGAGCCAGTCGGCGGAGCATGATATGAATCATCGCAATATAGACGAAGGATTCGGACGACGACACGGAATGCTCATAG
>CANJIU010000016.1 GCA_947474365.1 Opitutia bacterium | reverse complement strand
TGGACCGTGTAGATTTTGATTTCGTGTTGTCCGTTGGTGAGAACGATGGGTTGGCTCATGACTTCGGTTGGGTTGTCAACCGCGTGTCATGCAGACCCTGCGGAGCTGCGCATCTCGTTGGCTTAACGAGTTTCTAACGTCACGTAATACGTTACACTTTTCGGGGGGTGAACTTTCAGGATCACGTGACAGAGTGATACTACGCCGTAAGCCGGTGGATCGGCTCGTGCGCGAGGCTGATGAGCCGCGCCGGATCGGTGCCGCCGCGGAGCCGCGCCGCGATGAGCAGAACCGCCTCGGACACCATCGTGCGCCACGGAATCCCGATCGTGGTGAGCCGCAGCCGCTCGGCCACCGGGGCGTTGTCGAATCCGACCAACGGCGGCAAGGTGAGTCCCGCCGCAGTGCAATGGTCTATTACCGCCTCGGCGAGCCGGTCGTTGCACGCAAAAATCCCAGTGGGCTTCCCGGCGAGGACACCGGCCGCCTGCTCCCGCCCCGCTTCGAGAAACCACGAGTCGGCATGTGCGACCCGGGTCACCCCGGCATGGGCGCGGAACCCCGCGATGCGTTGCAGGCTGCGGGGATCGTCGGCGGGGCCGCCCAGCACGGCAAACCCGTCGGTGCGACCGGTTCGTTCCTTCAATAATTCCGCCGCACAGGCGCCGCCCGAAAAATCGTCGGTCGTCACCGTATCGACGTAGGTTCCTCCCAGGCCGACGGGCGGTCGATCGTTGAGCGAAAGAGCGAACCGGCGTGCACCTGCGGCGGCATGGATCGAGGGAGGACATTCCCAGGCGACCGGATAGTGGTCGGTGCGCAGCCGTGGCGCGCGGCCCTCCGCGGGCCAGCTCCGCACCCAGGCAATTCCCTGCGCGGTCAGCGCCGTTTCCAGCAATTCGAGTAGGTGGGCGCCAAAACTGCCCTTCCGTCGGGCGCGCGGATGAAAAATCAACTGCGCCCCCCGCAGCGCCGCGCGTTTTCCCGGCACATACGAACCCGAGGCCGCCTGCCGGCGCAGCATGCCCTCGTTTTCCAACTCAGCCAGGAGCCGGTGCGCCGTCTGGTAACTCACGGCAAAGCGCTGGGCCACGGCCCGCGTCGAGAGAAATCGGCCACCCGGGTGCGCGAAGCCGCTGCGCAGCCGCGCCGTCAGGGCGGTCTTCACTTCCTGCACATGGGCGGACCGGGGGCGGGCCATCGGGTACGGTTATTATCATATCAGTTTACCTGTCGAGCGATTTGTTAACGATTGAACGTCCCTCCGGCCGCGCTTGGACTTCCGCCATGGTCAGCCCGCCTCTTTCCGACAAAGTCCTGGTTGTCATCGGTGGCACCACCGGGCTCGGCCTTTCGGCCGCGCGGGCCTTTCTGGCCGCGGGCGCGCGCGGCGTGGTGGTGACAGGGCGCGATGCCGCGAATGCTGCCCTGGCGGCCTCGACCCTCGGCCCGGCGTGCGTCGCCTGCCCGGGTGACGCGCGGGAACCGGCGCATGCGGAGGAGGCGATTGCCCTCGCCCGGAAAAACTTTGGCGACTTTCACGGGCTCTATCACGTGGCGGGCGGCAGCGGCCGGCGGATGGGCGACGGGCCGCTGCACGAGATGACGGACGACGGCCTGCGGGCGACGCTCGAACTCAACCTGCACTCGGTGATGCTTTCGAATCGCGCCGCCGTGCGGCAGTTTCTCGCCCAGAAAACCGGCGGGGCGATCCTCAACCTGGGCTCGGTCCTCGGCTGGTCGCCGTCGCCCGAGTATTTTTCGACGCACGCCTATGCGGCCGCCAAGGCGGCGATGATTGGCTTCACCCGAGCCACCGCGGCGTATTACGCGAAGCATGACATCCGGATCAACGTGCTCGCTCCAGCGCTGGTCGAGACCCCGATGGCCCGCCGGGCGGCGGCGGACGCCACCATCCTGAAGTTCATCGCCACCAAGCAGCCGCTCGACGGCGGGCGGATCGGCCGGTCCGAGGACTGCGACGGGGCCGCGGTCTTTTTCCTGTCCGATGCGGCGCGTTATGTCACCGGCCAGATGCTCGCCGTCGACGGTGGCTGGACCGTGAGCGAAGGGCAGATCCCGCCGTCGCCCTCCCCGGTCAATTGACATCCCCTTTTTCATGAGCGCCGCCACCGACTACTACGATCAGACCCAGCAACTTCTCGCGCGGATGCGCGCGACCCAACTCCCCGCGGTGGAACGCGCCGCAGAGGTGTGCGCGACGAGCATCGCGCGCGGCGGGCTCGTGTTCATGTTCGGCGCCGGTCACTCGCGCATGATGTGCGAGGAGATGGCGCCGCGGCAGGGCTGCTTCGTGGGCTTCTACGCCTGGGCGGAGCAGGCGGTTTCACAGCACTGCGCGACGATTGGGATGAACGGCCTGCGCGGCCCGCTCTTTCTCGAAAAAATCGAGGGCTACGCCGAGCAGCTCCTCTCCGGCTTCAAGTTTGGTCCGCACGATGCGTTCATCGTGATTTCCACCTCGGGCATCCGGCCCTTAATCGTGGAAATGGCGCTGGGCGCGAAGGCCCGCGGGCTACCGGTGATCGGCGTGGTGTCGGTCGCGCATTGCTCGCAGTCGAAGCCGGCGCACTCCTCGGGCAAGAAGCTCATCGATGTGGCCGATGTGGTGCTCGACAACCATTGCCCGCCCGGTGACTGCGTGGTGGAGGTGCCCGGACTCGAGTGGCGCACCGGGCCGACCTCGACCGTCACGGGCGCGATGCTGACCAACATGCTTCGCTGCGAAACGGCGGAGCGCCTCCTGCAAAAGGGCCACAAGCCGGTGATGCTGCCGAGCCACCAATTCGTCGGCACCACCACCGCGCATGCTGCCGAGGAACAACTTGAGGCCTACTACGAAGGCTACCGCCGGAGTGTCGCGCATCTGTATCAATGAACTGGAGCGCCGGCATCGACATCGGAGGTACGAACCTGAAAGCCGTCGCCGTCACGGCGGCCGGCGCGGTGCGGCAGCGTGCGGCGCGGGCGACCGACGATGGACGAAATGGGGCCACTGACTGGGTGGCCGCCGCGCGCGGCGCGATCGCGGAATTCACGCGGGAGCAGGGGAGTGCGCCGGCCGCGGTGGGCGTGTGCGCCCCGGGTTTGGTGGCAACCGACTCCCGCAGCATCGCGCACCTGCCGGGCAAACTCGCCGGTCTGGCCGGCCTCGATTGGACCAACGCGCTGGGGCGTCCGGACCTGGTGCCCGTGCTCAACGACGCGCATGCCGCGATTGTCGGCGAAGCCTGGATCGGGGCCGCCCGGGACCGGCGTCATGTGGTGATGCTGACGCTCGGCACCGGCGTCGGTGGCGCGGTGATCAGTGACGGGCGTCTCTTGCGCGGTGCGATCGGTCGCGCCGGGCACATCGGTCATCTGTCGCTCGATCCCGAGGGGGAGGTGAGCATCACAGGCATGCCCGGGGCAATTGAAGTCCTGATGGGCGACTGCACAGTGGCGGCGCGGAGTGAGGGACGTTTTGCGAACACCGCGGCCTTGGTCGCCGCCCACCGGGCCGGTGACGCCGCGGCCTCGCGGGTGTGGCTGAAGTCGATCCGGGCGCTCGGATGCGCGGTGGGTTCATGCATCAATCTTTTCGATCCCGAGGTGATTGTCATCGGCGGCGGCATTGCCCAGGCGGGCGACGCGCTCTTCGTTCCCCTCGAAATGGAACTTGCCCGCGTCGAGTGGCGGCCAGGCGGCCATCGCGTGCCGATCGTCGCCGCCACGCTCGGCGAATGGGCGGGTGCCATCGGTGCCGCTCGCCAGGCCTTACTTTCCCATGACTCCCGCTGAAACTTATCTCACCAAGGCGCGCGCCCTCATTGATACCGTCGCCGCGCAACAGCCGGCCATTGCCACGGCGGCCGAATGGTTCGCCCAGACGATCCTCGCCGGGCGCATGGTGCATCTCTTCGGCTCCGGGCATTCGCGGATCATGGTCGAGGAGATGTGGCCGCGCTACGGCTCGTTCCCTGGTTTCAACCCGATCGTCGAACTGTCGCTCTCGTTTCACAATCTTGTCGTTGGCGCCAACGGCCAGCGGCAGGCGATGTTCCTGGAAAACGTTTCCGGCCTGGCGGAACGCATCCTGCGCAATTACGCGCTCGAGTCGCGCGACACGGCGCTCGTGATTTCCTCGAGCGGCTGCAACGTCGTGCCGATCGAGATGGCCGAGCAGTTCCGCCGCCGCGGGGTGCGGGTGGTCGCGCTCGTCAGTCGCGCACACGCCGAGGCTTCGAATTCGCGTCGCGCCGATGGGAGGAAGCTCACTGATTTTGCTGACCTCGTGCTCGACACGGGTGCTCCGGTCGGAGACGCGATGGTGAAAATCGACGGCCTCGACACCCCGGTGGCTCCGGGGTCCACCGTCGGCGGCTGTCTGATCGTAAACACCATCAAGGCGGAAGTCGCCGAGCGGCTGACCCGGGCCGGTGCACCGCCCAAGGTGCTGAGCGCCGGGGTGGTCGTTGGTGCCGCGCGCGCGACCGAATTGTTTGAGGCCGCCTACGACGAGCACGCGCACCGGCTCGCCAAACTCTACGCCACCGTGGGGCCGACGTGAATACCATCAAACCTCGGGCATTGGAATCGTGACCACCGCACCGCTCATCCTCGAGAAAATCCCCGTCCTCACGACAGTGGACGTCCTCGTGATCGGCGGTGGCTCGGCCGGGTGTTGTGCCGCCATGGCGGCCCGCGACGAAGGCGTATCGTCGGTGCTGCTGGTGGAGCGCGGTGGATTTCTCGGCGGCACGAGCACGCAGATGCTCGACACGTTCTATGGTTTTTTCACGCCGGGCGAGGCGCCGCGCAAGGTGGTGGGCGGCCTGGCGGATCGCGTCGTCGACGCGCTGGATGCGGCCGGCGCGGTGTTTTTGCGGCCCAACACCTACGGCGCCGGCACGGGCGTCAACTACAACCCCGAACGCCTCAAGCTCGTGTGGGATCAACTGCTCGATGCATCTGGCGTGAAGGTGTTGCTCCACGTGACGCTGGTGGCCGCGGATCAGGATGCAAACGGCCGCATCGTGGGTGTCGTCCTCTCGACGAAGCGCGGCTTTTTTCGGGTCGGCGCCCGGCGCTTCATCGACGCCTCGGGTGACGCGGACCTGTGCTCACTCGCCGGCATTCCCTGTGAAAAGGCCGGTGAACACGAGCCGGCGCAAACGCTCACGACGACGTTTCGTATGAGCAACGTCGACCTCGGCGCCTACGAACGCGCGGGTGGAAAGAAGCTTCTCAGGGAACGCATGTCCGAGGCGGTCGATCGCGGAACGCACGCGCTCCCCCGCCGGAACGGCAGCCTCCACGCGATGAATGCCCGGGGTTGCATTTCCACCGTGGCGGTGCGCGTCGCTGACGTGGACGCGACCGATTTCGAGCAGCTCACAGTGGCCGAGCAGGAAGGGCGACGGCAGGCGTTCGCGTACGAAGGTTTTTTCCGCGACTGCGTGCCGGGATTTGCCGAGGCGAACATAATCGGACTCTCGCACCAGATTGGCGTCCGGGAGACGCGGCGCGTTTTTGGCGAATACCGCCTGACCAAGACCGACTGCCTCTCGGTGGCCCGTTTCGACGATCGCGTGTTGCTCTGTGGTGCGCCGATCGAGGATCACCGGGCGTCCAAGGACGGTGGAGACGAGACCGTTTGGGGCTACATGCCGGACGGTGCGGCGTATGATGTGCCATACCGGACGCTCGTGCCGCGCAGCCGCGACGAACTGTGGGTGGCCGGCCGGTGTTTTTCCGCGACGCACGACGCGCATGCCTCGTGTCGCTCCATGGCTCAGACGATGGCGATGGGGCAGGCCGCGGGCACGGCCGCGGCGCTCTCGCTGGCGGGAGAGTGTGGCGCCCGCGAGGTTCCGATCGAAGCGCTGCAGAATAGTCTGCGCGTCAGAGGGGCCGTCCTCGAAACCCCCGCGCACCTCGCCGCCGTCGGGCGCGACGCCTGGGCGCGCAACCGCGCGTGATCCCCCCGCCTTCTTTCTCCGCGTTCATTTTCGTTTCGCCTCAAAAAAACAAAAAACGCCCATCACCATGAATTCACCTTCTCACTCCGAACTCTCGCGGCGTCATTTCATCACCCAGGCCGGCTTGGGTCTGGCCGCCGTTTCAACCCTTAGTCGCGCCGTCGCCCAGGGGTCGACCGCCAACAGCCGGATTCGTCTCGGCTTGGTTGGCTGTGGCGGTCGCGGCCAGTGGATCCTGGATCTGTTCCTCGCGCACGGTGGGTACGAGGTTGTCAGCGTTGCGGACTATTTTCAGTCCCGGATCGACGAGGGCCTGGCCAAATCAAAGCTCACCGGCGTGCGCACGTTTACCGGACTGCACTGTGCGCAGAAGATGATCGCTGCGGGCGGACTCGACGCGGTCGCCATCATCAGTCCCCCGTACTTCCATCCGGCGCAGGCGCAGGCGGCAGTCGAGGCCGGACTGCACGTCTATCTCGCAAAACCTGTCGCGGTGGATGTGCCGGGCTGCCACTCCATCGCGGAGTCCGGGAAAAACGCCCGCCGCAAGGGTCAGATCTTCCTGGTGGATTTCCAGACGCGGACGAACGAATTCTACATCGAGGCGTTGCGCCGCCTGCACTCCGGCGAGATGGGCGACGTCTGTTTCGGCGAGGCGACTTATCACGCGGACCGGCTCGCGATCAAGGTGCCGCCGGGCACCACCGAGGCGCGGCTGCACAATTGGGTTTTCGATCAGGCGCTCTCCGGCGACATCATTGTCGAACAAAACATTCACGCAATCGATGTGATGAGTTGGACGATGAAGGACTCGCCTCCCGTGCGCTGCACCGGCACCGGTGGCCGGCGTGTGCGCATCGATGTGGGCGATGCCTGGGATCATTATGCGCTCGCGTATGAATATCCCAATCAGGTGGGCGTGACGTTCAGTTCGCGCCAGTTCAACGCCCATGGCGAACCCGGCGGAATCAACAACCGGGTCTTCGGCACGAAGGGAGTGCTGTCGACGAAGTACGGCGGCCAGGTGATGATTCGCGGCGCCGGCGACGTCTTCTACCGTGGCGGCGCGACTAACGCGATCTACAAGGAGGGCGCCGTCGCCAACATCAAGGCCTTCCATGAACGGGTTCTCCGCAAGGACGCGGCCAACGTCACCCTCGAGCCGAGCGTGACCAGCAACCTCGTGGCGATCATGGGGCGCACGGCCGCGCAGGAGAAACGCACGGTGACCTGGTCCGAATTGATCGCGTCGAAGAAGAAGCTGCAGGCGGACCTCACCGGTCTGCAGGCGTGAGTTTTGGGGGACTCAATTCTTGGTTCTGCGGAAATGCCTTCGACTACAACTGTGATGCTGTTGGGGCCGCGTCGCCGCTCGTCGCGATTTCAATCCACGCGACGAGGGCGTCGCGTCCCCAGTGTCTCCAACGTGAGAACTCGCTCAACCCATCGATTATGAAAACTCCAATTTCCCGTCGTTCCTTTGTACGGACTTCCATCGGCGCGCTCGGTGCCGCCACGTTCCTCGGCGCCGGTCAGGCGGCCCAGCAGCCGGGGGCGCCGAAAACTCCGACTGGTTTCCGCATTTTTGCGTGCGACTGGACGCTCCAGAAGACGTGCAGTCCCGAGGCGTTCGAACTCGCGAAGCGCATCGGTCTCGACGGCGTGCAGGTTGACTTTGGCCGAGTGAAGGAGGGTGCGACCACGTTGCCTTTGTTCGATGAGGCGCAGCAGGAAAAAATCCTCGCCGCCTCGGCGCAGCACGGCGTGGCGATCTCGTCGCTCGCCCTCGGCGTGCTCAACACCGTGCCCTACAAGAGCGACGCCGCGACCGAACAATGGGTGCTCGACAGCGTGCGGGTGATGCAGCGGATGAAGGCCCGCGTGACTCTGCTGGCGTTCTTCTCCAAGGGCGACCTTGTCGATGATGCGGCGGGCGTCACCGAGGTGATCCGGCGCCTGAAAAAACTCGCTCCCCGCGCCGAGGCGGCCGGTGTGGTTTACGGGATCGAGTCGTGGCTGAAGGCGCCGGAACTCGAACGCATCCTCGACGCGGTCAATTCCCCCGCGATCCGAATCTACTACGACGTGGGTAATATGCAGAAGGTCGGCGAGGATGTGGGCGCCGCCATCCGTCGGCTCGGCCGCGAACGCATCTGTGAGGTGCATCTCAAGGACTATGACAACCTCTACGGGAAGGGCTCGATGAACTTTCCCAAGGTTCGCAGCGCACTCGACGCCGCCGGCTATCGGGGCTGGCTGGGTGTCGAGGGCGTGAAAACGCCGCTCGGCGTCGAACCCAGTATCCGCTACGACCTCGATTACCTTCGACCCATCTTCCCCGCTTCGGCCTGAACCCAAACCGCCCCCATGCAATCCTGTCCCCTCCGCACGACCGTCATCGGCAGTTATCCATTTCCCAGCTGGCTGGAATTCGCGAGCCAGCATCTCGGCGTTTTCGGCCGCTCCGATGTGAGCGAAATCCAGGACGACGCGGTGATCGCGGCGATCCACGACCAGGTCGGGGCCGGGCTAGACGTCATCACTGATGGCGAGCAGACGCGGCTTGATTTCAACCTGTCATTCTACGGCTACATCCAGGGCATCGAGCTCGAGGCGGCTTCGCCCCGGAAGTTCGGCCCGCCGGCGCACGATCAGCGCGGCAAGCATCCGATTACGGGCACCCTCCGCGCGCCGCGCGGCCTCGGCGTGGTCGACGAGTTCAAACGCCTCCAGCGGCTCGCTCCCGCGGGGCCCACCCTGAAGGCGAGTGTGCCCGGACCCTACACGCTCAGCGGCCGGCTTGTGCCGAACTCGCAATATTCCGATCGCTGGGCGGTCACGGAAGCGTTGTTGCCGATCGTGCGGAAGGAACTCGAGGACCTCGTCGCGGCGGGGTGCCGCGAGATCAGTGTCGATGAGCCCTCGATGAGCTGTTACGCGTACAAGGAGGATGCGCGGCGCTTCGTCGACATCTTCAACCGGACGGTCGAGTCCGTCTTCGGCCGCACGCGGCTCTGCACTCACCTGTGTTTCGGCAACTTCAAGGGCCGCGCGATCGGGCCGCGCCAGGTGGCGCCGATGTTTCCGGCGTTTCTGGACTTCAAGGCGGACGAGATGCACGTCGAAATGGCCAGCCGGGAGTTCGCCGAGATTGAAATCATCGCGAAAATCGCGACGCGGATGGACGCGGCGGTCGGGATCATCGACGTGAAGAGTTATTACATTGAAACGCCGGAGAACGTCGCCGACCGGGTAAGGCTCTGTTTGAAACACGCGCCAGCTGAGCGGCTCGTCTTTGCGCCCGACTGCGGGTTGAGCCAGACCGCGCGTTGGGCGGCCCAGCCGAAACTGCGCCACATGGTCGCGGGCATCCGGCAGGTGAGGAAGGAACTGGGGCTGTGAGTGCCGAGCGGAGTGCACGTTTGGCCTCGGTTCCCGCTGGGGACGCGACGCCCTCGTCGCGTTTTTTCCCAATAGCGCGACGAGGGCGTCGCGGCCCCAGGTTGCCGAAGGCCTCCTCGCATCACGGTCACAGGGAAATTTGGCGGAGCAAATTTTCCCCATGATCCAGCCGCTGCTCAGGGACGACGCCTTTCTCGCTGACGTGGCTGCCGCGCGCGCGGAGTTTGCTCCGTCGCGCCTCTTCATGTGGTGGCTGGGGCAAAGTGGATTTCTCGTCGGATACGAGCACGAATTCCTATTGTTCGATCCGTATCTGAGTGACTCGCTCACGAAAAAATATGCGGCCACCGACAAGCCCCATGTGCGGATGACGGAGCGGGTGGTCGACCCGGCGCGACTAGGTTTCGTGAGCGTCGTCACGTCGTCGCATAAACACACCGATCATTTCGACGCGGAGACCTTGTTGCCGCTGTTCTCGGCGGCGCCCGGGGCAAAGTTGGTGTTGCCGGCCGCGAATGTGGCTTTTGCGCGGGAGCGGCTCGCGAAGGAACAGGTCGGCTGGGGCCGCGACGCCCCCGTCGCGGTGGAAGGGCAAAACGCGACGGGGGCGTCGCGCCCCCAGGAAATGCCCGGACAAGGCCCGGCTACCTTCGAGCGCCTCGTTCCGCTGGCGGATCGTGAGTGTGCTTCTGTGGGCGCGTTCACCTTTGAAGCGGTGCCGGCGGCGCACGAGGAACTTGCGCCCGAGTTTGCGGGATTTGTCGTGGAGGTCGGACCGTTTCGAATCTATCACAGCGGCGACACGGTGCTTTTCCCTGGCTTGGTGGAGCGATTGCGGCCGTTTGCCGTGGACCTCGCGCTCTTGCCGGTCAACGGCCGCGCGCCGGAGCGCCGGGTGTCGGGCAACCTCGACGGTGCTGAGGCGGCGCAGCTCGCGTACGACATCGGCGCGCGTTGCGTGGTGCCGTGCCACTACGAGATGTTCACGTTCAACACGGCGTCGCCAGTCCTGTTCACGGCGACGTGCGCCCGGCTGGGACTGCGCGGCGAGGTCATGCGGGCAGGCGGACGGCTGGTCATCGACGCTTCGCGATGAGCTTTGTCCGTACCGTTCTCGGCGACATCCCTCCCGATCAGCTCGGCGCGTGCTATGCACACGAGCACGTGATCATTGATCAAAGCTTTACGACGCACATCGCGCCGGACTTTCTCCTCGCGGAGGTTGCGGTCGGTGCGGTCGAACTCCGGCAGTTTCATGCCGATGGCGGGCGGGCGATGATCGACTCGATGCCGTGTGACAGCGGCCGCAACGTCTTGAAGCTCGCCGAACTTTCCCGGGCGAGCGGCGTGCACCTCGTGTGCCCGACCGGATTGCACCTGGCGAAGTATTACGACGGCGGGCATTGGTCGCATCGTTACACCGAGGATGAACTCGCGGCCCTGTTCGTCGCCGATATTACCGACGGCGTCGATGCAAACGACTATGGCGGACCGTTGGTTCGGCGCACGGGCCATCGGGCCGGAGTAATCAAGGTGGCGAGCGAACGGACCTTCGCGGCGCGCGAGGAGCGGATCTTCGCGGCGGCCGCCGCGGCGCATCGTCGTACCGGATGCCCGATACTTACGCACACAGAGCAGGGCGAACTCGCATTGGAGCAAATTGCCCTGCTGCAGCGTTTGGGTGTGGATCTCCGCCACGTGTGTCTCTCGCACACGGATCGGAAGCCCGACGCCGGGTATCACCGCGAGGTACTCGCGAGTGGCGTGCGCGTGGAGTACGACAGTGCATTCCGCTGGCGGGCGGGGGAGGGTAACCCGACGTTTGATTTGTTGCTCACGTTGCTCCCCGAGTTTCCTGATCAGATCATGCTCGGGATGGATGCGGCACGGCGGGGCTACTGGCGCTGCTACGGTGGGGCGCCGGGTCTGAGTTTCCTTCTGACTGAATTTTCCTCCCGACTCCGCGCCGCAGGCGTCTCGGCGAAAATGTTGCAACGGGTGTTTGTCACCACCCCGGCGGCGACGTTTTCCTTCTCCTCCCGTTCCACTTGGCTTTCTTTCCCATGAAAAAATTCAAAGCTGTCGGACTTAATTTCGATCACATGCACATGGGCGATTTGTTGCGCCAGTGCCACGTGCACCCTGACGTGGAGATTGCGGGAATCTGTGACGAAGACCCGGCGAGGATGCAGGCGGTGATCGCCAACTTCGGCATTCCCCCAGACCGCGTCTTCACCGATCCGCACCGATGCCTCGCGGCGACGGAACCGGATTTTGTGGTGCTTTGTCCCGCCACGGCCCGGCACGCCGAGTATGTCGAACTTGTCGCGCCGTACGGGGCGCATCTGTTGGTTGAAAAACCCTTTGCCGCCACGCTGGCGGAGGCTGACCGGATGATCGCGGCCGCAAAAAAGGCGAAGCGGTTGCTCGCGATCAACTGGCCGCTGCGCTGGGTGCCGGGTCACGTGACGGCACACCGGTTGCTGCGCGAAGGGCGGATCGGCGCGTTGCAGGAGGTGCATTTTTACGACGGAAACCGTGGCCCGCTTTGGCACACGGCGGACAAGATCGAGGTCACGCCGACGGCGGCGATGAAGCGGAAAAGCTGGTTCTACCGCGCGAAGCGCGGCGGCGGATCGATGTTGGATTACCTCGGGTACGGCACGACTCTCGGGACGTGGTATCACGATGGGAGAAAACCGATCGAGGTGACCACGGTCGTCGATCAGCCGCGCGGTCTCGAGGTCGACGAGCACAGCGTGACGATCGCGCGGTACGCGAGTGGGCTTTCGAAATTCGAGACCCGGTGGGGAACGTTCACCGATCCTTGGCTTCATCAACCGCAGCCGAAATGCGGCTTTGTGCTGAAAGGCGAGGAAGGGACGATCAGTTCCTACGACTATGCGACCACGATTCGGCTGCAGACGCGGGCGAACCCCGCGGGAGTGGATTTGCCCGTCGAGGGGTTGGAGGCGCCGGGGCAGAATCCGATTCAATATTTTGTGCACTGCATTCAAGAGGGCCGGCCAGTGGAAGGTCCGCTTTCGCCGAAGATTTCGCGGATTGGCCAGCAGATCAGTGACAGCGCGGTGTTGAGTGCGCGGCTGAGGAAGACCGTGAAACTCGTCGACTGACCATGAGCGACCCCAACGCGAGCGGAACATATGGCTTGAGCGCCAGTGGGGGCAGCGCGGCGACGTCGGCACCGGTGCTGGACTATCTGCCGCCGCGTCCGCGTGGGTATCGTCCGAAGATCGCGCTGATCGGTTGTGGCGGGATTTCCGAGTATCATCTGCGGGCCTATCGCGAAATGGGACTCGATGTCGTCGCGCTGTGCGACCGCGACCTGGTGCGCGCAGAGAAGCGGCGCAGCGAATTCTTTCCGGGGGCGGAGGTCTACGCCGACTATCGCGACGTGCTGCGCCGGGATGACATCGCGGTCGTGGATGTTGCGCTGCATCCGGCGGAACGCGTGGAGGTGATCGAGGCCGCGTTGCATGCGCGCAAACACGTGCTCAGCCAGAAACCCTTCGTGCTCGATCTCGCGGTGGGCGAGCGGCTCGTTGCGCTCGCCGATGCGAAGGGCGTGAAGCTGGCGGTGAATCAAAACGGCCGCTGGGCGCCGCACTTCAGTTATCTCGCCGCGGCGATTCAGGCTGGTGTCGTCGGCGAGGTGGCAAGCGTGGATTTCACGTTGCAATGGGATCACACGTGGACGGCGGGGACGCCGTTTGAGGACATTCATCACCTCGTGCTGCTGGATTTTGGCATTCACTGGTTCGACATGGCGGCGCGGTTCATGCGTGGCCGGAAGCCGGAGCGAGTATGGGCGAGCGTGCGGCGGACAGGTTTTCAGAAGATGAAGCCGCCGATGCTGGGGCAGGTGGCGATCGACTATCCGGACGCGCAGATGCGGCTCAATTTCAATGGTCACGTGCGGGAGGGGCAGGAGGACCGCACGGTGGTGTGCGGGAGCCGCGGCACGTTGCGCGCCTTTGGCCCGAGTCTGTCCGAGCAGACAGTCGAGGTGTACACCGCCGCGGGGCGGGCGATCGCGCCGCTGACGGGCACGTGGTTCAGCAGTGGATTTCAGGGTGCGATGGGTGAACTGCTCTGTGCCATCGAGGAGGATCGTGTGCCGACGCACTCGGCGCGCAACAATCTCGACAGCCTCGCGCTGTGCTTTGCCGCGCTGGCGAGCGCGGACTCGGGCGAACCGCGGACGCCGGGCGAAGTGACGAGGATCGGAAAATAAATGCCCCGAGAAGCGTCCCGGTGTTTTTCCTGTGGCTGTGGTGGGATCGAACGCTAAGGTCCGGCTCCCTCCCGATCCCCGCGCTCATGGCCAACCAAAAGGAAATCGCCCGCTTGGCGAACGTCAGCCAGTCTGTCGTTTCACGTGTGCTCTCGGGGCGCAGCAAGGATCGGCCGATTTCAGAGGAGACGGTGGCACGCGTCCGGCAAATTGCGGAGGCGCTGGACTATCAGCCCAACCAGGCAGCGCGCATGCTGGTGGGAGGGAAGACGCGTCTGATCGGAGTGATCGTGCGGTCCTTCGACGACCAGTACCTCACCAAAATCCTGCAGGAATTGAACAAGCGCGCGCTCCGCTCGGGTTACACGCTGCTCGTGGTCGGATTTGAAAACGGGGAGTTCGATGCCAAGGAGATCCGCTTGCTGTGCAATTACCGGCCGGACGCATTTGTGGTCATAGGTTCGACGGACTTCGCCAAGTGGGATGGTGCTTTCTTCAAGGACGAGAAGCCGGTGATCCAGATTGGTGTGCCAGCGCACGATCCGCGCGTGATCTCCTGTGGCATCGACGAGCGTGAGGCGGCGCGCCTGATCGTCACGCACCTCGCGGAACTGGGCCATCGCACGGTCGGCGTCATTGGGGACAACAGTGCGGCGTCGCGGCTGCGCCTCGCGATCGTGAAGGAAGCCCTCGCCGCGCAGGGTCTCGCGTGTCTGTTGCCGTGCTGTTTCATGAGCCAGCAGCGCGACACGGCGGCCGGGACGGACGCGGCGGCCTATTTCCTCGATGACTCGGTGCGAGCCCATTGGCCGACGGCGGTCGTGGCGCTGGAGGATTTGGTCGCACTGGCGTTCATCCGAAGGTTGGGCGATGCCGGTGTGGCCGTGCCGGCGGCGCTGTCGGTCGCAAGTTACGACGACATCGAGAGCGCGGTGCTGGTGCGTCCGGCGCTGACGACGATTCACCAGCCCGTGCAAAGCCTGGCGGGGGCAGGGATGGACATGATCACGGGAACCTCGGAGCGGGCGTCGGTCCTGCTGACGCCGACATTACAGGTGCGGGAAAGCACGGCGGCACCCCGGAAGTGATGTGGTTCAGACCCGCACGTCCATGACGAGGCTTTCGGCGCGGCTGCGTTCGGCCATGAAGCCCATCAGATGACTCTCGATTGACTGGCTGATCGTTGACGTGAGGAGCGAGGGATCGTGACGGGAAACGGCCTGGACCCAGTCGGCGACGAGACGGAAATCACCGCCGCCGTGACCGTCGGTCGGTTCGCGCCATTCGGTTTTCCGTCCGGTGCGGAAATCCGTCACGACGAAGGACGACATGTCGCCGACGATGTCGCCCATGCTGCCCATGACCCGCGTGCGGCGGCCGGAATAGGACGTGAAGGCCTCCATGGAAAAGCTGGCGGTTACGTTGTCGTCGAAGAGGAGATTGGCGACGTAGTGGTCGGGCTGATCGTTATCCATGCGGTAGACGCAGCGGCCGTAGTTGGTGGTGCGGAGATGTTCGAGAATGGAATCGCCGTGCT
The DNA here is from genome assembly GCA_947474365.1 of Opitutia bacterium. GTDB lineage: Bacteria > Verrucomicrobiota > Verrucomicrobiia > Opitutales > Opitutaceae > ER46. Next base: position 106,017 of record CANJIU010000016.1, on the reverse strand, counting down.
GCGCCGGGTCGTCCGGCAGATCGAAATGACTGAGGTGGAGGCGGGCGCGGTGGTAGATGGCGAGCGCGGAGTACGGACATTGGGCCTCGGCGGGACAGCCGTCGGTGCAGCGGGCGGTGCTGCCGGTGGGTGCGTTTTCCGGCTTGAACCACGAGAGGCTCGCGAAGGCGTGGATCTTCCGGCACGGGCGGTTCACGAGCCACCGGAGAATGTCGAGATCGTGGCAGGACTTCGCCAGAATCGACGGTGTGCTCTGGCGGCTGTTGTGCCAGTTGCCCCGCACGTACGAGTCGCTCATGTGCGTGTAGCCCATCGGTTCGATGTGCTGCAGGCTGACGACGCGACCAATTGCGCCGCCAAGCATCAGCTCGCGGAGCTTCACGAAGTAGGGTGAGTAGCGGAGAACGTGGCAGACGGCAACGATGCGGCCGGAGCGGGTGGCGGCGGCGAGGATCTCGCGGCATTCGCGTTCGCTCGGCGCCACGGGTTTTTCGAGGAGCACGTCGTAGCCGGCCTTGAGCGCGGCGAGACATGGGCCGTGGTGCAACGCGTCGGGCGTGGAGATGATCACCGCGTCGGCGAATTTGGGCCGTTCGAAGACGCGTTCCCAGGTGTCGAAACGGTGTTCGGCGGCGATGCCGTGGGTTTTCGCGTACCGCTCGCCGCGGATCGCGATGGGCTCGGCGACACCGACGATGCGAAGATCCCCGGGGTATTGTACCGCATACCCGCCGTAGACGCGACCGCGGCGGCCGGCGCCGAGCGTGATGGCGGTGACGGGTCTCGCAAGCGGGACGTGACGGGCCGTCTTGATCGGCAGCGGATCGGAGGCGGACGTGGCCGCAGGCGCGGCGGTGACGGCGGCGGGCGCACCAGGCAGGGCGGCGGAGCCGGCGGCGAGTCCCAGAGATTTCAATACATCGCGACGGGTCCAGCGGGGGGAGTTCATCGGCGGGACGATTGAGGCGCAGGAAGCCCGGCGCGTCGCGCCTTTTTTGTCACGAATTCACGGGGAGGATCCGGTGTTCCGTCGCCGTCGGTTGCGCGGTAAGCGACGAAGGCAGGAGCGACGCGGCGGCGGGATCGAGGAACAGGTGGGCCCGCGGATGAGTGCGGAGCAACGAGGCGGGGCAGGCGGGACCAATCGGGCCGAGCAGGGCGTCGTGCACGGCGCGGGCCTTGCGACGCGTCGGAACGACGCCGCACAACATTCCTGCCTCCGCAAACACGGGCAGCGTAATCGTGGCGGCCAGTCGCGGTACGTCGACGATGGAGGGGAAGCAGCCGTCGTTGACCTGCTGTTGCCGGCAGGCTTCGTCGATTTCGACGAGTTTAACGCGGAAAGGATCGTCGAAATCGGCGACCGGTGGATCGTTGAAGGCGATATGGCCGTTTTCGCCGAAACCGAGACACACGATGTCGATCGGCGCGGCGCGCAGAACCGCATCGTAGCGTTTCGCTTCAGCCGTCGGATCGGTCGCCTCGCCCTGGATGGGATGAAATGCGGCCACGTTCACCCGATTGAGAAAGTGCTCGTTCAGGTAACGTCGAAAGCTTTGCGGATGGGAAGCATCGAATCCGATGTAGTCATCCATGTGGAACACGTCGGTCTTCGTCCAGGGGAGGGGATCGCCGGCCGCTTGTCCGACCAGCGCAGTGAAAAACTCATCCTGCGACGGTGCGCACCCGAACACGATTCGACTGCGACCCGAGGCGGCAACGGCGCGGGCTACTTCGCGCTGGACGAGAGCGGCGGCGGCGGCACCCATCTGGGCTCGGTCGGGGCAGATGGTGACGTGGAGGTTGCGGCCGAGGGTGAATTGAAAAGGTACGGTCATTGCCGGACTGAGTGGCGGGGTAATGGTCGAAAATTAACCGACGAGGCAATAGAGACCATACGTATGGTTTAATGACAACCCAAACGTAGCGAGATATTATTTTCTCAATCTTAATTGAGCTTCGAAACCATACGTATGCTTTATTATTGACCGTCGGCGATGGCTGACCCTCATTCCCTTTGCTTCGCGGTTCTGCCCTGACCTCCACCCCACGTCTATGAATCTCCCACAGTCGTTCCTTCCCTTAAGCGCGTTCTTGGTTGTCGCGCATCTGCCGGTGTTGGGCCAAGTCTCGCCGTCGGGGACACCCACTCCGCCCCGCATCGCGGCGAACGACGAGGTCGTCCGGATTTCGCCGTTCGAGGTGACGGCGGACTCAACGCGCGGCTTCTACGCGTCGAACACGCTTTCCGGCACGCGGCTCAACTCCAAGCTGGAGGACCTCGGATCATCGATCACGGTGGTCACGAAGCAACAGATGGAGGATTTCGCGTTGAAGGACATCAACGACATCTTCCTCTACGAGGCGAACACCGAGGGCACGGGCAACTTCACCGACTATTCCGTCGACCGCAACGGATTCGTCGTCGACAACACCACCGGCGGCTTGGGCGGCGGTACGGCACTCGGCGGCACAACGGGAGCCAACCGGATCCGGGGCATTAAGCAGGCCAATGTTGCCGTCGGCAATTTTGCGACGAGCGGTCGCGTGCCGGTCGATACGTTCACGGTCGACTCGGTCGAGATCAGCCGCGGTCCGAACTCGAGCATCTTTGGACTGGGCAACGCCTCCGGCACCTTGAACATCCTGCCGGCGCGCGCCAATCTGCGGACGCGCAAGACCACGCTCGAACTGCGGGCCGACAGCTACGAGGGCACGCGGGCGGCCATCGCTCACAACCAGCCGATCATCCCCGGCAAGCTCGCGATTCGCGGCGTCGCCATCACGCAGGACAACCACTTCGAGCGAAAACCCTCGGTGGATCACTCGACCCGTTACGACGGCATGATCACATATCAGCCGTTCAAAAGCACGACCCTTCGCGCCTCGTATGAGCGCTACGCCAACTTCTCCCGCCTGCCGAACAGCGTCACGCCGCGGGATGGCATCGGGTATTGGAAAGACAGCGGCAGTCCCACGTGGGACCCGATTACCTCGACCGTGCACCGCCGCGGCACCTCCACGGTCGTGCCGTTCAACGGCACTCTTGCGACCGAGACGGCCCAACTCGGGCCCGGACTCTCCTCCGACAGCAACATCTACACGCGCTCGAATCTCTATGTGAACGGCGACGGCTCGATCGGGTTGTGGAGCGTTGGCCGCCTGGCCACCGCCGCCAACCCGGCTACCGTCGGGGGCAATGTCCGCCTGATCCAGTCCGCCACCTATCCGCGCACCGGCCTGGATGCCACCACCCGCAGCATCACCGATCGGGCGGTGTACGACTGGACCTCGGTCAATCTCCTTGGCGCCAACTGGTCGCGGCAGGTGAACAACAACGTCAACGTCGAACTCGAACAGTTCTTCATCAACACGCCGCGGCATCTACTCGCGCTGCAGGCCGGCTGGTATCAGGAGGACTCCACGATGTACCGCTGGGACTCCATTGGGCAGAGTTCCGAGAGCCCGCTGATCGTCTACATGGACGTCAACGAGCGTCTGCTGGACGGGACGACCAATCCGTATTTCCTCCGGCCTTACGTCGGGGCGGCGCAGCCGGCGAATTTCTACCAGCCGTTCCGGCGCAACATCTACCGCGGTCAGCTGGCCTATCAGCTCCGGTTTGCCGACGAGCGCAACTGGCGCCGCTGGCTGGGCGACCATTCGTTCTCGGGCTATTACGAGTACAACCGCACGTTCACCGGCGGCTACAATTATCGGGATGCCGTTCTCTCCACCCATGCCTGGCTCCCGGCGGGCACCGATCGATCCAACGGCACCAACGCCGCCCGGGTCTATAGCCGCTACTATCTCGGCGACAACACCGGCAACAACGTCGACTACGGCACGAGTAATTGGCTCGATGGTTACGGTCCCGGAACCTACCGCTGGTTCAATGGAGCCACCAACCAGTGGGTGAACGAGCCCGCCACGCTGGGCGCATCCTACCGCACCGGCACGACCGGATCGCGGAGCGACACGAACCGCACCCAGACGCTGCTCAAAACCTACGGTGGCACGTGGCAGGGACATTTTTTCCAGGATCGTTTGGTGGCGACGCTGGGTGTGCGTGAGGACAGCAGCTTCAGCCGCAACGGCGTCAATCTGCTGGCGGCTGACGGCTATTCACTCGACCTGAGCAATCAGAGCGTCTGGCCCGGCGCCTGGGAATTGCGCTCGGGACGCACCACGACCAAGGGCGTGGTCGTGAAACCGTTCCGCGGTATCCGAAGCTTGGAGGCTGCGGCCAGCGCGACCGGTCCCGTGGGCGTCGCGGCCCAACTGCTCCAGTCGATCAACCTGCACTACAATCAGTCCGACAGCTTCCTGCCCGAGGCGTTGCGGCAGGATTTGTTCACCAACCTGCTGCCCGATCCCACCGGCAAGGGCAAAGACTACGGGTTCTCGCTCAATCTCCTCAACGACAAGCTCGTCGTGCGCTACAACCAGTACGACACGCTGCAGCTCAATTCCCGGGAAAGTCAGAACGGCACGATCGCCTCGCGCGTCGCTCGTGTTGAGATGAATTACAACGGCAACAACGATCCACTGAATCTCACCGGGCTGGGCTCGGCCTGGGTCGACCGGTTGCAGCCCGGGCTCACCGGCGCGGCGCGCGACGCGGCCATTTCGAAATACACGGGATTGCCGCCCGACCGTCCGGCCCGGCTCGCGCAGTATGTCATCGGCGCCACCTCCGACGTCGTCGGTAAAGGCAAGGAGATCGAAGTGAATTACAATCCGACGCGCTTCTGGACGATGAAAGTCACCGTCGCACAGCAGAAATCGATCGACTCGGGAATTTCCGCGGAGCTCATGGGTTACCTCGCGGCCCGTTTGCCGTTCTGGACCAGTCTCATTGATCCCATTCGCGGCACGCCGTGGTACACGACCGATTACGGTGGCAGCCGGCCGACGCCGAAGGCGTTTCTGACCGAACTCGTTTACGATCCGATCAAGCTCGCGCAGGCCAACGAAGGCAAAACGCGCACTCAAGTGCGCGAGTGGCGGAGCAACTTCCTCACGTCATATCGTCTCGCCGGACTCACGGAGAACGCCTGGCTCAAGAAAGTCTCCGTCATGGGAGCGATTCGCTGGGAGGATAAGGCCAACATCGGTTACTTCGCCGACGCCAAGGACCCGACGATCTACGATCCGAATCGACCGATTTATTCCAAGGGCAACACCTATATTGATCTGGGCACGACCTATCGGACGCGCGTCTTCGCGGACAAGATTCAGCTGCGGTTGCAGCTTAATGTGCGCAATGCGTTCGAAGGCGGCCGTCTTCAGGCCATTGGGGCGCTCCCCGATGGTACGCCTCACACCTATCGGATCGTGGATCCGCGGCTCTTCATGCTCACCGCGTCATTCGACCTTTGAGAATTGCGGTCTCGCTGCTCGCGCTCCTGTCGCTCTTTCCGCCGCCCGCGAGTGCGGCGGCGGAAGCTGCGGTGGTTACGACTGAGATTTGCGTGTATGGCGGGACGGCGGCTGGGGTGATTGCCGCGGTTCAGGCGGTGCGCATGGGACGAAAGGTGGTGTTGGTGAACCCGGATGTCAGATTGGGCGGAATGACCAGCGGCGGCCTGGGGCAGACCGATGTCAGCAAGAAGCGGAGCATTGTCGCCGGGCTCGCGCGCCAGTTTTACGAGGACATTGCGGCCTGGTACCGACAGGACTCGGCCTGGACCCAGCAGCGGCGCGGCGACTACGTGCCCACCATAATAGTGGAACCGAACGAAACGGCTTGGTGGAATTTCGAGCCGCACGTCGCCGAGATGATCTTTGAGCGCTATGTGCGCGAGAAGGGTGTCACGCTTTTGCGTCGGGAACGACTCGACCTCTCGCATGGAGTGGAGAAGGCCGGTGCGCGGATTGTCGCAATCCGCCTTGAGTCGGGCCGCGTGGTGCGGGCGGCCTTCTTCATTGATGCCAGCTACGAGGGCGATCTGCTCGCCAAGGCGGGCGTGGGCTACCGGGTGGGGCGCGAAGCCAACACGGGGTTCGGCGAGACGATCAACGGAGTGCAGCCTTCGCCGGCGGAACGGACGTCGAATCACCAACTCCCTCCCGGCATCTCGGCCTATGTCCGGCCCGGCGACCGCGCGAGTGGACTCTTGCCCGGCATCGATCCGTCCCCGTTGGAAAAAGAGGGGACAGGTGATCATCGGGTGCAAGCCTATGCGTTCCGGCTCTGCCTGACCGATGCCCCTGGTAACCGCGTGCCCTTCCGCCGTCCGGCCGACTACGACGAACGGGATTTCGAAATCCTTTTTCGCGCCTTTGCGGCCGGCCTGGATCGCATTCCGTGGATCAATTCGGCGATGCCCAACCGAAAGACCGACATCAACAATAGCGGTGGCATTTCCATGAACTTTATCGGCCAGAATCACGCCTATCCCGACGCTGACTATGCGACGCGCGATCGGATTCGGACCGAGCATCGCCGTTATCAGGAAGGCCTAATGTGGACGTTGGCGAACCATCCGCGCGTACCGGAATCCATCCGCGCGGCGATGGCACCCTGGGGCCTCGCCGCGGACGAATTCAAGGAGAATGGCGGTTGGCCGGAGGCGTTGTATCTCCGCGAGGCACGTCGCATGCGCGGGGCTGGCGTGATGACCGAACACCATTGTGTTGGTCGGGTCGTGGCGTGCGATGCGGTCGCTCTGGGCGCGTACACGATGGACTCCCACAACACTCGGCGCTACGTGGATGCCAGCGGTCACGTGCGCAACGAGGGCAACGTTCAGATCCGAATCCCCGAACCTTATCCGATCGGCTACGACGCGATCACGCCGCGCGCCGATGAGTGCGAAAACCTGATCGTCCCTGTCTGCCTTTCCGCCACCCACACCGCCTATTGTTCGATTCGGATGGAGCCCGTCTTCATGATGCTCGGACAGAGTGCGGCGACGGCGGCGGCACAGGCCTGGGAACAGAAAACGTCCGTGCAACAGATCGATCGGGCCAAATTGCGGGACCGACTGCTCGCAGATCGGCAGTTGATCGCCTGGCCGCGGGCCACTAACGATCCAGCGCCCAAAGCAAAATGATGAGCGAGTTCCCCACCTCCTTCGTACGACCGCGCCGGCCCGCATGGACGATGTTCACAGCTTACGTGGCGTGGACCCTGTTGGTATCGTGGTCGGTTTTTGCGGCGGCGGGAGCTCCCGAGCTGCCCGATCTTGCGTCCGTGCCGCCCGATCTGGTGGTGCCAGACGTGGCCGTGGGCACTCCGGTGGCCGGACACCGCGTGCGGCAGACGACGAAGGGATGGGAGCGTACGGAAGTGTATCACGCGCTCTATCTCCCAACGGACTGGCGGCCGGGCAAAACCTTCCCCGTGATCGTCGAGTATGCCGGCAACGGCGGATACAAAAACGCGTTCGGCGACGTCAGCGGCGGCACGGTTGATGGCAGCCATCTCGGCTACGGACTCACCGCCGGAAAGGGCGTGATTTGGGTCTGCGTGCCGTTTGTCGAAGTGGATGCAAAGGGGAAGCGCAACGCGCCGAAATGGTGGGGAAATATCGAGGAAACAAAACGCTACTGCCTCGCGACCGTAAATGCGGTGACGGCGGAGTTCGGCGGCGATCCGCAGCGCGTGATTCTCGCGGGGTTTTCGCGCGGATCGATCGCGTGCAATTTCATCGGCCTGCACGACGACACGATTGCCGCGTTGTGGCGCGCGTTTTTTTGCCATTCGCATTACGACGGCGTGAAGGAGACCTGGCCCTATGCGGGAGCGGATCGCGCGTCGGCGCTCGCCCGGTTGCATCGACTGAACGGGCGGCCGCAGTGGATTTCCCACGAAAGTGGTGGGGTGGCGGCGACTCAGGATTATCTGCAGGCGACGGGCGTGCCGGGTGCGTTCACGTTTCAGCCCCTGAACTTTCGCAATCACTCCGGCGATTGGGTGCTGCGCGACATTCCGGAACGTCGCGCGGCGCGACGTTGGTTGGATGCGGTTCTGGCCGCGCCCTGAATTATGTCTGATTTTACTTCGACACCGTTCCTGCGACGAATCACGACTGCGGTTCTCGGTCTTTTGCTCCTCGTGCGGAGCCACGCCGGAGCGGCGGAGGTCTGGGACTTCCAGCCCGATCCGGCTCTGCCCAACGTCCTGATCCTCGGTGACTCGATCTCGATCGGCTACACCCGCGCCGTGCGCGCGCAGCTTGCCGGGCGGGCGAATGTCTACCGACCGCTCAACGCGACCCGCACCGGCGCGGAGAATTGCCGCGACACCGGCTATGGGCTCACGAAAATCGATTCGTGGATCACCGGGACCCGGTGGGACGTGATTCACTTCAACTGGGGGCTGTGGGACCTTTGCTATCGCAACCCGGCGGTAAAGAACCAGGGAAACCGAGACAAAGTCGGAGGGAAGATCGCCGTCCCGATCGAGGAATATTCCGGCAACCTTGAGCGCTTGGTGACCAAGCTCGTCGCGACCGGCGCCACGTTGGTGTGGGCGAATACGACCGTCGTGCCCGAGAACGAACTGGGCCGGTTCACGGGCGACGAACGCCGCTACAATGCCGCCGCGGCCGTCGTGATTGCGCGGCACGGCATTGCGACGGATGATCTCCACGCCGTCAGCGCGGCGTTTGCGCCGGACGTCTTTCGCGCGCCGGGAGATGTTCATCCGACGGACGCGGGCTACGAAACACTGGCGACCGTGGTGTCCGAGTCCGTGCGCAAAGCGCTCACGCTGCACAAAAAATCCCCATGAGCTCGGTGCCCAATTGGGTTCTGTGCGCCGCTGCTTTTTTCGGCTTGGCGCTCTCGTCTGCCGCTGCCGGGGCGTACGGGACGCGTCCGCCCAACGTCATCGTGATTCTCGCGGATGACCTCGGCTACGCGGATATCGGTTGCTACGGCAACACGCGGATTCGGACCCCGCACCTTGACGCGTTGGCGGCCGGTGGGGTCCGCCTCACGGACTTCCACGCGAACAGCTCCGTGTGCACGCCGACGCGGGCGGCGCTGCTGACGGGACGATATCAACAGCGTGCGGGAATCGAGACCGTGTTCGGAATGGACCCGGATGAAGGGCTTTCGCCCGACGTGAAAACGTTGCCCCGTTATCTGCAGCAGGCCGGCTATGCGACGGGAGCGTTTGGGAAGTGGCACCTCGGCCGTCGCCCGCCGTTTACGCCGCGCTCGCATGGTTTCGACGAGTTTATTGGCCTGCACACCGGTGACGGTGATCATCACTCACGCGTCGACCGCTCGGGTGGGGCGGATTGGTGGCACAACGACGAACCGCTGGTGGAAACGGGCTACACCACGGACCTCGTCACGCGGCACTCGCTCGCGTTCATCGAGCGGCACCGGGCAAAACCGTTCTTCCTCTATGTAGCCCATCTCGCGGTGCATTTTCCCTGGCAGGGCCCGCATGACCGCGCCGACCGGGTCGTCGGTGGCAATTACGACGGCGACGCAAAGTTTGGGAGCCGCGAGGACAAGCGCGCGGCCTTTCGCGAAATGGTCGAGGCGTTTGACGCGAGTGTCGGCCGAATCGTCGGACGCCTCCGCGAACTCGGCTTGGAAAAAGACACCCTGGTGATCTTCGCGTCGGATAACGGTGGCTACAGTGTGGATCACGGCGGCTACGTCGCGGTCTCGAGCAACGCTCCCTGGCGCGGCCAGAAGGGTGAACTCTATGAAGGCGGGCACCGCGTGCCGGCGATTTTCTCCTGGCCCGGCCGGATTGCTCCGCGTCGCACGAGCGACGCCACTGTGCTGACGATGGATCTATTCCCCACGGTTTTGGAATTGGCGGGAGTGACGCGGCCGACGGGGGCGGGCGCGAGTGACGGTATGAGCCTGGTGTCGCACCTCCTCAGTCAGACACCGTTGCCCGAGCGCACGTTGTTTTGGCGCCGGGGCGACACGCGAGCGGTGCGGCGTGGCGATTGGAAACTTGTGGCCAACCGCGCGGAGGCGCCGCAACTCTTCAATCTCCGCAGCGATCCGTCCGAGCAGATCGATTTGGCCGCGCGTGAAACGGAGCGGGTGTCGACGCTCCGCCAGGCTTTTTCCGGATGGGAAGCGGAGGTTGCTGCCAGCGCGGGGGCGCTTGGGCCGGCCGGTCGAAAGCCATAGGGAGCGCTGTCGCACGATTCTGAATTTGCGTGACCAAACGATTCCAGGACATCGCTCCCTCCGGTTCGAACGTGAAGCAGGAGCGAGCCTGGGTGGACTTCGTGCTCCTCCCGGCAGTAACGATGTCCGTCGGTTGGGGACTGCGCGGTTTTATCGGCGGCGGTTCGCTCGGGGCGATGATACCTGGGGCGCTGGTGGCGCTCGTGCTGTGCCGTGGCCTTGGGTTGCCTGACGCGATCTGTGGTCGGATCGCAGCCTTCGGCGCGGTGGGGGTCGGATTTGGCGGACAGGAAACCTACGGTCAAACCGTGCGATTGGTGACGGACGCCGGCCCGATGTTCTGGCGCGGCGTGGCGGGCTTGGGGGTGAAAGGCGCCGTGTGGGGGCTGTTGGGCGGAGCGATGATCGGAACCGGGTTGGTCGCCGGCCGCGTGACGCGAAGGCAATGGTGGGTCGCGCTCGTGCTGCTGGTTGCCGGAACGTGGCTGGGTTGGTGGCTGATTGACCAACCGAAGCGACTCTATTTTTCGAATCTGCTGGACCGGCCGCGGGCGGAGATTTGGGCCGGATTGCTGACCGGTACGTTCCTTTTCCTCGGGTGGATCGCAGTGGTGCTGCAGGCGCGTGCGCGCCTCGTGCTGGCTCTGGCTTTGTTGGGTGCCGTCGGTGGCGGCTTGGGATTTGCAATGGGAGGCGCTTCCTACGCAGGCGGCATGGCACTGGGTTGGCCGGCGGTTTGGTATCCAGGTTGGAAGCAGATGGAGTTTACTTTTGGACTCTTGCTCGGCGCGGCGCTGGGTGGTGCGACCTGGTGGCAACGGGACGTGGTCGTAGCGGCGGTGAGCGAATCGGAGCCAGGTCAACGTTCCCATGGAACGGCGTGGTGGCCGGTGTTGAGTGCCGTGTTGGCGGTCGCTTTGATCCTGGGTGGTTCGGCGTTGCCGATTCGGTTCGGCTACACCGTGTCTGGGGCGGCGCTGCTGGTCCTCGCCTTCGCGTCGGAACGTGCTGCCTGGCAGATCGCACTCACGGTCACGGCTGGGGCGTTCTTTTTGGATGTCGGGAAAGTCTTCACGGAAAGTCACCCGACGGTCCCGTCAGTGTTGGTGACCGTGGTTGCGCTCGTGTTGTCGACGGGACTCTGTCTGCGGGTGGCGGCGAGGCGCGCCTCGGGCCGCGAGATGATCGGGTGGTCGTTGCGGGTGCTGTTGTGGTTGGCGGTGGCGGCGGCGATGGGCAGCACCGCGTTTCATCCGAAGAATACTCCCGCTTCACTCATCGTCGCCGCTGCGTTTGTCGGTGGTGGCGTACTGATCACGTTCCTTGCCCGCGTCCGTGGGTGAGAGAGGGGAGCTCCCGTTTGGATGGTGGGTCGCACGTGCTTCGTAGGCGTTGCCAACGAACAGGAATGTCTGCAGTCACTTTCCCAATGAACCCATTGCTTCGCGTTGCGGCGGTTACCGTGATTTTTGTTCTTGGCTGGTCGGTGCGCGCCGCCGAGGCGTCGAAGCTGGTGCCGCCGAAGGCGGCTTTCAAGGCGGGTTTCGCCGAACGCGATATCACGCCCGATGTCGGAATGGAGGCGCCCGGCGGCTACGGGAAAAGTTATCACCGCACGTTTCACGACCCCTGCAAGGTCCGCGCCTCGGTCTTTGACGACGGCAAGCAACGCGTCGCGATCATCGGCATCGATCTGCTGTTCGTCACCCGTGCGCTGACGAAAGAGGTCCGGGCGGAAATCGAAAAGCGCTGTGGCATCAAGGCGGACCACATTATGCTCGGTGCCTCGCATTCCCACTCGTCGGGTCCCATCGGCATGGCCGAGCCGGGCGACTATGATCGAGCCCCGGCATACGTCCAGGACCTCTACAATAACAAGTCGACGATCGCGAATCCCGGCTACACCCAGCTGCTGAGGAAACAGATTGTGGACGCGGTCGTCGCGGCCAATGAAGCGCGGGTTGAGGCGAAGGTCGCCGTCGGTTACGGCCACGAGGACAAGGTGTCCTTCAACCGCCGGCTGCGGATGAAAAACGGCCTCTCCTTTTCCCATCCCGGTGCCGGAAATCCCGACATTGTCGGTTACGCCGGTCCGATCGATCCGCAGGTGGGCGTCATTGGTGTCTGGGATCTGAAATCGAATCTCCTCGGGGTCGTGGTGAATTTCTCCTGTCACGCGACGACGAGCCCGGGCGGCATTTCCGCAAGTTGGATTGGCGCGATGCAGCAGACGCTGCGCGGCGCGACGGGCAACGCGGCGCTGCCGGTCGTCTTTTTGCAGGGTGCCTGCGGTGATGTGACGCAGGTGGACAACCTTTCTCCCTACGATCGGCCCGCCAGCGAGGAATGGTGGTCCATCGTCGGCGGGCGCGTGGGCGCCGAGGCGTTCAAGACCCTGCTGCTGATCCGTCGCGGCGCATCCAGCAATCTCCCGATCGACGTCAGACAGAAGACTTGGCTCTCCCCGCGCCGGCTTCCGACTCCCGAAAAAGTGAAAAGCGCCACCGCCCTCGTGCAGCAGGATCCGAAGACCGTTGACTCGACCCAATGGACCTTCGCGAAGGAAACCGTGATGCTCGATGCGATTTCCCGGGCGCGACCCGAGGTGGAAGTGGAAGTGCAGGCGGTTCAAATTGGACCGGTGGTCCTCATCACGAATCCCGCGGAATATTTTGTGCAATACGGCCTCGATATTAAGAAGGGCAGCAAGTTCCCCTTCACGTTTCCCGTCGAACTGGCCAACGGTTGCGTCGGCTACGTCCCGACCGAGGAGGCGTTCGGGCCGAACGGCGGCGGATATGAGACGCGGCTGACGTCGTACAGCAACCTGGAGATTGCAGCGGGCCGAAAGATGGCCGACACGGGCATCGCGCTGGCGAACTCACTCACCCCTGGTCCGGTTCCGCAGCCGCCGCCGGCCGCGCCTTTCCGTTCGCCGTGGGCCTATGGGAATCAGCCCCCTGAGCTGAAATAACTCAATTCGCGCGAATTTGGTCCCTGGATCCAGGTCGTTCCCGGGGTGATATTCCCATGCAAATTCCGGCTCAGCCCCGCCGCATTCTTCTTGCCGATCAGGTGGCGCAAGCCATTGAGCGGGAGATAGCCGCCGAACGATGGCGCGACTGGTTGCCGGGCGAGCGGAATCTGCAAAAGATCTTCAACGTCAGCCGGCAGACGGTCCGTGCGGCGCTGGCCCGATTGATCGCCCGCCGCACGATCGGGGTGGAACCGTTTCGGGGCTACCGCATCAAGCGGGTGAAACGGGCCGCGGAGGCCATCGTGGCCGCGCCGACGCGGGAACTGGGATTGATTTGTCCCGAGCCCGTCTACCGGATGCCGCCGCGTTTCATCCAGGTGCTGGACGTCCTGCGCGGACTTTGCGCGTCCGAGGGTTATAATCTGGAGTTGATCGAGGGACAACGCTTTGCGCGGACGGCGCCGGGGCGGCTGATGCCGCGTTTGGTGCGGACGGATCCCAAGGCCTGTTGGATTCTTGTGATGGCGCCGCGCGCCATGCAGGCTTGGTTCGCCGAAAGCGGCCACCCCGTGGTGGTCTACGGCAACGTTTATCCCGGCCTCGCGCTCAACAGTACGGGTATCGATTTTCACGCGTCCATCCGCCACGCGGCGTCCCATCTGCTGGCCAAGGGGCATCGGCGCCTCGCGTTCGTCTCCTATGCGCTCAAGCGGGCCGGAGAGGAGGAAAGTCTTCGGGGATTTCGCGAGGCGTTTGCCGCACATCGCGGATCGCCCGCCGTGCCGTTGCTCATCGAGCGTCCGGACGGCGACGCCGACGCCCTGTGCCGGCAGCTCGACGGCGCGCTGAATTCCGTGCCGCGGCCAACGGCCTTTGTTGTCAGCCACTCGCACCACTATGCGACCGTCGCCTCCCACCTCGCGGCGCGTGGGCTGCGGGTGCCAGACGATGTGTCCCTGATCTCGCGCAGCGAGGACCTTTTTCTCCGATTCCTACGGCCCACGCCGGCGTTTTACCGGGCGAACATGGACCAGAGTGCGCGACTGCTGTTCGATTTGGTGAGACATGCCGTTGACGGCACGGCGCGCCCGGGCGCGCAGCATTTACTGATACCGGAATTCGTGCCGGGAGGGTCGGTGGGGCCGCCGCCGAAAGCAGGGGGCGCGGTGGACGTAGTCAGACGTTGACCGCCACCTGCGGGTGTTTGCACCGGCGGTGCGCTGGATGATCCGGTTTGGCTCCCGGGCGAAACCATTCTCATCGCCTCACAAATATTCCTGCACGGCATCCGCGAACTGGGTTATCTTGCCAACTCGAACCTTGTGAGAGGCAAACCTCTCCGCCTTTCCCTCGGTGGGCGGTGATGCCACTCCGGGCTTTTTATTCTACTTCGATCCGTAGGCCCCCTGAGTAGCATCCAGGTTGTCTCGGCTAATTTCCAGTTGGTATACCGCTACCGACGCAGGAACACTCACCTCCGCAGCCGAAAGGGCGGCGGAAAGCGTCTCGCTGGCGGATTTTACCTGCGGCGCGGTTACGCCTTCAATGAGCACAATCCAAGTCGGCACGAGGGTGGGGACGGTGCGCACTGACGCCTCGACGGTGCGGATGCCGCTGGCAGCTTCGTCGGCCAGGCACAAGTGGGCCCCGGTGATTCCTGGAAGAGCGGTGATTTCCGGGAAAACGTGGCCCGTGAGCCGCGTCGCCACCGCGGCCCGTTCCTCTGCGGCCACGTCGAAGCGTCGGGTGAGTATCACCCCGCCCTGGCCGACACCCATCGAGCCCGCGACGCGGCAGAGCGAGCGGGAAACATCCCGAAATCCAGGCAAGACCCGCTTGGTCCACGCCGTGGGTGAATTGAGCCGGGCGAGATATTCCGGGCTCGAGAGGATTCCGGGGTGCGCGGTTTCGTAGAGGTTGAAAAATTCCGGTTCGCCCTCGATGGCGCGATAGCGGCGTCCGCGGCGGAAACCGGGAACGGCGAGCCGCTCGGGCATGTGCTCGCGGTTGTGCCATTCGTAGAACTCGGCGCGAAACTCGGGCAGCAGGTTATGCCAGATCGCGACGACGCCGTTGCCCGCGAGGCTCATCGGCTCACGATTTCTCGTCGTAGAACCACGCGAGCGGTACGCGCGCCTGCACGAGGTCACAGCGCTTGCGGGTGGTGTTGAAGACCCGGTAATGGACGAGTGCACTCGCGCCGTCGAAGGTGACGCCGGGGTACTCCGCCCATTGCGTGAGATCGGCCTCCAGCGCTTTGGGAAGTCCCCAGGACTTTCCGCCGTCGCGGCTGACCGCACAGGCGAGCACGCTGCGCACGCCGACAATGCCGTTGTCCGGATTCCATGAGGGATTCCAAATCATGAGGAGATCGGCGGAACTTGGCAGCCGTACGACCAGCGACGGCGCCAGTGCGCTGAACACGCCCGAGGGACGCGGGGCGCTCCAGGTGCCGCCTCGGTCGTTGGATTCCGACATGAATGACTGGCCGTGCCAGTTGCGGATGAACTGGATCAGCGAACCGTCGGCGCGCTGTGCCATGCTTGCTTCCTCGAAGCGGCCGCCCTTGCCCGCGATCGGATCGAGCATGACCACGGTGCGTTGCCACGTCCGGCCGAGGTCGTCGGAGTATGCATAGTAGGTGCCCATGCACGTGCTGCGGTAGGCGGCGCCGGGCTGGGCGGTTCCCGGCGGGAGAATGGTGTGGCATTGCACCATCACGCGTCCGTCCACGAGGGTATAAGCCCGGTCATGACATCCCGTGTGATAGTCGGCGCTGTCGGGCGTGATGCGGGTGCGTTCCGACCACGTCTGGCCCTCGTCGGCCGAGACGCGCACCATCTTGGCGCAATTGCCGTAGTTGGTCCGGCCATTGCCGCCGCTGCGCCACGAATAGGCGAGCAGGAGCCGGCCATCCTTCATCCGGGTAATGCCCGGGGAAATGCAGTTGACGAGCGCGTCACGGTCGTCGACGACCACGCGTGGCGTCGACCAGGTGCGGCCGCCGTCGGCGGATGTCATGCCGCTGATGCGGGCGTAGCCGTCGTCGCCCGTGGGATCGCGGCGCAAGGGGGACGATGGCGGGCGCTCCGCCGCCGGCAGCAGATCCTCTCGCAGAAATTCTGACCAGAGCAGAAACAGGCGGCCATCCTTGAGCTTGATCACGGTTTGCTCACCGCTCTTTGGCGCTACGGCGGTCGCGCTGACCACGATCGATTTTTCGATTCCCGGAATCGCGCGCAGTTTTGGCGGGGCAGGAAGTTCGGCTGCGCCGAGACATGATGCGGCCGCGGCCAGCGAACAGGCGAGGAATGGGTAAAAGGTGAGCGGAGGTTTCATGGTGCGCGCGAGAGGAGGGCGTCGGTCTCCGCGAGCTTGAAACGCGTGCTGACGACCGAGTGTTTTTCCGTTCCGGGCCGGTACTTGATGTAGGTGGTGGCCATGACGGTGGCATCGGGCAGAATCTCCATTCCAGGATAGCCGCAGTCGCCGCCCGCGTTGCTGTGCAGCAATTTGATCCGATACTGCCCGGGCCGGCCGCGGCGGATGTCGTCGTAGGTGCCCACCCACGCGACAAAATGATTGAGGGTCGGACTGTTCAGCGCCTTGTCGCGAAACGCGATCACGAGTCTGCCATCCCGGTTGTAAACTCCCATGTGACGGTCCCCGGTCAGGCCCCACGGCGTGTCGGCAGGGGGGCTCCACGTCCGGCCTTCGTCGCGGCTGAACATGACGAGGCTGCGGCCCTTGTGCTGGTTGTCCCTCATCAGCACGCACAACTCGGCGCCATCGGGGGAACGGAAGCCGAACGGTTCGCACGGGTCGCGTTGGGCAACCGCGGCGACGACCCGCGGTTCGGACCAAGTTACTCCGCCGTCGGCGGTCGTGGTTTGCAGCACCTCAAGCGGGCTGCGATCCTTGCCGTCGGGACCCTTGTGATACAGTCCGAGATACTGGCCATCCTTGAGTCGGATGACACTGCTGAAGGTCATTACACACGGGAGCCCGAGCGGTTTGGCCTCACTCCAGGTCCGGCCGCTGTCCTCGCTGAGGATCCGCGGCATGTTGGGACGGGCGGAGAACACCCAGAGGCGTTCCTTGCTCTCGGCATCGACCATTCGATAGATGCTCGGACAATTGCGGTGGTTCTTGAAACCAGGCGGCAGCCGGTCATCGAGCCGCGTCCAGGTCAGCCCGGCGTCGTCGCTCCTCGCCATTGGGCCGGCCGGTCCACCATGGCCCGTGGACCACACGGCGAAGACCGTCTTTCCGTCGGGCATGAGAACCGTGGTGGGATGCCCCTGATACAAGACCTCAGTCCCGGCGGCGATGACCACGTGCCGTTTGGTGTCGCCGGAAATGTCCACCCATCGGACGTCGGGGGCAATTTCCGCCCGGGAAACGGTCAGGGTGGCGGTGACGAAGCCCAGCACTCGACGGATCCCGCGCGGGAGGAAAAAGAGTGGCGATTGCATTGGCCTAAAGGTGTGCGGGCTTGTTGTGGTCGAATACTCAGAAATTTGTCGTTACCCCGAGCCGGTAGCTCCGCGGATTGGTGATGCCGATGGCGGTGTCGAACGAACTCGGCTGCGCGTCGCGGACATCGAGCAGGTTGGAAACGCGGAGGCGGATGTCGGTGTTCCTCCAGCGGTAGCCGAGGGCGAGGTTGTGCTGTTCGCCGCCGTTGACCTCCCAGGTGGTGCGGGCGCCGCCGAGGAGAAACTTGCCCCAGCGGTTGTAGATGTACGAGGCGCTGAGTCCCTTTGCCCAGCCGTTGCGAAAGCGATAGGTCGCGAGGAGCGACGCCGTGCCGTCGGGAATCGCCTCGGGCTTGATGCCACTGTCGAGCTTCGCCTTTTGCTTCGAATAGCCCACGACCGCCTCGAGACCACCGGCGATCTTGAAGTTGATGTCGCCCTCGAAGCCCTTCGTCGTGCGTGCTCCGACCGGAGCGCTGTAGCTCCGGTCCTTGACGCCGGTGACGGTGCCATCGGTGTCGATCACCGTGCGCAAGACATTGTTCTCGCGATTGTCGAAGGTGGAAACCGTGGCGACGACGCGGCTCTTCAGCAGGTCCAGCTTGATGCCGTATTCCTTCGTGGAGGCGTTGCGATCGGGGAACTTCTGGCCGGCGGTGGCGAGACGGGTGTCGACGGTGAAGACCGGGATGAACGTCTGGTTGAAGTTCGCATACACGATGCCTTCGCCCTGGTCGCCCTGGTAGAATTTCACGAGGCCGGCCGCCCCCGGGCTGGTCTTGTCGCCCTCGCGGAGCGTGTTCGCCCCGAAAAGACCCGTGGCGGCGGTCGTCGCGATGGTTGATTCGGTGTGATTCTTTCGCGCCCCGCCCATGAACACGATCCGCCTTTGGAGAAATGAAAGTCGCTCAAGCACACCATAGCCGTAGATTTGATTCGTCGTGAAGGTGGTTCCGGAAATCGAACGGACGTTGTTGCGCGCCAGTACGGTGTCCCGGTCGATTCCAAACACGACGCTTGAAATTGGATAAAGCCAGACGCGTGGCGCGCCGTTGACGACCTGGTAACCGAGCGACTGCAGGACCGACGCGGTCGTGATGTCGTAGGTGGAATTGATGCTGTAGATCGTGCCGGCCGTGTAGGTGGCGGTGAACAGCGTCTGGCTGTGCATCGGTCCGACGTCGAAGTTGGCGTTCAGATCGAGGCCGTAGTTGTGGTCCTTTTTCGTGCTCGGTCGCAAATCATAGCGGAGACCGGTGCGGTAGACGCCGCCGATCCGGCCGTCCTGGACGAGGGAGAAGTTGATGAAACGGTTGTCGATGGCGTTGACCGGGCCCATCAGGGTGCCGGAGCGGTCGACGAAGGTATCGTTGCCGATGCCGCGCACGCGGCTGCCGTCGCTGAATTGGTTGCGGTAGCGGCCGATGATTCGGCTGTCGATCGTCACCGGACCGAACTTAAGCGTCTTGCTCGACCCGAGTTCGTAGGTGTCGGTGTTCACCTGGGTGTAGGCGTGGAGCAGATTCTGGCCGGCCCCCCCGTCGATGAAGGCGCGATCGTAAAGCGGGATGCCGCCGCTGCCGGCGACCGTGGCCGAGGTGGGAGCGGTCGTGGCAAACGCGCGTGTCATGTACTTGGCGCGGCTGGACGAGTCGCGGACGAAGCCGGTCCAGAACCACACCTCAAGTCCGCCCGCGCCGCGGTAGTTGACGCTGGAGTTGAGGCCGCGGTAGCCGAGCTTCGGATCGCCCGGCCAGTTGACGGGGCCGTCGTTGTTGGAGGCGGCGCCGGCGACGCGGATGCCAAAGCGATGCTGGCGGTCGAGGAACTGCGACACGTCGAGCTCACCGCGCCAGAAGTTGAATGAGCCGGCCATGGCGGACAACTTGGCAAATGCCTTCGCGCGGGGGCGCTTGCTCACGATGTTCACCACGCCGCCCGGATTGGTCTGGGAGCCGTAGAGAATGCCGTTCGGTCCCTTCATCACCTCGATGCTCTCCACCAGCGAATAGTCGAAGCCGCCCGAACTGGTGAACAGCGAGTCATCGACGCCGTCGCGCTGGGCGGACGCCGACGTGTAACCGCGCAATGAGTACGTGTTGTTTTCCTGATTGCCGGTGCCGGCGTTGCCGAGGTACAGGCCACTGACGAGGTTGAAGGTCTCATCGGCCGAGACGGCGAGGGTGTCCGCGATCATCTGCTGGTTGATCGTGATCGCGGATATCGGCAACTCCGTGTTTTTCGTGGCGAGGCGCGAGACGGTCACGGACGAAGTCGTGGCGTAACCACTGCCGACCGCTTCGGTGACCTCAAAGGGCGAGAGCTGCACGGGATCTCCAGAGGGAGGGGAGACGGGCGTGGGGGCGGATTGGGCGAGCAGCGATCCGGTGCAGATCAGGGACGCGAGGGTGAGCGGGGTTTTCATCGGGGTCGTGACTTTGCTGGCGGGGGGCGTGGCGAAGGAGGCTTGGCCATCGTGGAGATGATTGGCCCCGGACCTGTCTCGCCGAGGGAAAATCGCTGGTCTCGTCACAAGACCAGAATGCGATGCTGGAGTCGCCACGTGGGCTTGGGAATGTTCGCCGGCGTATCGCTGATGCAACCCCCGGGCCAGATTTCGTTTCCTGCCGTAGTCGATTTCGATTTGGCGATTTTTGGCGCGACGGCGGCGGGTATCGTGACGGCAGTACGCGCCGCCCGCGAGGGATTGTCGGTGGCGTTGATTTCCCCGCACGGGAGCGTGGGAGGGAGTTTCCCGTCGCTCGGTGCTGTGGAGAGCCATTATCGGGGCGTGCGTGCCCCGATGCTGCAGGAGTTTGTGGATCGGGTGCTTGCCCACTACCGGACCCATCCGGGGGGCGACGGAGCGGCGTGGCGGGCGTGTTCAAGTGGGAGCATGATCACGTTCGAGCCACACTTGGCGGAGCGCATCCTCGCCGAGTGGATCGCCGCGGAGCCGCGGATTCAGCTTTGGCTCGGCTGGGAATTGGACGCCGTTGAACGCAAAGTGAAGCAGGTGACCGCGCTCCGGTTGAGGGAGAGCGGAGGGGGGCGCGAGGTTCGGGTGGCCGCGAAGTCGTTTATTGAAGCGACGGACGAAGGCGATTTGATCGCGCGGGCGGGGGCGTCGTTCCGGAATGGACGGGAAGCGCGGAACGAGTTTGCGGAGCCGAGTGCCGGACGAGTGTTCACACGCTGGATTGCCGGGCGATTTCCATCGGCCGCAGTCGCGGGGAAACTTAACCTCACCACCGCGGGCGCGACGACCTCCGCGCCGCTCCCGGGTAGCACCGGGGTGGGCGACGACAATATCCAAAGTTACAGCTACCGACTTTGCCTCTCGGACGATCCCTTCAATCGTCTGCTCCTGGATGCTCCCCCCGTCGGCTACGAGCGGGAGCGCTTCGCGCCGATCCTGCTTTCACCGGAAGAAAAGGAGCGGCTGGGGCTGCCCTTTCACCATCGGTTTCTGATCCAGTCGCTCCGAGAAATGGTAGAGCGGGATCATCTCTTCCACGGACACGCCCTGCCGAATCGCAAACGCAGCTGGAACGCCACGAACCTGACCGGCGGTGGCAAGGGTTACGCGGAGGCGGATGCGTCCGGCCGTCGGGCGATTGAGCGGGCGCACCGCGACCACGCCCTCGGGTTGATGTGGTTTCTGCAAAACGACCCGGCGATGCCCGACGACTTGCGGGCCCAGGCGAGGGAATGGGGACTGGCGCGAGACGAATTCGTGGCGACAGAAAATTTCCCGCCGCATCTCTACGTGCGCGAGGCGCGGCGGCTTGCGGGCCGGGCGACGTTTACCGAGCACGACGCGCTTCCCGCCATTCCGGCCTCCGTCCCGCCCGCGGACTCCGTTTGTTGTCGAATGGATGACAACAGGCGGGCGCCGGTTCATCCGGACTCGGTGGCAATCACAGAGTTTTCGCTCGATTCACTGGCGTGCACGACAGAGCGGCTGCCGGCTGCGGGGGCGTTGTGCGACGGGCAGCTTTTTCAGATGGAGGTCTCACGCCCCGGGCAGGTGCCGTGGGGCGTTTTGCTCGCGCGGGAGTTCGACAATCTCCTGGTGGTGACGACGGTGTCCGCGACGCACGTCGGCTGGGGCACCATCCGGCAGACGCCGACCCAAATGCATCTGGCCGAGTCGGCGGCTTGGGCGGTGGTGCTTGCGCACCAGGCCGGAGTTCGACCGGCCGAACTCGATGTCACCACATTGCAGCGCCATCTCGTAACTCAGGGTGTCATGATTTCGTTTTTCAATGATGGCGACATGGCGGATCCGGTTCCGTGGATGCCGGCGTTTCAGTTTCTTGGTACGCGCGGCTTTTTTTCCACCTACGACGCGGGCCCAGCTGAGGTACTCGACCCGGCGACTGCCGCTGCGTGGCACCGGCTCGCTCCGCAGGTTCCGATTTCGCGTCTCGCCGGCCTCACCCGCGCGGAGGTGGCGGGGTTGATTGACCGAACTCTCGCCTCCGGCAGATGCCCCGAGGTCGGGTCCCCGCCTGTCTCGGCCGCTTTACCCTTCAACCCATGATCACCAAAACCCTATTCCTATCCGCGTTGCTGGTATTGCCAATCGCAAGTTATGCCCAGTCCGCGCCGACCGGGTCCGGCTCCGCTCCATCGCGACCCGCCAATCCCGGCGATGTTGTCGAGTTGAGTGCGTTCGAAGTCTCCTCAACCGCGAACCGTGGCTACGTCACGACCTCGTCGCTCACGGCATCGCGCATTGCGGTGCCGATCACGGAGCTGCCGTCGACGGTCATCACCATCAACGAAAAGTTGATCCAGGATACGCTGGCGGTCGACATGCGCGACACGTTCAACCTCGTCAGCGGTGTCAGCCAGGGCAACCAGGGTACGGGTAGTCAGGAGCAAAATGCGGTTTCATTGCGCGGTTACACTGTCTCCTCGTCCCAGCGCGACGGCGTGGCCGACCGAATGATCACCGCCTCCGGTGGGTTTGACTACTCCTACATCGAGAGCATCGAAATCGTAAAAGGGCCTTCGGGCGTGCTCTACGGCAGCCACACGCCGGGCGGCGTGATCAATTTCATTAGCAAGCGTCCGCTCGCCAAGTCCCGGACCAAGTTGTCCGCGATGGTTGGTTCCTACAACACCTACCGCTTTGACGGCGATCACTCCGGCTTTCTCGATCAGGGCCGGCAATGGGGTTATCGCATCGCGGGCGCGCGGGCCGACACCGACGGTCCCCTCGATTTTGCCGGCGAGCCGTCCGGCGGGTTCTACTCCATCAACCCGAGCCTCTCGTTCCGGTCGAAGGACGGGCTTTACGTGTGGGCGTGGACGGCATTCGTGCGCGATCGGATGAAACGCCTGATGTATTCGGCTCACGGTTACCAGACAGGACCGACCACCGGCAAGGTCCTGCTGCGCGAGGCGGAGCTGAGCCATGGCAACAATATCTTCCGCAACTTCACCGAGGTGAACACCGACAACTATGAACTGGGTGCGAGCAAGACGCTCACGCTGGGCGCGGTTGCCGCCGATGTGCGCCTCCTGGGCCGCCGCTACAAGCTCGACAGCTCGGGCGACCGGACGCGCGCCGTCGGCACGGCGGTGGACCTCTTCCTCGATGCAGCCGGCAACGTGCTGGGCACGGACTCCCGCACCACGGCCTACGGGGTGGCTGCGGCGAACCTGGCGACGATTGCCCGGCAGCAAATCCGGTTCGACAACGTCCTGAACCAGCAGGACGGCGACGTCTACACGGCGGACGTCAACTTCAAATTCGACCTCGGGCCGACCCGCCACCGGTTGCTGACCTACTACTCGTATGACCAGTCCGACAGCAGCAGCGCCAACAACGCCTACACCATCAACACCAACCCGAAGCTGATCGCCCTCGGCGCGCAGCTCGTCGGCACGCAGACGCGGCTGCAGGTCTGGCCGACGCCCGCCCCGGCGATGCTCTCGTTGTCGCGGGAGGCGATTGTGACGCAGGCCGACACCCGCGCGCTCAACACCAATATTTCCAAGAACACGTTGACCGGGTACGGAGCGATCGAGCGGATGTCGTTTCTCAACAACCGGGCGTTCCTCGTGGCGGGAGTCCGCAAGGACAAGCTGGAGACGCTGAGCACGACGTTCGTCAACAGCGTGGCCCAGCCCCGGGTGACCCAAAACGATTCCAGCACCACGAAGAGCTATGGTGCATTGTTCAAGGTCTACGAGGCCGCGCCGGGCGTCGCGTCGGTCTACTACAACGACAACAAGACGTTTGTGCCGGTGTTCACTCGGGACACGCGGCTCGGGCCGACGCTCGGCCAGCGTTTTCCGAATCGCAACGCCGCCACCAAGGAATATGGCGTCAAACTTGATCTGATGGAGAGCCGGGTCGTGACCACGATGTCGATCTTCGACACAACGGAGGACAATGTCCTGGTGCAATTCAACGATCAGAACGGCGCGGTCACCGGTATTCCGGTGAACACCTACCAGGCGCCGGTCGGTTCGCGGCGCACCAAGGGTTGGGATGTCGACGTGAACTATGCACCGGCGCCCGGCTGGGAGTTCATGGCGTCGTACGCGAAGATCGACTCGATGCTCGACTCCGGCATTCCGGCGCAGGAACAGCCGAAGAGCACGGCCTCGGCGGTTGCGCGGTACGAGTTCCTGAAGGGGCCGGCCAAGGGGGCGTCGGCGATGTGGACCTACACCTATTGGGGGGCCAGTATCATGGGCAGCCGTACGAATTGGTGGCTGCCGAGCGGCAACACTCACACCCTGGTCCTCGGTTACCGGTGGAAAAAGTGGGACGTGCGGCTGCGCATCGAGAACATTCTCGACGAGCTCTATCCGCTTCCGAGCACCTTCGAGACCGCGGTGGGCATCACCCGGCCGCGGAATTACCGGCTGGGTCTCACCTACACGTTCTGATTTCGTTGGGCATGACCCCTTCCGTTCGAAAAAACCTCGTGCGCCGGAAGCTGGCGCGCGGGGAAACCGTGCTGGGCCCGAACCTCCAGATTCCGTCGCCGGAGCTGATCGAGATGTTCGGGCTCGCCGGTTTCGATTTCGTGATGCTCGACGGCGAGCATGGCGACACAACGCCGCATCTCTCGCCGCTAATCCTCGCCTGTGATGCGGCGGGTGTGACTTCGATTGTCCGCGTGCCGAGCCACGATCGCGGCTGGATCCTGCCCGCGTTGGATTTGGGCGCGGGCGGCCTGCAGGTTCCGATGGTTGAGACCGAGGAACAGGCCCGCGCGCTGGTGCACGAGGCGAAGTTTCCTCCGCTCGGGGGGCGCGGGCTCTCCATCGTGCCGCGCGCCGCGCGTTACTCGTTTAACAATCCGAACCGGTACCGGCGTGATGCCAATCGCGAGCTCCTGCTGATCGTGCAGATTGAAACCCGGCGCGGCGTGGAAAATGCCGAGGCCATCGCCCGCGTGCCCGGGATCGACCAAGTGTTCATCGGGCCGGCCGATCTCGGGCAAAGCTACGGACATCCTCCCGGCCCGGTGCCGGAGGAAACGGCGCGGATCATCGATGACCTCGTCATCCGGCTGGCGCCCATCAAACCCATCAGTGTGCCGGTGCTCACGACCCAGGAGGTGGCGCGCTGGCATCGTCTCGGGGTCCGCAGTTTTCTCACCTCAAGCATCATTCCGTTGCGTCGGACTTTTATCGATTTGCACGCGATGCTGCGGGCGGGGCTCGGACGGGAGGCAACGGCCGGCGGCAAGCGCCGTCGGTCGGGCAGGTGATGGCTCTCGGGTTGAGCCACGTCGCGGGATTCGCCCGCCCCGGCCAATGAATAGGCTCGCCGCCAACTTGGTGACACGGGACGCTGCGCCTCCCATTCCGATGGTTTTCGCGGCATGGGCGCCCATTTCCCCTCGTTCGCTTTCCATTTTTCGCCCGCGCCATGGCCAAGTTTCGTGACTTCATCACCAGCCACCGTCGCTGGATGATCGTCGTGCTGCTGGCCGGGTTTTCGCTGGTCAACTATATCGATCGACAGGCCCTGCCGGTGCTGGCGACGGAGCTTCGCGGTGAGCTCGGGATGACGACCGAGCAATATTCCTACATCATCAGCACATTTCTCGCCGCCTATGCGATTGGCTACGGCATCGCCGGTACGACCTTGGATCGGGTCGGCGTCAAGGTGGGGCTCGCCGTGGCGCTCGCCTTTTGGTCGATCGTCGCGATGGGGCACGCCGCGGTCACCGGGTGGCTCTCGCTCGCGGCGGCGCGGTTTCTGTTGGGCATTGGGCAGAGCTTCAACGCTCCGGGCGGGATGAAGGGCATTGCCGAATGGATTCCGCGGCGAGAGCGCGGGCTGTGTTCCGCGATTTTCTCCAACGCCAACAGCCTCGGTGCCGTCCTCGCTCCGCCGCTCGTCGGGACGCTGGCCCTCTGGCTGGGGTGGCGGTGGGCATTTCTCATCACCGGCACCCTGGGTTTCGGCCTGCTGGCGGTGTGGTGGCGTGTCTACCGCTCTCCAGAGGAAGATGCCGCGCTTTCGGAGGGCGAACGGGCCTACATCATGAAAGACCGGATCGAAGCCGAAGCCGGACGACCGCTGGAAGCCGCGTCGTATGGGAAAATCCTCCGCGACCCGCTTTGCCTCACGCTCTGCTCCATAAGGTTTCTCACCGACCCTTTTTCCTATTTCATCTCGTTCTGGCTGATTGATTATTTTCGGACGGTGCGGGGTTTTTCGCTCGAAACAATTGTGCTCCTCGGCTGGCTGCCGTACCTCGCTTCGCCGTTTTTCGGGGGACCGATCGGCGGGGCGCTTTCCGATTGGCTGGTGCGTCGCGGGGTCGCGGTGCGCACGGCGCGGATGCGGCTGATGTTGGGTGCGGCCTGCGTCACTCCGCTCGCGCTCGTCGCCGTGCGCACGGAGCACGCGTGGCTCGCGGTGGTCATTTCATTTTTCCTCGTCGCGGCAAATTCCTGCTGGAACGTCAACAAGCTCACCCTCGTCTCCGAACTCGTCTCGCGCCACCAGGTGGCCAGCATCGTTTCGCTGGGAGGAATTGCCGGGAGCGTCGGGGGCGTCCTCTCGACCTTGCTCGCGGGAAAATTGATTGCGACCATCGGTTATGTGCCGGTCTTTACCGGGATCGGAGTGCTGCACCTCGCGGCGTTTTCAATCCTCGCGCTCGTGCGGCGGCGCTTTGACGGGAAACCAGTGGTCGCATAGGCCGGAGTCCTGATGTCCATCTTGCCGCAACTCCAGACGCTCTCCTCCCAGCTCGCCGCAATCCTGCGACGGGAAATTGCCCGCGGCGCGTGGGGTGAGTGGTTGCCGAACGAGCGCGTGCTCAGCCAGCGTCTGCAGGTGAGCCGCAACACCCTCCGCACGGCGCTGGGTGAATTGCAGCAGGCCGGGATCATCCGGGCGATCCACGGCTCCGGCAACCGGATTCTCCTCCGGCCAGAGTCGGTCGAGCCGGCGGCGGCGCCGCGCGATCTCGCCGTGCTCTCGCCCGAACCAGCCGAGCGGCTGCGGCCCAATGTCACCCTTTGGATCGACCGATTGCGCGTTCTCTGCGGGGAAAAGGGCTATCGTCTGCAGGTCGTTCACGGCCGCCAGTATTTCCGGCCCAATCCCGCCGCGGCATTGGAGAAGCTCATGCGCCAGCAGCCGCACGCCGGCTGGATTCTGATTCTTGGTGGCCGGGCGACCCAGCATTGGTTCGAACTCAACCGCGTGCCGTGTGTGGTCGCCGGGACGGTGCACGTCGGGATCAGTTTGCCGTACTGCGCCCAGGATCACCGCGCCATGGCGCGCGATGCCGCGCAACGTCTGTTTGCCCTCGGGCACCGGAAGATCGCGCTCCTGACCCGCCGGAGCGGCCTCGCCGTCGATGCCGAGAGTGAGGCGGGGTTCTCCGATGCTGCCGCCGGCCGTTCCGACGGGGAGGTGATCGTCTGCCGGCACGACGACACGGTTGCCGGGGTTTGCCTGCAGGTCCGGCAACTCATGCGCCAGAACCCCGCGCCCACCGGCCTGCTCGTGACGAACGCCCACTTTCATCTCACGGTGAGCGGCTGCCTCCAGCAGCTTGGACTGCGGGTGCCGCGGGATGTGTCGCTCATCTCCCGGACGGATGATCCGTTTCTCGGATACGTCACGCCGGAACCAGCCCGCTATGCCGCGCTGCCCCGCCAGATGGCCGCGGGCCTCCTCACGCTGGTGGAGCCGCTGCTTGCGGGCCGGCGCCTTCCCCGGCGATCCATCGCGATTCCGCCGCGCTTCATCCCCGGACTGTCGCTCGGTCCTGCGCCCTAGCCGAACGTGATGCCGTCGAAAGTTCAGTGCGACAAGTTGCGAGCCCAGTCGACAGGGCGCCGATTCCCGTCGGGCCGGCGGCCCGTGAACTCATTCCGTGGCTGGACCACTCCTGCTGGATTGTGTGGGAGGCGGCGTGACTTGATTGAGGGAGGTGCCGTTTCGCTCCGCATGATACGCATTTCCGCCCCTCTTTTCCTTGTGACCGCCGGCCTTCTCGCCCGTTTGGTTGCGGACGCCGGGGCGGCGCCAAAGCGGCAGTTGTTTCTCGATCCGACGGGATTTGAGCCGTCGGAGAATGTGACCTTCGCGGTCAATCCCGCCCAGCGGGGCGAGACGGTCATCCGTCCCGACCGTCCGTGGGAACAGCTGATGATCAGCTTTTTCCTGACGGTGCGCGACGAGGGCGGAAAGTTGCGGATGTGGTACATCTGCCGGGACAAGTCGAACCGGCCCAACGTCGCCTATGCTGAGTCGCGGGACGGGGTGAATTGGATCAAGCCCGATCTCGGCATCGTCGACTACGACGGGAACAAGGCGAACAACCTCGTGGGGCTGACCACACTTGAGGGCACGCCGTTCATCGATCCAAACGCACCCGCCGAGCAGCGCTACGGCTACATCACCAACCTCGGATCGTCGGGTGGCCTCGTGCGTTATCATTCGCCGGACGGTCTGCACTGGCAGCGCGATGCGGAGCCAATCCTGAAATTTGTCTCGGACACGCAAAACGTTTCGTTTTGGGATGAACGGCTGAAGACTTACGTGCTCTACGTCCGCGGTTGGAATCCGAAGTACCGCACGGTCCTCCGCCTCACGCTTCCGAGTCTGGCGACCCCTGCGCCGATCGTCGCTTCCGGGCGTGGTCGCGTGCCGGGTGGAGGCGGGGGGCTGCCGTTCTTTTTCGACGAGGTGCCGACGGTGTTGCGGTGCGATGCGCAGGATCCGACGCGCACCGACATCTACAATCTCGCGGCGCAGCCGTATCCAATCGACCCGGATTGGTATGTCGGCTTTCCGGCGTTCCTCCGGCGTTCTGCGAAGTCCGACGCGGCCGGACACCGCGGTTCACACCAGGGGCCGGTTGAAGTCCAATTTGTCGGAGGTCGCGATGGCATCACGTGGCACCGCTACGACCGAGCGGCGTACGTACCGCCGGGGATTGCGGCCCCCGCCAAGAGGAACATGACGTTCATGGGAACGGGACTTGTCATCCGTGGGGATGAGATTTGGCAGTATGGCACGGAGTTTGAAAGCCAGCACGGCGACATGGCGGCGCGACAGAAAATGACCGACGGGGTCATTGTGCGGTGGGTCCAGCGGGTTGACGGATTCGTCTCGGCCAACACCGGTGCCTCCGAGGGTGTGCTGCGGACCGCTGCGCTTCCGGTGACGGGCGAAAAACTCCTGCTGAACCTCGATACGGGAGCGCTCGGGGAGGTTCGGGTCGCGTTGCTCGATGCGAACGGCCGGCCGATTCCGGGATTCGGGGCCGATGAGTGCACTCCCCTCCAGATCAACTCAACCGGCGCAGTCGCAACGTGGGCAGGTCGGAGCGACCTGTCGGCCCTGCGGGGACGCAATGTTCGGGTCGAGTTTCGCGCGCGGCGGACGAAATTGTATTCGTTTCGCTTTGAGTGAGTCACCGTCAGACGTCGAAAAGCTTCCACCATGAATCGTCGCCACTTCCTCACCCGGACCGCCACGGGCGCCGCGCTGCTCGCGGCCGCCGGACCGCTGACTCGCCACGCCGTCGGCGCCGCCGCACCGGCCCGCTCCGGCGTGGAGGGTGCGACAGAGGCCCGTACCGACGTCCTGGTCGTCGGTGGCAGCCTGGGCGGGGTGGCGGCGGCGCTCGCGGTGGCGCGGATGGGGCGGAATGTCATCCTTACCGAGGAGACGGCCTGGATTGGCGGGCAGGCGACGATGCAGGGCGTGCCGCTCGACGAACATCCCTGGATTGAGAAGTTCGGTGCGACCCGGACGTATCGGGAATTCCGGGACCGTGTGCGTGGGTACTATCGGAGAAACTATCCGCTGACCGCCGCCGCCAAGGCCGATCCGCATCTCAATCCCGGTGCGGCCTGGGTGACGGCGCTGGGATTCGAACCCCGGGTTGGTCTCGCCGTTCTGGAAGAAATGCTTGCGCCGCATGTCTCTTCGGGCCGGCTGAGCGTGCTCGTGCGGCATCGGCCGACGGCTGTTGCGATCGACGGCGATCGCGTGCGAGCCGTGACGCTGTTCGACGAATCCAACGGGCGGCCGCGCACGATTACGGCTCCGTATGTCCTCGATGCGACCGAACTCGGCGAGTTGGTCGAACTGGCGAAAATCGAGCAGGTGATTGGCGCCGAGTCGCAGGCGCAGACCGGCGAGGTGAATGCGCTGGAAGGCTCGGCCAATCCGCGCGATCAGATGGGGTTCACGCACCTGTTCGCTATGGATTACCTTCCAGGAGAGGAACACGTGATCCCCAAGCCGCGAGACTACGAGCGCTGGGCCAAACCCAAGGCCGACGGCACCTCGCCGCTCGCTGTGGCAGATCTCTTCGGAGTGAAGGAGGATTATTTCAAGCGGCCGGTCGACGGGAGGCGCTTCGTGGCCGCGCCCTGGAGTTTCCGGCGCATGTTATGCAAGACGAACTTTGAGCCGGGCGCGTTTCCCAGTGACATCACCGCGCCGATCTGGGGACAGAACGAATATCACGCCGGCGTGTTGTGTGGAGTCTCGCCCGAAGAGCGGCGCAAACACCTGGACGGTGCGCGCCAACTCACGCTGAGTCTGATCTATTGGTTGCAGACTGAGGCCCCCGATTTGGTGACGGGGCGCAAGGGGTTTCCCGGTATCCGACCGAGGGGTGATGTCTTTGGGACTGAAGACGGTCTGGCGCAGTATCCGTACATCCGCGAGTCGACGCGCATCAAGGCTGAGTTCACGATGCTCGAGCAGCATTTTCGCCGGGACCGGCCGGAAACCAAGGCCGGTCCGGTAAAGTACGCCGACAGCGTCGGGGTTGGAGGCTATCGCATCGACATCCACAAGCCGTCGAAGAAAGGCAAGGGTAGCATGACGGAGGTGTTGCACGGTCAGCATTGGTGCCAGCAACTCGCGCTCGGTTCGTTCATCCCGGTGCGGACGGAGAATTTGCTCCCTGCCTGCAAGAACATCGGCGTCACCTCGGTCGTCAACGGAGCGACCCGCCTCCACCCCGTGGAGTGGAACATCGGCGAGGTCGCCGGGGCGCTCGCCGCCTGGAGTCTCGCGCGTGGACTCACGCCGCGACAAGTGCGCAACACCCCGGGCCATCTCGCCGACTTCCAGCGCGAAATCGTGCGGCAAGGCGTGGAAACCGACTGGCCGGCCGGATTTCGCGAGACGTCGCGCTCCTACTACAGCCACCACAATCTTGAGGTGAAAGACGCCGACACCTATTATTTCGGCGAAACGGCCCGCACGCAGAGCACCCGGTGAAGATCGCGGAGTTGCAATCCGCGGCAGGGGAGGGGATTGGCGGCTGCGCGGACGATGCCCGCAGTACCGCTCCACCCCGCGGCTCCGTCGGTAACTTGTTCGCTGGGCGCTCGTCTCTTACTGCCAGATGATGAGATGGATATATCGCTTCTTCACGATTGCCTTGGCTCCCTTTGGCGCGCTTTTCGCCCAGGAGGCCAAGGTGCGCGTCGTGGACAAAGTGACGATGCCGATCCAAGTGGACAGCAACAGTCCGGCTTTTTGGCGGGACGGTCGCCTGTTCCAATTCGGGTCGGCCGGCCGGCCGCGTCTGAGCGAAGCGTCGAATCCGTTTGGCCCGTGGGAAACGCGCGACGTTTCTTTCGCCGCGCTCGAGGCCTGCCCGCATTGGATGGAGTCAGTTTGGACGGACGTCGATGGCACGCTCTTTGGGTGGTATCACGCCGAGCCGGTCGGACTGTTTGAGGACTCGACGATGACCGCGCCGAAAATCGGAGCGGTGATTTCGATCGACGGTGGGCAGACGATTCTCGATCTTGGGGTGGTGCTGGAGTCGGGCGACCCGCTCGACCCGGGCGCGCAAAATGGCTATTTTGCCGGTGGACACGGCGATTTTTCGGTCGTTTTGGATCGGGAACGGAAGTTCTTCTATTTTTTCTTCGATAACTACGGTGGTCCTGCGGCAAGCCAGGGTGTCGCGGCTGCGCGCATGGCGTTTGAAGATCTGATCGATCCGGTTGGCAAGGTCCGCAAATACTACAAGGGCGAGTGGAACGAGCCGGGCCTGGGCGGCCGGGTCACGCCGATTTTTCCGGTCAAACGCGCCTGGCAGCTGAGTGATCCAGATGCGTTTTGGGGACCGGCGCTGCACTGGAACACGTACCTCAAGTGTTTCGTCATGCTGCTCAACCACGCGCAGGGCTCGCCCGGTTGGGCGCAGGAAGGGGTCTATGTCTCGTTTGCCACCGACCTCAGCAAGCCGGACACATGGCTCGCTCCGGCCAGGATCTTGGACAAGTCATCCTTTTCGGGGTGGTACTTTTTCTACCCGCAGGTGATGGGCCTGGGGCCCAGCGGTACCGACACCCTCGCCGGTCAGACGGCGCGGCTCTATGTCGGCGGCGTTTCCAAGTGGGAAATCGATTTTTCGGTGAAGGCCCCCGAGCCTGTGATTGAGGTGGATCCGCCCGAGGAAGCGGTGCGCGATTTGGTGCCCGAGCCGTAGCTTTCGCCCGGCGCAGAACGCCTGTCGGGGAAGGGAGGCGGGGCCTTCGACTCTGGTCGCGTGGCTGAGATATTCCTTCGTTGGACCACTTCGGCCGGATTGTCGTTGGCTCCCGGCCTGCCTTGTTTGCACGTCGCAGTTGCCCTCAAGCAAACCCATTCCGACCATGACCCCTCGCTCCCGTAGTTTCTGTCTTCTCCTGTCGTTGCTGGCGTGCGGCCAGATCAGTGCGCAGCAGGCGCGCCCGGCCACTTCTTTGACCAGACCCTCCGACGAGACTCCCGTGCAGTTGTCCGCCTTCGAGGTGTCGGCGGATGCGGCGGACGGCTATGCCACCACTTCCGCCACCTCCGCATCGCGTCTCGCGGTGCCCATCACCGAGCTCTCGACGTCGATCATCGCCATCAACGAAAAGCTCATCGCCGATCTCGTCGCCGTCGATCCCGAGGACACGCTGAATCTCATCGGTGGCGTCAATGCCTACGCTGAAACCGGATCAGCCAAACAGAACCGGTTCTCGATGCGCGGGTACACCAGCTCAAGCGCCCAACGCGACGGCTTCACCGACCTGCTCTATGGTCTGAACGGCGGTTTCAGTTACACCTTCATCGAACGCATGGAAGTGCTGAAGGGGCCCAACGGTATCCTCTACGGGCAGAACAATCCCGGCGGCCTGCTCAACCTCGTGAGCAAGAAGCCGCTCGCCAAGCCGCGGACGCGGATCACGGCGATGTATGGCTCGTACAACTCGCACCAGGAAGACCTCGACACGTCGGGGTTCGTCGACCGCGAACATCAACTGGGTTACCGCCTCTCGGCTTCCTACCGCAATTCCGATGGCCCGCTGAATTTTCCCGGCGACGGCAACAAGGGTTACTACGCGATCAATCCCACCGTGCGCTTTCGCGGCAAGAACGGTTTCGAAGTCTGGGGTTGGGCCGGCTGGGTCCGCGACCAGAGCCCGCGGCTGAACCGCATCGTGCGCGGCTTCAAGTCGGCCGACGGCAAGGGCGCCTACCTGATGTCGGTCGTCGACGACGGTGGCGCCCACAACGTGCTGACCAATCTCTCGAATGTGCGCACCGACAACTACGAGTTTGGTGCGACCAAGAGCGTCGATTTTGGTGCGCTGCGCCTCGATGTGCGGCTCATCGGACGCTACAGCAAACAGGGCGACAATGGCACGCTCGTCCGGACGAGCGGGGCAAACGGCCGGACCGACACGTTTGTCGACAAGGCGGGCGCCATCCTCAACACCGCGATCAACACGGATTCGCGCAACATCGACATCACGGTGGCGGAAACGAATCTGGGAGGATGGTTCCGTGACCAGGTGATCACGAGCAAGACGTCGACCTTCACCATGACCCGTACCTACGCCACGGATTTTGCGTTTTCCTTCAAGCTCGGTCCGACCGCGCACAAACTCTTGTTTTTCGGCACCTACAACCCGATCAATCAGGACAGCATCCCCGGGATCAACGGCTTCAATTACACCGTTTCGACCGTGGCGGCGCTCTCCTCGCTCGGCGTTCCGATTGTGAACGGCCAGCCGCGCGTCTGGCTGTACCCGTCGAAAACTAACTCCCTCATCGGCATCGCTCCGGCGGCGGTGATCAAGGCCGCCAACGTCATCTCCGCCCAGAGCACGACCAATCTGACGAGCGATCAATACGGCGCCGGGGTGATGGAGCGGATGAATTTCTGGGAGCGGCGCGCATTTCTCGTCGCCGGCACCCGCTACACGGATCTCGCCTCGACCACCACCACCGGCACCGCCAAGCCGGTGGCGACCGGCGATCGGTCGTGGACCAGTTCCTTCGGCGCGGTGGTGAAAGCGTACAAGGGGGACAAGGGTGAGGGCGCGCTGTTTGTGAATTCCAACAAGACGTTTATTCCCGTCTACACGCTCGACACGCGGCTCGCCAGTGTCGGTCAGAAATATCCGGATCGGAATGTCTCGATTAACGAGGTTGGCGTGAAGCTCGACCTGCTCGACAGCCGTGCGGTGGGCACGTTCTCGTTCTACGACATGAAGGAGGACAACGTCCTGACCTCGGACATCGACGTCAGCGGCACGATCACTGGCACGCCGGGCCGGTCCTTCAACACGCCCGCCGGATCGCAGAAGACGCACGGGTGGGACGCGGACGTGAGTTTCAACGTTCGGCGCGGGCTCGACTTCATCCTTTCGTACGGGCTTCGGCACTCGCGCCTGGCGGACGGCCACAAACCGTCTGGCCAGCCGACCGCCAACTCGGCGGCGATGGTTCGCTACGAGGTGCAGACGGGGCCGTTGAAACACCTCTCGCTGCTTTGGAATTACACGTGGTGGAGCGACAGCATCCTGAACAACCGCACCTACTGGACGGTGCCGTCGGGCAATCTGCACACGGCGGTGATCGGCTACCGGTGGAATCGGTACAATTTTCGCCTGCGTACGGAAAATGTCTTCGATCATCTCAGCCTGAAGCCCGGCACCAACGAGACCGCCGTGGGCGTGACCAACAACCGGAATTACCGCTTCTCGGTCGACTGGATTTGGTGAGTCGCGAGGCGGTCGCTACAAATCGTAGGGCCGCCATTTATCCGGATCGGTGCGGAGGAAAATTTGCCGCACGCGGTCAAGCTGCACTGCCGGCATCGGTGGGGCACAGACGGCGGCGATGTTCGCTTCGAGGTGTTCGCGGCTGAGGGTGCCGGCGAGCACGCTCGCAATCGCCGGGTGTGCGACCGCGAAACGATAGCCGGCGGCCGCGAGGGTCGGCGTGTGTTCGTCGATTAGCCAGTCGAGCGGATTTTCTCCGGGTAATTCGTTCACCCCAGCCTCGCCGCGCCCCCGGGCCTCGTGAATGAGCTGTTGCAACCGGGCCGGATCACGCAGGGCGCGAGGTACTGCCACCATCCCCACCACGCCGATTCCGTGCTTCGCGCAGGCCGGAAGCGCTCTGAGTTCCGCCCACGGGCTGAGCGGTGAATACCCGACCAGGCCCATTGAAAAACGTCCTGACGGGGCCACCAACGGCAGCATTGCGTGCCGCGGATCCTCGACGATGGTTTCCGAGGCGCCGAGGAACCGGTATTTCCCCTCGCGCTGCAGCGCTTCCAGTTCTCCGCCGAGCGCGTCCATCACCGGATTCACCCAGTGCGGTCGCAGACCGTGAAGTTGCAGGACGTCGATCGTGTCCAGCCGCAGGCGTTGCAGGCTGCGCACCACGGAGGCTCGCAGTTGCGCCGGGGTGAAGGGTGCTCCGTGCTCGTCGGCTGGGAAGAATTTCGTGGCGAGAAGGAAGCGTTCCCGGGGCACGCCGGCGAGGGCCTCGCCGAGGATTTCTTCCGCAGCGAGGTACATCGGCGCCGTGTCGATGTAGTTGACCCCGAGGTCGAGCGCGGTGCGCACCAGTCGCGTCGCGTCGGTGCGCGACTGGTTCTTCGGGTCGCCGAACCGCGTACCGGTGCCGAGACCGAGCACGGATATCTGGAGACCGGTCTGACCGAGGGGGCGGTAGTGCATGGGGTGGCTCCGATTCGATGGGAGCGCGAACAGAACGGGAGGCCAAAGAAGTGGCGCTGTGCCGGTGCCAGTTATTTTGGCTGCTCTTGGCTGTGGCCAGGCAGAGGATGGTTTCCGCACCGTGCAATTCCCCGTCACGCTACGCCGCCCATGAAATCATTGTTGTTTTCTGCTGTCCTCGCCGGTTCCACGCTGGCGCCTGCTGCCGAATCGCTTCCGGCTTGGGCGGGGCGCGCTCCTGACGGATCGCCCGTCCGAGTGGCAATCGCGCCGCCGGCGAATCCGCGCTTCGAGCATCTTGCGTGGCCCAAGGCGGTGCGCACGGCCGACGGCACCATCGTTGTTGGATTTCTGGCCGGAACGCACCACGGCAGCGAGAGCTGCCCGGCGGTTTCGATCTCGATTGATGGAGGAAAGACGTTTTCCGCGCCGCAGGTTTTGAAGGAATTCGGACCCGGCAAGGAATATGGCAACAGCGGCAATCTGGCGCTCGGCATCACGCACGATGGGGCCGTCCTCCTGCTCGCGCACGGGCACAGCGCGACGGCCAACCATATTTACGGCTGGCGCTCGACCGATGGCGGCCGGAGCTGGCACACCGTCGATACTTCAGGACTGGGGCCGAACAAGACGGGCTCGTCCACCGGAGCGATTGTGCGGTTGCCGGAAAAAAAGCTGATGGTTGTAGGGCACTATCGTGCCGGGTCGAAGCCGTACACGACCGGGATCTGGCAGTCCGTCTCCGTGGACGACGGTCTCACGTGGGGCGAGCCGGCGATGGTGAACAACCTCAACGCCGGCGAGCCTGTGCTGGTGCGGAGCGGCGACCGGCTGCTGGTCTTCATCCGTGGCCGCGGGCCCGCCAATGCCCGGCAATTCGTTTCTGTATCGGAGGACTGGGGACGCACCTGGCAGACCGACCTGCTGAACATCACCGCGGTGAACAAGCACACCAGTGGACTCGCTCATCCGTTTGCGATGGTCAACCCGCACAACCCGGCCGAGTTGCTGGCGGTGACCTTTGAGCGCCCGTTGCCGGGCAGCGCCCACCTCTGGCGCGGCAATGCCAAGACGCTGACGTTCAAACACGATCGCACGCTCGTCGAATTGCCGAAGGTCGAGGGCGACAAGAACGTGGATTTTGGCTACGCGTGGTTGTTGCCCATGGAGGGCCGGCGCGCGTTCGTGTTTTATTATCACGGCATGGGCCGAGGACCGTGTCCGATCTGGATCCTCGAGACGGAGGTTTAGAGCATGAGGTGCCTGATCGCCTTTCTCTTCTTGGTCGCGGTCGCACGGGGAGCTTCACGTCCGCTCAACGTCCTCTTCATCATCATCGACGACCACGGGCCAACGCTGCACGACGTGTTTCAATCGTCGCCGGTCCACACGCCCAACATGCAGCGGATTGCCAACCGCGGAACGTGGTTCACCCACGCGTATGTCGACGCGCCGGCCTGCTGCCCGTCGCGGACGGCGTTTCTCACCGGCGTGCATGCGACCAAGTCCGGCGTCTACTACAACAGCCAGGCGTATCGGCGCACGACGGCACCCATCGGCCAGGTCGAGATCCTGCCCCAGCATTTCCTGAAACATGGTTACCTCACCGCGGGATACGGAAAGATCGCGCACAACCGGTTTCTCGAGGACGATACGAACGCGTTTACGCCGGGATATTACAAGATGTTGAACCGGGCGGCCGATGTGACGCACACCGATGCGGAATTGATGAAGCACATCGTCCCCGGTTCCTTGCAGGAGATGTGGTCCGATGCCTGGACGTGGGGGGTATTGCCCGACGACTGGGACCGCGATGATCCGAAAAAACTCCAGCAGGACACCGAGTTCGCGAACCATACGATCGCGCTCCTGCGGCAGAAGCATGACCAGCCGTTCTTCGTGACCTGCGGTTTCTGGCGCCCGCATGTGAAATGGACGGTGCCGCAGCGCTACTACGACCGCTATCCCCTCGATAAGATCGAGATCTCGAAGGGTTACCGTGCGAACGACCTGGATGACGTGCCAGCGGCGGCGCGCTGGCTCGCGACGCACCGGGGCGAGCACGACTTCATCCTCAAGGCCGGACTGTGGAAGAAGTGTCTGCAGGCCTACTACGCGTCGATCAGCTATGTCGACGAGCAGATCGGTCGCGTGCTCGACGCCTTGGAAGCCGGGCCGAATCGCGACAATACGATCGTGGTCTTTACGTCCGACAACGGCTGGCACACCGGCGAAAAGAACCACTGGTCCAAATTTTATCTCTCCGAGCTGGCTTGCCGCGTGGTGTTTGCCATCGCCGTGCCGGGGATGAAGCCGCAGGTCGTGCCGACGCCGGTCGGGCTCATCGACCTCTATCCGACGCTTCTCAGCCTTACGGGCGTGCCGCCGCCTGCCACCCATGCGCTTGACGGCACCGACCTCGCTGGAATCGTGCGCGGAGTGGCGAGGGAGCGCGGAGCCCCGGTGCTGTCAACCTACGGCCGGGAGTGTCACTCATTGCGCGACGGACGTTTCCGCTACACGC
Organism: Opitutia bacterium; assembly: GCA_947474365.1. Classification (GTDB taxonomy): domain Bacteria; phylum Verrucomicrobiota; class Verrucomicrobiia; order Opitutales; family Opitutaceae; genus ER46. The sequence continues at coordinate 67,433 of CANJIU010000016.1, read as the reverse complement.
GTTACCGGAATGGAACGGAGGAATTGTACGATCACACGAACGATCCCAACGAGTGGACCAACCTCGCGGGCGACAAGCGGTACGCGGCGGCGAAAGCGCGGCTGGCGGCGGCACTGCCGAAGGTGAATGCGGCGGAGATCGCGTTTGCGTCGGAGAAGGACCGGCTCGGCGACATCAACATGTGGGAAGACGAAGCGTTCCGGTAGCGGGCCCGCGGTTTGCCGTCTCTACGGCGGAGGCAGCGCGTAGGGTTGGCCGTTGATGGTGACGTTTTTCACGACCGTGTGCTCGGTTGGGCCGAGGGTGACCGTCCCGTTGGCGAGTTTCACGTCGATGTTTTCGAGTGTGATGTCGCGAAGGACGTCCCCGGGGTTTCCGCGCAACGTACCGAACGAGCCATAGGAGCCGTGGATGTTGCGCAGCGTGATGTTGTTCACCTGCCGTGACGGCGGCGGTTCGCCATTCAGGTCAAAGAACTGGGTCCACGGCGCGCAATTGATCAAACGACCGGTGCCGGAGAGGGTGATACCGTCAACGGTGATGTGCTCGTAATGTTGCGGCGTGTCAGGGCGCAACTTGAGGGTGAGCAGCGTGGCGCCGCCGGAGAGCGTGCAATTGCGCACCGTCACATGGCGGACTGTCGTGGCCTCGCTGCCGCACGTGATGAGTCCGTTGCCGTCGCCGACTTCACAGTCCTCGACGAGGATGTTTTCGACCGGTGGGCTGTCGCCGTCCCGGTCGGCGAGCGGTCCCTTGCTGCCCTTGAGGGCGATGTTGTCGTCGTGATTTGAAATATAACAGCGACGGACGGTCACATTCTGGCAACTGTCGATGTCGATCCCATCCGTGCTCGGGCCGCGCAGGCCGAGCATTGCGGCGCTCGGAATCGTGATGCGAATGCCCTCGATCGTGACGTCGCGACAGCGATAGAGGTGTACATTCCAGAAGCCGGAATCCTGCAGAGCGAGCCCCTCGATCCGGACATCGCGGCAACGATCGATAAAAACGAGGCGGGGGCGCTCGACCTCGAGGTTGGTGCACTTCGGGTTTTCCTTCCGGCGCTGCCAGAAAGCCTGCCAGAACGGCACGCCATTGCCGTCGAGCCGTCCCTGGCCGCCGATACGCACTCGGTCCAGTTGCTGGGCGTTGACGAGTGCCATCCGCCACGGTTCGGTGTGCCCCTCGATGCGGGTGGGCCGTTTGGGATAATCCTCAATGCGGGTTGAGCCAAGCAGCACGGCGCCCTTTTCAAGCCACAGTTCGACGCCCGGTTTCAGAAAGATCGCGCCGCTGAGAAACGTGCCAGCGGGGATCCGAACGCGTCCGCCTCCCGCCGCGGTTGCGGCATCAATGGCTTGCTGGATGGCGGTGGTGTTGAGCGTCGTGGCGTCGCTGACGGCGCTGAAGCCGACGATGTTGTATTCGCGGAGTGCCGCGGATTGGGCCGCGTCCGGCAGGAAGTTTTGCGCTGCGATTTCGGCCGGCAGCAGCCAGAGGCTGGCCAACAGGGAAAGGACGGGCGGCAGAGGGACGTGGAGTCTCACGCGGAGCGAAGCGTTCTCCGTCGGGGGAAAACTTCAAGTCTGCGGTTTGGACGGGGGATTCCCCGGGAGCGTAATCCGCGGAGCGTCGTGCGCTTTTTGGCGGGACAGAGGCTTCGTCGACCGCGAACCGACCGGTGTTTGGTTCGGGAGCAGAGGGTGTCAGAAAGTAGGATACGTAAGGGAGCGCAGCGCTGCGGTCCGCGTGGACACTCAGGTGCGAGTCCCGCGTAATTTGACCGGCCGGGCGGGAGACGGGCGGGCGTTGAAGAAAACGGAGGGGTTCGGCCAAATCATGCGCAGCAATTGCGATGGCGTGGCGCGGTTTCGTTTCGCAAGTTCGTCCGAAGCGCGGCGGGAGGTTTCAAGCACTCGTGATTTGCGTCCATTCCCGTCGCGATGCGTGCAGTAAATCATCTTTTCCCGTCCACACCATGTCCGCTGCCATCTCGCTCCTCGAAAAGTTCACCACGCGGCCACACGCCGCCGATTCGGTCTCCGTGTCTGTCCGTCGGGTCGTCAAGCGGGACGGAACCACCGTTCCGTGGGATGCCTCCAAAATCACCCGGGCCGTAGCGCTCGCGTTCCACGATGTGCAGCATCAGGGCGCGGCCAATCCATCCCGCGACGATGCGGCGGCGCATTATGGGATTGATCTCGAAACCTTCCTGAAGGCGATGGCGATCACCGGCCGGACCACGCGCACGCTGGAGCTCATCTACCGGCAGGGGCGCAATCCCACCATCGAGCAGATACAGGACACGGTGGAGAAGGCGATCGCGGCGGAGGGGGAATGGGCGGTGGCGCGCAGCTACATCGTGTACCGCGAACGGCAGGCCGCATTGCGGCTCCAACATTATGCCGAGAACGGTCTCGCCGACTACATCGCCTGCGCCAAGTACGCGCGTTTCCGGGCCGACCTCGGCCGGCGGGAAGCGTTCGGCGAAGCGGTGGCCAGGGTGGAGGCGATGCATCGCGAGTTTTTCCGCGGGCGGTTGGAACGCCGTGTGACCGGCGACCCGGCCGCGACTCCGGTGGATCCGGGTGATCGGCGGTGGTTGGGTGAATGGCTCGCCGGCGCCTCGCTGGACGAATTGATCGGCCGGGCCTTTACTGCGGTGGCGCAGAAGCGTGTGTTGCCCTCGATGCGCTCGCTGCAGTTCGGCGGGCCCGCCATCCTGCGCAACCATGCGCGGCTCTTCAATTGCTCGTTCAGCGCGGCCGACCGGCTGGAGTTTTTCCGTGAGTATTATTTTCTACTGCTGGCCGGCACCGGCTGCGGGTTTTCGGTGCAACGTCATCATGTGGAGCGACTGCCGGCGCTCGCGGTGCGCGGGGAGGAGATTGATCTGCCAATTTTGCACCACACGGTGAGCGATACGATCGAGGGCTGGGGCGACGCGCTGCACGTGCTGATGCTCAGCTACCTCGACGGTTTTCACGCCGAATTCAACTTTTCCGGGGTCCGGCCCCGAGGACGCCCGCTCGCCACCTCCGGCGGCAAGGCGCCCGGCCACATCCCGCTCAAGCAGGCGCTGCTCGCGGTCGAGGTGATCCTGCGTGGGGCCTGCGGCCGGAAAATGCGGCCGATCGAGGTTTACGACATCTGCATGCACCTTGCCCGTTCGGTGCTCAGCGGGGGAATCCGGCGGTCCGCGACGATTGCGCTGTTTTCACCCGACGATGAAGAGATGATGACGGCGAAGACCGGAAACTGGTTTGAGCGGAATCCCCAGCGTTCGGCCTCGAACAACTCCGCCGTCCTCCCGCACGGCAGTTCAGACGATGCTTTGTTCCGACGGCTGTTTCAGGCGCAGAAGGAGTTCGGCGAGCCGGGATTCTACTTCGCCGACCACCCGGATTATGGCTGCAATCCTTGCTGTGAAATCGGCTTGCACCCGGTCGTTGCCGGGCTGCTCGACGATGCGGAAACTGCCCGGCTGCGGGGCCTGGGCTATGAGGGAGATCTGCCGCCGGGAATGCGGCTTTCCGGCTGGCAGATGTGCAATCTCACCACGATCAACGGCGCGGTGTTGAAGAACGCGGACGACTTCTTCCACGCCTGTGTGCAGGCCGCCGTGATTGGAACTCTCCAGGCCGCGTACACCGACATGCCGTATCTCGGTCCGGTGACGCGTTACCTCAACGAACGCGACGCCCTCCTCGGGGTTTCGATCTGCGGTTTCATGGACAACCCGGAGATCCTTTTTGACCCCGGCACCCTGGGCCGGGGGGCGCGACTTTGCCGCGCGACGAACGAGCTGGTCGCTGGTTTGCTCGGCATTCGGGCCGCCGCGCGCGTGACGTGCGTGAAGCCCGAGGGGACGGCCTCGCTGCTCCTGGGTGCGGCCTCCGGCATTCACCCGCATCATGCGCGACATTATTTCCGCCGCGTGCAGGCCAGCCGGCGCGATCCCGTTTACGGCCATTTCCTTGCGGCCAATCCGCACATGACCGAGGTCTCAGTTTATCGGCCGGACGCGGACGACGTAATCACCTTCCCGGTCGAGGCCCCTGCGCACGCCATCCTGCGTGACGAGATCGGCGCGGTGGATTTTCTGCGCTTCGTGCAACTCGTGCAGCGCCATTGGGTGCTGGCGGGCGAAGCGACGACATCGCGTTCTCCGGGGCTGCACCACAACGTTTCGAACACCTGCACCGTGAGGCCCGAGGAGTGGAATGCGGTTGGCGATTACATCTGGCAGCATCGCAGCAGTTTCACTGGCGTGTCGCTGCTCGGGCACGACGGGGACAAACGGTATGCCCAGGCACCGCGTGAGGCCGTCAGCACGGAAGACGATATCGCACGGTGGAACCGGCTGAAATACAATCCGGTCGATTACACCGCGCTCTTCGAATCGACGGATGAGACGGCTTTGAAGGAGGTCGTTGCGTGCGCAGGCGGGAAATGCGAACTGCCGTGAGTTGACGCGGCACTTCAGTGCCGACACGCATCGGCTCGCCTCGATGCGATTGGCGCCAATGCTCTCGGCTTCGCTTTTCCCATGTCGCCGCTATTGAACGAACGCGTTTTCCACGTTGCTGCCGCCCGGTTCGAGGCGGCGCGGCAGATTTCCGGGGAGACGACTGATCATCGCTCACGCCGGCTGCACGGCCATGGTTTTCGGGCGGGAGTTCGAGCCGTCATTCCGCAGGAGTGGGGCGGCTTTCCCGGAGCGGAGGTCGACGCGTTGCGCGACATGCTCGTCCGCTGCGTCGAACCCCTCAACTACCGCTTCCTCAACGAGACGCTGCCGCAACCGACGGATGTGAATCTTGCGCGATGGGTGCGTTCGCAACTGGGCGTTCCGGGCGTGGAGCAGGTTGGCATTCAAAGCACGTGCGATGGCGGCGTGGACCTCGACCGCCACGACGGTGCGCACCTTTGGCGTCGTTATGTCTTCGAGTCTGCGCATCGTCTGCCCAACGTTCCTCCGGGACACAAATGCGGCCGGATGCACGGCCACGGGTTTGCGGTGATTCTTCATGCCAACGTCGGACAGGGCGGACCTGACGGCACGGCCGATTTTGACCGGCTCGATGCCGCGTGGGCTCCGCTCCATGCAGAGATCCATCAGGCCTGCCTGAATGACATTCCCGGACTCGAGAATCCCACTAGCGAGCTCATCGGCAGTTGGATCTGGCGGCGGTTGAAACCGGCACTGCCGGAATTGTCCTGGGTGACCGTTTACGAGACGGCCACCTGTGGTGCGCACTTTGATGGCACCCGTTATCGCATTTGGAAGGAGTTGAGCCTCGACAGTTCGCTTCGGCTTCGCCGTGCGCCCGATGGCGATCCGCGCCGGCGGATTCACGGCCATACGTTCACGCTGCGGCTGCATCTAAACGCGCCGCTCGACACGGTTCACGGGTGGACGATCGATTTCGGTGACGTCAAGGAGCTGTTCACGCCCGTCTTTCGGGAACTTGATCACCAACCCTTGCATGAGATTGCCGATCTCGAAGACAACGATGCGGCGAGTCTCGCGCGCTGGGTGCGACGGAGGACCGCCCCGATGCTCCCGGCGCTGGATCGCGTCGACGTTTACGAAACCCGCGGTTGCGGTGCGATTCTATCCTGGGGGGCAGATGAGCCGGCCCTGCCGGTTTAGAAGGGTGCGAGAAGGCTCGTGAAAACGGTGGGGGCGACATCTCCGAGCCGTCCGGAAGAGCAGTGCGAAAATCGGGGTGTAAACCGGACGCCCCGAATATGCGTTCTCACCTGCCGGTGGCCTTTTCGACGCGCTCGGGTGGTCTGCAGAAATGCGTGCCCGAGATTCCAGTGCGGCCGCCGTGCCCCTCACAGCTTGTTTGGGGACACCTTGGTCCACGGAGAGAAGGCGCCGAATGCATGCTGCCGCACTTTGCGGCTCCAGATTTTGTTGCCACAAAAGGCGAAGAGCGTGTCCAGATCGTTGCCGCCGAGGGCGACTCCGGTGACGCGACTGCGGTCAGGTACGGGAAGGATGACTTGGGTCGGGCCGTCATCGGCGCTGATTTGCACGCCGCTGCGGGTGGCGATGAACTGGCGGCCTTCGCTGGAAAAACAGAGCGACTCCGCGCCGGCGTCGTCGTCCCAATCCGCCACGTAAAGGTGGAAGAAACGCTCCTTGTTCGTGAGCGTGCCGTCGTCGTTGATTTGGTAACTGTACGCCCACTTCGAGTGGCCTTCGGCAACCGAGAGCAGCCATTGGTCGGGACGCATGGCCATGCCGGTGGCGAATTTGATGCCGCGATCGACCTGCGTCTTCTTGCCGTCCCGGATGAGCCACACGGTGCCGGGGGAATTCGCCGTCTCTCCGTTGCTGGTGACGTACAGGCTGCCGTCGGGCCGGGCAAAAATCGAGTGACCGTTGAGACCGTCCAGCACCACGCTTCCCTTGCCGGTGGTGTCGTAGCGCATGATCTTGCCCGATTTTTCCGAGGTGGTGAACAGCGAGCCATCGGCGCCCAGACTGACGCAATGCGCCGCACCCGCGTCGGCGACAAACACACCGACCTTTCCGTCGAGGCCGATGCGATGGATTTTGTTGGCCGTCGTGTCGGCAAAGAACACCTCGCCCCGGGCGTTGGTGGCCGGCCCGCGGGTGCTCTTGAATCCGTCGGCGACGAGCTTCCAGTCCTCGCCAGGGATGATGACCTCCTGGGCGCGCGGTGCACTCGGGCCGGCCTTCACCGGCTCGGGCCAGCCCTTCCACAAATAGGCCATCGCTTCCTGCCAGTGCTCCGCGTACCCCGCGACGTGGCGACCGTCGATGACCCGGAACTGGTAGTCGTAACCGGAGAATGTCAGCGCCTTGTCCATCTCTTGATCGAGCAGGAACCAGTCCCCGGCGGCGTTCTCCATGTCGTGGGTGGCCGTCGTGAGGAAAGCCCGGATTGGCCGCGCCTCGAACTTGCGGACCATCGTCGGAAACTCGTGCCCGCCGCGAAACGCGACCCAGCTGCCGCTCGCTGCGTACACGCGACTAAACGCATCGGGCCGGTGCCACGCCGCCGTGAACGCCGCGATGCCGCCGCTGCTGCCACCTGCCATGCAGCGATCATTGCCGTCGGTGGAAAGGTTGAGCTGATATTCCTTCGCGATGTACGGAAGCAGTTCCTCGGTGAGGAAGCGTACGTTTAGGTCGCTCACGCCGTCGTATTCGAAGTCGCGGTTGCGCCGGCCGGCCGTGCCGGGCATCGGCGCGGGGACCTCGCCGGGCCGCACAAAGACGCCGATTGTCACGGGCATTTCGCGGGTGGCGATCATCGTTTCGAGCAGCGTCTTTTCCCGCGGATTGAACCCATCCGTCTTCACGTAGACGCAGGCAGGTTTCTTGCCGTCGTATTGGGCGGGAATGAAAACAGTCACGTCGCGCACTGTGCCGGGGAAGATTTTGCTTTGCGCATAACGAAACTGCTTCGTCGCGCCGGGCAGAATCGCCTCCGGCGCAATCGCGGGTGGCACGTATTTCCGAACGCTCGCCGTTGCCGTGGCGGTGGCCGCGACACCGCTGCCCGCCAGCGGACGGATGTACCATTGCAGGTGCTGGTCGTTCGCGTTGTAGCTCCAGAGGTCGATTTTGGCCCCGACCGACGCTTTGCCCCCAAGATGGTCGAGGCCCATGCCCGGGGCATGCTTGGGCGTGAGCGAGTAGCTGCCGTTCTCGTGCTTCGTCAGCGCCCACCGCTGCGACGCATTGCCTGTGTCCTTTTCGAGCACGATGGCTGCGCCCTTCTTCGTTTCACCCTTCGTCACGGCGAGCACCAGGGAGGAATCGTGGGCGGGTTTGATCGCGATCGCGCCGGCTTCCACTGGCACGACGTTCCATTGCTGATGCCGTGCGCCGTCGGCCTGATTGATCGAGATCACCGTGCCGTCGGTGGTGCCACCGCCGACGGCTTCGAGAACGAAGGTCGGCGCGCTGGCCGGCACGAGGCTGTACGTGCCCCAGTCTTCTGCGGCGGCCGGCTGAGTAATGAACGGGCCGAGTGCGAACGCGAGGAGGGCGGAGGTCAGGCGAGGGAATTGCATGAAGGCGTTATCGAGGTTGGGGTAGGGTGAAGTGGCAACCGGCGTTGGAGCCGTGCGGCGAGCAAAGCTCATCGCCGCAGATAATCTAGGCCGAAGGGATGAACCGCGGTCCGTCGTGGTGACAATGTCTCATTGCCGTTTGCCGTATTCGACCGGCGTGCGGCCCGCGCCGGCGCCAACGTCGATCCAGCCCGGCCACGCGGGGTCGCGGCCCATGCGAACCATGTAATCAAGACCCTGCTTCGCCTTTTCGAGCCAGAGCGCCGGACCCGATTCCCATGGATTCATTTCCGCGGGGCGGGTCTCGCGCCAGGTTCCCTTCAGCCACTTGGACGGAGGGTCGTTGGGGGCGAGTTTCCAGATGTAGGTGGCATCCGCCCGGATCTCCAGGGTGCCGGACTTCGCCTGGGAATCCGTGGTCTTGATCTTAACGGTGCTGCCTTCCGATGAAACGGAATGACTGCCCCGATTCGCGGCGGTGAGCGACCACGTGCCAAAATAGTCGGTGACTTTCGGAGCGGGTCCGCGGTGCAAATCGACCGCCCAGCCGATGTGCGACGACATCGTGCCCTGCTTGTCCATGCGCGCGACGAAGTCGGCGTCGGCGCTGAACGTGGTGCCGTGCGCCTTGATGTGATCGCGGATCTGGGCGAGAGCGGCGTCGCGGTTCGAATTGCCCCACGGATTGTCGCCCATTGTCTGGCGGGCGTAGGCAATGACCTGTTCCTTGGTAAGCAGGCCGGCGGCGTCGGCCACCGGGAGTCCGATTGGCGTCGCCCGCGGTGCGGTTGATGCGGTGCTGGCCGCCGGAGTTGTTTTCGGCGTGGCCGGGCTCGCGGTCGGTGCCACCGCCGCCTCGGGCTGACGGCGTCGCAATTCATCCGGCGCATACGCGGCCGTATCGCCTTTGGGATAAAACTCACTGGGTTTGCGGCGAACCAAGAGCTGTCGGCCGCCGGGCAATTCGCTCTCGACGACCCCGGGCTCCCATTTCCCATAAGCCGTGTATTCGACCGCGTCGCCGGGCTTGAAGGCCTGGGCCTGAGCGACCGGGCAAACGGCGACCATCACGGCAAGACACACGAAAAGCTTCATGGTGGGCACGGGGATTTCGGAGCGGAACCAGCAAGCCGGCGCGCCCTGTCCGTGGCAACGCTCAAGCAGGGAGCCGCGCGTGGGCGGGGGTCTTCGGGTTTCGGGTACCCTTGCGCGTCGCAACTGACGCGACTCCGACAATTCGTATTGTGCGAGGCGTCGGCTAGCGCGCGGTGAAGAGCGGCGCGAACAACTCGATGATCGGCTCCCAGTTGTCCTTTTGGAACGGGGTGGTCGAGTGATTGCACGCCATCGCCACGACGGTCTTGGTCGAGGGGTGCAGGAGCAGAACCGACGTGCCGCCGATCGAGCCGCCGCGATGGTAGTATATCGGATGCCCACGGCGGTCCTTGTCGATCACCCACCCGAAGCCGTAGCCGGTTGGCTTGCCGTCCGCGGTTTTCTGCGACGTGAAGAGCAGCGTGAGCGACTTCGCCTGAAGAAAGCCGGGCTGAAGCAGCGCCGACCCAAACCGCACCAGATCCTCCGGCGTCGACAGGTAGCCGCCGCCGGCCCACTTGTAGGAACTGTCGACGGTGGGCGCGACGGTGAAATGGGCAGGCCCGTCGCCGCGGTAGAAATAGGTGCGATCCGGATCGTTCACTCCTTTGAAATCGGCACCGGTGTGCGTGAGGCCGAGCGGCCGGATCACCGCTTCATCCATGTAGGCGAGGAAATCCTGGCCGGTGGCGCCCTCCATCACGGCGCTGATCACGGTCCAGCCGTAGGTCGAGTAGATGTATTTTGTGCCGGGCGGTGCGTCGAGCGGGTCGTTTTCGAAAATCTTCAGGCCGGCCCGCACGTTGGCGAACGGTTTGTTGAGCATCGTCTCGTTGCCGCGATAGTAGCGGATGCCAGAGAGATGGCCCCCGAGCTGGCGCGTGGTGATGGGCGCGCCCTTGACCGGAAAATCGGGCACGTACGTTTGAATCGGGGCGTCGAGGTCCACCAGGCCGCGCTCGACGAGCAGGGCAAGTCCGGCCGACGTCAGGGACTTGGAGATGCTGCCAATGCGGAACCGGGTTTTCGCAGTGACCGGCGTCTTGGTGCCGAGATACTTGTATCCAAAACCCTCGGACCAGACGAGCTTCCCGTCTACACTGACCGCCACGGCCATTCCCGGCACCTTGGGCGCCAGCTCGCGCAGGACGATCGCGCGCGATTCCGCGACGGCTTTGCCCAGGGCAATGGTATCTCGCGGCGGGTCGACGGGCGCGGCGCCGCACCACGCGACGGTGGCGATGACCACGACCCCAATCAGGGCGCGACAAAAACGCAGGGGAGACACGGCAGGGATCGAGGCCAGCGCGCCGACCGGGTCAAGCCGAACACGGATCGCGGCAGGAATGGATTGACGGTCAAAGTTTTGGAGAAACGGGTAAATCTGCTGGCACCCGAACAGACAGGCGAGTTTCCCGCAGATTCAGAAATACCGCAGATGTTGCAGGCCGTCATTCCCCATCTGTGGCCCTTCTGAATCTGCGGGAGGACAAAACATTCTGGCTCCAAGATCAGGCCGGGCGGGCGAGTGAAGTGAACCCCGTCATCGCTGGCCGTGTCGCAGTCAACCTGACGGCGGCACAGGGAAAGACACCGTAGTTTAGATCGATTCTGCCTCGCACGGTCCGAGGCCGCTGGGTGAAGGATCGAACAAGGATCAAACAACGATCAAAGAAGGATCAAACAAGGATCAGTATCGATCCCAAGAAGGATCAATATAGGTCGTAAGAAGGATCGTGGGGGATTCACCCGACTCGCGCCCGCCGAATCATCTCCCATTTGTTGGCCGGAGGCGGTGCCCGCCGCCGGTCCGCGCCGATCGAAGACCCTGCAATTGGAGAAAAGGTTCAATCATTGGTATCCTGATTTCGGATCGTCTAACGAGCCGCTCGTTGGTCCCGAAGCGGAACTAACGATTCAAGGACCGACCCCATGGGGAATGATCCAGCAGGACCTGTAGTTGGAAGACGAGCAGGGGCCTTCCGTCCAGCGACGGGGGCTTCGCCACTCCAGTCGATCCGATCGGCATCCGGTTTCTAGGGACGCGACGCCCTCGTCGCGTCGGTTTGCGGCGATCTTTCGAAACGTTCCAGGGCGCAAGCAGTCGGCGGGATGCGTTGGGCGGGGGCCTGCCCTGCGGCAACTCGGCCTGGCTCACATGAGTTGGGCTGGCGACCTGACCGACCGCAAAACGCTTCTCGCCGCGCCTATTGGCGCCACGCAGGTGGCGGAAAACACGCTCGTCAAGATTGAGTCTTTTTGCGGCAAATGCATCGAGCATCGATTCCCCAACCAAGCCAGTTGGCCGCGAAGAGGCTCATCGCGTCAGCAGAGCATGCCATCGGAGAATGCCCGAGAGCCTATATGCGCTTCGGACGCTCGGTTTACTGGCGGTAGATGCGCATACCTCCGCCTTGCTTCAGTGGATTCGCGGCGGAATAAAGGGGCTCTGCGACGGGGTCTGTCCGTGAATCGCCAGTCGATGCCCGGCAAATGCGGTGTCGTGGGATCGACGTAGGCTCCGACGGAACGGGAATTCGCGGTCGCTACTCCCTCGTGACCGATGGTGTCACCTCAGTTTCGGAAGCGGGTGCGCTCGTATTCTTGTTTCGTGTGCCTTCGAAGAGAGGCCTGTTACGAGTGCATGGAGCGAACAATTCAGGGTTCGGTTGGCCATCTCCAGAGCGATCTTTGATTGTTACAAGTGGAGCAGGCGGATAAAGTCGCGTTCGCCGCGGCCGAAATGCCGTTTCCAATGCCCCGGACCTGCACTGCGGGCACGTGCCTCGCTTGAACTCACGCTCCCGCGAGCCAGGCCAGCGGCACGCGCATCAGGCAGGTCGACATCCGGCCCTGAATCACGGCGGGCTGGTCCGATTGGCGGACGGCGATCCAAGCCTCGTCTCCGTGATAAAAAACGGCGGGGTAGTCCGTGTTGCGCGAGGAATCGTGGACGAGGAGTTTTCGCCCCGCGTGCGGCCAGGAGCGGCCGCCGTCGGTGCTGACGCCCGCGAGCAACGTGTGGCGGTGGCCGTTCATCGGCTGCGTCGCGTCGTAGTTCGGCGTCCATACGAGCAGCAGATTGTCCGTGCCCGGAAGGCGCGAAAGATGGGCGGGAGCGCTCGGACTTGAGACTTCGAGCGAGCGCGGGGAAGTCCAGGTTTCGCCGCGGTCGAACGACTCACAGCCGAATTGGGTGCCCATCGCCGTGCGCATCGTCATCAGGAGCGAGCCGTCGTCTCGTTCGGCGACGCCGGGTTCGTTGCAGCCGGACTCCATGCCGGGCCGGTCGGGCCACGTGACCTGCGGCAGACGGATGGCGGCGCCGGTTTGCCACGAGCGCCCGGCGTCGTCGGAACGCGCGACGCGCACGTGCAGATGGTGTTTTTCCCAGTCTTCGCTGCAGTGCAGCGGCGCGAGCAGTCGGCCGGTCGACAACACGTTGAACCGATCGTGGCCGCCGCTGACATAGCCTTCGTCGCAAATGACGACGGGCTCCGTCCAGGTGGCGCCGTCGTCGTGCGACGAGAGGAAACGTCGTGACGAAACGTGGCGGCTGATCCGGTGGCTGTAGAGCAATCCGATGCGGCCGTCGGGCAAGCGGGTCAGCGCCGGATTCATCGCGTTAAGGCCGTCGGGCGGACAGGGCACGATCACGCGTTCGGGGCCGATGGGCGCGCCGGTGCGATCGAGGAGCAGCGTCGCGACTTCGCCGTAGTCGTTGTCGCGTTCGATGGTGGAGCCCAGGTAACGCTGCGCCCGTTCGGCCGCGAGCCGATCGTAGCCGGGGTCAGTGCGGCCGGTGAAGCGGCCGTAAGCCATGAGCACGTTGCCATCGCGCCGGGTGACAAGCGTGGCTTCCCCGCGGCGCGAGTGGTGCGCGTCGGCGGGGGCGACCGGCACGAGGGGGAACGCGTACGTCGCGTGGTCCGCCCCGAATGGTGTCACTCGTTCAGCCACGCGAGCGGTACGCGGACAAGCGCCGTACCGGTGAGTCCCTGGAGAACCCCCGAGCCGCTGCTCACGCGCAGCGTGATCCAAACCTCGTTGCCGCGGAAGAGCACGCTGGGGTAATCGGTCGATTTGGCGGGATCATGCACGATGATTTTCCGTTTCGCGTGGGGCCAGGTGCGGCCGCCGTCATCGCTGATGCACGCCATGATCGTGTTGCGTTTGCCCATCATGGACTTCGCCGACTCGTAGTTGGGCGTCCAGACCATGAGGAGCTTGTCGGTGCCGGGAATGCGGCTGAGGTTGGCGGGCGCGAGCGGGCTGGTGAGTTCGAGGCTGCGCGGATCGGACCAGGTCTCGCCGCGGTCGGACGACTCGGAGAAGAACTGCGTGCCCATGGGTGTGCGCATCGTCATGAGCAGGCTGCCGTCGGCGCGTTCGGCGATGCCCGGTTCGTGCGGGCCGGACTCGAGGCCGATTTTGCGCTGGTTTTGGCCAACGTCGGTGGGCCACCGCACGTAGGGTAGCTCGATTTTGGCCTTCGTCGTCCGCCACGTGCGACCGTGGTCGTCTGACCAGGACGTTTTCACGGAGAGGTGATGCTTGTCCCAATCCTCGGAGCAATGGAGCGGGGCGAGCAGGCGACCGGAGCTGTGCACGGTGAGCCGGTCGTTGCAGCCGGTCATGTAGGCGTCGCTGCCATCCGACACGAGCACGGGCTCGGACCACGTGCGGCCTTCGTCGGAAGAGTGGGCGAAGCGGCGCGAGGCCGACTTGGTGCTCATTCGGTAGCTGAAGGCGAGGCCGATCTCGCCGTTGGCCATGCGGCGCAAGGCGGGAGAGAGCGAGTTGAGGCCGTCGGGCGGAGTGGGAACGATGATGCGCGGCGCGCCGCGGGGCTCGCCGGTGGGCGACAACTCGACGGCGGAGATGTAGCCCTTGGCGTTGTCGCTGTGGCCGACGAGATCGCACCAGGCGACGAGCACGTCTCCATTTTTCAGATTCACTGCGCTCGCCTCGGAACGCCGCTGGTAGTGGGTGTCGGCGGCTGCGATCCACGTGGTCGGAAATGCGTAGTAGGCCTCCTTCGCCTTGCCGGAATAGATGGCGTCGATGGCGGGTGGCGTCGGAGCAGCGGAGGCGATGGCGGACAGCGCTACCGCGAGAAGGGTAAGCGGAAAACGGCGATGCGACATGGGGAAAAGGAAATCGATGCGGGGTTTTATGGGGGACGCGGCGCCCTCGGTGGGTTTGCCGACCGCGACGATATCAGGGTGTCGCGGTCCTAGTGGGAAGCCGTGGCGGAGACGGATGGCGTCACGCGAGGTGATTCGCGCGGGAGGCCGTTGCCGGCACCCACGCCGCGGCGGTTGATGACGCGGCGTCCTTGTCGCCGGTGGTCGGTGGTTCGTCGAATGGCAGCTGGCCCACTTCGTCGATGGCCGCCTGGTTTGGCGCGCCGACCGTGCGTCCGAACTCGGCGCCCTGGGCGGCGAGGGTGTCCTGCAACTCCGAGATGGCAACCTGCCGCACGCCGACCCGGCGTTTTACGGCCAATGCTGCGACGGTGCCGACGGCCTGGCCTTGTCCCATGCAGATCGGAATCACGCGGGTGGAGGCGACGGCCTCGTGGGTGGCAGAAAGGCATTTGCCGGCCATGAGGAGTCCGTCGACGTCGCGGGCGATTAGGCTGCGCAACGGAATCGTATAGGCGCGGACGTTGTGTGAATCGACCCACGTGCCGGCGGGACGATGAATGTCGATGTGATAGGCGCCCATGCTGACGGCGTCGTCGAACACGCGGCCGGCGATCAGATCCTCGGCGTTGAGCACGTAGTCGCCCATGATGCGGCGGCTCTCGCGCACGCCGAGCATGGGGGCGATTTCACCCAGGTGGGACTGCTCGAAGCCGGGCACCCACTTCTGAAAAAAGCGGACGAGGACCGGGATCTGCTCGTAGACGCGCGTGTAGGCGTCGGTCAGGCTCGCGGTGTTGGTCGGGTCGAGCCCGAGCACGCGGGTCATGACGACGAGGAATTGATCGGGCTGGTGCAGCTTGACCCCGACGATGCGCGTCTGCGGGACGCTAAACTCGCCGGCGGCACGGGCCTGTTCGACGAGCTTGGCGTAGCCACCGCAGATGATCACGTGCATGCGGTCGATGCGGCGCATCATCTTTTCCCGCAGGTCAGGGTAGGGGGCGATCCACTCGCGGTAATTGATGTCGGGATTCTTGCAGCCGGCGATGAATCCGGCGCGGCTTACGCCGGCGAGCTTGAAGACGAGAGTGGGCGCCTGCACGAGGCCGTCACCGGTGCGGCCCTTGGCCCAGGCGACGTTGCCACGCGCGGCGACATCGCCATCGCCACTGCAGTCGATCGTAATGCCCGCCTCAACGCGCTGGCGGCCGGATTTGTTTTCCACGATGACGCCGGCGATGCGGTCGCCCTCGCGAATCGTGTCGACGACCTGGGTGTGCAGCATGAGCCGCACGCCGGCCTCGCGGACGAGTTGCATGGCGAGAATTTTCCACCAATGGGAATCGATGCTGATGGCCGAGGCGCACTTGGGGTCGAGTTCGTGCTGACTCGCAGCCCCGAGCGCCTGCAGGCGTTGGCAGAATTCAAGCGGGAGGCCCTTGACGACCAGGCGGTAGTCGCGGTCGTGGAAACCGAGCCACGGCAGTGTGGCGGAAATGCCGCCGAGAAAACCGGCGCTTTCGATGAGAAGGGTCTCGGCGCCGTTGCGGGCCGCCGCGAGGGCGGCAGTGAGTCCGGCAGCGCCGGAGCCGACAACGAGGACCTGGGTGCGGACAGTGGAAGCGGGAGCAGGCATGCGAAGGAAGGCGGAGCGTGAAAAGTGAGTGACGTTACGGTGATTCGGTGGTGTTCGCCAAGGCCGGGAGATAGGTGCCATGACCGGACCAGTCGGTGGGGCGGCTCATGCGTCCGTTGGTGCGGCAGGTGGCGCTCATCTGCCTTTCGCCGCGGCACGCCGGGCGGAATACACAATCGTGGCGAAGGCGGCGAAGTGCAGAAAGCCAAGCGTCGTGAACACCGGGACGTACCCGAAGCTGTGGATGATTTTTCCCGCAGCGAGGGTTGAGATGATGCCGCCAATCGACCCGCCGAGCGCGGAGAGCGAGAGGTAGGTGCCGACGTGTTCGCGCGGGAAGCTCTCCGAGACGAGCGTGAGGATGTTGGCCATCCAGCAGGATTGGGCGGCGAGAATGACGCCGATGAGGCCGAGCGCCACGTAGGCGGAGGAGGCATGCACCGCCAGGAGCGAGCACGGCATCAGGCAGGCAGCGACGAGCATCATCCGTCGGCGGGCGTCGCCGGGTTTCCAGCCCCGGCGCACGAGCCAATCGGAGAGCGCGCCGCCACCGGGGCCGCCGATGTCGGAGGCGAGAAACGGAATCCAGCCGAAGATGCCAATCATCGCGAGGGAGAACCCGCGCTCGCTCTGCAAATACTCAGGCAACCAGAAGGAAAAGAAGAACGACAGCGAGTCGGTCAGCAGTCGGGCCACGAAAAATCCCAGCACGGCGGGGTGCCGGAGCGCCTGCAGAAACGAAATCTTCCGGGCCGTCCCAACCGAGGGCGTGGCGCGTTCCGCGAGGATGTAGGCGCGTTCCTCCGCCGGCAGGCGGGACTGTTGCTCGGGTGAGTCATAGTAGCGCCACCAAAACGCGAGGTAGACGAGGCCGAGTCCGCCGGTGGCGAGGAAGGCCCATTGCCAGCCGAGTTTGATTGCGACCAACGACACCAGCGGCGGCGCGATGATGGCGCCGAAGATGTTGCCGTTGGAAAACAGCGCGGTGCTGAGGCCGCGTTCACGCTTGGGCGCCCACTCGGCGAGGGCCTTGATCCCGCAGGGAGAGGTGAAGCTCTCGCCCAAACCCAACGCAAAACGCCAGCCGAGCAGCGCGACCCAGCCGGTGGCGAAGGCGTGTCCCATGCCCGCGAGCGACCACGCTGCGAGTGCCAGCATGACGGCGAGCCGCACCCCGATGCGGTCGATGATCGTCCCGCAAAACATATAGCCCACCGAGTACGCGACGAGGAATGCGGTGACGATGTACGAATACTCCACCGCGGAAAATTTCAGCGTCTCGCGCAGGGTCGACGACAGCACGGACAGCGTCTGCCGGTCCAGGTAGTTGATGGCCGAAAGGAAGAACAGGAGGGCAACGATTCGCCATCGATAGGGAATGCGGGGCAGTCGCATGGGCGCGACGGGGACGGTCGGTCACCTGCCCGCGCACAACAAGGGCGCCGGAGTGGTCTGCAACGAATACCTTTCCCGCCGGTTTCCGCCGGGCGCAGCTCAATTTCTGGCCCCCTGGGGACGCGACGCCCTCGTCGCGTAGATTGAAACCGCGACGAGAGGGCGCCGCGTCACCTCACTTCGCGGTGTAGCCGCCGTCGACCGGCAGGTTCGCTCCGGTGATGTAGGTGGAGGCGTCGCTGAGGAGGAAGACGACGGAGCCGCCGATTTCCCGGGCCTCGGCCATGCGACCGAGCATGGTCATTTTGCCGTAGCGTTCGAGGAATGCCGCCGCCTGTGGTTTCTCCGGATTGTAGATGCCGCCGGGAGAAACCACGTTCACCCGCACGCCGCGGCTGCCGTAGTGCGACGCGAGGTAGCGGGTAAGGTTGATCATGCCGCCCTTGTGGAAAAAATAGTCAGGCGACGCACCCATCGTCGTCCCCTCGTAGAGCCACGGATTCATGCCGATGGTGCCCTGCATCGAAGCGATGTTGACGATGCTGCCGGAGCGTTTCTCCGCCATCGCATCGCCAAAGGCCCGCACGGTGGCGAAGAAACCGGTGGCGTTTGTCTCCATCGAGGATTTCCAATTCGCGAGGTCGTCGGCAAACGAGCGCATCGGGCGGCTGACGGCGTTGAAGACGATGCCGTCGACCCGGCCGTGCTGGGCCAGAAGCCGGTCGCGCAGTGCGTGCAGCGAGGCCTCCGAGCCGATGTCGACCTCGTCGACCTGGACGGAACGGCCGGAGGTGCGCTCGGTGGCGGCGAGTGCGTCGAGCGAAGTGCGGTTGCGCGAGGCGACGACGAGGGTGGCGCCGGAGGTCGCGAGCGCGGACACGAGCGCGCGGCCGAGCAGGCCGGTGCCGCCGAATTGTACGACGACCTTGCCGGTCAGGGAGAAAGAGGGGGCGTCAGACATACGGGGAACGGGCGGGCGGTTTGATGGCGGCGGGCAACGCGTCGATTTGGCCGTGCACGAGGTCGAGCCGCTGTTTGACGTATGAGGTGAGCGCCACGACGTCGGCGCCGATGTTGATCACGCGGTAGCCCTCGGCAACGAGCTCGGGCAGCGGCGCGATCAGCCCGGCCGTCATGGCGAACTTGCCGTGGCGGAGGCAGGCGGCGGCGACGCGCTTCCGGGCGGCGACGACCTCAGGAGCGTCGAGCTGGCCGACCTTGCCGATGCGGTGGCTGAAATCGCCGGGCCCGAAAAGAATTCCGTCAAATCCGGGCACGGCGGCGATTTGCTCCACGTTTTCGAGTGCCTCGGGCGACTCGATCTGGAGGATGATGACGCGTTCGGTGTTGGCGTGGCGGATGTACTCGGCGACCGGGACGAGGCAGAACTGGCCGTCGATGTTGCCGCCGTCGAGTGCGCGTTTCCCGATGGGATGAAAGCGCACCCACTCGACGATTTGACGGGCCTCGGCCTCGCTGGCGACGTGGGGCACGATGATGCCGGTGGCGTCGGCCTCGAGCGGCCGGACGTAGTCGCTGTAGCTGCCGCGGCTCACGCGCACGAGGGTATCCATGTTGTGGACGCGGGCGGCGCGGATTTGGTTTTCCAGGCCGAGCCAGTCGTTGGGCACGTGTTCCTGGCAAAGCCAGACGGCGTCGGCGCCCGAGAGGCCGGCGATTTCGACGACGCGCGGATCGGAGAGGTTGATTTTGAGCACCGTGGGGAGCTGGCCTTCACGGAGGAGCTTCAGCACTCGGCTGGAACGGGTTTTCATAAAGGGAGGGCGGAGGTGACTTCGGCGACGTCGACGCGGCGGGAGCCCTCGGCGCGGCTGCGGATTCCGGCGATCAAGATGGACATCAACTCGATGGTTTCCGCGAAGGGATAGGGAGAGCGGCCGCTGCGCACATAGTCGATGTAGCTGACCAGCTGGCGGCGAAAGGTCGTGTACGTGTCGGAGAACTTCACGGTTGCCTGGCCCGCGGTGCCGCAAAGGTGCAGGGTGCCGAAGGTCGCGCCGCCGTCGTAAATCACCGGGAGGCTGACCTGCGCGCCGGAACGATGCACCAGATGCGCGACCTCAAGGCCGGGCGCGGTTTCGAGACGCACCGAGATGAACCCGGGGCCGGTCACGCGGAAGATCGGTTCGAGCAGGTGAATGCCGTAGCGTTCCCAGGTCTTGCAGCTCACGCCGGAAATCCAGCGCAGATCGCCCAGACCGGCGGTGCCAGCGACGTGCACATCCAACTCGGGCGCGTAGCGCAGGCCGCTGGACGACAGGAGCCGGGCGCCGGATTTTTCCCAGTTAATAAATGTGGTGAGGTCCTCAATCGTCAGCGCGAGCGGTTTGTCGACGAAGACGGGCAGCCCGGCTTCGATGAAGGGGCGGGCGCGGCGAATATGATCGAACCCGTCGTCGGTCGCCACCAGCACCGCGTCGACGTGGCCGATGACCTCCTCGGGGCGCGTGACGATGTTCGGAATGAGGGCGGTGGCGCCGACGAGGGCGGCCTCCGCCGGATCATCCGTCCAGAGATGCGTGACCTGCGCTCCGGGCACCCCGACCGTTCCGACGGGGTGGGCGCCGAGATATTTGCAGATGACAGGATACGGGCACGACGCGAGCGTGGTGGGGTCGTAGCCGTTGATGATCGCCGACCAGGAATAAGGATGACCGTTGCCGGGAATCATCCCGAGCATGGCGAGGCGCAGGGGCGGGACCGAGGCGGGTTCAGACATCGGGAAAATTTTCCTGGCAGGAAACGCGCGCACCGCGGCCGGCGGAGGCGAGCATCGCGAGATTGAAGCGCAGCGTTTGTGCCGCGGCCTCCAGGGTGCAGAGCCGCGAGGGACGACCCTCGATTTGATCGAGGAACGCGTCCGCCTGGTCGATAAAGTGGGTGTCGCGCTCGATGGGAGCGGAGGAATGCCAGGTCCAGCCGGGGTCGCCCATCCGGTACTTTCCCCAGCGTTGGTGGTGGATTTCAACGCGCACGCTGCCCTGGGCGGTGTTGAACTGGAGCGTGGATTCGTTCGGGGCCTGAAATTGGTTGAGGCTGTAGCTCGCCAGAGTTCTGCCGTGGCGGGCGACGGCGGTGACGGTGTCCTCGACCTCGACGTTGGGGAGCGCGAGGTGGGCGCAGTCGCAGTACACGGAATCGGCGGGGCCGATGACACCCTCGGTCCAATTGGCGAGGTGGGTGAGGGCGTCCTGGATGCCGCCGCCTCCGGTGCGGTGGTCCCGGTAGTAGGTCTGCGAATACGCGGGGCGGAAAACGTGAAAGGGTTGTCCGGCGGTGACACTGGCGTGGAGCACCGGCCCAAACTCGCCGCTGTCGAGAAATTCCTTGGCCGCCCGCATGAAGGGATAGACGTGCATCACGTACGCCACGGCGACTTGCATTTGCGAACGCGCCCGGGCCCGGAAGAGCTCAGGGAGGCCGGCGAGTGACTGCGAGAGCGGCTTTTCCACCAGCACATGTTTTCCAGAATCAATGGCGCGCGTTGCCATTGGAATGTGCAGGTGCGCCGGGGTGCAGATGACGACGGCATCATACTCCGATTGGAGCGCGGCGCTGGCATCGGCGACGGTCGGGACCCGGTAGACTTCGGCCATGCGCGCCAACAACGCGGGGTTGGAGTCGCAGGCGGTCACGAGGGTCCGCTTTGTGGCTTGGAAGCAGCGCAGGTGACGTTCGCCGATACTGCCGCAGCCGATGACGAGAACTGAATGCATTTGCGGAAAAATCAAATGGTTGAGGGCCGGATGGAGAAGTGGTGCCCGCGACGTCCGGGCCTTTTTGCCCCGGATCTCGGCGAGACATCACAGCAGCGTTCCGCGGAGGACGGCATAGGCAATGGTGAAGTAAATCACGAGGCCGGTAACATCGACGAGCGTCGCCACGAACGGGGCGCTGGAGGTGGCGGGGTCGAAACCGAGGCGTTTCAGGACGAGGGGGAGCATCGAACCCATCAGGGAGCCCCACAGGACAATGCCGATGAGAGTGCTGCCCACGGTGACGGCGACCAGTCCCCAATGGGGTCCGTAGATGTTCGTGAATTGCGCCCAGAGCGCGATGCGGACGAAACCGATGGTGCCGAGGATGAGCCCGAGCAGAAGTCCGGCCGCCAGTTCGCGGCGCATGACACGCCACCAGTCCCGCAGGCGGATTTCGCCCACCGCCATCGCCCGGATCACGAGCGTCGCGGCCTGCGAGCCGGCGTTGCCGCCCGAACTGATGATGAGCGGAACGAAAAGCGCGAGCACGACCGCCCGGGCGATTTCATCCTCGAAGTAGCTCATCGCTGTCGCCGTGAGCGTTTCACCGAGAAAGAGGACGACGAGCCAGCTCGCGCGTTTTTTCACCATCCGCGTGAGCGAGATCGTGGTGTACGGCTCGTCGAGTGCTTCGGAACCGCCGAGCTTCTGAATGTCCTCGGTCGCCTCGGCCTCGGCGACATCGAGCATGTCGTCGACCGTCACGATTCCGATCAGCTTCTGGTTTTCGTCGGTGACAGGCAGGGCCACGCGGTCGAATCGTTTGAAAAGGCTCAGCGCCTTTTCGCGATCGTCGGTGGGCGCGAGCATCGTGAAATTGCCGTCGAGCAGGTCGCGGATCGGGCGATCGAGCGGTGACAACAGCAGCCGCCGAACCCGGATGTCGTCGAGCAATCTGCCGTCGGCGTCGACCACGTAGACGATGTTGAGGGTTTCCCGGTCGTAACCATGTTCGCGGATATAATCGAGGGCCTCGCGCACACTCCATTCCGGGCGGACGGCGACGAAGTCGAGGGTCATCATCCGTCCCACGCTGTGCTTGGGGTAGGCGAGGAGGGACTGCGCGACCTGGCGTTCGTCGGGCGTGAGCATCCCGAGCATTTGCATCGCGATCTCGAGCGGCAGCTCGTTGAGGAACAACGTGCGGTCGTCGGGCGGCAGGGCGTTGAGCAGCGCGGCGGCCTGTTCCTGGTTGAGTGTCTTCAGGAGCTTCTTCTGCGCGTCCAGAGGCAGGTAGGTGAAGGTCGCGGCGGCGAGTTCGCGGGAACCCTGGCGAAAAAGCGTGGCTAGTTCTTCGATGGAAAGTTCGGCCGCCATCGGCGCGAGGTCAGCGACCAGCCACGGTTCGAGGAATTTCTTGAGCGCGACAAAATCACGCCGGGCAATCAGCGTGGAGAGTGTCAGACGGACGTTGGCCTCCTGTGGCATGGGGCGAGAGAGACACGTTTGACGTCGGAATCAAACCTTGGCCGGGGAAATTTGCCCCGGTGCCGTCCGTCGGGATTTTTCTTCGCGCCCAACCTGAAAATCCTTCTGCTACGGACGGTAGGGGAGAGCCGCGAACAACGTGAGGTTGTCGACCGTCCAGGTGGCGTTTCCGGCATTGGCCGTCTGGGTGATGCGGACAAATTTGGCCGCGGTGTCGGGAAACGACACGTCGATCACCGGAACGGTGGTCTTGCCGGAGGCGACGGGTGGGCTCCACGTCGTGCCGTCCAGCGACAGTTCCACGCGGTGGCCACGCGGGTAGTTGCGGCTGCTCTTGGCGCAGTCGAAGCGCAGGCCGGCGAGCGGGGTCACTTCCGGCAATTCGACCTGGAGCCAGGTGCCGGCGACCTGTCCGGGGCCGGCGCTGAAGCTCAGCTTTACGTCGCGAGGAAGGTCGCTCTTTTTCCCTGCCACCGGATGGTTGGTCGTCAGATGCCACTTCGCGGAATTCGCGAGGGCCTGGGGATACCGCGGGGTCAGCTCGGCGAGCGGCCACGGCTCAGTCCGTCCGGCCCCGGCCGTCCGCACGCGTGCCACGTCGGCCTTGGTCACGACGGTCCCCTTGTTGCCGAATCCGGTCCGCACATACGACACGACCGCGGCGATCCATTCATCGTCGTTGGCGCCCATCGGGGCCATGGGAGCGTCGTAGGTCAGGCCGTTCACCGGACCGCTCACGCCGAACATCACCGCATTGAGCGTGAGGTCGCGGTGGCCGTTGACCGTGGCGGAGCCGGCGAGCGGCGGCGCGAGGGTGATGGGCCGGCCATCGACCGGAGTGCCCTTGCCGTCGATGCCGTGGCACGCGAAGCAGAGTTCCATGAAGATCTGCTGGCCCTTTTCGAGGAGTGCACGCTCCTCCATCCCGTAGCCCTGGGGCAGCTGGCTGGAGAGCGGGTTGAGCAACTGGGCACCGATTTCCTTCACGCCGGGAAACGGACTCGCCACGGCGCTCTTCTGGATGATCGGTTTGCCTTCAGGCCATTTCAGCAGAGTGGCGGTCAGCATCGCCTGGATCGCCAGCGGTGCGGACTCGTTTTTGATCAACGCGAGCACCTCGCCCTTGAGAGTGGCATCGCCGCCCTTGAAGAGCGTTTCCGCCGCACGCAGGGCGGCGACGCGAAGATTGGAATCGGAGTCCTGGAGGATTTCGCGGATGAATCCGGGCGTGAGGGCGGCGAGGCCCTCAAGTGTCCAGACGGCGTGCAGGCGGGCGGACGCGTTGGCGTGGGTGCGTGCCATCGTTTGCAGGGCGGGTACGACGGATTTGTCCTGCGCGAGCACCAGAAGTTTTTGTGCTGTGTCGCGCCACCAGCCGTTGGGATGCGCGAGATGCGCGACCCACTGCGCCGGAGTTTCCGCGAGCAGGCGCGGCGAGGGTCCGGGCTTCTTCCCGTCATGGACGAGCCGCCAGATCCGGCCGCGGCCAAAGCCCTTGTCGAGGTCGTACTGCTGGATTACGCCGCGGAGGTAGGAGCCCTTCTTGGTCCAGTTTCCCTCTTGGATGATACCGCGGTACATGTCGGTGACGTACAGGGTGCCGTCGGGCGCGGTCACGAGATTGACCGGGCGGAAATAGGGGTCGCGGGAACGGATGAACTCGGATTGGCCGTAGGGGTTGCGCAACGTCGTCACGCCATCCTTCACGTCAATCTTGGTTCGCCGGATGAGCCGGCCGACCGGTTCGCAGAAGAGCAGATCACCGCGCAAATCCGCGGGCAGCCGATCGCCGCGGAAAATGTCCGCGCCGCAGGTGGCGGTGAAGTGATTCAGCGTTTTCTCCTCGGGGCGAAACCGGATCGTCCCGCCCTGTACGTCGGGAATCGGCACGATGGGCCAGACCTCCTTATAGTCGGTAGCGAGCTCGTTCCGAATCTTGAACGCGCCATACACGATTGGCTGCTGGAAATTAATCGGGCCCAGCTCGCCGCCGGCGTTCACGATCCAGGGCTTGCCGAAGTCGTCCTGGGTCATGCCCCATTGCCCGCCGTTCGGCGCGGTGGGTTCCTTGAGGATGCCGCGCGGCGTCCAGCGAATCCGATAGGAGTTGTACGTCGAGTAGAGCCAATTGTCGGTGCACCAGATCAGTCCGCTCGTCTGATGCTCGAGGTTGGCTTTGCGCGCCTCGCCGGAATACCAGAGCTTCTTCTCGTCGGCCACCCCGTCGCCGTCGGTGTCGCGATATTCCATGATGTCTCCGGTGTCCGTTTCCTGCACGAGCAGGCTGTCCTTCAGCGGGAGCAGGAGCCGGGGCAGCACGAGGTGATCGATGAAGACCGAGTGACGGTCGTACACGCCGTCTCCCTTCGACGACCAGTGCAGCGACACGCGGCTGATGGGCGCCTTCTCGTCGGTGCCGTCGATGTCGCGCATGTAGGACCGCATCTCGGCGACGAACATCCGGCCGTTGCCGTCGAACACCGTCACCACCGGCTCCTCCACCTGCGGTTCGCTCAAGACGAGTTCGAGCCGGTAGCCGTCCTTGATTTCAAAGAGCTTCGCGCTCTCGGCCGCGGACAGGTACGGCGGCTGTGGGGACTTCGCCGGCGGATCCACCACCGACGGTTCCGCGCTGAAAAGATTCAGCGTGAAGGCGAAGGTGAGCGGAAGCAGGACGCGAAACGAGGTCATGAAGCGGAGTAAGGCGATGGACGAAAATAGAAGAGGGCGGCGCCGGGATGCGCCGCCCTGTCAACCCACGGTTACGGGTTGCGCTCAGGGCGCCTTGATCTCGCGAACCGCCGCGCGGTCCGCACTGAGATCCGCGGCCTTGGGCGCCGGCAACGTCACCTTGCCGGTGGCCGCCCATTCGGTGCCGCGGGTAAACGTCGTCTGGAAACCGAAACCGTTCACCGCCTCGACGTAGTGGCCGAGCGCGGTGTGGAAGACGCGACCCTTGCCATACGGAATCACCATCAGCATCGGCTCGTTCTCGTTGGTCTTGTCGGAAAGAGCGGAGGCGAGCACGGTGACGTTGTCCGCCGGACCGCGGAGCCCGTGATAGAGCTCATCCTTCGAATGCATCCACCTCGCGGGCAGGCCGCGGGTGATGGGGTGGTCGGCGGTGCGGACCTCGACGAGAAATTCGTGCTGCGGCCCGTGTCCGCCTCCGGGGCCGGCGGTCATGTCCTTGATCCAGCCGTTGGCCCGGAGGCGCAGGTACGGTCCCGACTTTTCGTTGCGGCCGCCCCAGCCGCCGAGGCCGATCATCGCGTTGTACTCGGGCCAGTCCGGGAAGGAGTTGTTGGCGGCGTGGTACGAGACGAAACCGCCGCCGTTTTTCACGAAGGTGACGAACGCGGTCTGCACTTCGGCGGGCCAGCTTTCGCCGTTGTAGTTGGAGACGACCACGGCGTAGGCGGAGAAGTTCGGACGCCATTTCGCCCAAAGCCCGGAAGCAGCGGCCTTGTGCGCGGCCTCGACCGCGGGATATTTTTTCAGGCTCTCGGCGTGGGCGGCCTTCTGGGCGGGCGTCGCGTCCTTGGGCAGTCTGGGTGCGGCCGGTTTTGCCGCGGGCGAAGTCGAAACGTCGACGGTGAAGCGCCCGGTGTCCTCCAGGATGCGCTTGAGCATCGGCGTGGTCGTGGCCCATTGGTGGTTGTTCTGACCGTCGACGATCAGGACCTTGATTTTGGCGGCACCCTGCGCTGAGGCGGAGGCGACCGACGCGAGGACGACAGCGGCGGCAAGCAGGAGCCGTGCGAAGGGAAAGAAGTTGGGGGAGGTGGTCATGGCAACGTCCATGAATCCAAAAAAACGGCATCGTACAACCCCGGCGTCGTAGGTCCGCGGTTGGGCGGATTTGACCGAATCGTGACCCGATCGACACGGAAACGCGACAGAGCGGGCGCTTACTGGTGCAAATGCAGCCGCCCTTGTGAAGATCGCGTTCGTCACCGAAACGTTTCCGCCGGAGATCAACGGCGTCGCGATGACGTTTGGGGTCGTTGCGCGGGAACTCGGCCGGCGCGGGCATGCGGTGACGGTGTATCGGCCGCGGCGTGACGATCTCCCGGGTGCTGGGTTGCAACCGGACTACGCGGTGATTTCGCTGCCGGGCGTGCCGATTCCGCGGTATCCGATGTTGCGGCTCGGTCTGCCGGCCTGGGGGACCCTGCGGCGGTTGTGGACCGACGAGCGACCGGACATCGTGCATGTCGTCACCGAGGGTCCGCTGGGCAGTTCCGCGGTCAGCGTGGCGCGCCAACTGGGTTTGCCGGTCACGTCCAGCTTTCACACGAATTTCCATACGTACGCCCGGCACTACGGCTTCGCGGTGCTGGGGCGCGTCGTCCTGGCGTGGCTCCGGCGGGTGCACAATCGGACGCAGCGGACCTTTGCCCCGACCGCCGAGTTGTGCGACGAGCTCGCGGAAGCGGGATTTCGCCACACGGCGTTGCTCTCGCGCGGGGTCGACACGTGGCAGTTTCATCCCGCCCGGCGCGCCGAGGCCTTGCGGTTGAGCTGGGGGGCGGCCGCCGATGACCCGGTGGTGATTCACGTGGGTCGGATGGCGGCGGAGAAAAACTACGGTTTGCTGTTCCGGGCCTTTGCCGCGATGCGGGAGGCGAATCCCCGCTGCCGTTTCGTCCTGGTGGGCGACGGACCTTTGCGGCCCCGCCTGCAGCGGGAACATCCCGACTGCCTGTTCACTGGTTTCATTCCGCGCGGTGATTTGGCGCGGCATTACGCCTCTGCGGATGTCTATATCCACGCGAGCCTCACCGAGACGTTTGGCAACGTGTTGACTGAGGCGATGGCCAGCGGCCTGGCGGTCGCGGGCTTCGATTACGCCGCGGCGCGGCAATTCGTGCAGCACGGCCGCAACGGACTGTCGGTCCCGTGCACGGAACCGGAGGCGCTCGTTGACGCGGCGGTGCTGCTGGCGACGGACGAACTCCTCCGCGCCCAGCTCCGCCAATCCGCGCGGACGGCGGTCGAGGCGCAGTCGTGGGAAATCGTAATCGGTCGTTTTGAATCGGACCTCGCCGCAGTGGCCGGCGCGGAGCTGGTCGCGCCCGCCGTGTCCGTTGTCGCATGAACCCCCGGATTCTGATTCTCACCGCCGGCTTCGGCGAGGGCCACAACGCCGCCGCCCGGGCGCTCGCGGCGGCGTGCGATGCCCGGCACGGCGCAGGGACGGCCCGCGTCGCCGACGTTTTCGCGCTGACGGCTCCGCGGTTGAACGAGGTGGTGCGCCGCGGCTATTTGCGGTTGATCAATTCCTCGCCGCGGCTTTGGAGCGCAGTCTATGCGTGGCTGGACCGCTCGTCGGCGGTGGGGCCGATGCTCCGGTCGATGCGGGCAGAAAGGCGGGTGTTGGCCGAGTTGATCGCCCGGGAGGAGCCGACGGCGATTTGCTGCACGTATCCAGTTTATGCGTTCCTGCTCGAGGCGCTGGCCCGCGAAGGCCGGCTGACGGTGCCGTTCTACAACATTGTCACCGACTCGATCAGCATCAATTCGCTCTGGTGGCGGGCGGGGGCGGCCGGCTGGTTCGTGCCCAACGAGGATTCCGCCGTCGTCATGCGGCAGGCAGGCGTCGAGAGTCGCCGCCTGCACGTGCGGGGTTTTCCGGTGCCGGAGTTCTTTGCCCGGCATGCGGGCGAATTTCGACCGCCCGATCTGGCGGGCGGTTCCACGCCTCGCGTTTTGTTTATCATCAATTCCGGCACGCGTGGGGCGGCGGAGACGGCGCGCCGCCTGCTGACCGCCACCGATTGGGCGGTTACGTGCACCGTTGGCCGCGACGAGAAGTTGCGGTACGAACTGGAGAAGTTTGCGCTTGGGCGGAATTGCCCCACGGCGATTCTGGGTTGGACGAACGAGATTCCCCGGCTGCTGATGACCCACCACGTCGTGATCAGCAAAGCCGGTGGCGCTACGACCCAGGAGGCGATCGCCGCCCTTTGCCCGATGATCGTGAACCAAATCGTGCCGGGGCAGGAAGAGGGGAACTACGAATTGCTGCGCCGATACGGGATCGGCTGTCTGGCCGAGACGCCGGAGGCGGTCATTGCGGAGTTGCAGCGTGCCTTTCGTGACGGTGGCCGGGTGTGGCGCGAATGGCGTACTGCGCTCGGAGCGCTGTCGCGTCCCGATGCGGCGCGCGAGATTGCTGCAGCCATCATGGCCGAAGGCACCCATGAAACCGAACCCGAGCCGGTGCCGATGCCGTTGCGGACGGTCGTCATTTCCGCATGAGAATCTGTTTTGTTTTCAATCCGCATTCCGGACGCAACCGCGGCCGCCCGGGGCTGGCGACCGCGATTCGTGAGTTCATCGCCGCCCGCTCGCTGGACGCGCGGCTTGCCGTCACCGAAGGGCCGGGACACGCGACCGCGTTGGCGAGGGAAGCGGTTCACGCGGGGGCCGAAGTCGTCGTGGCGGTGGGCGGCGATGGCACGATGAACGAGGTGGCTCAGGGACTCGTCAATACTTCCGCCGCGCTCGCCCTCGTGCCGTGCGGTTCGGGCAACGGCCTTGCGCTTCACCTCGGACTCCCCCGGTCGCCTTTGGCGGCCCTGGAGCTGGCCACGGGCGCCGGTGGTCGGATCGCCGCGGTCGACACCGGCACCGCCAACGGCCGGCCGTTTTTCAACGCGATGGGGCTCGGCTTCGACGCCGACGTGAGCCAGCGCTTCAACCGCCTCACCCGGCGGGGCCTGCCCGCCTACGCGCGGGTGGCGTTTGGCGCGCTCCGGGAAATTCGTCCTGAACGCTGCCGAATCACCTGCGGTGCCCGCACGGAGGAACTCGAAGTCCTGCTCGTGGCCGTCGCCAATTCCGACCAATACGGCAACAACGCCCGCATCGCCCCCGGCGCCCGCGTCGACGACGGCCGGCTCGATCTCGTGGCGATTCGTCCGGTGGGCCTGGTCAGTGCGGCGCTGCTCGTGCCGCGCTTGTTCTTCGGCAATCTCGATCGGAGTCCGCATGTGTTCCGGCTCTCGGGACCGACCTTCACGATCGACCGCGTGAGCCCCCGTCTGATCCACACCGACGGCGAAACCCACGCTGCGACGGCGAGCGTGAAGGTCGTCGTGCAACCGCGCAGCCTCCGCATCATCATCCCGCATGTTTCCCGCGCCGTCGCCGCGCTTGAGCGGCCGGCTGTCGTGCGGTTTGCCCTGCAGTTTCCATGAAGCTCCACGTCCGCACCGTCATCATTTCCGATGTCCACCTTGGCACGTCGGAGTCGAAAGTGAACGAAGTGAATCACTTTCTGCGCAGTGTCCGTTGCGAGAAACTGATCCTCAACGGCGACATCATCGACGGCTGGCAGCTCCGCCGGGGCGGACAGTGGACCAAGGCCCACACGCGTTTTGTCCGGATTGTGCTCAAGAAGCTGGAGAAACGCGACACCCAGGTGATTTACCTCCGGGGCAACCACGACGACATCCTCGCGACCTTTCTGCCGCTCGATTTCGAGAACCTCAGCGTGGTCGAAGACCACGTCCACGAGGGGCCGCGCGGCCGTTACCTGGTGCTGCACGGCGACATTTTTGATTCGGTGACGAAGAATTTCGTCTTTCTCGCCCACCTCGGCGACTGGGGGTATCGGGCCCTGCTCCAGCTCAACCGCGCCTACAACGTCTGGCGGACGTGGCGGGGCAAGGAATACTGGTCGCTCAGCAAGGCGATCAAGGCGCGCGTCAAGGAGGCGGTCAGCCACATCTCGAATTTCGAGGAGCACATCGCCGTGCTCGCGCGCAAACGGAACTGCGTTGGGGTGATGTGTGGCCACATCCACACGGCGGCCGACAAGATGATTGGCGACGTGCACTACCTCAATTCCGGCGACTGGGTGGAATCGCTCACCGCGGTCGTGGAACATCACGACGGCCGCTTTGAACTGATTGGGTTCAACGATTTTCTGCGTCAGTATCCGATGGTGGACGATGTGGCTGTGGCTGAATTCGCCGGCGAGCCGGTCGGGGTCTAAGCCAACCATACAGAAGAAAACCACGGATGGACACGAATGGACACGAATACAGAGGCGAGAACCGGCCACCGTTGGAAATCCGAAACGCGACCGAACGGTGAACGCCAAGAATCCGCACGCACCGGCACGGCTTTCTCTGAGCATCCGGGTTTATTCGTGTCCATCCGTGGTTCCAATGAATCGTTGGCCAAGAGGGCGTCTAAACGGGCATGTCATTCTGAGCGTAGCGAAGAATCCAATTTGAGCTTCGCGTCGTCTTCCGAGGAGCGAACGTCTTGATGGATTCTTCGCTGCGCTCAGAATGACAAACAGGAAGATCCTTTTTCGACGCCCACTATACCGCGACCATGCAGTTGAGAGCTGAGAGTTGAGAGGTCGATCTTCAGAGCGAAAGCACGTGCCATCACGTTTCAAAAGCGAGATTCACCCCTTGGTTTTGCCCTCAACTCTCAACTGAATTTCTACGGCAAGCCGATTAAATCGGCCAGATGACCTCCGGAGTGTGAATTGTCCCGCAGCGGTCCGCGCAAATGACACCGGATCGTCACTCGTTCTCCGCTGGGGCGTAACCTGGCGTTGGCAGACTGGGCTGGTGAATTCCTTCCCAAGCATCCCCTCCCACCGCCTGTTGCTGATCGGCGCCCTGATCGTGACGGCCGGCTTCCTCCACGGCCAGACCAAGGTCGCACGCGTCACCGAAACCTCCTCTGAAAGGGCCTTGCGCCTCGAAGAGTTTGAAGTCAGCGCCCCGCGCACCTCCGCGATCACCGCCGCTCCGACTGACAGCCGGCTCGACGCGATGCAGCCGCAATCGGTGCTGAGCCTCGACTACATTGCCAACAACGTCGCGCCGACCGCCGACTATGCGACCATCGCGAATCTTGCTCCGAGCGTCTCCAACGTCGAAACCAACGGCCCCGGCCTGAGCGAGGCGAAGCACACCACCATCCGCGGCATCGACGACGGGGGCTACAACGTCACGTTCGACGGCATTCCGTTTGGCGACTACAACACGTTCACCCATCACACGACCAGCTACTTTCCCGCCAAACTCGTCGGCAAGGTGGTCGTCGATCGCGGTCCGGGAACCGCCAGCACGATTGGCAACGCCACGTTCGGCGGCACGATGGCACTCTACTCGAAGGATCCCCGCACCGAGTTGTCATTCATCCCGACCGTCAGCCTCGGCAGCTGGAACACCCAGCTCTATCATTTCGAGGCGAACTCCGGTCTCTTGAACAATCTCAACCGGGCCTCGGCCATCGCCAGCTATCAGCGGATGTCGACGGATGGTTATCGCACCAACAGCAGGATGGAGCGTGACACCTACTATTTCAAGTACCTCCAGCCCGTCGGCCGGGACACGACGGTCAGCGTACTGAGCAGCGTGAACAAGATCCACTTCAACAACCCGGGCACGGTGACCCAGCAGCAGATGGATCTGTTCGGGCGCAATTTCGGCCTGAAGGACAACACGCCCGCCAACCGTCTCGATCTGCTCAACGCCAAGTATTCCTATCAGGACAAGAAGGCGGATTTCGAAGACATCGGAATCGAGAGCCAGTTGGGTGGCGGCTGGAAACTGGACAACAAGGTCTATACCTATTCGTACAACAACAACAGCCACGAGGCGCCCAAGCTCGGCACGGGCGCCGCGGTCGGCCAGGTGGTCGGCGCGGTCAAGCTGAACGAGTATCGGACCTACGGAGACAGCTTCTCGG
The DNA here is from genome assembly GCA_947474365.1 of Opitutia bacterium. Classification (GTDB taxonomy): domain Bacteria; phylum Verrucomicrobiota; class Verrucomicrobiia; order Opitutales; family Opitutaceae; genus ER46. The sequence goes on along the minus strand of CANJIU010000016.1, from coordinate 35,166 downwards.
TCTCCCACGAGAGCGACCTGGGGACCTTGAAGGTGGGGCTCTGGTACGATACGACCACCAACCATCGTCACACCTATGGCATCAACTGGGACACCACGGGCGCCGACGCCATCGACCTGAGCCCGACGGCGAATTTCCGCGCGGCGGCCCCCGGCGGCAACCCGGCCACGTTGCCCGGTGGCAAGGCCTACAACTACAGCTATCTGCTCGTCGACAAGAACACCACGTTCCAGCCCTTCGCCGAGTACGAGTGGCGCGCGACGCAGCAGCTCACCGTCAACGCCGGAGTGAAGTACATCAGCTTCAACCGCGACATGGATGCCACGGTCAACCAGACCAAGGGCCGGCAGGCGCTCATCGCCTCGCGGAAAGACACCGAGACGACGCCGTCGGTCTCGGCCCGATACGCCGTCAGTCGCTCGTGGTCGGCCTACGCCCAGTTTGCGCAGGGCTTCCAAGCTCCGTCCGAAAAGAATTCATTCTACGTCGAAAACCAACGGCTCCCGACGATCAACGTCAAACCGCAGCTCTCGACCAACTACCAGATCGGCACGGTCTACAAACACGACCGTTTCAACGCGGACTTCGCCGCATACTACATCGACTTCAAGAACTACGCCTACAGCGGACCGACCGACGCGTTTGGCGACCCGCTCTACTTTGGGATTGCGAGCGGTGCGTACTATAGCGGGGTCGAGGCTCAGGCGACCTACTTCCTCGGTGGCGGCGTGAGCCTGTACGTGAACGGCTCGATCAACGACGCGACTTTCAAGAAATCGAAGCTCGATGTGCCCACGGTGCCGAACAAGACGTCGGCCGCGGGATTGATTTATGGCCGGGGCGGTCTCTTCGGCTCCCTGACGGCCAAGTATGTCGGAAGCTGGACGGTGTATGATTCGGTCACGAATCCTGACATCGCCGGAGCGGGTGTCACCCGGTCGGCGAACAGCATGAACTACATTCTCACCGATTTGTCGGTTGGCTACAGCGTGAAGCTGAATCAGCGCTACCTCCGCAGCCTGAAGTTCCGCCTGCAGGTCAGCAACCTGTTCGACAAGAAAGTGCAGGTGCTTGAGGGCATCGACAGCAATCGCGCCAACGCCTACACGAAGGACACGTTCAACGTCCTGCCGACGCGGAACTACTTCCTGACCGTGTCGAGCGAGTTCTGAGTTTTTGGGGTTCCCTAGAGTGAGACTCGCCGCCGCGTCATCGGACGCGGCGGCGTTTTTTTTGCGACCTCATTGGAGGGAGCGTGCCGATCAGCGCAGGTCTCCGTGAAGTACAGGACGCGCTCTGGCTACGGCGCTGGCGTGGAGAACGGCGACGTCACGGCTGCGACGACCCGGCGGATGGCGTCGGTGCGTATGGCTTCGGCCTCGTTCATGAGCTGATGCCCGGCGGCGGGCATGAGCGTGACCTCAGCGCGGGGAAATACGCGCCGGACCCAGTCCACGCTGGCCTTCCGGTCGACCGTCGTGTCGTCCTCGCCTTGCAGCACAGTGACCGGCCAGGGCGTCGGCCTTGCCCTGTCCATCTTCATCACCCAGGCCCGGTGGGCTGTGACCCAGGCGGTCGGCAGCCGGTCGTACTGCAATGGGTCCTGCCGCACGAAGAGTCGGAACTCGGCGTCGGCGGAATTGTCGCGGTAAACGCGTGGCACCGAATCGACGAACGTGGACACGACGGCGTGCCCCAGGCCTGACAAGTCCCAATGGGCGGAGCGGATCAGGGGGGCAAGCAGGACCACGTGACCGACCTTGGCCACAGGTTGCGACGAGAGGCGATCCAGCACAACTCCCGCACCCATGCTGTGGGCGATGACGTGGCAGGGTGATGGCAGGGCCGGCTGACACAGCGCCAGGGCGTTGTCGAATGCCGCCACATAGTCGGCGAATTCCGTGATGGTGGCGCGGGCGCCTTCGGAGAGTCCGTGTCCGGGTTGGTCATAGGCGACGACGGCGAAGTTCTTCTCCAGCAGTCGGGGGATGAGGTGGCGCCAGATGCCCACGTGGTCGTAGTAGCCGTGGACCAGGAGCGCCGTCGCCGTCGGGGAACGCGGGACGAAGACCTGCACCGCCAAATTGCGGCCGGTGCTGAGGAAGGTGCCGAAGAGGTGCCGCGTGTCTGGCAGGTCGAGCCCATAAAAGCGCCAGTACGCACGCATGGCGTCAGACGGTGCGGACTCGGAGGCGAATCGCAGCGGCTGTAGCTCCTTTCTGACCTGGTCGATGGCAGGCAAGGCGTCCGCACCCAAGGCAGGCGCAGCAGGCCACAGACCCGCGAGTATCCCGGCAAGAATGACGGAGATTTTCGAACATGTCGGCACGCTACGATTAGGAGGAAACTCGATTTTCAGGGAAGAAGAACTTGGCGGGATTTATGAGGACGTCGAAAGAGTTTTCGGTTGGTAGGGGCGCACTCCGGGGCGTCTGCCTGTTCGGTGGGAATCTCGGTCCGAAGACCGGAGGCCGCGGCGAGATGCGTTCCTACCTGCCGGGCGAACGTGTTCTGCGCGTCCACCGGCGATCAGGCGCGAAGCGACGGACGGCCGAACGTTTGGAAAGAAGGCGGTCAACGGCGCGCTGGCGCTCAGCGAATGCGCTGTGGGAGTCGCAAAAAACGGCCCCGGCACAAAGCGCCCGCGCTTTTGCGGAACGGCGGAGAGTTTCCGCCCCTAACGTTGTCCGGGGCTCAGCAGCGGCCATCGATGCCGAAAGTGATTGTAGTGCCCTGCATGAGCATCGTCTCCAGTTGAACCGTGATATCTCTTCCGTGTTTGCCGCGCGGTTTTGTAATTGCACCACGATGGGCGCGGCCGTGCATTGGGCGCTTCCCGTCTTCTTCGCTTCACCTCCCAAAGGCCTTTATGAACATTGTCGACACACTGCGACGCTCGCTGCGGAATCAGGTCGCTTCCCCGCCGACGCCCAGCCGGGAAAATGTTAAGGCCGTGATCGACCTCACCGCGGCAAAGGTGGTCGAGGCGTTGCAGGCGCAGGCGATGACCTTCTATCTCGTCGAGGGTAACAAAATCGCTTTCAAGCAGGTCTACTACTCGCCCACGCTGTGGGGCGCGGACAAGGCGAGAGAAAAGAAATTTCGGGACACCGCGGTCAAGCTGCTGGCGCTGAGAATCCCGCTCGGCAAGGGCGAGGTCGGGAAGGTCATCCAGACGGGGAAGCCGAGCTACTATCGTCGTAGCGTGAATCCCGAGAAGCTGGCCATTCTGAACAAGGGATCCGGCTTCCAGGTGAAATCCATGCTCACCGTGCCCCTAAAGGATCCCGTCACGCTCGGCGCCATCCAAGTGCTCAACAAGGAGCTGGTCGCAGGAACCGACGGAGAGTTTACCGATGAAGATTCCGCGCTGCTCAGGGAGGTCGCCAAATATTCCTCGGCGTTCCTCCATCAAATAACGGTTTTGCAGTACGAACCGAGTGTCGAGGCGATGGCGCGTTTCGCCTCCGCGCTAACTGATCTCTGCCGGCGACCGAAATAGGCGGGTACTGGGTGGACCCGAGATCCGACCCTCGTCTCCGCCCACGCTCCATGAGCGGGATCCCGCGTTGCGCGGATTTGGCGTGCGGCTCCAGGGAACCTGACATCGAACGCCGTGGTGGCGTGGATCCGGCGCCGGTGGGAACATCCCCATCCGGGGCGTTTTTGGGAACGGGCGAAATCCAGCCGAACTTCCGGTGCCACCTCGGTGAAGGTGTCTGTTCGTAAGGTGGGTTGCCGGGGCGAATGGAGGAACCGCAACCGCATTTCGGCGACCCGGTCGACTCGTTGCTCCCGAGGAAATCGTAGGCCGTGCTCGAATCCTGCAGCCGTCGTGCACTAATCGTGACCGAGAAATCACCGGGAATTCACCGGGAGATGACCGAGAGATGAAATCCATCGTACGCCCTCACGGTGGCGCATCCACGCGAGAATCACCGGCAAAATCGCGGAGTAGTTTCCAGCCGCGCGAGGACGACAGCCACGCTGCTCGGTTGGTTCCCGCTTAAATTTTGGAGGGGATCGCGGACCGTTGGGGCGGGCCTGGGGGCTCAGGCGGGTGCGCGTGTTGAAAGACGTGAGTTCCGCGGCAGCCCTCGCGCAGACCCGTGGCGTGCGCTTCGAACACGAGTATGATTTCGAGCGTGCGCGCCGGACCCGCGTCACGATTGCGAAAGAGGCGCGACCTTTTTCACAATCGATGATTTGCTTCCGACGAAGAGACTTTACTCCCAGATTCCGCCGTAAGCGAGATGCCGCTCGGCGGTCACGGGCACAAGCCGAACCGAGCCGGGGAGCGAGAAGTCACGCAACCGACACCGGGGCGGCGTCGGGATGTTTCTCATGTGTCGTTTGGGTTACAAATCACCGGCGGTACTGCCGGCCCCTTGACCATGCCAGACTGCGAGTTTTGCGTGCAGGGTACGGTCGCTTCGCGATTCGTCCGGCATCCCTTCTCACTCTCATGTCAAAATCTCCCTCTGCCTCCGAAGACGCCCTGTTCCGCCGGATCCACCGTGAATTGGTGGATGACTTCGACGAGGAACTGGAGATGGAGCGGGAGGACTGGGAGGCCCTGCAACCGGGCGAGGCACCGAGGCCGCGGGGAGCGGACGCCGACGCGTTGGAGCGGCGGACCTATTTCAACGAACTCTTTCGCCTCCAAGGTGAATTGGTGCGATTGCACGACTGGGTGGTAGAGACCGGACATCGCCTCGTGATCGTCTGCGAGGGGCGCGACGCCGCTGGCAAGGGAGGGGTGATCAAGCGGATCACGCAGCGTCTCAATCCCCGGGTGTGCCGCGTGGCCGCGCTGCCGGCGCCGACGGATCGCGAGAAGACGCAATGGTATTTCCAGCGCTACATCGCGCATCTGCCGGCGGCGGGGGAGATGGTGCTCTTTGACCGGAGCTGGTACAACCGCGCGGGGGTGGAGCGCGTGATGGGCTTCTGCACCGATGCGGAGTACGAGGAGTTTTTTCGCTCGGTGCCGGAATTTGAGAAGATGCTCGTGCGCTCGGGCATCCAGGTGATCAAGTACTGGTTTTCGATTTCGGACGAGGAGCAGGAGTTTCGCTTCCGGTGTCGGATCAACGATCCGTTGAAACAATGGAAGTTGAGCCCGATGGATCTCGAATCGCGGCGGCGATGGGAGAGCTACACCAAGGCGAAGGAAGTCATGTTGCAGCGGACACATATCCCCGAGGCGCCGTGGTGGGTGGTGCCGGCGGTGGAAAAGAAAAAGGCGCGGCTCAACTGCATCCACCACCTCCTGAGCCAGGTCCCCTACACGGAAATTGCCCGTGAGCCCATCGTCCTGCCCCCGCGGCAGCGCGCGCCCGACTACACGCGCGCGCCGGTGCCCGAGGAGATCCACGTGCCGTCGGTCTATTGAGGGTCAGTCGGTGCGAGGTGCGCGTCGGGTGACGCGTGCGTTGAGCGAGAGTCACACGAACTTAACCGGAGTGCCGTTGCGGACACCGGGCCGAATGTGATGTTGGCCGACGTACCTGTCGGATTTACCGGCAACAGCTCCACACCTGCCATGATCTCTACTTCCTCCCTCCCGTCCGAAGACGTCGTCTTGCACTGGCTGTTGCACGTCGCCCGTCGGGCCGATGCGCTGACGATTGCGCCGCAGGCCTCCGCGAGTGAAGCGCGCCGCGTCTGGTTGCGGGCGGAGTGGGAGTTTTTCGAGTGTGTCGAGCCGGGTTTCCGGACGGCTCTGGCCGCGGCGGCCTGATCCCGGTTGAATTCTCAGGAGAAAAAATGCGTTTCAGCGGCGATTGTGACGGCCGGGTGAATTCACGGAACGCGCAGCGGAATGGGATTGAATGAACCGCGCAACCCACCGTTCCTCGCCGCGGTTGTTCGTGTGTACAGGGTAGTCAGGTGAAGGCCGCTCAAAGGGGTTTGGGCGGCCTTCTTTTTTTTGCCCAATCGTCACCTGCGCCGGTTGTCGGCTTCAGCCGCACCGGATTTATTTTCCTGATACGTGAGCACTTTCCGCGAAAGATATTGTGAGTCGTGCCGTTGCCGCCCCGAGGAATTTCCCACGCGGATCTTCTGGCGTTGCCTCCACCCGCACGCCGTTCCGTTCGTGCCGTTCCTGTCGGCACTGCAATCCGACTATTTTGCGCCGGACCGGGATTTGATTCTGAACGCCTCGCGGGCTCGGAGCATGCGCGAACTGGACGAGGATATTCGAGACTACATGCAGGACTCGCGCAATCACCGCTGGTGGCGGATGCGCGCGCACGTGCGGCTTTCCACTCAGCGGCTGAGGGGATTGGCACGTCGCTATTTCGCGGAGGAGGACGCGGGTCCATGAGTGAACGATTTCGCCGTCGCTGGGCCTTGTTGATGTTCAGCACGGTCGTAGCTGGCGCGAGTGCGAGGGCGTCCGCCGATTTGGCGCGGGCGCTCGATTGCTACCATGCGCGGCGGTACTCCGAGGCGCGGGCGATTTTTGTTCGAATCGCGAGCGAGCGCCCGCGCGATCCGGAGATTGAATTTTATCTCGGGCGGCTGGCGCTCTGGTTCGACGACAGCCCCGCAGCACTCGCCAACCTTGAGCATGCCGCGGCCCTCGCGCCAGATGACGCGCGCATTCAGAATGCCTTGGGTGACGCCTATGGCCTTGAGGCGCGGAACGCGAACCTCGTGCTGAAATTCGGGTGGGCGAGGAAATGTCGCGCCGCCTATGAGCGAGCGGTGGCGTTGGAGCCGAAAAACCCCGCGTTCCGTTGGAGCCTGCTCGGGTTCTATTATTTGGCGCCACGCATCGCCGGGGGCGGCATCGAAAAGGCCCGGCTGCAGGCGGAGGAAATTGCGCGGCTCGATCCGATGAACGGTCGGATCGCATGGGCGACGCTGGCGTTGGGCGAACAGAAGTTCGAAGCGGCCTTTGCGCAATTCGACCCGGTGTTGCGGGATGCGCCTGACGATTTCCTGGCACTCTACCACGTGGGACGCTGCGCCGCGTTGAGCGGTCGGCAAATTGACCGTGGCATCGCTGCGCTGCGCCGCTGTCTGGAATTGCGGCCGCCTGAGGGCGACGGCCAGCCTACGCTGGCGTGCGTGCATCACCGGCTGGGAAATCTCCTGGAGAAAGCGGGCGACATCGCCGGGGCACGGATCGAATACGCGTCCGCGCAGCGATTGCAGCCCGATTTTCGCGCGGATAAAGTTGCGCTGACCAATTGATTTGGACCGCGTGGTGCTGCGGTCGAGCGAAGCGAACGCGGTGCGGTGGGCCCAGGGAGTGCAATTTTGCCCGTTTCCTTCGCAAGGGATGCGTAGTCAACGGTTCCGCGTTTCCCTTATCGTCCATGACCTGCCGTTTTTAGGGGCCGCTGCCAACGGCGCAACTTCATCGAGGCAATCACGATCCAGACCTAGACCCCATCCCCATGAATTGCCCGATCGCGTTGTGTCTATTCGCCTTAACGCCGGGCCTTGCCGCCGCTTCGCCAACCTCCACCCCGCTGACGGTGACGCTGGCTATGATGCGATCAGTCGAAGTCCCCGTCTGGTTGCTGGGCATCTCTGGAATCGTCGCCCTTTTCTTCGGGTACCGCTGTTGGCTTGCCGCCCAGGATCGCGCGGATTCGGAGCAGCGTACCCGCGAGGAAATCTGGCGTTGCCTTTACGAGCATTCGGTCGACGGCATCGTGTTGAGCAAACCGGACGGCTCGTACATTGCCGCGAACCGGGCCGCGTGCGAAATGCTGGACATGACGGAGGAGGAGGTCCTTGCCCGCGGTCGCAGCCTCATCGTCAATTCCGACACCGGCGACTTCGCCAGCCTCCTGGCCCAACGCGAGCGTCACGGCACGGTCCGCTGCCTGCTCCAACTCCGGCGCAAGGATGGCACCGTGATCGACGCGGAAGGATCGTCGTCCACGTTTCAGTCCGGCAGAAATGAGACGCGCATCGTCACCCTTTTCCGGGACATTACTGAGCGCGGGCGCGCCGATGCCTCCGCCCGGGAAAACGCCCTTCGTTGGCAGGCGGCGCTGGAGGCGGCGGGAGACGGCCTTTGGGACTGGGAGGTGGAAAGCGGGAAAGTGCACTTTTCCCCGGGTTGGAAAGAGATGCTCGGCTTCACGCCCGACGAGCTCTCCGACAGCTTGGAGGAGTGGGAGACTCGCGTTCACCCCGACGATTTGCCGGTGGTTCTGCGGGTGCTGAAGACGCATCTCGCGGGAGAAACGGAATCCTACCGCTGCGAACACCGCGTGCGCTGCAAGGATGGTACGTACAAGTGGATCCTCGACGCCGGGCGGGTCGTCAGCCGTACCGCGGACGGCAAGGCCCGGCGCATGATTGGGACGCACAAGGATCTTTCCGGGTTGCGGCTGGCAGAGCAAAAGCTCGGCGAATCGGAGGAACGCTATCGCCTGTTGTTCGACAACGCCTCCGATGCACTGATTGCCTTTCCCATCGAGTCCGACGGCCAGCCCGGGAAAATCATCGAGGCCAACGAAGCCGCCTGGAAAATGGCGGGTTGCACGCGTGCGGAGTTGCTCGCGATGGGGCCCCTGGAGCTCGAGACCCCGGCAGGCCGCGCCGGCCTGCCCGCGCGCATGGCCGCGCTCCAGCGGACCGGGCGCGCGCTCTTTGAAACCGAAATCCGCGTCCGCGCCGGCGCCGTTATTCCCCTTGAGGTGCACTCCCAGTTTTTCCGACGGCAGGACCAGTGGTGGGTGTTGTCGTCGATGCGTGACATCTCCGGACGGCGTGAGGCCGCGGCTGAAATCGCGCGCCTCGCGCGCGAACGCCAGACCATCCTGGAGACGCTGCCCGTCGGCGTCGGGCTCGTGGTACAGCGGCGGTTCCGTTGGACGAATTCCGCCTTCGCCCAGATCACGGGCCGGGGGCCGGCTGCTCTCATTGGCGCGGACAGCGCGGACCTTTACGCCGATCCTGAATCCTACCGGCGCCTGGGTGAGGAAGGCTACGCGGCCATCGCCCGCGGGGAAACCTACGAAGCTGAAGTTGAATTCTTCCGCGGGGACGGCTCACGATTCTGGGGGCAGGTGACAGGACGGGCGTTCAACCCCACGCACCTCGACGAAGGGGTGCTCTGGGTCCTGAGTGATGTCACGGCCCGCCGGACCATGGCTGAAACCCTGCACCGGAGTGAGGATCAGCTGGCTTCCATCCTGGCCTCCACGAGTGACGGTATCCTCGCGGTCGATTCGGAGGGCAGGGTGCTCCGGGCCAGCGCCCGCTTCGCCGCGATGTGGCGCATCCCGCCCGCCCTGATTGCCTCCGGCAACGACCAGGCCCTGCTCGCCTGCGTCGTGGATCAGCTCAGCGAGCCGGAGGAGTTTCTCCGCATCGTGCGCGAACTCTACGGCACGGACCGGGAATCCAGCGACGTCGTCCACTTCAAGGACGGCCGTTGTTTCGAGCGGACCTCGTCGCCGCTGCGGATGGCCGGCAAGGTCGTCGGCCGGTTCTGGTCATTTCGCGACGCGACCGCCCGGATGCAGGCGGAGCAGGCCCTGCGTGCCACCAAGGCTCAACTCGCGGCGACGATTGAAGCGCTGAGCGACCTGTTCTTTATTTTGGATACGGACGGTCGCATCGTCGACTACCACCAGCCGGTCGGCGCGAAGCTCTTGGTGCCTCCGGCGGTGTTTCTCGGCAAAACCTTTGCGGAGGTCTTGCCTCCCCACGTTTCCGATCAAATCACGGAGTCGTTGCGTGCGCTCGCCATCACCGGCGACGTGCAGCACTTCGATTACGAACTGAGCATCGAGGGGAAGAAGATGTGGTGGACCGCATCGATCTCCCGCCGCACGGACCACACTGGCGGGAAAATTGGTACGGTCGTGCTGGTCCGCGACATGACCGACCGCAAGCGCGCTGAGCAGGCGCTGCGGGAAAGCGAGGAAAAATTCCATCAGACCTTCTATCACGCGCCGCTGGTCATGGTCGTGACGAACCTCGCCGACGGACGAATCCTGGCGGCCAACGCCATGGCGCAGCGGCTCTCCGGCATTGAATCCTCCGCCGGGCTGGGTCGGACGGTCGTGGAACTCGGCTGGTTCACGGAAGACGAACGGACGAAATTGGTGCATCTGTTGCGAACGGAGGGGCACGTCACCGATCTCGAGATGAACGGCCGCCGGAAAGACGGGGAAATCATCGCCTGCCTCGTGAACTGCCAGCTGGTGACGTTCCAGGGCGAGCAGCACGTCATTGCAACGTTGCAGGATATCAGCGCGCGCAAGCGGGCTGAGACGAAGCTGCGGGAGAGCGAGGAGAACTACCTCGGGCTGTTCAATACGGTCAGCGAGGCAATCTACGTGCACGACGTGAACGGGGTCTTCCTCGACGTCAACGAGGGAGCCGCGCGGCTCTACGGGCGCACGCGGGAGGAACTGATCGGCCTGACGCCAGCCGCGGTCAGTGCCCCCGGCAGGAACGATCTTGAGGCCGTCGGGCGTTCCTGCGCCGCGGTTTTTGCGACGGGCCAGCCGGTCGCATTCGAATTTTGGGGCGTCCGGAAGAACGGTGAAGTTTTTCCCAAGGCCTGCGTCACCCACCGCGGCACGTACTTCGGCCGCGACGTGCTCATCACGACGGCGCGCGACATCACGCCGCAGCGCCACGCCGAAGCCGCCTTGATGCGCAGCGAACTTCGCTTCCGCACCTTGTTTCAGTATTCGCCCTTCGGCGCGATGGAAGAGGACTTTTCGGACATCAAGGTTCGTTTCGATGAATTGCGTGCGGCCGGCGTGACGGATTTTGCCTCCCATTTTGCGGACCACCCGGAAGAGGTCGCCACCCTGGCCGGGCGGCTGAAAATCATCACGGTCAACGAGGGCGCGGCCCGGCTCTTCGGCCTGCCATCCACCGATCCGGAGAGATTTCAAATGGCGAAGTACCTGTCGCCGGACGCTCACGGCGTCTTTGCCCGCGAGCTGGCCGCGTTGGCGGAGGGGAGTACGCTATACAATTCTGAGATCACCTCACTCGATGCCGCGGGCAACCACGTGGAACTCGACCTGACGCTGACCGTGCAACCGGGGCACGAGGCGAAGCTCGACCGTGTCATTGTGTCGTTTATCGACATCACGCAGCGTAAACGCGCCGAGGCCAGCCTGCGGGAAAGTGAGGAGCGCTACCGGACTCTGGTGGAGTTGTCCCCCGAGGCCGTGTTCGTTCACGACCAGGGCCGGATCCAGTTCGCCAACCGCGCCGCCGTGCGCCTGGCCGGGGCCGATTCCGCCAAGGAATTGGTTGGCCTGCGTTTGCTCGATTTCGTCCATGCCGATTCCCGCGATCTGGTCGAACGCCGGCTCCGGACGCTGACGACCGAGGGCGAACTCAATCCCTTGATTCGCCAAAAGTGGCACCGCCGCGACGGCAGCGTGATCGAAGCGGCCGTCGTCGCGACTCGCGTGACGTTCGACGGCGCACCGGCGACGCTCGCCATTGCGACCGACATCACGGCGCAACTCCAGGCCGAGGCGGAATTGCGCAAGCTCTCCCGGGCGGTCGAACAGTGTCCCGTCTCGGTGATCATCACGGACGCCACCGGTGCGTTCGAATACGTCAATCCCAGCTTCACCGCCACGACCGGCTATACCTTCGAGGATGTTCGTGGGCGGAATGTCAGGCTGCTGGCCTCCGGCCTCCAATCGTCTGAGCACGATGACCAGCTCTGGTCGCGGATCAGTGCGGGGCACGAATGGCGCGGCGAGTTCCACAATCGAAAGAAAAACGGGGACGTTTTCTGGGAGCACGCCACGATCTCTCCGCTCACCGACGATGCCGGCCGGGTAACACACTATCTTGGGGTCCTGGAGGACGTGACGGAACGCAAAGCGGCCGAGGCACGCATTCGCGAACAGGCCGCGCTGCTCGACATCACCCAGGATGCGATTCTGGTGCTCGATTTGGATCGGACGATCTGCTACTGGAACCGCGGCGCCGAGAGATTGTATGGTGTCAGCGCAGCGGACGCGGTGGGCCGTCGTTACGAATCAATCGCGTATCAGGAACTGCCTGCCGACTACGACGCCGAGTGGAATAAGTTCCTCGCCCGCGGCGAGTGGATCGTCGAACGCCGCCAGATGGCGCGCGTCCGGGGCGAAATCACGGTGCAGAAGCGCGGCACGCTGGTGCGCGACGAAGAGCAGCGACCGAAGTCAGTCCTCATTGTCATCACCGATATCACCGACGCCAAGCGGCTGGAGACCCAGTACCTCCGCGCCCAACGCCTGGAGAGCCTTGGCTCGCTCGCTGGTGGTGTCGCCCACGACTTGAACAATGTGCTGACGCCGATCCTTATGTCGTCGAGCCTGCTCGCCCGGAGCGCCCATACCGCCCATGAACGCGAGCTCGTGGAGTTACTCACCTCCAGCGCACGTCGGGGCGCCGACATCGTGCAACAACTGCTTCTCTACGGCCGCGGCAGTGATTCCCCCCGCTCGCCGATGAGCGTCGGTCGCGTGATCAAGGACATGGTCCGGATCATGAACGAGACCTTCCCGAAGAATATCACGGTCGACGTCGACGTGCCCTCGGACCTTTGGATGATCGACGGCGACCGGACGCAAATCCACCAGGTGCTGCTCAACCTGTGTGTCAATTCCCGCGACGCGATGCCGGCGGGCGGCTCCCTCTTGATCACCGCGGAAAACCTCCGGGTCGACGACGCCTTCGCCTGCACCCAGAACGGAGCGAAGCCCGGCCCGCACGTGATGTTCCGCGTCACCGACACGGGAACCGGAATTGCTCCCGCCCACCAGGAAAAGATTTTCGACCCGTTCTTTACCACCAAGCCGATTGGGCAGGGCACGGGTCTCGGCCTGGCGTCCGCCCTTGGCATCATCCGCAGCCATGGCGGCTTCATCACCGTGGCGAGCAAGGAAGGGCTTGGCACCAACTTCGCCGTGTACCTGCCGGCCCGCGCGGCGGCGGTGGAGCCAATCGACACCGGACCCACCCTGCCGAGCCTCCGTGGGCGCAACGAACTCGTCCTCGTCATCGATGACGAGGCCAGCATCCGGGGTTCGCTCAACGCCGCCCTGAGGATCTACGGTTACCGCGTGCTCGTCGCCTCGGACGGCGCCGCGGGTCTGGCGTTGTTCCGCGCGCGGAAGGACGAAATTGGTATCGTTGTTACGGATATGATGATGCCCGTCATGGACGGGGCCCGGGTGATCCGCGAGGTGCGTGAGAGCCGTCCGGTCCTGCCGATCATCGCGATGAGCGGAATTGCGACGAACCGCGCGGAGCTGGAGTCAACTCCCGGTGGGCGGATCCGATTCCTGGCAAAACCCTTTGTCGTCGACCAGGTCCTCACCCTCCTCCGGGAACTCCTCGACTCGGCGCCCGCCCCGGGCGGCACGGCCATCGGCTAGCGGACGGGTTATCGAATTGTCAGGAGTGAGGCCGGAGAAACGTCGGCACCGGGGGGAAACAGGAGTGACGCTGGGCGTTGTGATCGAGTGTCCAACGGCGGGCAGGCTCGTGTCGGCGCAGGCTATCCTCCCTAACGTTCCAGCCATGCGAGCGCCAGCGAGTGGAAGCTCGGTCGCGTTTTCCCGGGCCACTCGCGGGCGCTCGCGGCCACAGGGAAGCGTCAACCTAAAGATGGGCGCGGAAGGCAGGGGCGCATCGCTCGATTGACGGTTCCAAACCGCACCGTAACCGGTGCGGCTATAACAATTCGTTTTGGTAGCCGCGCCGGTTACGGCGCGGTCAGGTGAGCCCGACCTGCACGTCGTCAATCCGCCGCCACCGCCAATCGACCGCTGCCCCCGGGTTGGCAGGATTGTGCGCATTTCTTGTGGCGTCACCGCGTTTGTGGCGAAGTGAATGACACCGGGCGCGCTGGGGCGATTCTCCTGCCCCCCACCGACCGGACTGCGAACCCGCGCTTCGCCCTGAGCTTGCGACTGCAGCGTCGCCCCTTGGGACGGAGCATCAGAGCGTTTTTTCCGGTGCGACGGTTGGGCGTTGAATTTCTTCAAGCTCGCGTCTTCCGAGCTGGGGCGCAGATTCAGAAGGAAGCAGGTCTTTACATTTTTTCTTCGATGGAAACCGCCGTCAGTCAGGAGGGATTCGAATCTCCACATCTGGTGTTGCACCGCAGTATCCTGCAAACCGCGATGGACGGGATTTGGCTGGCGGACCCGCGGGGGAGACTCGTGGAGGTCAACGATGCCTATTGCCGGATGAGCGGCTACACTGCGCAGGAATTGCTGGAGATGAGCATCGCCGATTTGGAAGTCGAGGAAACCGCCGTTGCGACCGCCGCTCACATCCGGAAAATCATGGCGCAGGGGGAGGACCGGTTCGAATCCCGACACCGCCGCAAGGACGGGAGCACGTTCGACGTGGAGATTTGCGCCCAGTACCTTCCGGCCGAGGGCGGTCGCTTGTTGGCTTTTTTGCGGGACATCACCGCGCGCAAGCAGGCGCTCGAATCGCTCAGGGCAAGCGAGGCGAGGCTCCGTGCCATCATTGAAATTTCCCCGGTGCCGATGGCGTTGAACGATGAACGCCAGTGCATCACCTTCCTCAACTCGGCGTTTGTTGCGACCTACGGTTACACCAAGGAAGACCTGCCGACGCTCTCCCAGTGGTGGCCTTTGGCGTATCCCGATCCGGAATACCGACGGTGGGTGGCGGAAACGTGGCAGGCCGAGTTGGAACGGACCAAACACGCTGGAGTCAGCTTCTCGCCCCTCGAGGTAAGCATCCGATGCAAAGACGGGACGAACCGAACGGTGCTGGCCAGTGCCGCCTCCATCGCGGCCAAATTTGAAGGGGAGCACCTGGTGGTGCTGTATGACATTACCGAGCGCAAGCAGGCCGAGAAAACGCTCCTCCTGCGTGGCGCTGCGCTCGAGGCGGCCGCCAACGCCATCGTCATCACGGACGCGCGGGGCAACATCGAGTGGGCAAATGCCGCGTTCACCCAGCTCAGCGGCTGGGAAATCACCGAGGCTCTGGGGAAAAACCCGCGCGAACTGGTGAAATCGGGGAAACACGACGCCGCGTTTTTCCGGACGATGTGGAAGAGCATCCTGGCAGGCAACGTCTGGCAGGGCGAAATCGTCAACCGCCGCAAGGACGGGGAACTCCGGACGGAGAACATGACGATGACCCCCGTGCGTGACGAACAGGGCAACATCTCGCACTTCATCGCCATCAAACAGGATATCACCCGGCAGAAGGCCATCGAAGAGCACCTGCTCCAGACGCAACGGATCGAGGCCATCGGGACACTCGCCAGTGGCGTCGCTCACGACCTCAACAACATCCTGTCGCCGATCCTGCTCGTGGCCGGCCTGCTGAAGAACACGCAGGGTGACGCGGGCAACCGCGAAATGCTCGCCATGGTGCAGGCGAGTGCCACGCGGGGCAGCGAAATCGTCAAACAACTGCTGACGTTTAGCCGCGGTCAAAAGGGTGAGCGTATTCCTCTCCAGCTCCGGCATCTGGTGAAGGAGATCGTGATGGTCGTGCGCGAGACCTTCCCGCGGAACATCGAATTGCGGCAGAATTTCGCGAGCGATCTATGGATGATCATGGGTGATCCGACCCAGTTGCATCAAGTCCTGCTCAACCTTTGCGTGAATGCGCGCGATGCGATGCCGGAAGGCGGCCGTCTGACCATCGGCGCCACCAATGTGACCTTCGACGAAGGAGCGCCGGCGTTGGCGCCGGGAGCGCACTCCGGGCCCTACCTCTCTGTTCACGTTCGCGATACAGGGCACGGCATCCCGCCGGAAATCAGGCATCGTATTTTCGACCCGTTTTTCACGACAAAGCCGCTGGGAGCGGGCACGGGACTGGGGCTGTCGACGGTGCTTGGGGTCGTCCAGGGGAGCGGTGGTTTTGTCACAGTCGATTCCGCGCCTGGCAAAGGCACGACGTTTACCGTGTACCTTCCTGCGATGACCGAAGGTGTTCTCGCGGCTCCCTTGGAGACGGCCGTGCCGCCTGAACGCGCCGAGTCGGTACCGGGCCCGACGACGATTTTGGTGGTGGATGATGAGCCCAACATTCTCCGGGCGAGCAGCATCCTGCTGGAGCGACATGGATATCGGGTGCTCACCGCCCTCAATGGCCAGGAGGCGCTGATTCAATATATTCAAAACCGGGCGCAGGTGCGCCTTGTGCTCTCCGACTTGATGATGCCGGTGATGAACGGCATCGATCTGGTCCGTGCCCTTCGGGCAATCGACGCGACGCTCCCCATCATCATGACCAGCGGATTGACCGATGTGGTTCCCGTTCAAACTCTGACGGATGTCGGGATAAAAAGTGTCTTGAAGAAACCGTGCGATCCGGAACTTCTGATTGCCACTCTGAAGCAGCAACTTTCCCCCAGATAAGCCAGAGTGCGGTTCCGGCAATGCGGCCGCCTCGCGCTGCCGCGGAGGGGGCGGATCCGGAGCGAATCCGGTGGCCGTCGTCAGGTCATCTTGATCGAGAACTCACCGGAGAGTGAACGGATACTGACTGAATCGTAACCGCAAGATGACCGGGAAATGACCGAGAGATGACCGAGAGATGAAATCCACCTCTCCTCGTCACGATCGTGCCACCGCACTGGGGGCGCAGGCGAGCGGTTGGCGAGGCCTGGTTGCGCGCGGTGGCGACAAAAGGGTGGCCCACGGGTTCCCGAAAAAAGTTCACAGGCGTTCGTCGGTCGTGGGTGAAAATCGCCTATGTGGCCGTGGAACATCATCGGGTGGGGAACGATTGTGGCGCAAAGGGGCCCGTCGTCGCGCTGCGGTCTGGACGCGCGACCGCACGGACGCTGTATCGGAACCTCCAGGCGGCTGTACGGGGCGCTGCCCCATGGAGTCGAGTTGTGGGAGACGACGGCCGATCAAAGCAACGACCGGGACGTTGGCTTCAGGGTACGGTCCTACGTTCGTCTCGCGCCCTCGCGCAACCCGGCAGCGTAAGCTTCGAAGACGAGCTTGATCTCGTCCCGCACGCGGCGGAATTGGGCGAGGATTTCGTCCTCGGTTCCCTTGGCGTGGGCGGGATCATCAAAGCCCCAGTGGTGGCGATTGACCTGGCCGGGATAAAGCGGGCATGCCTGATCGGCGTTGCCGCACACGGTGATGACCGTGGTAATCG
Organism: Opitutia bacterium; assembly: GCA_947474365.1. GTDB lineage: Bacteria > Verrucomicrobiota > Verrucomicrobiia > Opitutales > Opitutaceae > ER46. The sequence goes on along the minus strand of CANJIU010000016.1, from coordinate 18,039 downwards.
GCCGGTTCAGAAAATCGTTCATGTGCTTCGAGGTGTGGGCGGAGATATCCACGCCGATCTCCTTGAGCACCTGAATCGCCTTGGGATGAACATAGCCGGCCGGTTTCGAGCCGGCGCTGTGCACCTCGACGAGATCGCCGGCGGCGGCACGCAGGATGCCTTCGGCCATGTGGCTGCGACAGGAATTTCCGGTGCAGAGAATGAGAACGTTGGGTTTCATACGGGATGAAGGGGAACCACCGGCCTCAATTGCAGCAGCCGGCGGGACCGCAACCGCAGCCGCCCTCGGGCTTGGGGGCGGGCGCGCCGCCGGATTTGAGCACGCCATAGCCGCCGAGGATTACGCGGCGGACGGGCTTGCCACTGTCTGGATGGGTCGCAAGCGGAGCATCCTGCATGCTCTGCTTGACCTCGAAATAGACGGGCTTTTCGCCCGGAGTTTGCGGGATGGTTTCGTAGACGTAGGTGGTCATGGCAATACGGTGACGGGAAAGAGACGGGAGAGCGCGTCGATTCCGACGGGCTCGGCGGCGAGCCACGGCAGGGCGATCGCGCGTGAGGCGAGCGTGGATACGACCTCGTCGAAGTAAGGCCGCTCGCGCCGCGCCCGTTCGGCGAGCAGCGGATCAGTGGTGGCGGTGAGGGCGAAGCATTGGTTGACGACCCACGCGAACGGTTCGATGCCGGCGCGCCGCAGGTCGGCCTGCAAGGCGGCGGCTTCGTGGACGGGGGTGGCCTCGGGCAGGGTGACGAGCAGGACGCGGGTGAACTCCGGATCGCGCAGATGCGGGAGAAGCTCGCGCACAGCCTCTGGCGCGGTGTCCCGGGACTGCCGGCCCAACTCGCGGTGATAGGAGGCGGTGGCGTCGAGGAGGAGCAGGGTGTGCCCGGTCGGAGCGGTGTCGAGGACGACAAAGTGTTCGCGGCCGGCGGCGATGGTGCGGGCGAAGGCGCGGAACACCGCAATCTCCTCGGTGCAGGGCGAGCGCAGATCCTCCTCCAGCAGGGCGCGGCTGGGAGCATCCAGGGTGCTGGCCTGTCCCGCCATCACCTCGTCGACGTAGGCCCGCGTCTCGACCGCAGGATCGATACGGCTGACGGTGAGATGGGGCAGGTTGCCGGCGATGGCGGCCGCGACGTGCGCAGCCGGATCGGTTGTCGTCAAGTGCACCCGGTGTCCGGCGTGCGCGAGCGAGACGGCGATGGCGGCCGCGACGGTCGTCTTGCCGACGCCGCCCTTGCCCATCGTCATGATCACGCCGCGGCCGGGCGCAGCGAGCGATTCGATTAATTCCCCTTCTGTCAGATGCGGCGGCAGGGGGGCGACCGAGGAAGGGGCAAACGACGCTGGCGGCGTATCGTCGAAGAGGGAACGCAGCGCGGCGATGCCGAGCAGGTTGTTGGGCCGGAGCGGCACCTCGTAGATTGGAAGCGACGCGAGAAAGCGGGCGGCAGCCTCCAACGCGAATTTACCCCGGGCTTCCAGCGCCTGTGCGGTCGCATCGGTCTGGTCGGAGGCGTTGAAAACGGCGTTCAGCACCAGGACCTGACCCACGACACTGACGCCCCGCAGTTCCCCGGATGTGCGTTCGGCCTCGCGCAGGGCGGCGGACTGGGCGCGGGAGACGAGAATGACACGGGTGGTAGCGGGATCGGCGAGGGACCGCATCGCGTGTTCGTAGACGCCGCGTTGCGCGTCGAGGCCGGCGAGCGGCCCGAGACAGGACGTCCCAGTGGTGTTCGCATCGAGAAAATGCGTCCACGCCCGCGGCAGGAGCATTAGCCGAAGGGTGTGGCCGGTGGGAGCGGTGTCGAAGATTACGTGATGAAATCCGGCGGTCGCGGCCGGGTCGCCCAGCAGCCGGGCAAACTCGTCAAAAGCGGCGATCTCCATCGTGCACGCGCCGGAGAGTTGTTCCTCCATGCTGCGCAACGCGGCGGGCGGCAGCAGTCCGCGCATCGGTCCGACGACTTTCTCGCGGTAGGCATGGGCGGCGGCGGCCGGATCGATGTTGAGGGCAAAGAGCCCGGGGACGCCCGTGATGGCCCGCGGTTCGCGTCCCAGCGGCGTCGCGAGCACCTCGTCGAGGTTGGAGGCGGGATCGGTGCTGACGAGCAGCACGTGACGATCGGGCCGTGCAAGCGCGAGGGCGCTGGCGCACGCGAGGGAGGTTTTGCCGACGCCGCCCTTGCCGGTGAAAAAGAGGTGGCGGGGAGCGTCGGCGAGCAGGGCCGTGAGCGGGCGGGTGTTCACGGGGTGGTCGCAGAAGGCGACGCAATTTCGTTCAGCCAGGCGGCGGATTGTTCGGCAGTGGGATAGGCCCCCTTGAGAGCGAGCCGGCCGTCGAGGAAGAGGGCGGGCAGGGCCGTCATGCCATCGGTGTCGAGGAGGGACTTGACCGCGGGATTTTGCACGAAAGCAAGCGGCTGGTGGGCGAGGTTGTAACGTTCGACTTTCACGCCGGAGCGTTCGAGCTCGGCGAGCCAGCCGGCGAAGCGGGGCAGGGTGGGATCGATGTCGGGACCGCAGACGCCGGTCGAGCAGCACATCGGGGGATCAAAAACCTGGATGAGTTTCATGGTGCGGTGAGCTGAGAGCTGAGAGCCAAGAGCTGAGAGCGAAAAATGCGGGTTTAGCAGTCTTCGAATCTTTCGACGCAGTGGATGACATCGAGGATGCAATGCATCCGGAGCGAGTAGTAGACCTGGGTGCCGCGGCGTTCGCTGTTCACGAGACCGGCGTTGCGCAGGACGGCGAGGTGGTTGGAAACAGTGGAGAGGTCTCCGCCGACGAGTTCGTGCAGGTCGCAGACGCAGCGCTCGCCGCGTTCCAAGGCGGCGACCATCGCGAGGCGGCTGGGATGGCCGAGGGCCTTGAACACCTCCGCACCGCGCTGAATGGTCTCGGACGAAGCGGGGGCAGGGGTGGTGGAACGGGTAGTCATGTTATATTGCCAAATGACAAAGTTAGTTTGTTTTGTCAAAGCGGTAGCGCTGATTTCGCCCGGGAAAAGTGCATTTGTAACAATTGGCGGGGGTTTGGAGCGCATTCGTTCCGGTTTCGTCACGTGGGCGACACCGGATTGTAACAATTGCCGGCTAGTCTGGGGGTCGCGGTGCATCAGTCTCCGCAACCAAAAGCAAATTATCCAGTATGACTTCTTCCCTCACCCTCCGATGCCTCGCTTTGGCGACGTGCATCCTCGGCAGCACCGCCACGACTCGTGCGCAGGACAGCGGCGCCCTTCTCGACGCCCTCATCAAGAAAGGCATCCTCAGCAACCAGGAGGCCGAAGATATCCGCGCCGATCTGGTCAGGGAAAATAACACGGTTCCGGCTCACGCGGTGGGCGGTGGCAAGTCGACGGACCGGCTTAGTGTCGGGATGCGGATGCAAATTCAATACGCGAATCTCGGCACGGAGGTGAAGAACGTCGCAATCAACCCGGTGCCGACGGACCACTTTTTCACCCGCCGGATGTACCTCACGCTCAAGGCGGGGGTGGGTGGTGATTGGGGAGCGGTGATGACCTACGATTTCGCGGGCGGCAGCTACGACGACGCGATTCTCGAGTGGAAGCCGACTTCGGACCTCAGTTTCAACTTCGGGCTCCGCAAGGTGAACGTGGTGTACGAGGAGCGCGGCAGCAGCGGCAATCTGAAGTCGATCGAGCGTTCGGGCGTGACGCGGTACTTCGTCGAATCCAACAACGGTCGCCGGCTGGGCGGGGCGAGCTATCGCATCGGCGCGTTTCTCGATGGCAAGAAGGAGATCAACAGCACGACCAATTTCGTCTACAGTGCGGCCATCACCAATCCAGAGCGCAAGGAAGACTTCGCCGGTGCGGCGGGAATCGGTGACAACACGAACAACCACGTCGCCCTCTGGGGCAACGCGGGAATCGCCGGCAAGCTCGCCAACAACGGCACGTGGATCGCGGGAGTCGGCGCGGGCTTCATGCCTGACCAGGGTGGTTTTGGTACGACGAATTTCGGCAAGGGCTTCGACCTGACCGTCTATTCGGTTTATTTCGACATGCAGGCGGGCAAGTTCGGGCTGATGGCGGAATACCTCTCCGCGGATGTCGAAAAGGGCGTTTCACTCACCCGCGATGCGAAGCCGGCCGGGTTTTACATCCAGCCGACCTTTTATGTCACGGACCGGTTTGAGCTGGTGGCCCGCTATCAAAAGCTCGATACCGATGGCCGCGGGGTGAATTTGGGTGACGTCGTCCGATCCGCACCCGCGGGTCCGACGATGAACAAATTCGACGAATGGTATTTCGGCGGCAACTATTACCTCCGCGGCCTCGATTTGAAACTCCAGCTCGGCGGCATCTACGGCAAAACCAAGGAAACCGTCACCGGCGCTCCCGCCGAGGCCAAGACGGTCGGAGTCCGCTCTCAGATGCAGATGCAGTTCTGAGCCCAACGAATTCTTCCAACGAAATTTTTTCATGAAAAAAGCACTTCTTCTTCTCACCGCCCTGTCGATCGCGACGGTGGCTTCCGCCCAAAAACTCGTGATCAAGGGTTCTGACACCCTTGGCGCCAAGCTCGTCCCGACGCTCGCCGAAGAGTACAAGTCGAAGCACCCTGGCGTATCGTTTGAAATTGCCGCGGAGGGTTCGACGACTGGCATTGCGGCTATCATCGACGGCACCGCGCAAATCGGCATGAGTTCCCGCCGGGCCAAGCCGACCGAAATGTCGGCGGCGACGGCCAAGGGCGTCACCCTCAAGCCGATCATCGTCGCCCACGACGGCATCGGGATTGTGGTGAACTCCGGCAATCCGCTGACCAAGCTCACGAAGCGCCAGGTCGAGCAGATCTTCTCCGGTGACATCACCGATTGGTCGGCGGTGGGCGGCAAGCCCGGCAAGATTTCCATCTACACCCGCAACACCTCGTCCGGTACGTACTCGGACTTCAAGCAGCTCGCGATGAACAATCGCGACTACGCGAAGTCGTCGCAGAAGATGGCCGGCAACGAACAGATTGCGGCGGAGGTGGGAAAGAACCCCAATGGCATCGGCTATGTCGGCCTCGCCTACTTGACCGCCCCTGGCATCAACGTGGTGGCGATCGACGGCCAGGTTCCGACCAAGGAAAGCGTGTTGAAGCACACCTATCCGTACGCCCGCCCGACGTTCTACTACACGAATGGCGCGCCGGCCGGCGAGGCGGCGAAATTCGTCGACTTCACGCTCAGTCCCGAGGGCAAGCAGATCATCGAGAAGGTCGGCTTCGTCAGCCCGGAGTAAATCTGGATGCTCCCGAGGCGCGCCGTTCCAAACCGCGGCGCGCCTTTACCATCTGTGTCCCCGTCTGTAACTCAAACGTAACACCGTGTCACTTGACCCGGGCGGTGGCCCGGGCGGTCCTTACCTCCAACGCATGATTGAATCGGCCCCAGTGCCCACACCTCCGAAGTTTGCCGTGCAGAAACGCCGGCTGCGCTTCCTTGGCCTGACGGTGGACGATACGATTCGCGCGTTCTTTGGCGGAAACGCGCTGGTGGCGGTGATCGTGCTCGCGCTTATCACGGTGTTCCTGTTTCGCGAAGGCTTCGGATTTTTCGCGCAGAACCGGTTCAATCTGGAAATCTACCGCCGCGCGGGCCTGGAGTACGTCGACTTCATCCGGCGGCAGACGGACGATCACACGGCGCTTACCCGCTATCTTTCCGATCTGCGGCTGCGACAGCTCATGATTCTCACGGAGCGGGAAAAACGCTCCCTCGAGGACGCGAACGCGGCGCTGGCGGCGTTTGATGCGTTTGCGGAACAGTTTTCCGCCACGGTCGATCCGCTGCGGGCGATGATGTCGGACCTCACCGAGCAGGCGACTGCGATCAAGACGAAGTTTGTGGTGGCGGAGGATCGAAAGGAGGAGCGGCGACAATTGCTGGCTGAGGGCAAGGTGACCGAGGCAGGGGCCGTGAAGCTGGAGACGGTTGATTTTGCGACGGAACTCAAGCCGCTGGTGGGAGCGCTGCCGGCGTACAAGGAGGCGAGCCGGGACTTCAGCCGCAAACTTTCCGGGCTGCTGGATGCCGCACCGCTCATGCCAAGCGCGGAACTGCGCCAGCGGATGGACACGTTGAAGCTGCTGACGCGCGATTATGTGGGTGGCTTTCCCGCGATCGAGCACGACATGGAGGCATGGGACTTTCAGCGCCCCGTGCCGGTTTGGCAGACCTTCTCGTCCTTCTTGTTTGGCCGGCAATGGCTGACCGCGAGTTTTTGGCAGGATTGGTACGGCATCCTCCCGCTCTTGGTCGGGTCGTTACTGGTTTCCATTGTCGCGCTCGTGCTCGCCGTGCCGCTCGGGGTCGGGGCGGCGATTTACGTTAACCAGTTCGCCTCGCTTCGGGAGCAACGGTTCATCAAGCCCTGCATCGAGTTCATCTCGGCGTTCCCCTCGGTCGTGCTGGGGTTCTTCGGCATCGCGGTCCTCGGGCAGGCCCTGCGCACGCTCTCGCAGCAATCGTGGCTCTCCTGGATGCCGGGGTTCCCGTACAGCGAACGACTCAATATTCTCACCGCGGGCTGCCTGCTCGCGCTGATTGCCGTGCCGACGATCTTCACGCTGGCGGAGGACGCGCTGAACAACGTGCCCCGCGCCTTCAAGGAGGCGTCGTTTGCGCTCGGCGCCTCCCGGCTGCAGACGGTGTTGAAGATCATCGTGCCGGCGTCGCTGTCGGGGATCATTTCGGCCGTGCTGCTGGGACTGGGCCGGGTAATCGGTGAAACGATGGTCGTGCTGCTCTGCGCGGGAAACCGGATTGCGATTCCCGATTTCACGCAGGGGCTCTCCGTCATCGTCGAACCGGTGCACACGATGACGGGGATCATCGCCCAGGAAATGGGTGAGGTCGTGCGGGGCAGCATCCATTACCGGGCGCTCTTCGTTGTCGGACTCGTGCTCTTTGTGCTGTCACTCGGCATCAACTACGTCGCGCAGCGCATTGTGCGGCGATATCGCATTTCCATCGGATGAACCCCGCGACGCACGTTTTCCAGACCCGGCAGGGGGCCGCCCGCCAGGGAGAGCAGTTGGTTCTGTGGCTGTTTCGCGGGGCCACGTATTTTGTTCTCCTCTGCGGAATCGGCGTCTTTTTCAACATCGTCGCGAAGGGATCGCGCACCGTGTTCAAGGCCGAGGCCCCCTACATCAACACCGCGTTTCTGACCGAGGCGCCGGAATCGCTCTACATTTTCGAGTGGGAAGGGAAGAAGCGCGAGATGGGGGACCGGGAGTTCCGCGCCTTCAAGGAGGCCAATCCCGCCGCCGCCAAGGTCGCGACTGAGAGCTACGTGTACTCCGCGGGAGGGATTTTTCCGTGCATCGTCGGCACCGTGTTTTTGGTGGTGGGCTCGATGGCCATTGCGCTCGCGCTCGGAGTGTCCGCGGCGATCTATCTCAACGAATACGCGACCGACGGGCCGTTCATCCGGTTTGTGCGGCTGGCGATTCTCAATCTCGCCGGAGTGCCGTCGATCGTCTTTGGATTATTTGGCTTTGGCATGTTCGTGATCTTCTTCGGCTGGAACGTCTCGCTCCTTGCGGGTTGGTTCACGCTCGCGTTCATGGTCCTGCCCGTGGTCATCACGGCGAGTGAGGAGTCGTTGAAGTCGGTGCCGAAGGGCTTTCGTGAGGGGTCGCTCGCGCTTGGGGCCACCAAGTGGCAGACGATTCGAAAAAACGTCCTGCCTTACGCGCTTCCTGGCATCCTGACGTCGTCGATCCTCGGCATCGCCCGCGTCGCCGGTGAAACTGCGCCCATCATGTTCACCGCCGCATACGTCGTGCGCGACAAGCTGCCGTGGGAGATCGACAAATGGAGCGATTTCTTTTTCCAGGGCGTGATGGCGCTCCCGTATCATATCTACGTCGTCAGTTCCAAGATTCCGCAGAACGATTACACCGAGCGGGTGCAATACGGCACCGCTTTCGTGTTCATGATCATTGTCGCCGTGATCGCGGCGGCGTCGATTGTCCTGCGCAACCACCTGCGCAACCGCTACAAATGGTGACCGCCGCCCTTCAACCCATGGAAACCCGTCCCTCCGCCTCCTTCGCCCGTCCGCAAATGGCGGCCCCGCCTGCTGCCGCGGCCCTGGGAGCCGCGCCGACTGCGGCGAAGAACGTGATCGTGAACATCGACCACGTGGACTTTTTCTACGGCGCCACCCAGGCGTTGAACGACATCAGCCTGCAGATCGAAAACAAAAAGGTCACGGCCTTCATCGGGCCCTCCGGTTGCGGCAAGTCGACACTGCTGCGCTGCCTCAACCGGATGAACGACCTGATCGAGGGCACCCGCGTGGCGCGAGGGACGATCCAAATTCACGGCGTCGACATCTATCAGCCCGACGTGGATGTGATCGAGCTGCGCAAACGCGTGGGAATGGTGTTCCAGAAGTCGAACCCGTTTCCGAAGTCGATCTATGAAAACATCACCTACGGGCTCCGCCTTCAGGGCGTGCGCGACCGGGCGAGGTTGGACGAGATCGTGGAAAAATCGCTCCGGGGCGCCGCGCTCTGGGACGAGGTGAAGGATCGCCTCCACGCCAGCGGACTCGGGCTGTCCGGCGGACAGCAGCAGCGGCTCTGCATTGCCCGCGCGATCGCCGTGGAGCCAGAGATTATTCTGATGGACGAGCCGTGCTCCGCGCTCGACCCGGTCGCGACGGCCAAGGTCGAGGAACTGATCCAGGATCTCCGCTCCCGCTTCACGATCATCATCGTCACGCACAACATGCAGCAGGCGGCACGTTGTTCCGATCGGACGGCGTTTTTCTACCTCGGGAAACTCATTGAATACTCCGACACCCGCAACATCTTCACCAACCCGGCCAGCCCCCAGACCGAGGCCTATGTGTCCGGCCGCTTTGGCTAACCCGACATGACTCATTACAACGAAGAACTCACGCACCTGAAGGAGAGCCTGCTTACCATGGCGAGCCACGCCGAATCCGCGGTCACGCGCGCGATGCGGGCGCTCGTCGACCGGGACGATGCGCTGGCCCGCAAGGTCGAAGAGGACGATAATGTGCTCGACCGTTTCGAGATCGAGATCGACGACACCGCGATTCACCTGCTCGCCAAGGCCCCGCTCGCGACCGAGCTCCGCCTCATCACGGTCGCGATGAAGATTTCCCAAAATCTGGAGCGGGTGGGTGACGAGGCGGTGACGATCTCGCGCCGCGCCGTCGACCTGAACACGGAGCCGCAGCTCAAGCCGTATGTGGATCTCCCGCGGATGGCGACGATGTCGCTGGAGATGCTCCGTGACGCCATCACTGCGTTCGTCAACCGCGAGCCGGAGCGGGCACGCGGCGTGATTCCGCGGGACCAGGATGTCGACGATCTCAACCGACAGCTCCACCGCGAGCTTTCCAGCTACATGGTCGAGCGGCCCACGACCATCACCCGGTGCCTGCGCCTGATGGTGATTTCGAAATCGATCGAGCGCATCGCCGATCACGCGACCAACATCGCGGAGGAGGTGGTCTATCTCTACGAGGCGAAGGACATCCGGCACGCCGGCCAGAAACCGAATGAAACCGAAAATACTGGTCGTTGACGACGAGCCGGACGCGCTGGAAATCCTCGGCTTCAAGCTCAAGGAGGCCGGGTACCAGCCGATTTTTGCAAAGGATGGTGCGCGGGCGATTGCCAGTGCGCGCGACGAGCGACCGGCGCTGATCGTACTCGACCTCATGCTCCCGGAGGTCGACGGGCTGGAGGTGTGCAAGATCCTCCGCCGCGATCCGACGACGGCGATGATTCCGATCCTCATGCTCACCGCACGGGCGGCAGAGATGGATCGCGTGTTGGGACTCGAACTCGGGGCGGACGACTACGTGACCAAACCCTTCAGCCCGCGCGAGCTGGTGCTGCGCATCAAGAAACAGCTCGCGCGCGTCAAGGCATCCGAGGAGCCCGTGGCCGTCCTGCGTTATGGCGAGCTTGAGATCGACGTGCCGCGCCATGCGGTCACCGTTGGGGGGGCCGTGGTTGATCTCACGGCGACCGAGTTCAAGCTGCTGGAAATTCTGGCGCGCCGGCGCGGCCGGGTGCAGACGCGGGAACGCCTGCTGCAGGACGTCTGGGGTTATGAAAACCCGATCGACAGCCGGACGGTTGACACCCACATGCGGCGCCTGCGGGAAAAAATCGGCGCGGCGGCCGACTATCTTGAGACGATTCGCGGGGTGGGTTACCGGTTTCGGGCGGGAGAATAATTGTGCTGGGAGCGCGGGCGGCCCGCCCGCATCCTTCCCCACGCGGGCGGCCGCCCGCGCTCCCGCCTGAAAGACGATGAATGCCTTGGAAATTCTCCTGCTGCTCGCCCTCGCGGCCACCGTCGTTGCGGTGTGGTGGTTGCGCGCCCGGCTGGCGGCGACGAAAGCGCAGCACCTGCGTGAACTCGCGGAGCAGCGTGGCCAGCGGGAGGCGGAATTGCATGCGCAAGCGGAGCGGACGACGGCGCTCTTCGATCGGATGGTGGAAGGCATCATTGTCGTCGGGTTGGACGGCAAGATTCGTCTGGCGAATCACGCGGCGGCGGAACTTTTCGGATTCAAGCTGCCGGTCCAGGACCGGACGGTGCTGGAAGCGACGCGGCATCATGAGGTGGCTGCCCTCGTCGCGCGGTTGGAAATCGAACCGGCGGTGCTCAACCACGAGTTGCGCCTCGACCGGGTCACCGAGACGCGGTTTCTTCAGGTGAATGCCCTTGCGTTGCGGGCCGCCAGCGGAGCGCGCGACGGTGCGATCGTCGTGTTCCACGACCTCACGCGCCTGCGGCAGTTGGAGGCGGTGCGGCAGGAGTTTGTCGCCAATGTGAGCCACGAGCTGCGCACGCCGCTCTCGCTGATCAAAAGCGCGGCGGAAACGCTGATTGATGGTGGACGGAGCGATCCCGCGATCACCGCGCGGTTTCTCGAGATCATCGACAAGAACGCGAACCGGCTGACCCTGGTGATTGACGACCTGCTGTTGCTGGCGCGCCTCGATTCGGGGCGGGTGGAGCTGAGTCTGGGGACGGTGGGATTGCGTGCGGCGGCGCAGGATGCCCTGGATGACGCGGCGCTCATCGCGCGTGCGCGAGGCGTTTCACTCCACAATCAGGTTCCGGCCGGAATTCTCGCCCATGCCGATCCGGAACGACTGCGGCAGGTGCTCGCCAACCTGGTCGACAATGCGATCAAGTACGGACGGGCTGACGGCAATGTGACGTTGGGCGGGCAGGCACTGGCCGGGGCGCGAGTGGAGTTGACGGTGCGCGACGACGGTCCGGGGATTCCGGCGGAGGCGAAGTCGCGCATCTTCGAACGGTTCTATCGCGTGGACAAGGCGCGCTCGCGCGAGCAGGGCGGTACCGGACTGGGCCTCGCGATCGTAAAGAACGTGGTGCAGGCGCACGGCGGCGAAGTGCGGGTCGAGAGCAGTCCGGGCAACGGCACGGAGTTTTTCATCACGCTTCCGGCGGCGAAGACGGTGGCCGTCTGACGGCGGCCCGTCTGCTACCAGGAATTGGAGCGGTAGATGGGTTGCATCTCTCCGCGGGGGAGCGGCAGGTTGAGCTGTTCGAGCATGCTGTCGAAGAGGAGTTGCCGCTGACCGGGGGAAAGTCCGGGTTGAAACACGGCGATGCGATAATCGCGATAGAGACTCTCGTTCTCGCGGGCCGTCGCGACGCGCATCGCGGCGAAAAGCGTGCTGTCGACCGACTGTGACTTGGTGGATCCGATTGCCTGTCCGATCTCGGCGCGGATGGCTTCCCGTTCATTGACGAGATCGACGACGTGGCGGCCGTAGGTCTCCGCAATCGAGGAGATCCGGTTTCGCACCGCTTCGATCTGGGCCATCGAACTGGACTGCGGTCCGCCGGAACCCCCGCCGCGGTAGCCGCGCGTGGGGGCGACTACGAACTTCAGTCCATCGCCGTCGAAACGATAGCTGGCCTGCATCGGCAATTCCTTGGCTTCGGCGAGCACCGCTTCGACTTGCACGGCCGCTTCCTTTTGCGCGATCGCGTAGTTGGTCATCATCGCCTCCACCCGACCTTGGAGTGTGGGCGACAGCGGCGAGCGCTCGGCAATGGCGGTGGGTTCCGCCATCTGGGTGAGCCCGGCGCGGATTTCATCCGCGAGTCGGTCGAGTTCCGCCAGCAGCGGCGTCTGCTTTTCCGCCAGTGCCTTCAGAACATTGGGCCGGAGGAACGCGAGTTTCTGGCCGTCGTATTTGTAGACCGCGTCGTAGAGATCTTTTTTGAGGCCCGACTTCTTCGTCTGATATGCGGCGAGCTTGGTCGCGACGTCGGCGGGCAGGTCGTCCGGCAGGAGCACGCGCGCGGGTTCGGGCGGGAAAAACAAATACGGTTGGGCGATGGTCGCGTTGGCGGTGCTGTCCGCCGCCGTCGCCATTTCGATCGAGATTTCCCGCAGCAGCCGGCGCTGCGCGGGGAGCAGGCCGTTCTGGTAATAGGCATAACCGCGCATCGTCTGTCCGATTTCGAGCGGCGAGAACCCGCGCCGATCGTTGTCGCCGAGCCGCCACTGCCGGAGGGCGCCCCAGGTCTGGTCGCTGTTGATCAAATCGCGGCGAAGCTGCTCGGCGGAATTCTCCAATTCGGCGATGCGGGGTGCCTGCTTGCGGGAAAAGGCGGCCAGTTCCGAGGCGCGGGTCGCGCGATCAGAGTCGCGCAGCCGATCCAATTCCGCGCGCAATTCGTTCTGCAGCGCCTGCTTCGTGGTGCGATAGTGCTCGACCTGCCCGCGCAGCCGGTCACTGAGCGTTTTTGTGTAGATGCGGGTGCCGAGGGGTGGATAGAAGATCTCGTCGACGTAGCCGGCGAGTTCGGCCGGCGCGGCGTAACGTCCGGAGGTCGAAACCGTGCGTGCGATGCTGCGGTCGAGCGGTGGCGGATTTGGCGGAAAAAAGATAGGCAGGGGTTCGAGCCGCATCTCCCGCATTTGGGAGCGGCTGTCCATGCTGGGAAAACCACCGTCCTGCGCCGCGGTTGGCGTGCAGAGCCATGTGCCCAGCATTGCTCCTGACAGCAGAACGTGGGAACGGAGGCGCGCACGAAAGCGGTGTGGGCTCATGACAGAGGAGACCGGGGAGGGTCTCGTAGGTTATGGCAGGAGACCGTTGGAACTTTCAAGCACCGCCCTTCTCAATTAGATTCTGGCCCGGCGGCGTGGCCGACCGATTAGCGCGCTGCCAACGTGAAGATCCGCTCCATCGCGTACCCGAGGAAAGCCGTTACCGGCAGCGTGAGGACCCAGGCCCAGATGATGCGCTCGACGACGCCCCATTTCACCGCGCTCAGTCGCTTCGTGGCGCCGACGCCCATGATTGACGTTGAAATGACATGCGTGGTCGAGACCGGCACGCCGATGGTCGCGGTTACGTGCAGGATGATGGCCGCGGTGGTTTCGGCGGCGAAACCATGCACCGGCTGCATCTTCACCATCTTGTGGCCCATCGTGCGGATGATGCGCCAACCCCCGGCGGCGGTGCCGGCCGCCATCGTGAACGCGCAGGTGACGATGACCCAGTTCGGGATGTCCTTGAATTCTGCCACCCGGAGAAAATGCGCCCACGGCGGCAGGTCGTTGAAGACCCCGGTACTCGTGCCGGTGAAAAGCGCGAGGGTGATGATGCCCATCGTCTTTTGCGCATCGTTCGAACCGTGGCTGAAGCCCATGAAGCCGGCGCTGATGAGCTGCGCCTTGCCGAAGATCAGGCCGACAATTCGCGGGGTCAGCTTGCGGAGTACGATGAGGAGGATCGTCATCAGCAGCGCTCCTCCGATGAAACCGGCGAGCGGGGAGGTGAACATCGGCAGCACGACCTTGGGCCAGAGGCCGATCGACGCGCCTTTCTTGTCGTGTGCGTGCCAGATCAGGACCGCCCAATTTCCGCCGGCCGTCGCCATCGCGGCGCCGCACAGACCGCCGATGAGGGCGTGGCTCGAACTGGACGGCAGGCCCAGCCACCACGTGAAAAGATTCCAAACGATGGCCGCGCACAGGGCCGCCAGCACCGTCATCATGGTGACGGCGGTCGGGTCGACGAGCCCGCCGCTGATGGTCTTTGCGACCGCGGTGCCGAACCAGGCTCCGATGAGATTCCAAAATGCGGCCCAGGCGACCGCGGCGCGCGGGGTCAGGACCTTGGTCGAAACGACCGTGGCGATCGCATTGGCCGTGTCATGAAATCCGTTGATGTATTCAAACGTCAGCGCGGCCAACAGGACGAGCAGGAAGAGGGTCATGGGTGCTGATTCCGTTTCTGGGGCGCGCGAAACGTGCCGGGTGTTGCCGGACTCAGGAGTGCTTCAGGACAATTTGGACCACGATGTTGCCGGCGTTGCGACACCGGTCGACCGCCTGTTCGACCATCTCGTAAAGCTCCTGCAGGATGACGAGCTCCTTGGCGTCGTAGGGGCCGTGATAGAGATCCTTGAGCAGGCTGAGCATCACCTTGTCCGCCTCGCCCTCGGCGTATTGCAGCCGATCGTTGGCGCCCTGGATCTTCTCGATATTGGTGCCGCCGCGGAGCTGTTTCACCATAAAGACCACCTCGTTGGCGGCCTGGAGCATCAGCTCGGCCTGGCGTTCGAAGGCGGAATGCGGCACGCGTCCAGGATAGATCGAGAGGCGCTCGACGATTTTTTCGACCTGCTTGGGAATCCGGTAGAGGGCGAACGACAGTGCCTCGATGTCTTCGCGCTCCAACGGCGTCACGAAGGTCTTGGCCAGTTCCTCGGTGATCAGGTGCCGGATGCGTTTCTCCTTGCGCCGGGTCTGGATGAATTCATCGAGCGACACGCCTGCGCCGCTGCCCGCGGCGATCTTCTTCAGGGTGCTCGCAAAGAGGTCGACGCTGGCCTTCGCCTCCTCGGCGCCGGCTTCGAGCAAATCGAAGAATTTGTCATCCTTCCCCATCAGTTTCTTGAGCGACAGCATGGTGCGATCTGAGTTAGCCGCGAATGTTACGATGGCGAAACAATTCTGGCTTGATGTCAGCCTTTCCCACGCAGCCGGATCCACAGATGGCCGATTCGCTCGCGGACCGCGAACGTGCTGCGGGTAAGCGAGTCTACATCCCAGATCAGGCTTTCGAACCCGAAATCGTCCTCGGCATGCGAACGAAAATCCGCGGGACAGGGCAGGGGAGTGAGCCCGGCAGAGCGGAACAATGCCACCGACCGCGGCATGTGCCAGGCGGAGGTGACGAGCGCGACCGGTTGCCCTTGGGCGATGCGCTGCACGGCGCGTGACTCATCCTCGGTATCGCGGGCCTGATCGATGGTGTGAATCCGCTCCGGGCCGATGCCGTACGCCTGTGCCGCGCGGGCGAGCACGACCGCATGGGTGTCGCGGACGCCGTCGCCCGGGCCGCTTACAATCAGCTTGGCCTCAGGCAACGCCCGGAGGAGACGCACGGCCTCGATCAGGCGCGACGTTGCGGAGGTGGACAGGAGGTTGTTGGCCGAGACGCCCGGGCTGCTGCCGTTGCCGCCACCGAGCACCACGACGAAGCGGCATTCCGCGAGTGCGGGCGGCAGCGGTGCGCCAGCCACGAATTCCGGCATCGCCGCATAACGCGTCTCCAGCGGACGGATGAGCCACCGGCTCACGATTTTGTTGCTGAAGAACATCAACAGCACGACGCCGACGATGAGCAGCGCCCGGCCATACCGCGCCCGCCGCGCGAAGCCCATCAGCACCAATCCCACGATGATCGCCGTGAGGCAGAACGGGAGGGGCATGAGCCAGAACGACACGAATTTCTTCAGCCAGAAAAACATCATCTCGAGGAAAATGGAGCGCGCGGTGCAGCGCGAGCCTCGGTTTCCCCGTCGTGCGATTCTAACGGTTAACGTCGGCGGTCGTTGCCCGGCCGAGACGCGCGCCCTTCGTTCCGTCTGTGTCGCCGCTCTCTCGTGCCGTTCCCTCCCGCCCGCCCGGCGGGGAAATTCCTCCCGGGCCAAACGCCGGCCGCGTCTGGCGCGACGGTCGTGTCGTGCATCGCGATTCCGTTTCCCGGCGCCCGGTCGTGCAGTTGACCAACTATCGCGGGCACTCGCATCACCTGGCGGGAGCCAACCCGTGTTGGCTCGAGGGTGGAAAACGCCTCGTGGTCGTCTCGGATCGGGACGGCTGCGGCAATCTCCACGCCTATGATTTTTCCGCCGGGACGCTCCTGCAACTCACGGACCTGCGCGGATCGGAGCGCCCCCGATCCGTGCAGCGCCTCGATGAGACGCGGCTGGGGTTCTGGTACGGCGCGGAATCGTTTGAACTGGAGCTGACAACGTTCCGCATCCGCAGCGTCATTGCACCGCCGGCGGACGATGCCGCGCGAGGCGCGACGGTGGTGGGGGACGAACTTTTGCCTGACGGGCGTTGTGCGATTTGGATTTCCGGGAGCACTGTCGCGGCGCGGGACCGGCGGGTGCTGGCGGTAACGGGCAGCGGCCGCGCGCCCTTTGCGTTGGCTGCGCCCTGCCTGCGGCCGGGAACGGAGCAGGTGGTGTTCGCCTCCGATGCTGGGGGCTATGTGCAACTTTATCTTGCCGAAGGCAGCTGCCTGGGCGAGTTGCCGCTCCTGTGTGACGTGCGCCGCGGACGGTCCGCGGCTCGTGTCGGCTAATCCGGTGGCTATACGAAACCATGAAGAAGAAAACCACGGATGGACACGGATACAGGGGCGAGAACCAGCCACCGTTGGAAATCCGAAACGCGACCGAACGGTGAACGCCAAGAATCCGCACGCACCGGCACGGCTTTCTCTGAGCATCCGTGTTTATTCGTGTCCATCCGTGGTTCAAATGAATCGTTCCGGCTTAGATCAAGGCGCCCGCAGCGTCGGCCCTTCCACCCACGAAGCCTCCAACGTGATGGTTTGGGGAAAGCGGGGCACGCCGCTTTCGTGGCGGTGCAGCATGGCGACCACCGTTTCGATGGCGGCGGCGCCGAGGCGTCGCGGCTCCAAGTCGAGGCCCGAGCAGGGCCCCGTGCGTTCGGTCACGTTGAGATTGAAGAAACCGGCGTCCTCCGGCACGCGCACGTTGATGGCGGTGAGCCAGTCGACCATCGCCTGGACGTGACCGATGATCACGTCGGGTCGGTAGTGCCGGAACCAGGAAAGAAACGCCTCCTGCGTCACCTGTGGTTCGATGAGGGCGGGGATGCCGCTGTCGCGGGCGTAGCTGCGGAAGAAGGCCTGGAACGCCGCGCTCCACTTGCTCTTGATTCGTGCGTCCTTGCGTTCGGTCATGCACAGGCCGATGCGCCGATAGCCGCGCTGCGTCAGCCGTTCCAGCGCGTTGATCATCGAGATGTAATGGTCCGGAAGAATGGTGTGCAGTCGGGGTTGGATCAGGCAGTGGTCCATCTGCACGGCGGCGAGGCTATCGAAGTCGAACGACGAAAGATCGCGGGGCGTGTTGAAGGGCAGCAGCACGGCGCCGGAAATGCCGCGCGCGTTTAGGACACCCGGCAGCCGTTTGATTGGGAGCGCCGGGCCGCGGGCGCCGAGCAGAAAGAGCTCCGTCCGGAAACCCAGTTCCTGCGCCCGCGCCTCCGCTCCGGTGGCAATCTCCCGGTGGAAAAGCGCATACTGCGCCTGGTTGGGATCGTCGTCATCGATCAGCGCGAGCGTGCCGCGGTAGTGCTGATGGCGCGCGCGGCGCACGGCGGAAAGCGCCGCTCCGAGCAGCGGGTTCACCCGGTAGCCGGTCTGCTGCGCCGCCTGCTTCACCCGCCGCCGGGTGGCGACGTTGACGCGGGGATTGTCCCGCAGCGCCTCGGAGACGGTCGCCACGGATAGTTTCAACTGGCGCGCGAGGCTGCGAATTGTGGGTTCCTCGCTGTTTCCAGTGGGTAGGGGGTAAGTGGCGAAGGTGATTTGGGCGTGACGCAAGGGGATAGTTGGTCGCGATAGAGGGATGACACCTGAAACTCTCTTTCATACGTTACTGGGATTGGGGACGCAGTGGAAAGTTGTGCG
>CANJIU010000015.1 GCA_947474365.1 Opitutia bacterium | reverse complement strand
TCAGCCCGGATCAACTTGAGTTAGTCGAAACGATTCACGCGGCAAGCCAGTCGATGCTTGAGATGGTCAATGAATTACTCGACGTCGCCAAGATCGAGTCCGGAGAGCTCAAGTTAAATCTGCAACTGCACAACTTGGACGACATCGTCGGAAAAAGCGTCGCGATGATCAACATGGAGGCCGCGAAAAAGAACACCCAGGTCCTTTTCACTCCTCCAAACCGGCCAGCCTCACTCTTGATTGACCCGGCAAAAATGAAGCAAGTGGCCGACAACCTGCTCAGCAATGCGGTGAAGTATTCCCCCCCCGGCTCCGTTGTCACGGCCATCGTCGAGGCAGATCCGGCGAAAGGAACCTGCCGCTTTTCTGTCCGGGATCAAGGGCCCGGAATCCCGGACGACGAACGCGACAAGCTGTTCAAGGATTTTAGCCGGCTTTCCATCCAACCGACCGGAGGCGAAAAAAGCACGGGACTCGGACTCGCCATCTGTCGAAAAATTGTCGAGGCCCACCGCGGAACGATTGTGGCGGAAAACCTTTCCGAACGAGGTTGCGAATTTCGCGTGAACCTGCCGGTTTCCCCCTGAAGTCGAAACGATGAATTTTACCGGCATGATCCTGCTCGTCGACGACGAGCCCCATATCAGAAAATACGTCACGCTTATCCTGCGCCAAATTGGGCCCCCCATCATCGTCGAGGCCGGCAATGGCGAGGACGCGATCGCGGCCTACAAGCGGGAAAATCCCGACCTCGTGCTGCTGGACGTCAACATGCCGAGGATGGACGGAATTGAGGCGCTGAAAAAACTGAAGGAAATCGATCCGAATTGCGTGGTGATCATGCTCACCTCGCTGGCGAATCGGGAAACCATCGAGCAGGCGCTCGAATTGGGCGCGGCAAACTACATCCGCAAGGACACGCCGAAGGATGAGATCGCCAAGGCGCTCAATGAAACAATCGATGCCTGCTTCGACCTGAGTTGAACGCCCTTCGTCCCATGAATCCCGTTTCGGAATCCATTTCACCGACGCCTCCGCTCATCAAGATTGCCGAGGTACGCTATTCCCTTCCTGACATGCTGGAAGAGCTCAAGGCCGAACGTTCGGCCAGCACGTTCGCGATGGAGAAACTGGACCAGCACGAAATTGGGAAGCTTTTCAAAGGCAAGAACACCCGTGCAAAACCCAAGAAGTAAGGAATTTCTCGAAATCCTCCGGACGCTGCCGCACTTCGACTATGCGCACGAAGTGGCCAATCTCGCGGAGCGGTTCGGCGACAGTGTCCAGCTTGTTCAGGCGATCGTAGACGAGAAATACCTCACGAAGGATGACGCGTGTCGCTACTGGGCCGATTCGATGAACGTGGCCTACGTAGACCCGTTTGCCTCGGTGATCACCGAAGAAGCCATCGAAAAAATCCCGATGGAAGTGGCAAAAAAAGTGAAAGCCATCGGCCTCTATGTCCTAGATGGCGTGCTGACGGTTGCGATGGCGGGACCGGCGGACGGTGAATTAGTCCGGAGGCTCGGCCAAATCGCCCAAATGCCGGTGAGCCAGGTTTTCGCCCTGCCGCGGGAAATCGAGGACGCGATCGCGATCCATTACTGCACAGAGAAAGGCCTTGAGGAAAGCCTTGGCGAGCTGGAACGGTCCAGCCTTTTCGACCGGCCCGAAATCGCCGGCGACAAGTTAGCCGCCCTCGCTGAAAACAATGCGCTCATCCAGATTCTGGATGAAATCGTCTACTTCGGAATGAGGGAGCGTGCGACCGACATCCACATCGAAGCCCAAGAGACCCATTGCCGGATTCGCTTCCGGATCGACGGAAATCTGCGCGAAATTCTCACGTACTCCCGCAAGCTGCATCGCGCGCTGCTTTCACGCATCAAGATTCTCTGCAACCTGAACATCGCCGAGTCCCGATTTCCGCAGGACGGCCGTTTTTCGATGCAGATTGGCACCCAGGCAGCGAACTTCCGGGTCTCCACCCTGCCTTCCGCCTACGGCGAAAAGGCCGTCATCCGCATCCTCGCGATGACCGGGAAGAAGTCGATGATGACGCTGGATAAGATGATGATTTCGCAGACGATTCTGCAGCCGTTCAAGCGGCTCATCCAGAATCCAAACGGCATCATCTTTGTCACAGGCCCGACTGGATCAGGCAAGACGACGACGCTCTATGCCGGTTTGCATGAGATCAACACTCCGGCGATGAACATCTCGACGATCGAGGACCCGATCGAGATCCAGTTGAGCGGAGTGACGCAGAGCCAGGTAAACGCGAACATCGACCTGAAGTTCGCAACCATTTTGCGTGCCCTGATGCGACAGGACCCGGACGCGATTCTCATCGGTGAAATCCGCGATTTGGAGACCGCCAAAATCGCGACGGAAGCAGCGCTGACCGGTCACATCGTTTTTGCCACGCTGCACACTAATACCGCCCCCCAGGCAATCGTGCGCCTCATCGAAATCGGGGTGGAACCATACATGGTGGCGCCCTCCGTGATTGGGGTGCTCGCGCAACGTCTTGCGGCACGGATCTGCGAGGCATGTAAAGAAGCCTTCTACCCGTCTCGCGAAACGCTGCTGAAATACTTCAAGGACGAGGGTCTGACCGAGGTGCCGTTTTACCGCGGTCGTGGATGCCCAGCCTGCCGGCATACCGGCTATAAAGGCCGCATTGCGTTCCACGAACTCGTGCTCATCACCGAGGAAGTCCGATCGCTGATCAGCGAGGGTCGCAGCGTGCAGGAGATATCGAGGGCGGCCGCCAAGGTCGGTTACAAGCCGCTGCGCTACGACGGGCTGAAGAAAGTGCTGCTGGGACTCACGACCATCGAGGAAATCGAACAAAACACATCGTTCGAGTGGGCGACCTAGCGCAGACGGCCAACTTGTTAAGATCCGGGGCACTTGTTCGGGTCTGCGTAACATTACCCATCGTGGGCTCATTGCGCACTCAGGGATTCCTGCAAAAGTCCGATAAGTAGTAACCCTCCATGTCTGATTTTTCCATCATCGACCCCCAGGCGATCGAAAACCTCCGCGCCCTCAATCCTGGCGACAACGATGAGTTCCTCCGGGAAATTGCGGGAATATTTCTTGAGGACACCCCGCAGCGCATCACGGAACTGGAAACCAGTTTGACCGCTGGCGACGTCGGAAAGTTCACACGGGCGGCGCATAGCATCAAGGGCAGCTCCTCGAATCTTGGCGCAATGGCTTTGCGCGCCGCGGCCGAAAAACTCGAATATCAGTCCCGCACCCAAGGATTGGGCGACGTGATTGCACTCGTCGCCGACGTCAAGACCGAGTTTGGACGGGCCCAGATCGAACTCACGCGAATCATTGCAAGATAGACCGGGGCGGAAGGTCCGCCTCGAACCGAGGCGAAGCCGCTGCGAACCACTGGTGCGGTCAACGGTAAAGGGCCGTGGTCGGCACCGCCGTGAGAACGTTGTACTGGCGCATCGCAAGTCGCCACCACTCGGCAAGGTCTTCCGACGGACAGGTCCAGAGCTCGCGATGAAGACCAATCATCGACTCAGCATCCAGCAACAGAGCCATCTTTTCCTTCAAGGTGAACTTTCCCGGGCCATCCCGCAGCAGGCGCTCCCGCAGCAGCGCAAACCACTCCCGGGACTCTTCGGTCTGCTTCCGTTGCCGCAGCAGTGCAACGTGCATGGCGTTGACATACGGATCGAGCACTGCCTGCAGCAACCCGTAGTCAGCGCGCAACGGACTGATCGGCGGCAGATGGCGGTAGCATTCGGAGAGATTTTGCTGGAGCCGCTTCAACTCGTAAGGCGGAGCGGTCTCTTCCGGCGTCAGAAAAAGCCCCAAGCTCCGGGCCGCACGCCCTACCCGTGCCTGGCTCAAGATGATTGAAATCGGAATCGACAGAATCAGGGGGACAACAACCGGGCTCAGCCAAAGTGAAAAAGAAGGCGAAATGATGTAGGAGCAAATGCCCCAGACGAGGCCGAACAACGTCTGGCCGCCATGGGTGATGATCGCCTCTCTCCAATCCGTTCCATCTGCCTCCGCCGCGCGCCTCTGGGCCACCCAGGAAACACCCTGACCGAGCAGCGTGAACAGAACGAACTTGGAATTGAAAACCATGTTGATGGGCGCAAGCAGAGCGGAAACAAAAGCCTCCACCAATGCACTGACGACGAGCCTTCGGTGGCCGCCAAACCGCAGTGCCTCGCCAGACCGCTCAAGTGCAACCACGACGCTGGCGAGCTTGGGCAGGAACAACAGCAGCATCGTTAGGACAAAGAGCGAAAGTGCGGCGGGAATTCCAATCTCATAGCCAAACAAGGAGGTGTAGTCCTGAATTCGTCCCGCCCCGAAGGGCGTCGACGATGGCACCTGCGAAAAGACGTGAATCGTGCACAGAAACATGAAGGAGAGCCACAGCGGAGAAGAGACATATCCCATCACCCCCATGAAGAGATGGAAGCGGTTGGCCGGAAGAAATCCGCGCGCCGTGAGCAGCCAGGCATGCTGCATGTTCCCCTGGCACCAACGTCGATCCCGTTTGGCCGAATCAATCAAGGTCGGTGGCCCCTCCTCGTAGGATCCCTCGATCTCCCCCGCCAGCCACACCCCCCAACCGGCCTTCCGCATCAGAGCCGCTTCCACGAAATCGTGGGACAGGATGCGCCCGCCGAACGGCTCACTCCCCGGCAGGTCAGGCAAGGCGCAATGTTCGATGAAGGGTTGCACCCGGATCACCGCGTTGTGCCCCCAATAGTTCCCCTCGTGCTGCTGCCAGTAGTTCAAACCCGCGAGAAACAGTGGGCTGTAAAGTCGGCTGGCGAACGACTGGAGACGGGCGTAAAATGTTTCCCCGTTCACGATCCGCGGTGCCGTCTGGATAATACCGACCGAAGGGTTCCGCTCCATCAACGCGACGAGTTGGACCAGAGCCCGACCGCTCATGATCGAATCCGCATCCAAGACGATCATGTAGCGATACCGCCGCCCCCAGCGACGGAGAAAATCCGCCACGTTGCCGGCCTTCTTGTTGATGGAGTGCCGACGTTTGCGGTAAAAAATCCGGCCGAACCCGTCGACCTGCTTGCACAGTTCGAGCCACGCCAGCTCCTCTTGGATCCATTGGTTTGGCTGGTTGGAATCGCTCAGCACAAAGAAATCAAAGTGCTCCAGCTTTCGGGTCTCCTGCACGGACCGAAACACCACGCGGAGCCCCTCAAAAACCCTGCTCACGTCTTCATTGAAAACCGGCATGACAATAGCCGTTGAGGCCAGCGGTGCATCCTCCCCCGGTGCGACCGTCTTGCCAATCTGCGAGCTGTCTCCCCCTCGGTTGAGGACATAAAGCCCCACAAGCGCGGTGCAAAATCCTGCTGCGACGTGCGCAAAAAGAATCACAAACAGGACCAGCAACGCGATCTCGATTCCGGTCAGTCCATCACGCCAAAGCAGGTCCGCCATGAACCAGGAGGCGACGCTCGTGAACGCGAAAATGGTGGAAAAAAACAAAAACCGACGCCGGCCGAGCCGGCGTTTGTCCATCTGTTCCGACAAATATAGGTTCATGGTGGCGGTTCAGCGCGTCGCATAAAATATCGCCGCCAAGGCGCCGGCAAAAATCAGCCAGAGCAACAATGCGCGCAGAATCGGCCATTTCTCGATCGTCTCGATCGTTTCGCCCGCGGCCTCGGGGATCGGTCCGAGATCGATGGGGCGCGGCACCATGCTCGAAACCGCCATGTCCGGCCCCGCTTGGATTGCACCTGCGCGCATCGCACGAAGGAATTCCGGCGGCACGCTCCGATCATCCAAAAACGCATAAGGCCATTTTTGCGGTCCGTCGCACAGGAGCAGCGCCAGACGTCCATCAACGGCAATCCGCTCGTGCGGCTGCCCACGCTCGTCAAGCAAATCGGCAAACCACACGTCCATCGCCGACTCGATTTCCTCGGCCGCAAGCGCCGTAGGACTCAGTGCCGGCTCCAATTCATGCCTTCGAGCCGCGCGCTCCAACACCTGTTGAATGAGCCTGCTCTGGTGCAGCCGGTTGTGGATCCGATGCGCCCGCAGGTAATCCTCCACCCGCACATACGCCGCATTCCATCCATCCATCGTGCCGGTTATCGGCCGAAACGCCGCCGGTCCTGCAACTGTTTCAGACATGCGGTCAGATGCGCTCATGGCTGCCAAAGATACGACCACGTCTCGGTGAGCGCATCGGAGCCTCGCCGCAGAAAGCAGCGCAACTCAACCGGGCGGCCAGTGCCGTCCGGCTTCACCGTAAACGCAACCCGCCACGTCCCGTTGATGGCATTCTTCTGAACCGTGGAGTGGTTGAGCTTAGCCCCTGCACCCACCGAAAGGACATGCTCCACGCCGGCATCCGCGGGAAACTCCCGCAGCTGAGAACCGTCGTAATCGACGACAAATCGCTCCAATCCGGGTTCGTAGAATGCGGAACGACCGAGCCGCGTCGCCCGAACATATCCCGCCGGCGGCCGGATCTGATCGAGGCACCAATGGAGGCGATACTCCACTTCGACCGGCTCCCCGGCGGGCGGAAGCTGCTCGGGGGCCCAATAGACGACAATATTGTCGTTGAACTCATCCTTTGTGGAAAGCTCGACGAGCCGTACCGCACCTCTCCCCCATTTTCCAACCGGCTCCACCCAAGCGCTGGGCCGGGAATGATATCCCGCCTCCAAATCCTGATAGTTTTCGAAATTTCGATCCCTCTGGAGCAGCCCAAACCTCCGGGGATTTTCATCACCGAAGGACGAGACCCGAAGCTGCCGCGGATTTTCAAGCGGTCGCCAAATCCACTCCCCGCGGCCATTCTGCACCACCAAGCCGTCAGAATCGTGGACCTCGGGCCGGTAATCATCCGAAGGGACGTTCGAATTCTCACCCCGCCAAAACATGCTGGTGAGCGGCGCGAGGCCAAAAACCCGGGATTCCTTTCGGCGAAAAATCACTGCCGACACACCCATGACGGTGGTCTCCCCCGGTGAGATGGAAAAACGATACGCGCCCGTGACGCTTTCACTCTCAAGCAGCGCATAGACCGTAACGCTCGTGGCGTCGGACGCCGGCCGCTCCAACCAGAATTCCGTAAAAACCGGGAATTCCTCTGGCACCGCCTCCGCCGTATCGAGCGCCAGTCCGCGCGCCGAAAGCCCATAGCCTGCACCGGAACACAGAAAACGAAAATAACTGGCTCCGAGAAATGAGCCGGCCTCGCGGATCGGCTGACTGGCTCCACCGAGCGGATACATTAGTCGAATACCCGCGAAGCCCATCGTCGCCGGCATCTCACCCTCGCGCAAGGAACCATAATTGAAATAGGCCCGGCGAAACGGCAACACGTCCGCCTGCGCCCCCCTAACTTCCGAAACCAGCACGGTCCGGTCGTAGAGAAATCCCGGATGAAGAAACTGGACCTGAAACGGCAATTTCTCCGCGAGCCAAAGCGACTCGCGTCCATCAAACTCAATCTGCCGGAGTTGGTCATAACTCAGCCCGCGCAGCCAGCCAGGAACCTCGCCATGCCGGGGAACGTGCGGCCGCGACGCGATCGCCTTCGCCCGGGCACGCAGTCCCTTAAAATCGAACGGCGAAGCCGCCCGACCGCAGCTGACACATAACGCGCACAGCAGCACGATCCCCAGACGAGACGAACCGGAAAGGAGAAGCCCGAACGCGCCGGTTCGCAGCAAGGAGAAGCGGCCCTGCGAGCGAATTTTCATCTATCCAAGAAGAACCCCCGCTGCTTTTCCGAAACGGGCAGCGCGGCACGCTCCATCACCTTGATCAAATCTTCCCAAATCATGCGTTTCGAACGGTTCGATTGATTGCGCAAAATATAGCTGGGATGATAGGTCACCATCAACGGCTTCCCGGCAAACGCATGCCATTTTCCCCGGATGTCGCCCAGCGCCGCAAACGATCCAAATCCCAACAACCCCTGGGCCGCAGTTGTCCCAAGAGCGACCAGGAGGTCCGGGTTCACCACTTCGATCTGGGCCTTCAGGTAAGGTAAACAATACCGCATCTCCGCCTCATGGGGCGGTCGATTCCCCACTTGCTCACGCCCGTCGACCTTCGGCATCTGCGGTCTCCAGTTCATGATGTTGCCGATGTAGACGTCACCCCGTTTCAATCCCATCGCCTGAATCATTTTGGTGAGCAACTGCCCGGCGGGCCCAACGAAGGGTTCCCCCTGTATCTCCTCTTCCGCGCCCGGGGCCTCTCCCACGAACATAATTTTCGCGTCGAATGCCCCCACTCCGAGCACAATTTTCTTCCCAGCCCGCACGTTTGACCGGCACGTTGGGTCATTGACCACCTGCTCGTGCAGAGCCGCCCACCGAGTTGCCTTGTCGCCGCTGGGGAGCGTCACCACCGGCGCAGGCGGTAACGTGACCGCCGGCGCGCTCGCCCCCCCCGATGCCGCCACTTGGGCCGGTCGGAAAGGCGGCGGCTCGTACGCCGTGGGCACCGCGGATACGACCGCGGGAACCAAAATATTCGTCGTCGCCCTCAATTCACGAGCCCCCCCCGTATTTCGAGCCAAACTCGTTACCGCGCGGCGGAGTGCCACCAAACCCTCCTCCGACACCGCGACGGTGCTTACGCCCGCACTCTTGAGCCGGCGCAACTCATCATGAAGGGCGTGCAGGGCAAGGCGCATCAAGATGACAAAGTGCGTTTTTGCAGCAGCTTCTCGATATGTTTGCCGAGCAGATCGAATTCCAGATTAACGGGGTCCCCCACCCGCTTTCCCCGCAGATTGGTCACAGAAATTGTATGCGGGATTATCCACACCGCAAAAAAACGGTCTGCCACCTCTGCAATGGTGAGAGAGATGCCGTCGATCGCGATGCTACCCTTGTGCACGACGTAGCGGGCGGAATCATCCGGAAGCTGCACGCGCAGATAGAAGTCCTTTCCGCGCGGTTCGAATGCTGAGATTGTGCCCTGGGCGTCGATGTGTCCGGTGACAAAATGTCCGCCGACCTTTCCTCCAAAACGCAGGCTGCGCTCCAGATTCACCAACGCCCCGGGCGCCAGCGTTGAGAAATTTGTTAGCCGCCGGGTTTCCTCGAGCACATCGAACTGCATCGATTTCGCGTCGGATTGCGTCACCGTAAGACAACAACCGTTCACCGCGATGCTATCGCCCAAGCTAAGGTCGGCCAAAGCGGCGTTGGCCGATACGGCAAGCCTCCAGGCCTCTGCTTTCGGTTCGAAAGCGATCACCGCACCGGTCTCTTCCACAATACCCGTAAACATGATTCGACTAGCAAACCCTGAATTTGATTGCCGCCAAGCTGCAAACATTGACGCCTTCCGCCCCTCCGGTGTGAATACCACACGCCACATGCGCGTCGCACCTTTTCATGAACGACGCCTCCTTCTCCGCCCATTTATTCCCCCGGCTTGAAACGTGCCTGACGAAGTCGAAATCGAACAGCAATTGGAGCGCGAAACGGTGCGCCGGGCGCAGTCGGGCGATGAAGCGGCGTTCGGCGACCTCATGCGAACCCACTACGAAGCGGTCTTCCGGCTGGTGAACTCAATGCTCCGGGATGAACACAGTGCGCGGGACGTCTGCCAGGAGATCTGGCTGACTGTTTGGAAGAACCTCGGGACATTTCGCGGCGAGGCGAAGTTTTCCACCTGGGTTCATCCCATTGCGACCCGACGGGCAATCGACCACTTGCGCAGTCGAAAGCGCTGGTTCAATCGCTTTATTCCATTTGCCTCGGACGCGGGTAACGCCGATGGCCCCGATTCCAGTGGCCGTGACCGCGTCGCAGCCGCCGATGAGGCCGTTGACGCCAGTACCCCGCGCCACGTTCTTGAACACCGCGAGGGCAACGACCGTTTCGAGCGAGCAATCGCCTGCCTCCCGCCCAAACAACGTGCGGTGCTGTCCCTGCGCGAAGTGCAGGGACTTTCCTACGATGAGATCGCAGAAAATCTCGGCATCGCCCGCGGCACCGTCATGTCACGCCTTTTTCACGCACGCCGCCTGCTGGCAAACAAACTAGGAGAACAGTCATGCGAATAATAAAGACTACGCTAATCACGCTGCTGCTGGCACTCGCGTGCCTGCCTTGCGGCGTTCTTGCCGCCGAGAGCAACTCAGTGCACGCGATCCTGGTCACCGCCTCCAACCAAAAGGCGGCAGCCGATCCAAAACTCGCCCCGTACGAAGCGGCGTTGCAGCGCAACTTGCCCGAAAGCTCATTTCGGTATCTGGGCGAGGCGACGGCCGGAATTGCGGCCAACGGGCATGCCACTCTCACACTCGGACGCGGCCATCATCTCGAACTTGAGGGCGAAAAGGGCACCGGAAGCGGCATCGCGGTGAAACTCCGCTGGCTGAACGGCGATACCGTGTTAATCTCGACCTCGCTCACCCTCCAACCCGGAGTTCCCGCCGTCCTTGGTCGACGGCCGAGTGACGATGGCGACACCCCCATCGTCCTCGTCATCGCAAAGTAGGTCGCAGGGACAACAGGAAGCCCCGTCCGGGCTCCTGAAATAATTGAATATCCCCCAGTCATCCCGCGTCTCATGGCAAGATTCCAAGAAAGGAAAAACAACATGAACCGAATCACCCTTGCCCTGGTTACAACCGCCGCACTCTTGACCGCAAATTCGGCTCGGGCCGACACCCGAATCGGAGTGGAGTTCAATGTCGCGAGGCCACCCGTTTGCCGCGTTGATTCCCCAACGTTATTCTACACGTCGCCCCCGGCACCTGGATATTGGAAGGAGGTCGCGGTGAAGACATTGGTGCCGGCACGCTGGGTTGTCAGTCATGATCGCTGGGGCCGCCCCATCCGGACATTTGAGCCAGGCTATTACACCTACGTTACCAATCGAGTGTGGGTCGAGGCGCCCCCCGGCAACCGCCATCACGGCTACGCTGCCGAACGCGGCGGTTGGAATAGGTAATCTGAAAAATTTCTTGGCTTCATGAATTGCCGCGAGGCACAACGCCACATTCTCGCCGAGGAGAGTTCCCCGGTAGACCGCACTTCGGGATCCCAACTCAATGCTCATGTCCAGGAATGCGGAGCATGCCGGAGAATGCGTGACGACCTCGCCGCGGCCTTGAGTTACTGGCGGACGGACGCAACGGCGACCGATGTGCCCGACGCAGAAACGGAGTGGCAAAAGGTGCGACGACAAATCCGCGGCGGCGCAGAATCGCTTGGGCGCCCGCCGCGGCAAGGGCGCCCCACTTTCGCCTCGTGGATCGCTTTCCCACTATTAGCCGGGGCGGCCGCAGTTCTCACGTTCTTCCTTTTTCCCAGCACGCCCGAAATCGCGCCGTCTCCACGTCGGGCTCCGCAAACCGCCCGAGCTGACGCGGTCGAAGCGCCGGGAAACAATGCCTCGACGATGGTCTTCGTCGACGACAAGAACGGCTGGCTCTTCGTCTGGGCGAGTGATGCGACTCCGAAACGGGGTTGATTCTCGGGTCGGCGCCCAGCGCGACGGGACTACTTTAGTTTGACACGCAGCACCGCTGTTTCACCGCCTCGGCTGACGAGCAGGACGAATTCCGGACGGTCGCCATCTTTTTCGATTTCGGCCATCCGGCCGATCGCGTCGGAGAAACTCTTGGTTTCCATGCCGTCAATTTCCCGGATCCAATCATCCTGACGCAATCCCGCCACCGCCACCGGACTGCTCGGTTTCACATAGTGGACCACCAAGCCCGTGGGTTCGGCCGTCTTGACCCGGCGCTCGATCGCGTCACCATAGACAAATTCACGACCAGTCAGACCGAGACGGTCGAAATACTTACGGTCGGCCTCCCGGATTAATTTCGGTTCCTCGCCGAGAGCAGCCTTCAACTCGATTCGGTCCGATCCCCGAAGGACAGTGACCGGAAATGAATCGCCCGGCGCCCGCCGTTCGATTTCCCGTTCGATAAAGGAGACAACCACCCGCTCGGGCTTCAGTTGCGGCAACGCCTTGCCATCGATCGCGAGAATAATATCCCGGGCCTTTAATCCCGCCTTTTCCGCCGGACTCCCCTCCAGCACTTCGCTCACGACCGCTCCAGACTGGGCCTGGAGATTGAGGAACTTCGCCACCTCACGATCCATCGGTTCAAGTCCATAGGCTCCGAGCCACGCCAGCGGACGACCCGAGACATTTTTTGGAATTCGTCCCAAATGTGGCAGAACGTCTTCCGCCAACACGAAGGCACTGCTCTCCTCCACGTTCATGAGGATAACGGGCGAAGGACGGCCGCTGCGCGAAAACTGCAGGTAGCTTTGCCCGAACGAAGCCACCGCCAGACCGACCAAGTTTCCGTCGCGATCGAACACCGGTAATCCAGGCGCCGCGACATCCTGATGTGAAATCCCAGTTCGCTGTGGGAGCGATTGCACAAGCGCGAGATAGCTTTGGAGGAAATAGGGCATGAAGTCCTCGTCCTTTGGGCGTAGTCCGATCCCCCAAACGTGATCAGCCAAAGCCAACGGGCGAGACCGAGGTGCCGCGGCAAATTTCGTCACCGGGGTGAGTTTCTCTCTTGTTTTTTCGTCCGCCCGAACGAAGTGCCAGCCCGTGAACGCATCCTGCCCGAGATAAACTCCGGGCGAACTTTCAGTCTCTCCGGGAAGAAAAACCTTGAAGTCCTTCAACTGCCACGTCGCCGCACGTGGGTCGATCGCACCAGTCGGAATGATGATCGTACCATAGCCGTCGATTACTGTGCCCATCGACACGGTCGGTTGGCGGGCAACCTCGGTTTCGGTGACATATTCGACCGCCACCGTACACTTCACGCGTTCGGCCCAGAGTGTCGGCAAATCGGTCGCGGCCCGCGCCAGGAACGGCCAAAAAACAAAGAACGCGATGATACGTGGTTTCAGACGAGTCATGGTTTCAAGATATAGAGCGAAACCCGTCGGTTCCGCTGGGTTTCCAGCAAGGTGGGCGCCGGGTTCGCCTCGTACGCGTTGTGCGAGGACCGCATCACCTCAAGTGATGTGATTGGCTGCTGGTTGATTTTCGTGATGACATCTCCCCGGGAAACGCCGGCCACATCCGCGGGAAATCCCGGCTGCACTCCGATGACGAGTACACCAGCAGTGTCTTCCAACTGATTCTCCCGCGCGAAAGCCCGGGAAACCTTGCGCACGCTCAGTCCCCATTTTTCCAATGCCCATTCTTCACCAACCCGGCTTTCGAGTTTCTCGGTGATGACGGAAAATTCCCTGGTTTCGGCGCCGCGTTTGATGGAGAATTTTAGCGCCACCCCCACCGGCTGGCTCGCGATTAGATTTTGAATCGGGGGAAGTTGTTCGGGGAAACGTCCGTCAACCTTTGCGCCGCCGATCGATAGCACGATGTCCCCGCCCCGAATGCCCGCCTTCGCCGCCGGCGATCCGGGGTCCACGCTGTTGACGAGCATGCCGGTATTGAGAGCCAGGGAGAAAAAATTCTCCAGATCCTGCAAAGCGCCCGGAACGATCCCCACGTAACTGCGAACAATCGTCCCATCCCTCACCAATCTCTCCATTACGCTCTTTGCGGTGGATGATGGGATAGCAAATCCCAGGTTGTTCGCGCCCATATAGCCACGGGAGGAAATTCCAATCACCCGGCCGTCTTCGGTCACTAACGGACCGCCCGAATTGCCGGGATTGATCGCGGCATCGGTCTGGAGCCAGGTGTTGAAAGCGCCCGTCTCGTAGCCGCCAATCCCTCGGTTGTCCTCAAAATAACGGTTGTTGTTTGAAACAATGCCACGCGTGACGGTGCGCGTCAGACCATGGGGAGTTCCCACCGCGTACACCACCTGTCCCGGGTAGAGCGCACCACTGTCGCCGAATTTTGCGGCGCTCAATTTGAAACCGCGCCGCTTCACCTCGTTCATGTCAATTCGAAGTACGGCCAAATCCGTCCAATGGTCCCATCCAACAAGCTTGGCTCCAACCCGTTCCAAGTTCGAGAGGGTGATGTTAAGTTCCACCGCACGGGGACTGGCAACGTGAGCGTTGGTCAGGACGATCCCGTCGGCCGAAAGAATGACGCCTGAGCCAATGCTGGCAGCGTAGCGGCGCGAACCCGCTTCGAACGCGATTTCCCTGACGTCGATCCGAACGACGGATTCGAGCAATTGGCCAAAGCCGCGGCTCATCGCCGCGGTGGCAGAGGGCAGAAAGGACGAAATTCCGAGGAGAAAAAAGGCGGGCAGCGCGGAGATTGACCGGGCGAAGAAAGGTTTCACAGTGGCGGGTTCATACGATGGCTACCAAGTGCATTGACTACAACTTCCACGAGATTGAGCCGCACTGGCAAACCTTCTGGGAACAAAATGGTTCGTTTCGCGCCGACAACAGCTCGCCGAAGCCGAAATTCTACGTGCTGGACATGTTCCCTTACCCATCGGGCGCCGGGCTACACATCGGCCACCCGGAGGGGTATACAGCCACGGACATCCTCGCCCGATACAAACGGGCGAAGGGCTTCAACGTCCTGCATCCGATTGGTTGGGATGCCTTCGGACTGCCAGCCGAGCAGCATGCGGTGAAGACCGGAACTCACCCCGCTTCGAACACACTCAACAATATCGCCAACTTCAGGCGGCAGATCAAATCGCTGGGGTTTTCCTATGATTGGGACCGGGAGATCGACACGACCGATCCCAAATATTTCCGTTGGACGCAGTGGATTTTTCTCCAGTTGTTTCAGCGCGGCCTAGCCTACGTGGACGAACGCCCGGTGTGGTGGTGCCCGGAACTGAAGACCGTGCTGGCGAACGAGGAGGTGATTGATGGAAAGAGTGAGGTCGGAGGCTTTCCTGTCGAACGGCGCAATCTGCGACAATGGGTCCTACGCATCACCGCCTACGCGGAGCGCCTGCTCGCCGACTTGAAGGACGTTGATTGGCCCGATTCCACCAAGCGGATGCAGGAGTCATGGATTGGTCGAAGCGAAGGAGCGGAGATCCTGTTCGACTTGGAGCGGACGGATCTCGGACAGCTGAAAATTTTCACGACCCGACCCGATACCTTGTTCGGATGTACATACATGGTGCTTGCCCCGGAACACCCCCTGGCAAACGCCCTGACCACTCCGGAGCGACGGTCAGAGATTGAGGCCTATCGCAAGAGAGCCAGTGCCAAGAGTGACTTGGAGCGGACCGATCTCGCGAAGGGAAAATCGGGGGTTTTCAGCGGTTCGTACGCAATCAACCCTGTCAATGGTCAACGCGTTCCCATCTGGATCGCCGACTACGTTCTGATGGGCTATGGCACCGGCGCGATCATGGCCGTACCCGCGCACGACGAGCGCGACCACGAATTCGCCCAGCAATATTCGCTCCCAATCGTGCAGGTAATCGTGGACCGTGACGGAACGGCGAACCTCCCCTTCGTGGGAGACGGCACGCTCATCAATTCTCCCGGCTACGACGGGATGGCGTGGTCCGATGCGAAGCAAAAGATCACCCAAAGCCTCAGTGCCCGAGGAGTGGCTCAGGCAACCGTGAACTACAAGTTGCGAGACTGGCTTTTTTCCCGACAGCGCTATTGGGGCGAACCGTTCCCCATCGTTTGGGTGGATGAGGCGAACTACACCAAAGCGAAAGCCATTTGCCCAGCGGCACTCCCGTGCACGCCCGTCACGTTTAAGCAAAATGGGACCATCCATTTCGCGCTGCCCCTTCCGGCGGCGGCGTTGCCGCTTGAATTGCCAGAGGTGAAGTCATACCTCCCAAGCGGGGGAGGCGAGAGTCCGTTGGCCAACGAAACGGACTGGGTGGAAATTTGGTTCAATTGTAAGTCGGGAGAATCCGTTCCCGCGACAGCGCTCAAACCCGAGGGCGAATTCTGGGTGCGCGGTCGGCGCGAGACTAACACAATGCCCCAATGGGCCGGCTCGTGCTGGTATTATTTGCGTTTCGTCGATCCCAAGAATCGGGATGCACTCGCCGCACCGGACGCTCTGCGCTACTGGGGAAGTCCAGACCTCTATGTCGGCGGAGCCGAACACGCCGTACTACATCTTCTCTATGCACGATTCTGGCACAAGGTACTGTTTGACATGGGTGTTGTGCCGGGCAGCGAACCTTTCACAAAATTATTCCATCAGGGAATTATTCTGGGAGAGGACGGGGAAAAAATGTCGAAAAGCCGCGGCAACGTCGTCAACCCCGACACCATCATCGCATCGCACGGGACGGATTCACTCCGGCTGTACCTGATGTTCCTGGGTCCACTTGAGGCGATGAAACCGTGGAACGCACGTAACATCGAAGGAGTCCACCGATTTCTCCAAAAAGTATGGCGGGAAATCGTGGGAACAGACGGAGCGCTGAGCGCAAAAATTACAACCGCCAACGCCGGCACGAACGAGCCGGCGGAACTCACCAAACTGCTGCACGAAACGATCAAAAAAGTTGGAGAAGACATCGAGGCGCTCCGATTCAACACGGCGATCTCGCAAATGATGATTTTCAGCAACGCGCTGCAAAAGACCCCGATAGTCTCTTCCGGAACGGTCCAAGCCTTTGTCCAGTTGCTCGCGCCATTCGCGCCACATATCGCGGAGGAATTATGGTCACGTCTCGGAGGTCAGGCACCGATCATGGCACAGCCGTGGCCAAAGTATGAAGCGAACCGACTGACGGTGACGGAAACAAAACTCGTCTTTCAAGTAAACGGTAAGCATCGCGGCGACCAACTCGTACCGGTCGGGCTCACCCAGGAAACTGCGGTGGCGCTGGCGAGAGCGAATCCCCGAGTAGCTCCTCATCTCGATGGGAAAACGATCAAACGCATCGTTTTTGTACCAGGAAAAATTTTAAATGTTGTTACTGAATGACATAAA
Organism: Opitutia bacterium; assembly: GCA_947474365.1. GTDB lineage: Bacteria > Verrucomicrobiota > Verrucomicrobiia > Opitutales > Opitutaceae > ER46. The sequence goes on along the minus strand of CANJIU010000015.1, from coordinate 106,626 downwards.
ATAACAGTCCGCGCTTGCCTTTACTAGGGGTAAAACCCCATATTTCATCATCCAGTTGCCAAGCGTAATTCGCAAAATTTGAAACATTATGAACCTCCAAAGCCGATATCCTTCCACCGGGTCGTCCGTTCTTTCCGTTTCAATCGCAACTCTCCTCGCACTGGCATTGGCCCCCAGTTCAGCCATAGCCCAAGCGAAAAACAAGAACCCGGCGAGCAAGGTTTACGTGGCAGACGTCAGTGGCGATGCGATAATTGACACCGGCGACGCGATCGAAGACGTGGCGAAACGCTCCGTCTATACGGCGCAGGGCACCGTAATTGAGACAAAGAAGCCCGAGTCAAAAAGTGAACGAAGCAAGAATTTTTCAACAATGGTGTACTCAAACGGGACAGGGGCATTTTTCGACGCCGACACCAGAGTCGAAATGCGCACGTTTATGCAGGAACCGTTTACGCCGAATCGCGCAGATATTGAGTCAGAGCCGTCAATTTCCCAGACGCAGGCGTTTCTCGCTCGTGGCACGGTCGGGCTTTGTAACAGCAAACTCGTCGCCGGCAGCAACATGACCTACCAGACGCCCCAGGGGTCCGTCAGCATTCGCGGCCGAAAGGTGGTGATCGAGGCGTCACAGGGAGTGACAAGAATATCCATGCTTGAGGGTGACAGTACCGTCCGGGCCGGAGCGAATGACTTGGCGGGAAACACCCTCAGAACTGGGGAACAGGCCATCATTCGGCCAGGACCTCCCGGCCAGCCCAACATCGTTCAGATTGAAAAAATCCCCAAGGCGGAAATGCCCCAACTAGACGACAAAGTTGCAATGGCATGCATGGCGAAAAAGACGGTTTACTTCGAGGTGCGCGAGCGAACGATGGACGGCCCGGATCGAAGTGGATCAAACAAGGTGACGTCAGGCGGAGGAGGGCGGACCGGAGATGGCGGTGACACGACAGGCACCGGAGGGACAACCAACGGCGCCGTGACTGCCTTCGATGGCAACAGTGGCGGGGCGAGCAGCATTACGATTCGCGAGATCGTGCCGGTGGAGATCGTTCCGACCAACCTGCCCGTGCAGTATACGATCAGTCCGGCCCGGATCATTACCTCCACGAACGGACCAAGCCGCTGAAAACGGCCGCATTCGCAGCTGAGAGCTGATGACATCATGGCAAGAATTTCGCGGGGTGTTGGCGTTGGTGCTGGCATCATACGTAGCAGCGACGCCTGCCCACGCCTTGGTCGCCCTGAACGAAGGTCACGATCGAATTTTCGTGAACGCGTCCGTTTCGGTGAGTCGTGACTCCAATGTTTTCGCCAACAGCGACAACCGCGGCGATTACGTCTATTCCAGTTCGCTAAGTGCAGAATACACCCGGAGGGCTGGGTGGATTGGCGTAAACGCAAACGCCTCGGTGGGTTCGTCCCACTTCGCAACCATCAAGGGGCAGGATTTCAACAATCCCTCGCTCGGATTGGAGTTTACCAAGCAAACAGGGCGGACCACCGGCTCTCTAACGTTTAGCGGCTCGAAGGAAAGCCGCGCCGATGCCGCGGTAAATGTCCGCAGCACGTCATGGAACATTCCAATCGGGTTAAACTTCAAATATCCGATATCCGGCACCTACACCCTTGCGGGCTCATTAGGATATTCCTCGCGCCGGTATTTGGATGAAAACGCGTTCGCGAGCCTCAAGAGCTACAGCGCCTCCATGGATCTTCTCCACATTCTCACGACCGAACGTGATTTGATTATGGGATATCGCTATCGCTACAGCGAAACTTCAAAGCAACTCTCGAGTACGGATCATAACTTTTCACTCGGGCTGAACGGCAAGATAATCAGAGGCGTCAATGGAGGTCTTCGTGTCGGCTACCAAACGCGGATCTCCAACGGTCCAGGCCATCCGCCGCCCATCAACTCTTGGACCGTCAGCGCGCCCGTCAGCTTTCCTTTCGGCAGCAAGAAACTAAATCTAAGCGGATCGCTCTCCAAGGATCTTTCCTTCACCCCGACCGGTGGGGTCGTCGACACGACCAACGCCAACTTTGACACGAAATACGCTTTCAATTCCCACTGGAGCGCCGTCGCCACGCTGGCGTTTGGCGACAGTCGATTCCTGGGTGACGCTGGGCGCGTGTTGGTTTCACCCGGTCCACCGCCCGTGTTCGGTCCACACCGGCATGATGATTACATTACCTGGTCCGCTTCTCTCAATTACTCGATGAACGAGCATTTCAAGGCTTCAATCTCCTATTCGTGGTTCAAAAACTGGTCAACCATCAGCTACGGCGACTTTGTCCGTTCCTCATGGACCATGACCGCTTCAAGCCGTTGGTAGCGCCATGAAACACCTCCCAAACAGCCTCGTCCTCCTGACACTGATCGTACTTGCGACGGGACGGTTGACTTCAGCGCCCGCACCAGCAAAGCCCGCGCCCCCCGCAAAACCGGAGAAAAACTATATTGCCTACAAGATCACGCGGGGCGACCGGGTGAGCGTGGGTATTGTCGGGGAGCCGGAATTGACCGTTGGCGGCAAACGTGTGGAGTCCACCGGAACCATCAATCTTTTGTATATCCAAGAAATCCGACTCGTAGGCCTGACCATTGCCGAAGCCCAGGAAGCAATTGCGAAAGCGTATCGCGACGGCCGATTCCTGCGCAATCCGCAGGTTGCCGTGACAGTGGAAGAATATTCGTCGCGAAGCGTCATCATCAGCGGGAAAGTGAACATGCCGGGGCGCCCGGAAATTCCGGCCGACCGGGAAATCACAATCAAGGAACTGATATCCAAAGTCGGTGGATTCAGCGAGACGGCCCGCGGAACGGCGGTTCGCGTCACCCGCACGATGCCCGACGGAAGTCTGAAAATTTTCACCCTTGACGTGGACAGCGCATTCAAGGGCAAAGAGAAATCCACCACGGGCGACGCCGCTTTCGTCCTCGAACCGGACGATATCATCTACGTCCCGGAGAAGATAATCTAAATCCCGCCTATCTCGATGGCTGACGTTTCCTCCAAACCTCGTGCGCCTTCCGCGGCCGATAACGACGACGAAGTTGTCGAAAGGCGGACGCTGCGGGATTACTATATTATCTTGAGGGAGCGTCTTTGGATCGCGCTGCCGCTGGCCCTGCTGATTTCGATCGGATATGGCTACAAGCAAATGCAGGCGACTCCGATGTATTCCGCACGAGCGACGATGCAGTTCGAGAAGCCCGACACCGTCGTGAACATCCAGGGAGTCGTCGATCCTTCTGTCCGGTCGGACATCGACATGAATACGAACCTGCAGATTCTGCAGAGCAATACCCTGGCTGCACGCGTGCGGGATTCTTTCACCCCGGAAGAACAAATGATCCTTAAGCGTGCGGCGCTCAAGTCGAGCCCCCCCGGCACGGATCCATCCGCAGTCGGAATCGATATGGGTTGGATGAGCCCGTCCCCGTCCCGCGCCAGTTTCATCATCAGCATCAACGTTTCGCACCGCGATCCGGAGGCGGCGGCTGTGGTGGCGAACAAGTATGTCGATGTGTTCATGCAGTACCTGATTCGCAAAATGAGCGGTGGAAACGATGTTGCGGTCGAATTTCTCACCAAGCAGGCCGACCGGCTCCGACAGGAGTCCGAGGCGGCGGATGCCGCGCTCCAGAAATACATGAAGGACAAGAACCTCATCTCCCTGGACAGTTCAATGAATCTGGTGTCCGAAAATCTCCGCCGTGCAGCCGGCTTCCGCGAAGATGCCAAGCTTAACCTGCTCCGCATTGATGAGAAGATGAAGCAGATCGAAACGTTTCAGGCGGAAAACAAGAACCTGCTGGAAATCGCGGAAATCGGCAGCCATTTCGCGGTCGCTCCGCTCAAGGCCCAGCTCAACAAACTGAATCAGGACATGAGTCTGCTGGCGGAGCGCTATTTCGAGAAGCATCCGCGCGTGATTGAAAAGACCAACGAAATCACCGTCACCGAATCTGACCTCAGACGCGCAATCGACCAGGCGATCGCAGAACTCCGGACACGACAGGCGGAAGTTCGGCAAAGCGTGAAAACCTACGAGGAAGAGTACAACAAGCACGAAAAGGCCCAGATGGATCTGGGTGAAATGAGCATCGCGTTCCGCAGCCTCAAGAGCGAGTCCGATGCCAAGAAGGGAAACTACATCGATCTGCTCAAGCGCATGAATGACACGCAGGTGGTGAAGAATATCGAAAACATTCCCGTCCGTCCGCTTGACCGCGCGACCGTCAATTCCTCGGCCGTCTCACCAAACAAGGCACAGGTGACCCGCACCTGCATTGGAATCGGCCTGCTCATTTTCGTCGGCGTCGCCGTCGGGCTCAACTTCATCGATGATCGCGTGAAGAGCGCTTGGGATGTCGAGTCCTTCATTGGCGCGAACCTGCTGGGCATCATCCCCGATCTTGCGGCGATGAAGGACGAGGAGAAATACACCCTCCTGATCGACAACAAGCAGGCGCCCGGCGTCGAGGCGTTTCTGAGTGTCTACAGTTCGATCAAGATTCACTCGAAGCTCGATTTTCCAAAATCGATTCTGGTCACCAGTACGATTCCCGGCGAAGGCAAGACCCTGATTTCCTGCAACGTCGCTGGCGCCTTTGCCCGCCACAGCAAAAAAACCTTGCTGATCGACTGCGATCTGCGTCGGCCCATGCTCCACCGGCATTTCAAGCAGCAGAACACCTGCGGCCTGATCACGTGGTTTGAGGGCGGTGCGGCCTTGGAAGGCGATCTCGCGACGAACCCGACCCTCGGGATCATCAAGATCGAGGAAAACCTCTCGCTCCTCTGCTCAGGAGGACGCTCCAAGAGCCCGACCGAATTGCTGGAAAATCCCGCGTTCGGCCAATTACTGGAAAGGCTGAAGCGGGAATACGACTTGGTCGTCGTCGACTCCCCTCCCCTCGGCGCCGTGACGGATTCATTGCTGATCGCCGAGCGAATCGATGAAGTGGTCTACGTCTGCCGCTTCAACCGCGCCTTTCGAAAACACATCCGGCTATACATGCGCGCACTGCGCAACGGCAAGAACGAGGTGCTCGGCATCGTCCTCAACGGCCTTTCGCCGCGCAGAATCGAGTACTATTCGAACTATCGCTACTACCGGAGCTACAAGAAATATTATGGGGCCCAGACGTAGGGAGTCCACCCGATAGCCTGACCCGAAAGCCGCGCCCGTTGCGCGGTTTTTTTTGCGCTCATTTCCGGCTTCATTCCGGCGTCATGTTCCCCACTCTCCACCCGTGCCCCCGCCTTCCGCATTCCTTCCCAGTGGATTCGACGTAAGCCGCCCCCTTGTTTTGATTGCCGGCCAGGGAGTGTATCCGGTGATGGTTGCAAACGCCGTCCGCGCGGCGGGCGTTCCGCTCAGACTGGTCGCCTTCGAGGAGGAGACGAAACCCGACTTGATCGCGACCTTCGCGCGGCAGGAGAATCGAATCCTGAAGGTCGGGCAATTGGGCCACATGCTGAATGCTTTGCAGGATTTTAAGGCAGGCTATGCCTTGATGGCAGGCCAAATCACACCGCGTCGGCTATTCAAAGGTCTGCATCCCGATCTGAAAGCGACCCGGATCCTTCTGTCGCTCAAACGCCGGAACGCCGAAACGATCTTCGGGGCGATTGCTCGCGAAATCGAAGCCATCGGCGTCACCCTGCTGGACGCGCGTGCTTTCCTCGACGGGCAATTGGCGTCGATCGGGTGCATGACCGGAAAAAGATTTCCCGTCGACCGCGAATACATCGATCACGGTGTGCAGATCGCACGCGAATGCGCCCGGCTCGACATCGGGCAGGGTTGCGTCGTCCGCAAAGGAACCGTTCTGGCCGTCGAGGCATTCGAAGGCACGGACGAGATGCTGCGGCGCGCCGGCGCATTCAAGACCGACCAAGCGCTGTTCGTGAAGACCGTAAAAACACGGCAAGACTGGCGCTTCGATGTGCCCTGCTTCGGTCCCCGGACTCTGGAGACGATGCGGGACGCCAAAATCGCCGCGGCTGCACTTGAGGCGGACAAGGTCATCATGTTGGAAAAAGCGGCGGTGCTGCAGCAGGCCCGCGCCTGGGGTATCAGCCTACTCGGTTTCTGATTCCACCCTGAATTCCCGGACAAATGAACCCCCTCCCCGCTTGCACGCCACGAAGGATGGCTCCACGGTAGTGCTGTCATGCAAAACGACGTTGTCCTGGTCACCATCAAGGGGGTCATGCCCACTGCCAACGGGTGCGCCGTATTCCTTGGCAACGACAACAAGACGTTCGTCATCTACGTTGACCACTCGGTCGGCAACGCGATTCAGATGACGCTGAACGGAGTAAAGAAGGACCGCCCCCTCACCCACGATCTCATCGGCAGCGTCCTGCTCGGCCTCGGCGCAACATTGGAGCACATCGTTGTAAACGATGCCCGCGAGGGAACCTTTTTCGCTCGCATCCTGCTTCGCATGGAGAATGAGCTCGGAAAAAAGATCGTCGAACTCGACGCCCGGCCGAGCGATTCAATCGTATTGGCGTTGCAGCAAAAGCGGCCGATCTACGTTGCACGCACCGTTTTCGACCAGGTCGAGGACATGACCGAAATTCTCGAAAGGGTGCTGAAACAGCAATCCGAACAGCCGGACACGGACGAAGAGCAACCGTGAGCGGCCGAATGTCCGTCACCAAGGTCCGGCATCCGCTTCCCGCCCGTTTGCAGCCGGAAGGTCCGTTGACTGCCCTTGCTCCCATGCAGGATGTGACCGACCTCGCGTTCATGCGGGTCATCGCGCACTATGGAGCACCCGATTATTTTTTCACCGAGTTTTTCCGCGTCCACGCGCATTCACGCCCGGAGGCCCATATTCTCCGCTCGATCGACGAAAACTCCACGGGGCGCCCGGTGTTCGCTCAGGTCATAGGCGAAGATCTCGGATTTCTCGATCGGACAATTCGGGAACTGCTTCGCCACAATGTCGCCGGCATCGACCTCAACCTGGGTTGCCCGGCCCCCAAAGTTTACAAAAAAAACGTGGGCGGGGGCCTGTTGCGGGAACCGGAAAAAATCGGAGAAATTCTATCGATGCTTCGCCAGGCGGTGCCGGGCCTGTTCACGGTCAAGATGCGAATCGGATTTTCAGATACATCCAATTTTGACCGGCTCATCGACCTGATTAACGAACACCGGGTCGACCTGCTCAGTGTGCACGGTCGTACCGTCCGGGAGATGTACCGGAGTGAGGTGCATTACGATTACATCGCGCGAGCCGTGGCACGGGCCCAATGCCCCGTGCTCGCCAATGGCAACGTGACGTCGGCTCCCCGCGCAGGTTCGATCCTCGCGGAAACGCGGGCCGCGGGCGTGATGATTGGCCGCCATGCGATCCGAAATCCGTGGATTTTCCGGCAGTGTCGGGAGCACTTCGCCGGCGCACCGATCTCCCGGATTACACTCGGCGACGTCCGCGAATATGTCGCGCGCTTGTATGACGCCACCCGCTCCCCCGGCGTCCCCGAAAACTGCCACGTGAACAAGATGAAGAAGTATCTAAACTTCGTCGGGCAAAGCGTGGATGCCACGGGCACGTTTCTGCACGACATGCGTCGGACCGAAACGGAATTGGATTTGTTTAAAACGTGCGACCGCCATCTCCTTGGCGATGCCAACCGGGAATTTTCCCCGGAGCCGTATCCCGGCGTAATCGCCCGTCCCAATTGCGAAACCCCCGGCACCATCGCAGCCGGCTGCTCGCTGGAAACAGTCACCGCCTGAATTTCCAGGTTCCGGCCGGCATCGCGTCCGCTCCCGGCACCGGCCAAACGCCGTCCGTATTCTCACTCCAATCCGAGTGCCTTTCGCCCCGCCTCGGAAATCATCTGCGGAGCCCACTGCGGGTCCCACACAATGTGCACCTTCGCCAACTCCACTGTGGGAAGCCCGGCGATTTTCTGCCGGGCATCCTCTGCGATCACCGGCCCCATTCCGCAGCCGGGAGCGGTCAATGTCATCTTGACCTCGACGGCATGCCCGCCGGTGGACAGGCGTTCGATGGCGAGATCATAAATTAATCCAAGGTCCACGATATTTACCGGAATTTCCGGATCGAAACAGGTCTTCAGCGCGTTCCACACAGCCTGTTCGCCAAATTCGATCGCTGGCGCGGCCGATGATTCCTCGGATCGGGGCGCGTAGCCGCCAATTGCACCGACATTTTCAAGGCTGATTCGAAACAATCCGCGATCGGTTCGCACTGTGACGTTTCCGCCCAGCGTCTGCACGATGAAAACTTCGGTGCCGCGGGCGATCGTCACTGCGTCCCCCGCAGGAATCGCGGTGGCCGGACAGTCTTGAATTAGGGAGTGAGTTTGGGCCATGGGGAAGGTTCAGCGAATCCTGAGGTTGAGCGGCATCCGAGCGTAGATCCCGTGGGGGTCGTTAAAAGCGCGAAAGGTCTTCAACTCACTCTCAATCCGGCCGGAAATTGCGGCGGTAAGGCTGCTTGACGGTGAATGCCGTGCGGGAGCGCCTTCGATAAAGTCCTGAATAGCCTCGAACAATTCTTTCTGCCTCGGGTACTCCACCAATCGGTAATTTCCGGCCAACCCCGCCTTGTCCGCCGCGTAAGCAATGGCGGCATTCAGCCCTCCCAATTCGTCGACCAGACCAATTTCCATGGCCTCGGCGCCAGACCAGACCCGTCCTTGGGCGATCTCCTCCACCCTCGCGGCCGCAAGATTTCTACCCTCGGCGACCTTGGCGACAAACTCGGCGTAAATCCAATCCACCATCCGCTGCAACACCGCGAGTTCCTCGTCTGTCTTGGGCCGCGAAATGGTGAGCGCGTCGGCAAATTTCCCCGTCTTCACGCTGTCAAACGTAACCCCAAAATCATTCGCGAGCTTCTTCACATCAAACTGGATGCCAAACACGCCGATCGACCCAGTAATCGTGGTGGGCTCGGCAAAGATTCGGTCGCCATAGGCGGAAATCCAGTAGCCCCCCGAGGCGGCATACGATCCCATCGAGACCACGACTGGCTTCACTTTTTTCAGCAACCGGACCTCACGTTGGATCACCTCCGACGCGGAGGCGCTGCCGCCCGGGCTGTTCACCCGGAGCACGACCGCCTTCACATTGTCGTCTTGGCGAAGCTTCCGCAGTTCCCGCGAAAAACGCGTGCCGCCGACATCCCCAGAATCACCCTCGCCGTCGACTATCTCTCCCTCCGCGTAAATCACCGCGATCCGACCGCTCTTGCCTGCAGGCTTCGAGCCGGCTCCGTCTTTTTTGGACAGCTCGGGACTGTCTTTCGCCACCTTTGCATAATTGAGGAGCGACACCTGTTTGAACGGTTCCTTGGAACCGGATCGGCCCGTCTTTGCCTTCAGCGTGTCATAAACCTCGTCGCGATAGGCAATCCGGTCGACCAGGTGGCCGGCTTTAGCCGCCTCGGGTCGGATGAGCCCCTCGGCATCGACAATCGCTTGGATTTTTTCCGGCGAGAGATCCCGGCTCGGGGCGATGTCGTCGAGCAGTCCGCTCCAGATGTCACTGAGCAATTTCTTAACTTCCTCCCGGTTTTCCGGACTCATCTCGCGACGCGTGAAAGGTTCGACGGCAGACTTGTATTTCCCGACCCGCGTCACCTGGACGTTAATCCCAAATTTCTCGAAGGCCCCGGCAAAAAACGTGGGCTCGCTCGCCAAACCGGGCATCATGATCACGCCGTAGGGATCGAGCACGAGATCGCTCGCAACCGAAGCGAGGTAGTAACTCTTGGTCGTGGCGTAGGTGAGATAGGCGGTGACCGGCTTGCCTGACGCCTTGAAGTCGTTCAACGCTCCGCGTACCTCCTTGAGGGCTGCGTATCCGGAACCAAACGCCGCTGGCGAAAGGTCACCAGTAATATAGACTCCTGCGACACGTTCGTCCTTCGCCGCAGCGCGCAAAGCCCTCGTCACGGTCCGCAATTGGAGACTGTCTTGTCGCCCTCCAAACATGCTCAAATCAACAGGAGGAGGCGCATCAGAAATGTTGGTCGAAAGGTCGAAAACCAAAATCGACCCCCGCTCGAAGGAAGGCGCCCCTTTCTCACTCCCACCCACTGCGGCGAGGGCGGCTAGAAAACCAACGACGAGAAACGCACATCCGGCAGTGAAGATCGTCAACGCCACCAGCGCGCCAAGCATCGAGGTAAAGAAGTTCTTCATGCGATGGCGCGGACGGTAGCCGCTTTCTCCGGTTCCTCCAGTCGAAAGGGCGGTTCCTCGCGAAACCCAGAGGGCACGGCCCATTAATTCATGCCATCCCCGCGAAACATCAGCCGGACAAATCACTGCGGCGCTCCCCCACGAACCAGTTGCGCACGCTCCACCCCGCCCCATTGTTTCGTGCATGAGTGAGAAAAAGGAGTTGCTGACCACGAACCGCAAAGCGCTCACGATCAACCTCGACGAGCGCAAGTACGGAACGTTTGCGGAAATTGGCGCCGGACAGGAGGTGGCACGGGTGTTTTTCCAGGCCGGCGGGGCGTCCGGCACGATCGCCAAGACCATTTCCGCCTACGACATGAACTTCAGCGACGCCATCTACGGCAAGGCGCCGCGTTACGTTTCCCGCGAGCGGCTTGGATTGATGCTCGACCATGAATACAATCTCCTTCTGGAGCGCCTCGCGACCCCGCGGGGCGAACGTACGACGTTCTTCGTTTTTGCCGACACGGTTGCGACCAAGGGCTACAAAGGCACGAATGACGCCCATGGTTGGATGGGTGTCCGGTTCCAAACCGAACCGGGCGGACCGCCGAGCGAAGTCCTCCTTCACGTGCGCATGTGGGACAAGGAAAACGTGCTCCAGCAGGAGGCGCTGGGCATCGCCGGCACCAATTTGATCTACGCCGCGTTCTATTATCGCGACGATCCACGGCGCTTCATCGAATCGCTCGTCGACAAACTCGGCATCCAGCGGCTCGAGGTCGACATGCTGAAATTCTCCGGCCCCGCCTTCGGCCAGGTCGACAATCGCCTGATGTCGCTCTTCCTCGTCCAATACGGGCTAACGAACGCCGTAATGTTCGGCCCCGGCGGCGACGTACTGCAACCGTCGGAGTTTTTCTACAAGAAGGCGATTCTCGTGGAACGCGGCAGTTTCCGCCCCGTGACTCACGTCAACGTCGACATGCTCAACTGCGCGACGGCGCAGTTTGTCCAGGAGCCAGCGGTCAAAGGGAAAGACGTCGTCGTGATCATGGAAATCACGATGAACAATTTGCTCGCCGCCGGGGCGATCGATGGACCGGATTTCCTTCACCGGGTCGATCTGCTCGGCGAACTGGGCTTCACCGCCATGATCTCCAATTACCCGGAGTATTACCGCCTGACGTCCTATTTTCGCCGGTACACCAAGGAGATGATCGGGGTCGCGCTCGGCATCAACAACCTGCTCGAGATCTTCAACGAGAAATATTACGAGCACCTTGACGGGGGCATTCTCGAATCCTTCGGTCGCATGTTTCGCAACGCGGTGAAACTTTACATCTATCCCATGCGGCAGGAGGCCTTTGACCACTATCTGAGTGAGGGCGGCGCGTCTCAGGCGGGGTCACTCATGCGGCACGCTTTCGCGGACAACGTGATCATCACAGCGAAAAATGTCCACGTCGCAGCCCATCTCCGCAATCTCTACGATCATCTCCTGGAAAACCATTATCTCGAGGGCATCGTCGGCTTTGATCGCGAGGTGTTGGGAATTTTTTCCCGCGACGTTCTTGGTCGAATCCGGGATCGAAATCCAGTTTGGGAGCAGATGGTGCCGCCCAGCGTTGCCGCCGCCATCAAGAAGCGGAAATTGTTCGGTTATTCCGACCCAGCCGCCGTGCCATGAAACTCGGCCTGCTTGCAGATGGGCTTTGGGAATTGAATGCTCCGTTGACCGTCTTCGGCATGGCCCTTGGCCACCGGATGACAGTGGCCCGATTGCCGGACGGCACCCTCTGGGTGCATTCGCCGGTCGAATATTCACATTCTCTCGCGGCGGAGTTGGCCCAACTTGGTTCGGTCGCGCACATCGTAGCACCGAACGCGGTGCACGATACTTACCTTGAGGGATGGTTTGCGGCCTACCCTGGAGCACGCTTCCACGGATCGCCTGGCTTCGCGATTCACCGACCCGACCTGAAATTTACGGACACGCTGAGTGATCAAGCGGATCCGAGCTGGAGCGGAGTGTTCGATCAGTTGGTTTTTCGCGGTATGCCCCGGCTCAATGAAGTCGTCTTCCTGCACCGCGCGTCCCGCACGTTGATCCTCACCGACCTCGTTTTCAATCTGGGGCCGGAGATGCCTTTCATCAGCCGCGTGCTGCTACAGCTGAACGGCTGCTACTGCCGCTTCGGCCCGTCCCGACTCCTAAAATCAACCATCAAAGACCTGCCGGCATTTCGGGCCTCCCTCGACCAAGTTCTCGGCTGGGACTTCGGGGCCATTGTCGTGAGCCATGGGTCCAACATCACAAACGGCAGCCCGACCTTGCTGCGCGAGGCCTTCGCATTTCTCTGATTTTTTCGTGTATTTTCCCCGGTTTCGCGGGCATCTCTTCGGCCCGTCCCATGCGTTTCCATAAATATCACGCCCTCGGCAACGACTACATCGTCCTCAATCCCGCGGATTTCCCTTCCTGGAATCCCGCCCCGACGCTTGAGCAAATCCGCGTCGTCTGCCACCGGAATTTCGGCGTCGGATCGGACGGCATCCTCTGGGGCCCGCTGCCGTCGAAGCAAAGCGAATTTGGCCTGCGGATCTTCAACCCTGACGGCTCTGAAGCGGAGAAGTCCGGCAACGGACTCCGTATTTTCTCGCGGTTTCTTTGGGACCAGGGGCTGGTGAAGAATCCCAAATTCACGATCGAAACACCCGGAGGGCACGTGCAATCGGTCATCCGAGAGGAAGGGCGGCTCATCACCGTCGCCATGGGTTCCGTGAACTTCGACAGCGCGAGGATTCCGGTGAATGTGACTGGCGCCCCCCGCGAGGTGATCAATGAAAAAATCACCGTCCTCGATCGGGAATTCGTGTATTGCGCCGCCACGATCGGCAATCCGCATTGCGTGGTTCCCCTGCCGGAAATCACGCCCGAGTTGGCGCACCGGTATGGACCGCATCTCGAAACGCACCCCAATTTCCCGCGCAAGACCAACGTGCAGTTCATGAAGGTGCGCGATCGAAAAAACATCCAAATCGAAATCTGGGAGCGCGGCGCCGGTTACACTTTGGCCTCCGGCAGCAGTTCGAGCGCCTCGGCGGCGGTGGCTCACCGACTCGGACTCGTCGATCGCGACGTCACAGTCCACATGCCGGGTGGCCAGATCGGCATCGAAATCGGCGATGGCTTTTCAATTATGATGACCGGCACCGTGAACAAGGTCGCCGAAGGCTCCATGCATCCGGAACTTTTCGCAGTCAAAGTTTAGGCCGAGTCGATCACCTGGCGCGAAGACCCGCGGAGTTTTTAGAATTCAGTTTGCCCGGGGTCGCGCCGCCGTTACGGTCCGCGTGTGCTTGGCTGGTGCGCCGACTTCATTCGCCTGTATCTGGGCGTTATCTATTGGAATACGCGGAAATCCTGGTTTCAGGCCCGGCGGGGGCGCAGTGCGTGCCCCTGCCAAAGTCCCAGCGATTCCGGTCGGGCGTTTGAGACCGTTTGCGAAGCGTGCGTTTCATGGGACCGGCCCGCCCGGTTTCGCCGCGTCTGCCCCCTGCTTGTCGATACCAAGCATGGATTGAGATGCTCCGCCAACACGGAGGACGTGCGGCCATTTTGGGGACGCGCCCTCCGCGTCTACCTCGGAACGGCCCTTGCCATTTATGCAGTCGGGGTCATCGGGGTTTTCGTCTTCCTCCGCACCGTCGGTTATCCGATTAATATCATCCATGTAGCACTCCCGCCGCTCTGGCATAGGGTGACGGAGACCCGCGGTTGGTTTTTTCTGGAGCGTTCAAACCGCGCGTTCGCGGAGGGAAAGACCGCCGAGGGCCTCCTCTATCTGGCCAACTCGTACGAATTCGATCCGCGCAACTACGGCGCGGGACTTTCCTTGGCCAAAAACTTCCAAATCGGCCAGCCTGCCCAATCGGACAAAGTCTTCGAACAGTTGCTACGCGAACATCCAGACCGGCGACACACCACGGCGCAGGAATGGTTCCGGGCGCTGTTGGCGCGCGGTAGTTATGCCAAAATCGCCGAACTGGCTCTGGAGGAACTTCGGACCGACTCCACGCATTCCGCCGTCTGGATTCGCGCGCTGCTTTTCGCCACCAGCCAAACCAAAAACGATTCTTTACTCGGCAAGGTCGCGGCAAGCGACGATGCCACGCTGAAACGTTGGCGTCCGATTTTCACAACCGAACAGTTGATTCGGAGTGATCGCAAAGCCGAGGCCCGCGCGATCCTTGAGGCCCCGTGGCCGACACCAACCACCCAAGAGGCCCGATTCATGCTCTTTTACCGGGTGAGTGCACTCACGGATTTGGGCGCAGCCTTCTCCGCTATCGATTTGCTGGGGAAACATCCGGGAGCGCTCGACCCGGAAGCGGAAGTGACCCTGAAACTTGAGGCTTACTCGACCTTGGGGGCAAACAGCCTCTTCAAGCCGCTCATCGACGACCTATTGTCACAACGATTTACCGTCACCAATCTCTCGCGGATAAAGATCCTTTGCGCCCAGATGATTCGCAAACCTGATCCCGCTCTCTTCAACCGACTCCGGGCGAAGGTCGAACACGATCAATTGCCGATGACGACCGAGACCTCCGGGGCCTGGTTTTCCCTGATGTGCACGGCCGGCGTCGTGGGTGACGTCCACCATCTTCACGAAATTACCGGCCGATTGAAGCAGGCCTCAAAATCACCGTTCATGGCGCTCGGTGCCGTCGAGGCTTTCTTTCGCGGGGAAACGGGAGATCGACGCATTACCACGTATCTTCCCATCCTGCCCCTTCCACTCGAGGTCACCTACGCGTTGCTGGAGCGTTACAGTCATACTTCTGAAAACAAAGGGGGGGCGTCGAGGCCGCCATGAGTCTTCTCCCTCGAATCGGCGGTTCAATTGGGGCACTTTCCTGGCCGGGCCGGCTCGCGGTCCTTTTTTTGGGACTGGGGGTCGTCGCGCTCAGCTTTAGACTTTGGCCGCAGTGGCGGCACAACCCCGACCTTTCCCATGGATTCTTCATGCCGGTGCTTTTCCTGCTACTCGTCCACGAAGGGCGGTCCGGCACGCCTCGCTATCTATCCTCCGGGACGGCGAACCGGCTCGGCTTCGTAACGTTGCTGATCGGGGGCTTGCTCGCGCTGTTTGCCTCCGGGCTCTACGCGGCATCGGTCGACTGGTCACACACACTGGTCAACGTGATGCTGACACTCTCCCTCGTTTTGTTCCTCGGCGCCGGACTCATCGTGCTTTCCCGGGATTCGATCCGACTCGTTCCCTTTAACTGGACCCTTTGCGCGGCCATCGGTCTCTGGCTCCTTGCTACCCCCATTCCGCCCGGGACCTATTCGCGGCTGACGATGGGACTGCAGCTCTGGGTCAGCGAAAACGTGCTGCGCACCCTGCATCTGATCGGAGTCGCCGCGATTCGGCACGGCAACATCATCGACCTGGCCAACACGAGCGTCGGCGTGGAGGAGGCCTGCAGCGGCGTGCGCAGCCTGATCTCATGTGTGTTCGCGGCGGTGTTTTTCTCCGCCTCCCTGGTAAGCCGACCTTGGGCCCGGGCAGCGATCATCCTCCTCGCCGCCCCGCTGGCATTGGCGATGAACTTCATCCGCTCGCTCACCTTGACGTTGCTGGCGAACCGAAATGTGGACATTTCCGGCACCTGGCACGATGTGACCGGATTCGCGGTCCTGGGCACGACCGCATTGATTCTCGGGGGGCTCGCGCTCGCGCTCGAACAGGGTCGGAAAAAGCCCCCGACCGTTGAGCCAATTGTCAACCTACAGCCACGAACGGCCGATCAATGGATGCTCGTCGGCGGCCTAATGTGCGCCACCCTGCTCTCCCTCTTTTTCTACACCCACACACGGTCGTCCGCCCTCCGCTCGGATGAACCGGTGCCCGACCTGGCAGCCCTTCTGCCACAGGGAGCGCCGCGATGGCAGGAAAAGTCGACCAATCTCTTCGCGTTCAGCGGCACGCTCCAAACGGAATTCCTCGCTCAAAAATCCTATGCACGCCCGACTGAATCTGGTCCGGTAGAAATCATCATTTACGCGGCCTACTGGCGCCCGGGGCAGGCTCCGGTGAGTCAAGTTGCCCTGCATTCTCCCGACGCCTGCTGGCCAGGGTCTGGCTGGACACCAATTCCGACGACAAGTCCGCGCGCCAGTCTGATGACCGAAGGTCGCCACCTGGCAGACGCTGAACATCGGATATTCAAAGCGGAGGGTGACCCCCAGAACGTCTGGTATTGGCATATTTACGACCGGAAGCCCATTTCCTACCGGGACCCCTACTCCGCCTTGGAACTCCTGAAAATTGGCTGGAGGTTTGGATTTCGCAGCGACGGTGATCAGCTCTTCGTCCGGGTCTCCAGCAATCGGCCTTGGTCGGAAATTGCCAGCGAGCCCGTATTGGTGGCATTCTTCCAACGCACCCAAAAGCTGGGGCTTTGATTCCATCGATTTCTCGTGCCCTTCCCTCTCACCAAACGCGAACGGTCAATCTTGGGATTCATCGCACTGCTGGTCGTACTCGGACTGATTGGCATGGCGGTTCTGTAGGATCCTGGCCGCAATAAAACTCGCCATGCGCGCCACGCCCCTGCATCCCCTTTCACTTGGCGCACGTATGAAAGGGAAATGTCCATCTCGTTGTCCTGCTTTCCCGACGGATTTTGCTTCTCCGCGGCGGAGATCAAGACCGGCGGGTGCGGACATTCCGGCTGGAACATGACCGAACCGGGTTCAAACGACTCCACCGCGAAGGACGACCGGCAACTGGCCGACGCCCGGCTGATGCGGCGGGTGGCCGCAGGGGATCGGCAGGCGTTTGCCGATCTTTACGACCGATTTTCGGGCCCCCTCCATGGTACCGTTATGCGCATCCTGCGCGATTCGGCCGAGGCCCAAGATGTCGTCCACGACACCTTCGTCGCGATTTGGGAAAAGGCGGCGACGTTTGAGACGACCCGGGGCAGCGCATTTTCCTGGGCGATCACGCTCGCGCGCAACCGGGCAATCGACCGAGTCCGCATGAAGAAACGGCGGGCCGACCTCCTGGCGGAATCCACTCCTGGCGACCTCGGCTATTCCGACGCGGGCACTTCGGCAAGCAGTAGCGATTCCGCCGCCACCAGCGACGACGCCAGCGCCGTCCGCGCCGCAGTCGCGACCCTGCCTCCGGAACAGAAACGCGCCCTTGAACTGGCTTTCTTCAGCGGTCTCACTCAAGAGGAAATCGCCCGAAAACTTTCCGAACCACTCGGAACCGTAAAAGCGCGGATTCGCCGGGGATTGATCAAACTGCGCGACTCGCTCGCGCGTCAGCTATGATCGACGAACGGCACGAGGAACTCGCAGCGCTTTACGCCCTCGACCTGCTCGAGGCCGATGAACTCGCGCAGTTTGAGGCTGAGCTCGCCCGCGACCCGAAGCTACGGACAACCGCCTCGGAGTTGGGAGACACCGCATCGGCGCTCGCACACCTCGCTTCTGCCACGCCTCCGCCTGCTGAATTAAAAACGCGGGTCCTTGCCAGCATCGACCGCACCGCCTCCCTTCCGGGCAAAGTGGTTCGGCCATCTGCCTTCAGCTTCGCCGGCTTCGTTCCCTGGGCCATCGCCGCCGGATTTGCCCTGACGGCAGCGTGGGTTGGCCAGCGCTTCGTCACCAAAACCGGCGAAGCCGCGCTCCTCCGGGAACGCCAGGCGATTTCAGAGATCGAAATCAGGACCGCGCGCCAACAACTCGAGGCGGAACGAATCGTGACGACCCGCCAGTGGCAGGAGTTCGAGCAAAAGGTTGTCGTCACCACGCAGCAACTCGAAGATGCGCGTCAGCTTCTGCTCGAAAATGGGCGCCAGATTTCGGAACGCGATCGCCTGGTTGCTGAACTGCGCTCGCAGGTTCAGGACCGCGAGAGGCAGGTCGCTGAGAGCCGCACCGATTTGGCCGCCCGCGAGCGTCAGATTGCGGGCCTTACCCAGCGGGTCGATGCGCTTGCCGGGGCTTCGGCCGAAATCGGACGCCAATTGGGCGAGGCCAAGGACCGCATCGCCTCCTTGTCGACGGAACTCAGGAGACAGGGTGATCTCGCCGAGCTAAAAATCACCGCCCTCGCCTCGCTTCTCAAGAATTCGCCGCAGGCTCTGGCCGTCGCAGTCTGGAATCCCGCCAAACAGGAGGGCGTGTTGAAGGTGGAGAAACTGCCTGTGCTACTGCCCAACCAAGACTACCAACTGTGGGTCGTTGATCCCCAATACACCAACCCCGTCGACGGGGGTGTCTTCACGGTGGATCCCCAGACGGGTGCCGCCCGACTCACCTTCAAGGCCAAGCAAAACGTCACTGCAATCAACGCGTTCGCCGTCACCCTGGAACGTAAAGGGGGCGTCCCCAAGGCCGAGGGCCCGTTTGTACTCCTCGGAAAGTAGCTCTTGCCAGTCACGGTGCGCGTGCGAAACCTTCACCGCGCATGATCATAAAACCCAAGGTTCGCGGCTTTGTTTGCGTGACAGCCCATCCCGAAGGCTGCGCGGCTCACGTGCAGGAATGGATCAACTGCGTGCAGACCCGTGGTCCCATCAAACAGGGACCCAAGAAGGTCCTCGTGATCGGCTCTTCCACCGGCTACGGCCTCGCCTCCCGCATCACCGCGGCGTTTGGTTCAGGTGCCGCTACGCTGGGCGTGTTCTACGAACGTCCTTCCGAGGAAGGCCGCCCCGCGACCCCCGGTTGGTATAACACCATTGCATTTACCAGGGCCGCAAGGGCCGCCGGACTCTACGCCAAGAACATCAACGGCGACGCGTTTTCCAACGAGATTAAGCAGCAGACACTCGACACCATCAAAACCGACCTCGGTCAGATCGATCTCGTCGTCTACTCGCTTGCTTCCCCTCGCCGAATTCACCCTACGACCGGCGCCGTGCACAAGTCTGTCCTCAAACCGGTCGGCCAATCCTACACCAACAAGACGGTCGACACAGACAAAGGAGTTGTCAGCTCCGTCACGATCGAACCGGCGAACGAACAGGAAATTGCCGACACCGCCGCCGTCATGGGCGGCGAAGACTGGGAAATGTGGATGTCCGCGCTTTCCGAGGCCAACCTCCTCGCCCCCGGAGCCCAATCCGTCGCCTACTCGTACATCGGACCGGACGTCACCTGGGCGATTTACAAAAACGGAACCATCGGTCTCGCGAAAAACGACCTCGAACGGGCCGCCAGGAACATCGATTCCCTCCTAAAACTCAAGGGCGGCGGCCGGGCCTTCATCTCCGTCAACAAGGCGCTCGTGACCCAAGCCAGTTCCGCGATCCCCGTCGTCCCCCTCTACATCGCCATCCTCTACAAGGTCATGAAGGCTCACGGAACGCACGAAGGCTGCATCGAGCAAATCTGCCGCCTCTTCGCGGAACAAATGTACAACGGCAAATCGCCCGCGTTCGACGAAGCCGGCCGCGCGCGGGTCGACGATTGGGAGATGCGCCCGGAGATTCAGGATGCCGTCCGCCAAATCTGGCCGGCGGTCACGACTGAAAACCTCGGAACGGAAACCGACATCGCCGGATACCGGAGCGAGTTTTTGAAGCTGTTCGGGTTCGGCCTATCGGGCGTCAATTACGAGGCGGAGACCGAGCCCCATATCGCGATGCTCTGAGCCGGCTCGACCGCGATTCCTGATCCCGATTTGGGACCCGCCGAACTCCGAACGCATTACCGATGCGCGCCGTCATCCAGCGTGTCTCCTCCGCCCGAGTCACGGTGGAGGATGAAATCACCGGAGAAATCGGCGCCGGCCTCCTCGTGCTGCTCGGCGTCGCCGAAGGCGACACGGAAGCCGATGCTCAGTGGCTCGCGGATAAAATCTGTGTGCTGCGCATCTTCGAGGACGAAGCGGGAAAGATGAACCTCTCAGTCCGGGATATTTCCGGAGGCATCCTGGTGGTCAGCCAGTTCACACTCTTCGCCAGTACGCGCAAGGGAACCCGGCCTTCTTTCAACGACGCCGCCAAACCGGACCTGGCCATCCCGCTTTACGAGGCGTTCAACCGCCTCACCAGCACCGCACTCGGCCGCCCGGTTGCCACGGGCCGCTTCGCCGCGATGATGGACGTTGCCCTCGTCAACGACGGCCCCGTCACCCTGATAATCGACTCGAAAGCCCGCGAATAGCTGCCCACGGATCGGCGGTTTGACCATCGCGAAACGGGAGCCCGCCCCCCGCCTCAGCGCCGCGCTTCCTTCAGAAAAACCGGCTGGGTGAACGCACCGTTGCGGGCCATGTCCCAGACCTCGAGCCGCACCCAGTTGCGTCCGGCGGTTTCAATCGGCAGACTGATGGTCCGGCGACCGAACGACTCGGTGTCCGAAAGATCGATACGCTGCCGGAACACCGTGGCGCCGTCACCTGAGACGACCTCCCCAAATGCCAGCGGAAAGGTCCACTCGATCGTCGCCCGCAGCACCGCGCCGGCGGTCGCGCGTTCCAACGTTTCGCCGCTGGTCTTTCCGCCCACGGAAAACTCCGGAAGCAACACCTCGCCGGTGCTGGCGAAAAACTTCCCCGCCCGCAGCGCGTCGAGCAGCGGCTGCCAGCCGTCCCCAAACCGCGGTTTTTGGTCAAGGCGCACATAATTGATGTTCATGTGCGCGTAGGTCTCATAATCGGGCTCCATCCGGAAGAGGTCGCCTTCGGCGAGGACGAATTTTCGCATCCCGGCGTTGGACATGTCATCGAGCAAATCGAGCACCCGCCAGCCCAGTCGCGGTCGGGACAGATCCGCCGGCATCGCCTTCCAGGCAGCTCCGAGGAATCGATCCGAACGATAAAACGGCCGGTCCCAATACTGGTCCGGAAATCCCCGCGAACCCTTGATCCGCGCGTGCGCGGTCCACATCAGCCCGCTTTCCTTTTCCATCAATCGCAGGACATCGTCGGCGCTGCCGACACGGTAAACCGTGCCGTAGCCCGGAAGCTCCTCGGCAAACGGCTGACCCGCCGCACGGTTGAGGACCCAGTAAACCGGTTTTGGAAAAAAGCTCATCCAATGCCCGCCGAGATGCACGTTCGGTTCCTCTCCCGGTAGAACGAGCAGATCGTTGTCCGAGAGCCGCGCACACTCGGCGTGCAATATTTTCAACTGCGCGAGGCGCTCGCCAGCGGGCAAACGCGGCGTCACGCCGTTGTGAAATTCGCCGAGATGCACGATGTCGACGCCGCGCGCCTTGAACGTCGTCACCAACCCCGGCGTCTCGAGTCCGGCGGGAACTCCGGTGACGCCCTGCTCGTTTTGCGCTTTCTGAAACTCAAGCGTGTGCTCGATGTGATAATGGCTCGTGAAGGTCTGATACCCCGGAAGTCGTTTGAAGCGGTCGCCCCGGGTGAGGCGCGCGACCTCATCAAGCGCCTGCACCGGCGTGCCGCCCGAAATCAGGTAGAAGACCCCGAGCCGCTGCTCCGTGTTGGGCGGCGCATTGAACCAAGGCACCCAGCGCCGGTCGCCGGCGGGCGGCTGCTGGATGCCAAAACCATAACCGCGCAAAAGCGAATTTCCCGAGGCGCCGTGCCACGCGAACCCAAGGTTATCGGCGAAGTCGAGCGGATAGAAGTATTGATGCGGGGCCGGGAAAACCGCGAGCGCGCCGGCCTGGCCGCGGCCCTCCGCCACCACCGCGCGGCCGCCGACGTGCAGCGGCGCCAACACGCGGCTCGGGACGACGGGTGTGCGTTGCAATTCGCCTTTCGGATTGCGCCAGACGAGCGCCGGCCAGTCCGGCGTCGTGCTCACCAAACCCGCGTCGTAGAGGATGGCCCGGCCATCCTCTGTCGTTGTCACGACGGTTTCGACAAAGATCAGTGGTGAATTCCGGCTCAACGTGAATTCCATCGCTCCCTTGAACGACCCGGCGGCGACGTCGCCAATGCGCACGACCGTGCGCGAGCCTGTTCCGGTCACGCGCACGCTTTTCTTCGTCAGTACCGCCGCCACGCTGCGATACGCCCGCGTCGGCGGGTTGTCGAAAAACGCGACCCAGCCAGCCGGAGCGGTCATGTCGCGCTCACCGATGGTCAGAATCGTCACGGGGTCGACCCGCTGCAAAATCGGAGCCGGCGCCTTCGCCGCCCCGTCCCTGGCAACGGCCAGCCGCTCGATCAGCGGTCGGCCGCTTTCCAAATTGAAAACGATCTCGCCGCGTTCGGTCGCGGAGATCGGCCACGAGACAAAAAGCCCGGGCGCTTCCTGCCGCACTGTCGCCCCGCCCTCGGGCCGAAGGCCCGCGAGATCGAACGCGACTGCCGGGGTTTGGGAGCGCCCGGCCACGGCGGCGAGTGCGAGGACGACGGGCAACAACAGACGTAACATGACCACAGTTGAGATTGTCCGATTATCTTTTCCGGATGGAAGCCGAATCCGGCCCCGGGAGCGCGGGCGGGCCGCCCGCAACACCTCGAATGCGGGCACGCCGTCCGCGCTCCCAGGTCGAAGTCTCCTCAGAACGCCCCGCTGATCCCCATGTTAAACCGCATGCCGTTGTAGCGGATCTTCTGCGGGCGGT
Source organism: Opitutia bacterium (assembly GCA_947474365.1). Classification (GTDB taxonomy): domain Bacteria; phylum Verrucomicrobiota; class Verrucomicrobiia; order Opitutales; family Opitutaceae; genus ER46. Next base: position 83,847 of record CANJIU010000015.1, on the reverse strand, counting down.
AGTTGTCCTTGCCCTGCACGCGGACGACCGTCTGGTCGAGCGCGTTGCTCCAGTCGCAGAAAATCGAGGCCTGTTTGCGCAATTGATACTTCACGTTGAGCGAACCGTCCTTGCGGTCGTCGTCGTAGATTCGCGCGGCGGCGTTGGCGTTGTAGGCGTTGAGAAAGCGGTCGTTGTAGTTGTACTGAGCGCGAATGGTGAAACCATGGGCCTGCCACGTGAGTCCGACGTTCCACGCGGTGGGGACAAATTGCGCGAGCTGGTCGTCGCTCGTGGCTCCACCAGAGTTGTAGTTGGCGCGGGAGCTGATGAGCGTGTAGGTCGCATAGGCGCTGAAGCCGCGAAGCACCTCCGGCAGAAACGTGAGCTGCTGGTTGTAGCTGAACTCCAACCCCTGCGCCTTGCCCGTGCCGCCGTTCTTCTTCGTCGAAAGCAGGTATCCGGCATAGCTGCCGTTGAAACCGTTGTCGGCGCCCGCGGCGAGCACCCGCGTGTCGGAAAAGATGAAATTGCGAAGATCCTTCTGAAACGCACCGACCGAGATCACGCCCGCGGGCTCGAAATAAAACTCGGCGCTCAAATCGTAGTTCGTCGAACGCTGCGGCTTCAGGCCGGTGTTGTTCTGCGAAACGGTGAGATTCGGATCGCTAATCGTCGTGTCGGGCATCAGGTCGCCAAAACTCGGACGCGACATGCTGGTGGTGTAGCTCGCCCGGAGCAGCAGGTTTCGCTGCGCCGCGTAGCGGAGGTGGAGACCGGGAAAGTATTCCGTGTAGGAGGACGTCCGCGTGACGCGGGAGTACTCGGAGAGCAACCGGGCGACGCGCTGGGCCTCGGGCGCCGTCGCCGCCAGCGCCGGGAGAATCGGCCGGTTGACCACACCGGTGCCACTGACGTCGGTGCGCTCCATGCGCACACCCGGGAGGACGCGGAGCTTGCCGAAATCGACCGTGGCCATGGCGTACGCCGCATAAATGTCCTCGCGGGCGCGGCCGTCGCTGGTCAATCCGTCGCGCGTAGTCGTCACGAGGTCGTCCAGCCAGAGATTCCGCGAACCAAGGAAACTCGAATACGCGTGTCGGATGTCGGGCCATTCGGCAATCGTGTAGCGGCCGGAGAAACCGTGATGGATGTAGTTCTGCAGCTTGAACTGGTTCAGGTTGTCGTCGGCGGAGATGGCCCCGTCCGGGCCAACGTAGGTGGAGGTGGTGCGATTGAAATCGACATTGGTCTTCTGCCCGCGGTAACGCCCGCCCGCCTTGAGCGAGAGCGGAAACGCCGTGGTGAACGATTTCGTCGCGTTGAGTTCGGTGCTCCAAATCGCCTCCTTCGTCGCACCGGTCTCGGCCTGGATGCGCCCGCGGTTGTAGCGGTTGTAGTCGTTGGGATTGCCCGGGCTGAGGTAGGTGACCGTCGGATACCACACGTCCGCCGTGCGATCGAAGCGCACGCGCTGGGCGGCGAGCGTGAGATCGAAGTTCTCGCGCGCTTCCGTCCCTTTCGCGGGAGAGAAGGACGCCGCGTAGTCGAGCCGGAGTCCGGGCAGAAGCGTCTTGCCCCCGAGGGAAAGCGCGTACGTCTCCTGCCGCGGCTGGATCAGGCTGGCGGAATAGTTGTTGGTCGCGGCGACGGCCTCCCACACCTTCTCGGTGTAACCGGGCGCAAACGCCGTCACCGCCTGCGAGCTGTCGACGCTGAGCCGTTTCTGGTCCACGGTATCCGTGTAGTGGTTGAACATGAGGCCCGCGAAAAGCGAGGTGCGCTCGTCGACCTTCCATTCAAGTTTCGCGCCAAGCCCGGTGCGGTTGCGGCGGTGGACCGCATCCTCGAGGCGAAAACGGTACATGTAGACCGGCGTGACGGCGGCCCCCTGAAAATCGAGCTGGGTCACGTCCTGGGGGACGGGATTGTCGCTATAGCTGACCGAAAGATACAGGCCGACGTTTTTCTTCGCGCCGAAGAGGTCGGAATACTGCACGCCGCCAAAAAACGCCGAGATGTGATGGAGGGTCTTGTAGTTGACGCCCGTGTTGTAGGTGAGACGGCGTCCGCGCATGGAGAAGGGCGACTTGGTGATCAGGTTGACTGCTCCGCCGACCGAATCGGCGTCCATGTCCGGAGTCGGCGCCTTGATGACCTCGATGCTGTCGATGTAATCGGCTGGCAGTTTGTCGACCTCGAAGTTGCGCGTCTTCTTGCTGCTGGCGGGACTGGGCAGGCGCGTGCCGTCAAGGGTGACGGCGCTGGCGGCGGAGCCCATGCCCCGGACGAAAATCTGATCGACTTCACCCTCGTTGAGATTGGTGGCGATGCCGGAGGCGCGCTTGAGCATCTCGCCGATGTTGCCATCGACGATGTGTCCGAACGAATCGGTGGCGACGACACTCTTGACGTTGTCGGCATTGCGCTGACGCGTAATGGCGGCGGCGCTGCCCTCCCGCTCGCCGTTCACCGTGAATTTCTCGAGCAGATAGATATCGGACTTCAGGCCGACGACCGGCACCGCATTTTGCCCGGCTCGCACCGCGAGCGGCTGGCTGAAGCGGTCGAGTCCGGTGTACGACACCTCCAGCGTGTAGTTGCCCGAGGCGACTCCGGAAAACTCGAAGGCGCCGTCACGCCCGGTCAAGGTCTGGTGCAGAGTCCCAGCGAGGGCGACCTGGGCACCCTCCAGGAAAGCCCGCGTCGCCGCATTCGTCACGCTCCCGGAAACCGTGCCGCTCGCGCCCCCGGCCTGGGACCAACCGGGCGACAGGGCGAAGAAAAGAACGAGAACAGCGGATGAAACGCCGCGAAAAATCGCGCTTGGTCGAAGGTAGGTGAGGGTCATAGAATTCATGGGGGCGCGGCCGAAAAACCTATCGCGAAAACCGGCCGAGGGTCGGCCGTCAACACGACACGCGAGGCACAGAGGGGTTGGGAGAGTCACGTTCCAGGCGCTCACGGGAAGGGCCCCTTGAGCCGAGGCTAAAACGATGCAGCGAACCCCAACGACGACGATCATCCGTGTCAACCTTGCGACGCGATCGGGCTTCCCTGAAAAATTCGTGTCGCCCAACGGCGGGAGGGATTGGACACTGTCGGCCCCGAATGAAGCCCCACCTTGCGCCCACCCCCGACGTCCGTCCGTCCGCGACGCTGTCGATATCCCACGTCGTCCCATGAGCCGGCTGATCCGCGCGGCGATCCCGCTGGGAGTGGGGGCGGCGATTGCGTTGTGCCCGGTGCCCGTCGGACTCACCACGCAGGCATGGCTCTACTTCGCCGTCTTCACCGCCGTGATTCTTTCGCTGATCACGGAGCCGATTCCGGCGGCGTGTGGCGGAATCATCGGCGTGGTCGTGATCGCGTTGGCCGGTCTGACTTTTACCCCCGCACAAACGGCGGCCCCTCACTTTCAGGCTCCGGCAGAGGCGGCGAAATGGGCGCTGGCCGGATTTGCGAACACCACGATTTGGCTGATTTTCGGGGCGTTCGTTTTCGCGATGGGCTACGAAAAAACCGGCCTCGGGCGACGCGTCGCGTTGCTCCTGGTGCGGCGCCTCGGAGGACGCGCGTTGGGTCTCGGATATGCCATCGCCCTGGCGGAGCTGATCCTCGCGCCGTTTACACCCTCCAACACGGCCCGGAGCGCCGGCACAATTTTCCCGATCGTTCGCAGCATTCCAGAGCTGTACGGGTCACGACCCGGCGAGTCGCCGCGGCGAATCGGCGCATATCTGATGTGGGTGGCGTTTGCCTCGACCTGCGTGACGAGTTCGATGTTCGTCACAGCGCTCGCGCCGAACCTGCTCGCCATCGAAATAATAAGGAAGGCGACAGGAATCGAAATCACGTGGATGCAGTGGGCCCTCGGATTCCTGCCCATCGGGCTGCTGCTGCTGCTGCTGCTGCCGGCGCTGGTCTATTGGATCTATCCGCCCGAGGTGCGGGCGAGCGCAGAAGTTCCGCCGTGGGCCGCGCGCGAGCTGGCGTCGATGGGCGCCGTGACGCAGCGCGAGTGGATGATGGCCGCGCTCGTCGTTGCCGCGCTCGTGCTCTGGATCTTCGGAGGCGCATTCATTGATCCAACGCTGGTCGCATTGGCGGCGATTTCTCTGATGCTGGTCGGCGGAGTGGTGACTTGGGATGACGTCCTGGCCAACAAACCCGCCTGGAACGTCCTCGCGTGGTTCGCGACGCTCTTCGTGCTCGCCGACGGGTTGAACAAGGTCGGTTTTGTCAGCTGGTTTGGCGGAAAGTCGGCGGCGCTGCTGGCTGGTTATCCCCCAATGGTCGTGATGGTCCTGCTCGTCGTGGTATTTTTTGTCGTGCACTACATGTTCGCGAGCCTGACGGCGCATACGACCGCGGTGCTCCCCGTGATCTTCGCAGCCGGCATGGCAGTGCCGGGGATGCCGGTGCGGACGTTCGCGCTGCTCCTCGGATTTTCGCTCGGCCTCATGGGCGTGTTGACGCCTTACGCGACGGGACCCGCACCGGTCTATTACGGATGCGGGTTTATTTCGCGGCAGGATTTCTGGCGGCTCGGCCTGGTGTTCGGCGCGATCTTCCTCGCGGCTTTGCTCCTGATCGGTGTGCCCACGCTCGGGGCGAAATAACGTTCCGAACTCGCCCGGACCGGCAATCCTCCCCGCGACGTTACGCCGCGAGCGCGTGGCAGGTCGCAGCGAGGCGTTCGTCAGTCAGGTGGGTCGTGTGGGACAGCGCCCAAATCGCCTCCGGCTCCCAAAGCGCGGCGCGCAACGGCTCCAACAGGCTCCGCGGCAAGTCCGGGTCCGCGATGTTTTGCATGATCGTGAGCGTTTGACGCGATGCCGGCAGGCCTAACCATTGCAGCAAGCCAAAGATCCCGTCGCGCTCGAAGACCGCGGAGATCTCGGCCCAACACGGTTGGTCACCGCCGCGCAAACTCAAATGTACGGCCAGAAACGCCGTGAGCGCCGGCACATCGTTCAACTCCGCCAATAATCCAGGGCAACGGACGAGGACCTGGAGCGCCGCCATCCGACCGAAGCCAAATCGGCCGAGAAACACCCGCTCGGCCACCGGAACAAACTCAAGATAACGGCGCCATTGCGCGGCGCTCACCCCAAGTGCGGTCGAGGCAAAGGCACTCTCGTCCACCTCGCCGGCCACCCATTCCCCCGGCGAGACCTCGCGTTCGAACCGCACATCGGGCCAGACGGTGACACGATGACGGACTCCATCGTGAATCCAATGGAGGTCGGGACCGGCCACCGTCTTGAGAACCGAGGAACGGGGGTGCCGGGGAGCGCGGGTGCGGGAGGAGAAGGGAGAGTTCATGCGACAACTTTACCCGCCCAGGTGGGACATTGCTTGTCCCACGCTAAAAAATCCCTCTGCTGTCGCCATGCCCTCCGGCCCCCAATTTTCCCGCCCACCGCTTGAGCGCATGCTGCGGATCCACGAGGAACTCCGACGCGGCGCGTTCACCAATTGCACCAAACTCGCCGGAGCACTGGAGGTTTCCCGCAAAACCATTGTCCGCGACATCGCATTCATGCGCGACCGGCTCGACCTGCCAATCGAGTTCGACTCCGCCATCAACGCCTATCGGTACACGCACCCGGTATCGGCCTTTCCCACGGTCCAGGTGAGCGAGGGCGAACTCCTCGCGCTGCTGGTCGCCCGCAAGGCGCTCGAGCAGTACCGCGGCACACCGTTCCACCGGCAGCTGGAGATCTCATTCGACAAACTCACTGGCGGGCTGAAGGACCGGATCTCCTTTTCTCCAGCCGAGGAATTGCAGTCCGTTTCGTTCAAAAACGTCGGCCTCGGCAAGGCCGACATGACGATCTTCAATGCGCTGAGCGGCGCCGTGCTGCGCCAGCACGAGATCGAATTCGACTACCGCAAGCCCGGCGACGCGAAGGCCGCACGCCGCCGCGTCCAACCCTACCACCTCGCGCACCGCGAGAACCTCTGGTACCTTGTGGGTTTCGACACTGAGCGCAGCGCCCTGCGCACGTTCGCGCTCCCACGCATCTCCGCTCCGACGGTGCTGGATTCGCAATTCGTCCGTCCGTCCGACTTTTCACCGGAGAAATTTTTCGCCAATGCCCTCGGGGTCCTTGGCGGCGAACGCGACTACCGGGTTGTCATCCGCTTCACCCCCGCCGTCGCCGACCGTGTGCGTGAACGCGAGTGGCACGAGTCGCAGGAGTTGCGCAACGTCCCCGGGGGCGCACTCGAACTCAGCCTGCGCCTCGGCGCGCTCCCGGAGATCGAGCGCTGGGTGCTGACCTGGGGAGACGACGCGGAAGTGCTCCAGCCAAGGGAGCTACGCGAACGGCTCAGGGCGGTCGCAACGACGCTGGCGAAACGCTACCGCTGACGATCGGCGCACCGGCTCGTCATCCGCCGGCGGATGCTACCACATCGATCGGCACACCTTCCGCCCGCAGCCGCTGGAGCTTGTAGGTGAGCGCCCGGCGGCTGATGGCGAGTTCCTTCGCCGTCTCGGTCCGGTTGTAATTGTTTTTTCGGAGCGCCCGCAAGATCGCCTCGCGCTCGATTTGCTCCAGGCGCTGGGCTTCACCGTGGGCGGGTTCGGGACCTGCCGCCGCCACCGCCGTGAGGATGCGCGCCGGGAGATGCTCCGGCAGCACGATTTCCCCGCGAGACAGCAGTGCGGCCCGCTCCATCGCATTGCGGAGTTCCCGCACATTGCCGGGCCACCGGTACGCGGCAAGGCCCGCCGCCACCGTGCCGGAAAAGCGCGATTTCTGCCGCGAAAACTGGCCGATGAAATGGGTAGCCAGCGGCAAAATATCTTCCGGCCGCTCGCGCAACGGCGGGATGTGAATCTCCATCACGTTGAGCCGGTAAAACAGATCCTCGCGAAAACGGCCGCCGGCGATTTGCGCCTCAAGATCGCGGTTTGTGGCCGCCAGCACCCGCGCGTCGGTCTGAAAATCACGTCCGGAACCGATTCGCCGAAAGGTTCCATCATTGATGATCCGGAGCAGCTTGGCCTGCAGCGGCAGCGGAAGCTCGCCGATCTCATCGAGAAAAATCGTCCCCCCGTTTGCCTCCTCAAAGCGACCGATCCGCTGCTGCGAAGCCCCGGTGAACGATCCTTTTTCGTGTCCGAACAGTTCGCTCTCCAGGAGATTTTCGGGAATCGCGGCGCAGTTCACCTTCACCAGCGGCCCGGCCGCCCGCCGACTCCAGAGGTGAATCACGTCCGCCACCACCTCCTTGCCCACTCCGCTCTCTCCAGTAATCAGGACGCGGGTTTCCGACGGCGCCACGACCGCGGCATCGCGAAAAACCGCCTGCATGAGCGGACTCTTGGTCACGACGCCGGCGGGGGTCGGTGACTCGTTACGGTCCGCCGCCGTCGGCTCACTGCCCGGTTCAAGCGCGAGGCGCACCGATGTGATCAGTTCGTCGAGATCGATCGGCTTGGCGAGATAGTTGACCGCGCCGTCACGCATCGCGGAGACCGCACTGCGAATGTCGGCAAACGCCGTCACGAGGAGGACCGGAAGCGAGTGATGCTTCTCCCTTACGCGGCGAAACGTCTCGATGCCGGACATCCCCGGCATGCGAACGTCACTGATCATGAGCGAAAACGGTTCATCGGCGAGCAACTGCAGGGCCGCCTCACCGGAGGCCGCCGCCTGGGTACGATATCCCTTGGCGCGCAAAAACGTCTCAAGCAGGCTCCGCTGGCCGGAGTCGTCGTCGACGACCAAAATTCGGGCCGCCTTGAGGGTTTCAGCTGTCATGGCGGGAAGAAACCGTCCGGAGATGGGTGATCCGAAAAACCGCGCCGCGCGGCTGGTTGGCATCGCAGACAATTTCCCAACGATGGGCCGAGACGATTTGCTGCACAATGGCGAGCCCGAGGCCGACGCCCTTCGGTCGCATCGTGACGTACGGCTTGAAAATATTGACCCGCTCCGCTTCGGGGACGCCCGGACCGTCGTCGCGAATCTCCAAGGCCGCCGCACCATCTGCCGTCACCGTGCTCCGAATCTCGATTTGTCCGCCGGACTCGACCGCCTGGACCGCGTTGAGCAGAAGGTTGAAGAGCGCCTGCCGGAAAAGTTGCTCGTCGGCCTCAACAGTCAACGGCGCTGTGGGCGGACGAATCTGGATCTGCTTGTCCTCGATGTCGGGAAGCAGGGTGCGGGCGACGTCCGTGACCAGCCGTGAAATTTCGACCGGCGCAAAATGCGCCGAGCGTGGCTTCGAGTAGTCGATGAATTCGTTCAACTGCACCGTCACCCGATCCGCCTCCTCGATGATGGTCGAGGCGTGCTCCTTGAGTTTGGGCGCATCCTGCGCCTGCATTGCAATCATCTGGGCCAGCCCACGAATCAAGTTGAGCGGGTTGCGCGTCTCATGGGCAAGACCGGCGGCGGCAAAATTCATCTGCGCGAGATGACTGTTCATCTCACCCGCCTTGACGAGTCGGATCTGCAAATCGGAATTACGCGAGACGTTGCGCCACGACAGTGCCGAAATGACCGCCACACCGCTCGCCATCAAACTGACGAGCGACCGCAGCAACAGGTCGTTGCGTACGGCCCGATGCATGTCGTCAGTCGAAAGTGAAATCACCAGACTGTGCACACCTTGCTTCTTAATCAGCGCATCGTATTCCGCCCGGTCCATCCACGCGGGCCGGCTGTACGGGAACCGAGGCGGGGCGCCGGCAGGATCGGCTCCGACCGGTGCAACCGAGCCGCCCGTCTCCCCCGGACGGGTTGGCGTGGTGGGGCGCTTGGTTGTAGGTCGAAACGCCTTGGACATCCGCGGATCACTGACCACCAATGCCGCGGGCAGGCTATTGTTGTCCTCCGTCGCGCCACTCGTTCCCAGATCCATCAGGTTCATCAGGGTGAGATCCTGATCCCGCCAGTAAACTCCCCTCGCCCGCATCATTTCCGGCGTGAGTTCCACCGCCCGCCCCGCACTGGCAATGGTGTCACCCGTGGCACCAAGGATGGCAATCGACTCGAGCTCGCCGGGATGAATCAAGGCGTGCAGCGATGATTCAATCCTCTCCTTTGAGACCAGATTGCCGTAACGCCGCTGCGAGCTCACCACGATGCCGAGAGTGGACGTGATGTCCCGGCCGCGATTGATCAATGCCTGAGCGGCAGCGCTCTTGAAGCGTTGATGTTCCTCGTACTGCCAGCCACAGACACCTAAACCCACGGCGGTCAGGGCACCGTAGATTCCAAGGCTCCGATTGGCATTCGACAGTCGCATAGGTTGAACTGCGAAAACGCTATCGCAGTCCGCAGAGTCTGCAACGGGATATCCGTCGCATCCGTTGGCTCCTTCGTTTCCGGTTCGTTGACGAAGGAGGGCTGGTCAGACGGGCGCTGCCCGGTGGTTCACGGCTTGCCGATATAACGCTCCATGTCCTCTTTTGGAAAGGCCTTGGGCGCCAAATCCATTTTCCGGCGCTCCTCGCTGGAAACACGCTCCAGATCCTCGGGGACAGGCACCACGTGCGGGGTGAGAAAGATGAGCAGTTCGGTCTTCACGTCGTTCTTGATCTTCCGCTTGAACGCAAAGCCAAGCAAAGGAATGTCGCCGAGCAGCGGGACCTTGGTCACCTTGTCTGTCGTCTGCGTGGAAATAAGACCACCGATGACAACGGTCTTGTCGCTCGCCGTGACCACCACCGTGTCCGCCTGACGCCGGTCGATCACCGGAGAATTGACTCCGTTCCCAATCGCGACGCTGGTCGCGCTCAGCGCGGAAATTTCCGGCGAGACGATCATCTCAACCAGGCCCTGCGACGTGATGAAGGGCGTCACGCGCAGGATGATACCGACATCCTGATACGTCACCGTGTTTACCGTCGAATTATTCAAGTCGCTGACCCGCGAGGCTGTGATCAGCGGCACCGACTGGCCGACCATGATGGTCGCCTGCTGGTTGTTGCGGGTGAGAATCGACGGCCGTGAGAGAATCTCGGTCTTGCTCACCGCCGACAGAGCACGGAGCGTCGCGGTCACATCCTTGCCCAGCACCCGATAAAAGGATCCGTACTGGGTGGCGTCGGTGGCTGCGTCAACCAAGCCGAACTTCGTCGAAGCCACGTCCTTGGCGCGCCCAGAGGACTCCAAGCCGACCGGAACGCTGCCGGCGACCGAGACTTCCGCGCCAAGGTCGAGGCCGTTGTCGTGTGTGACCTGCACGAACACCACATTGATCAGAACCTGTGGTTTCGGCTTATCCAGGCCGGCGACGATCGTCCGGATATTTTCGTTGGTTTCCTCGTCCGTGACGACGATGAGACGACGGGTATCCAGGTCGCTCGTGATGGTCGCTTCCCCAACGGTCGTCGAATTCGTATAGGTCCGATTTCCACCGGAGGAGCTGCCGCCGCCACCACCACCACCTCCGCCACCGGTGGTCGTGGGACCACGGTTGGACGTAGTGGTGGGGGGCCTGGTCGTCGTGGGGCGTGTCTGTGCCGCCAACTCCGCGACAGAGAAGAGGCTCAGACCGAGCGCAAAGAGCCGGACAATCGCCCGGCGAGAAGAGTAAGACGTCATGGAATCAGGTAATTTGAAGGGAGGTGCGGGCCGCTTGCGGGCTTAGCGAACGCCGTTGGTGCCCAACTGAATGTTGGAACTGGTCGCCTGGCTGTTCGTCGCGGACCGCGTCGACAACGGGTCCGTCTGATTGGAGGTCGAGGCTCGCGAATTGCTGCTCTGGAAAAGATTCTTCAGGATCGCCTCCACCTGTTTCACGTCGCCGTTCTCCATCGTATAGACGAAGACCTTTTGTTTCCGGGAGTCGCTGGCGTCGAGTTGCGTGATGATTTCACCGATATCGACCAGCGCCTCCTTCGACGCCGTGACGATGACCGAGAACGTCCGTGGATCTGCGACCGCCGATACGGGTGTGCCGCGGCTGGATTGCCCACCCCGGCTGCCCGTGGTGCGGGTTCCGCCGGCGCCGGCGCCGCCGGTCCTGGTTCCTCCACCGCCCGTACGCGCGGCCGCGGCCGCGGCAATCCCCGGGGGAAGGCCACCACCAAATCCGCCAAAGGGACCGAAGCCACCGAACCCACCCGTCGGACCACCGCGGCCGGCGGCATTGGTACCGGTCGAAGAGTAAAGGCTCATGACCAACTGCGCCATTTCCGTGGGGTCCGCATTCTTGAGCTTGAACACTTTCAACGCCGAAACGGAACCCGCCGAACCGTCGAGCGCTGAGATGAGTTCGACGATGTGCCGGATGTTCGTTTGCGTATCCGTGACGATCAGCGAGTTGCTGTCCTGGTTCGGGGTGATCGTCGCGCTGCTTGGGAGCAGGGTCGCCAAGTCCGCTGCCGCCTGGGTCGCGTCGATTTTTTCGAGCGGAATAATCTGCATCACCATCTCCGCGTTGTCCGGGATCTCGCGCGGGTCGTTGCCCGTGCGAATCGGGATGTTGCGCTTCCGCGCATCCTCCTTCGAGCTGACGGTGAGCGTGCGTCCCTTCAGAGTGGCGGTGAAGCCATTCTTGTTCAACGCGAGGTTGAGCAATTGAATCGCCTCCTGCCGGCTCACCGGCTGGGCGCTCCACATGTCGATCGTCCCGCGCAATGGAGTGTCGAGCACGATGATAAATCCGGCGGCTTCGCTCAGGTAGTTCAGTACGGTCTCGAGCTGCGCTCCCCGGAAGTTGAATCGCAGGCCTTCGGCCGATCCGGCCGGGGCGGCTTCGCCAGGAGGGGTTTTGGCGGCGGCTGGATTGGGGGCATTCTGGGCCTGGACAACCCCGGAAAACAGGGCGAGTCCGAGGCAAAGCGTTGGGGTGGTAATGGTCGTTTTCATCATTTCAAATCTTTCTTACGTTTTTCCATCAGCCGTTTCAGAGCGTCAGAGGCATCAGCCGGAATCTCGGTCACAGGGGCCACTTCGATCGGCCGGAAAGTACCGGCTCCTCCGGTCCCACGCCCGTCCGCGCCCGGCACCGGCAGCGGAGTCATCTGCACCGACCATTCGCCACCTTCCGGTCGGCGCAATTGCTGGGCGACCTTCACCGTGACCGGCTTGTCGGCGCGCATCAATTCGACTCCATCGGCGTTGATCGTCTGAACCTTGAAATCACCCACGGTCCCGCCCTCGCGAAGCGCCTTGCGAAAGGCCGGATCGGGACTTTCGAAGAACGCGAGCGCACCCTTCTCGTTGCGCATCGTGCCGACGAGAGAAATCTCGTCGACCCGGGGCGGCTTCTCCGCGGGCGCCTTGCTCCGGCCAATGCGATTCGGGTCGAAGATGTTCCGCTCCACGACCAACCGGAAGGCGTCAAAGCTGTTCGCAGGCACCACCGGAGCGGCAACGGCCGGCGTGGGCGCCGACCCCTTACGGGGTTTGTCGGATGCCGCGGACACAGCGGCCGCCAACACGGTGCAGAAGCAGGCGGCCCACGCGGCCGCAGAATTGAGATGACGGGCAGTGATCATTGTCTTCCCTCCAAGGGGGCAAACCTCAGTCCGCTGACGAGCAGGCCGAGGGTAAGTTTTTGCCCGCTGTCATCACGGGATGTGAGTTCGACCGAATCCACCCGCAGGGCGAGGGCGGATTTTTCGACCTCATAGAGAAACCGGCTCAGTGTCGCGAGCGAACCCGTGGCATCAACGCGGCACTCCAGCTGCGAATAACGGGTCGTCGCGCCGCGTTTCCATTGCGGCTTGATCGAACCGAGTTCGATGTTGCTGGCGCGACCCCATTGGTCGAACGCCGTAATTAAAACCTGTTCCGCCTGGGCTGGCTCCATGGGCAGCGCCTGTGTCTGCATCTCCTTCCACTTGGCTTCGGTCCGCGCGGCGTTGGCAATCATGCTGCGACCTTCCGTCACGTTACGCTGCAATTTGGCGATTTCCGCGCTATGGGCCTGCCAGGTCTTGGTCAGGGGCGTGAAGACAATACTGTCGAGCACCAGGAGTACAATGGCCGTGCCGGCCAAGATCATGAGCAACCGCTGGCGGTTATTGGGAGAGAGGTTCATGTGCCGGTAATTCCAACCCAACGGAAGGTGAACGTGAACTGGGCCGGCGTCTTGCCGCGGATTTGCTCAATCTTCAGACCCTTGATTTCCTGGGCCCGTCGCAGGAGATCGAGCGTGCGCAGCAACGAGGCGTTGTCCCTCGCCGTGCCGCTCACGCTGACGCTGGCGCTGTCCCGCGAGGCGGAACTCAGACTGGAAGTCGAAGGGCCGTGTATCTCAAACGACTTGGCCGTGACACTGCCGTTGTCCGGAAAACACTCCACCACCCGCCTCATGATCGTCAGGTTACGGAACGACTCGTCGTACCAGGGCCGAAACTCCCGGATTCGTCCCAAAACACCATCAAGCTCGGTAACCCGGACCGCCATCGATTCCCACTCGGTGCGCAGCGACCAACGCCGGTACTCCTGCCAACCGAACGCCATGAGCGCCACGACCGCAACGGCGGCAGCCGCGAATCCCGTCGAGGCCAGGCGCTTCGAATTGTACCGCGCCATCATGAGCGCCCAGCGGCTCGGGCGAGGCGGCAGAAATTCAAGCGCGGGCATTCCCTCCTTCACCACCCGGATGGCCAGCTGCTCGGCTATTTCCTCTCCGATCGTGCGGGCGGGCGCCGCCCCGACCTCGACAGTCAGGCCGGACTCCCGAGCCCAATCGCCCAAAATCCCGGCGAGCTGTTGCGCCATCCTGGTGTCACCAAGGAGTATCAACTGCTTGACCTCGCGCCGCAGTTCCACCGGCACCTGCTCAAACGTGATGCGCAACTCGCGCGCCAAGGCACGGCCGTTGACGACATGTTCCCCGGCTTCGGACTCGATCGTGGCTTCCAGCGTGCGAAACGCCGCGATTCCCCCACCCGCCGCCACAAGCAACGTGGCTCCTTTCGGCTCCAGCACGAGGGTCATGCGCCCTTGACCCGCCGGCGGAACGGCTCCGGGCAGGGCAGTGAGCCCGACAGTAAAACTAACAGGCTTCAGGCCCGCGCTCTTCAACGTCGCCGACAGACGCGCCAGCTGATCCTGCCGGACCGCGAGCTGGGACACGTAGCCGCTCTCGGACGAGCGATGCACCGACCTCGCGATTTGCAATTCGTCCGGGTCGCACGGGAACCCCTTCTCCGCCTCAATTTGGAGCAGGCTGGCCGCGTCCTCCGCCGAAAGCTCCGGCAGTTTCGCGTGCTGGCTCATGATCCAGGCGGGAGGCAACGCGACCACACAGTGGCGCTCGCGAATGTTTGCCGCCTCGAGGTGGTTCTTGATTTCGCGTCCCACGAGTTCGGACTCTGGATGCAGCAGATCCAGTGAAAGCGTGGCCGTAGAGGATCGCAGCACGGCGACGGCGCTCTTGGCCCGAGCCACGTGGGCCAGGCTGAGCTGCCCGTCGGCGACCGACAGGCCGACGACCGATTGCAGGCGTTTCTTGGCGATCCATTTCATGTGCGATTCTCCCTTGCGTCCCGCAGCGATTGCCGGACCTGTGCGCCCAGGGCCCAGCCGTAGGCGGTGAGGTCCTGATGGTAGATGATTCGTGGGGTTCCCTTGGTCATGTCAAAAACGGTCTTCTCGCGGCAGTACCCGCGTCCCGAACGGCCCACCGCGGCGACGTCGGCGGAAAATTGATACGACTGATCCGTGAGATACGGGCCGGCCCGGGCGATTGCGCCGCGGCTCAGTACCTGCGGCAGCCAGGCAAACGTGGAAAGAACGTCGGGATGCTGGACCCGGTAGGCCACGATCGTCGAGGCGTTGTCCGTCCCGATTCCCGGTATGCAGGCGAGCACCGTCTCGCTCGCGGTGTTGACGTTGATCAGGCCCTGCACCGTGGCGCCATTGCTATGGGTGATGTCCCCGCGGAGCCGCGTGTACTCGTCGGTCGACAAACCGGCCGTCACCATGAACTCCGCCACGCTGTTGATTTGGCCCGTGCCGACTCGGCGCATGATATCCGCGGCCCGGCCGGCCCCAAACCGCGGCGTGAGGATCGGCAGCAACGCCTGCCGCGTTTGCTGGGTCGTGATGTTGATGCGCCGCGATCCGTTCGCCCGGGTGTTGGGCTGGCGGCTATAGACCGTGACATATTCCAAAATGCCGGGCTGGATCAGGCCGTCCGAGTTGTCGCGCGGCGCGGACTGGTCGCCGTCGTTTTCATTTTCATCGAGCGCGCCGTTGCGATTCGTGTCCTCGCCAAAAAGCAGGTCGAGCGACGCCCCATACACGAGCCGGAGTTCGTCGACCGATTCGAACGGTCCACCCTTGTTCAGCCGCGGCGGTTCCATGCGCCCATAGGTGGTGTCGCCGCCGCCCGCCTGATTGCGCGCGCGCCAGCTGATAATCGCATCGACCAGATCCGGCGTTATGTTGGGCAACGCCTGCAGCATCGCCCGGGAAGCCGTATTGAGGTTCAGCTTCGACGCCTCGTCGATCAGGCCGAAAACCGGCTCGCTCGTCGCGGGCTGTCCGAAATCGCGGCCGATGAACCAAAAACTCGCATCCCCCACCGGCAGATCCTCGGCCTTGTAGTCTTCCACCCGCGGCACCGCGCCATTGGTCGCAAACTGCCCGAGCACGTAGCTGGCGTAGCGGGCACCACCGGCGACCGCCAGGCGCGCCGTCGCTTCGGAGGCCGTGTTGTCGGCCGCGCGAAACTCCGAGGTCATCGAACTGGCAAAGGACAAGGTCAGCGCGACCAATCCAAGGCAGATCCAGATGACAATGATCAGGACCGAACCGCGTTTCGTCCGGCCGGATCCAATACCGCGAGAGGTGCGAACGCCGGGGCTCATGGGGCGGCATCCTCCGCAGCCTGCGCCTGGCTGGTGCTGGTCGTCGCCACCACCGGCACGACCAACTCGATCGGCACGGCATTGGACTGGCCCCCGGTCCGAGGCGTCATCACCAGGCTGAATTTCAAGGCCGACGGCAATGTCGACGTGGCGCTCGAATCCCACGCGTCCGTCCAGCCCGAGCCGTCGTAGAAAGTGACAGTCGCCGCGGCGACCCCGCGGAGCAGAACCTGTGGCTCAGCATCGGCCTGCTGCACCGGGAGGAGATTGCGCGTGACCGCCCGCACGAGATCCTTGCCTTCTGCCGCGGTGGCCGACGGAGCGAGGTAATATGCCACCATCTGGACTTCCGAAAAGGGGTTCCAGCCGTCGATTTTCCCCGAGTTCGTGTAAATGTCGGGGCTCACCCGCTCCCCGTACGAAACCGTCGTGGGCGACGACGTGTTCATCGTCTGCAACTCACCCGAAAGCGTGCCGCCGGGCAGCATGATTCCCGCAAAATCGCGGCGAATGATTCCCATGGTCCGCTCCACCACACGATCATCTTCGATTCGTTCGTGCGTCGTGTTGTGCAGCCGCAGCGCTCCGAAAAAGGTCGTCTGGATGACAGACAGCACCACGGCGCTCACCGCCGTGGCGACAAGCAGTTCCAACAGCGTAAAGCCGGAGCGGGACCCGCGAAACTGGTGGCGAGCGCGCTTCACAGGGCCGGGGTGCTCGTCGACGCCGGCGCGATCAGCGTGCTCGCGCTCACGTCGTAATTGCTGCCCTGAACCGTGAACGTCACGGTGACGGTCATGTGGAGCATCGCGTCCTCAGACCACGTCTCCGATTTCATCGTCCACGGGTAATTGATCTCGCCCTCAACCCGGTTGCCGCTCGCCGTGCCCTGCTGGGCCTCACCCTGAACAATCAGTTCGTTGAGGACGCTTTCAGCGATGCGCATCGCCGTCGATTTGCGCTGTCCCGTCACCCCCGCCCGGCTGGCCACGGCCATGCCCTCGGTCGCGACGGGAATGATGATCGCCATCAACAAAAGCGCCGCGAGCACTTCAACGAGTGTAAACGCACGCCGGCGGGCAGAACGACCGCGGGGCGAGGCGTTGGCGCCCTGGAGCATATGTTGTCGCTCAGTTCGCATTGCTCACGGGTCGAATTTCGTAACCCAGTCGGTTGGCGGTGGGGACGATTTCCAGCGCACCATCTGTGCCCTGCCGCAGAACGATTTTCTGCACGCTGATCTCATCGAAAAAACCGTCCGGCGTGAAGCGAATGGCAGGCAGGCCCTCGGGAAATCCCAGTCGCTCGTCCTCCTGCTCCGAAACCGGGGCGTCGATGACCGCCGGCACCTCGATCGCGAGGCTGGGATCAGCCGTGTACACCGTCCCGCGATCATCCGCCCCCACGTAGCCCGTCTGCACTTCCAATCCATAGGTTGAATGGCTCGGATCGAGCCAAAGCAGGATCGGAACTCCTTCCGCGACCGCCCGGCTCCGGGCGTAGTGCGTCAGCGAGAGCAAGCGCTGCGCCTCGCCGCTGAGCACCCGTCCGCGAAAGAACGACGACATGCGTGGCGCGACCATCGAGGCCACGATGAGCAGCAGCACCATGACGACGATGAGTTCGACCAGGGTGAAGGCGCGCGCACCGCGGCGCGGGCGATTAACGTGACGAAATTCGCGCATTGACGATGTCGTCCGGCGTGCCGGCCTGACCGTCGGGCCCCATCGAACGGATGTCATAGCCCGTGGGGTTCACCTTGCCCGGGAACTCGTAGACGTAGGGGTGCTGCCAGGGATCGAGCGGAATGTCGCTCTTCAGGTAAGGCCCGCGCCAGTTGGGAACATCGGCCGGCTGGATGACAAGTTGGTTCAAACCGTCCTGACCGCGCGGGTAGCTGCCGGTGTCCACCTCGAAAGCGTCGAGCGCCGTGCCGAAGGTGGAAATCTGGGTCTGCGCCGCGGTGGTCCGCGCCTGTTCGGTACGGCCGGTGAATTTCGGCAGCACGAGGGCGGCGAGAATTCCCAGGATGACGAGCACCAGGAGGAGTTCGACGAGCGTAAACGCGCGCCGGGAGCGGAATCGGATCCGACGATTCATTTTGGTCATGGAGGAGATCATTTGATGTGGTCTTGGAGAGAGAAGATGGGGTAGACCATCCCGATGAAGATGGTGCCGACGAGCGCCGCGATTAGGAACAGCATGATCGGTTCGGCCAGGGCCACGACGGTCTTGAGCTGACGGTCGAGATCGCCCTCGGTCACGTTGGCGATGCGCAGCAACTCGTTGTCGAGTTTGCCGCTTTCCTCGGCGACGGAGATCATTTCGACGATCGCGCCGGGGAAAAGGGAGCTGTTCTGCGCGAGGCTCTTGCCGAGCGGCTTGCCTTCCTTCACGCGGTCGATCGAGTTCGAAACCGCGTCGACGAGAATCTGGTTTCCGATTGAGCGACGCGCCACGTTCAGGGCATTGATCAACGGCACGCCGGCACCGATCAGCGTGCCAAGCATCCGGCAGAAACGCGCCATCGCAAACTGGGCGAGCAGCGGTCCGACGGCAGGCGCGCGCAAAATCAAACCCTCCCAGGAGCGGCGGCCCTTTTCCGACTTGAACCAGTTCCGCAGCGAGACGACCGCGACCGCGATGCCCGCCGCGAGGAACAGGCCGTAGTGACGGACGGCTTCGCTCGCTCCGACGATCATCTGGGTGAGCAACGGCAACTCGGCGTTGAAGCCCTGGAACACCAGCTGGAAACGCGGGATGAAGAAAACGAGCAGGAAGATGAGCACGCCAATCGCGAGCACGAGGAGGATGGCCGGGTACATCAGCGCCGCAATCACCTTGCCCTGCAGATCCTTTTCCCTCGCCTGAAAGTCTGCGATTTGGGCCAGGACCACGTCGAGAAACCCGCCCGCCTCGCCCGCCTCCACCATCGCGCAATACACCCGCGGAAACGTCTCCGGCGAACGCGCCATCGCGTCGGACAGCGACATGCCGTCAATCACGAGGTCGTGGATCTCCTTCCATTTCGCCTTCGCCACCGGGGCCGCCGCCTCGCGGTGGATGATGACGAGCGCACGGCTGAACGGCACGCCCGCGGCCAGCAAGCTGGACAACAGGCGCGTGAAGTTCTCCAACATCCGCGCCGTGATCTTGCGCGGCCCGCCGCCGAGCTGAAATTTAACCGGCGCCGACTTACCTCCTGCGGCCCCCTTGGCGGCGCCCGCCGCGGTTTTTGACTCGGCCAGCCGGATGGGTTTCAGGCCGAGAATCTCGACCTGGCGCATTGCCTCGTGCCGGTTGCTGGCGTCGATGTTTCCTTCGACGCAGACACCGTCAAGCTGCATGGCTTTGTAGGCAAATTGGGGCATGGAAGTTCCGCGCGAAAGGTCAGGGAGGCATCACCGCGCCACAAACGGGGCGGTGGTCGGAACGGACGGCGTCATCTCGTGCACCGTCGTGACGCTCAGCACTTCCTCAATCGTCGTCACGCCCTCCTCCACCAGCCGGCGGCCGTCCTCGGCGAGGGTCGTCATTCCCGCGCGGCACGAGGCCTCGCGAATCAGATCGGTCGAGGCGTTCTTCA
The DNA here is from genome assembly GCA_947474365.1 of Opitutia bacterium. Classification (GTDB taxonomy): domain Bacteria; phylum Verrucomicrobiota; class Verrucomicrobiia; order Opitutales; family Opitutaceae; genus ER46. The sequence continues at coordinate 64,483 of CANJIU010000015.1, read as the reverse complement.
GGATCAGCTGCCGAATCTCGCTGCTGCTGTCCATCCACTCGAAGATCGCGCGTCGACCATGGAATCCGGTGTTGCGGCACTCGCGGCAACCAACCGAGCGGTAGATCGTCGTGCCGTCCGGAATTCCGAGCCGAGTCTTATATGTGCGTGCGGTGGCCGAGTCGTCGACCGCCTTGCAATGGGTGCAGAGGAGACGCACGAGGCGCTGCGCCAGCACTGCCTCGAGCGACGATGCAACGAGGTAGGGTTCGACGCCCATGTCGACGAGCCGGGTCAGCGCACCGGCGGCGTCGTTGGTGTGAAGCGTGGAAAACACCAAGTGACCGGTGAGTGACGCCTGCACCGCAATCTGCGCCGTTTCCTGGTCGCGGATTTCACCAATGAGAATCACGTCCGGGTCGTGGCGCAGGATTGAACGCAGCCCGCGCGCAAACGTCAGTCCCGATTTCTCGGAGACCTGGATCTGATTCACGCCCTTGAGCTGGTATTCGATTGGGTCCTCGATCGTGATGATCTTGCGCTCGGTGTCGTTGATCTCGTGGAGCGCGGTGTAGAGCGTCGAGGTCTTGCCGCTGCCGGTCGGGCCCGTGACGAGCACGATGCCGTGGGGGAGCTGCAGCACGCGCTCGAGACAGGCCAGCTCGCGCTTGTGCATGCCGAGTTCGCGCGCGCCCTTGAGCGACGCGTTCTGCCGCAGCAGACGCATGACCACCGCCTCACCGTGCAGCATCGGAATAATCGATACGCGGATGTCGACCTCGGCGGTGTCGATGCGGACCTTGATGCGGCCGTCCTGCGGCAGCCGCTTTTCCGCGATGTTCAGATGGCTGAGAATCTTGACGCGCGCCACGATGGCCGGCTGGAAGCGCTTGATCTGCGCGGGGACCGGCACTTCCTGCAGCACGCCGTCGATCCGGTACCGGATGCGCAGCTCGTCCTCGAACGGTTCGAGATGGATGTCCGACGCCCGCAGGTCGATCGCGTCCTTGAGGACCTGGTTGACGAAGCGGATGATCGACGCGTCCTCGGCCGCCTCGTCGAGGTTGTTGTCGTTGGTGCCGCCGCTGTCGTCGACGACCTGCAGCGCTGTCTCCTCATCGAGCGTGTCGATCGTGTCGGCGCCGACACCGAGACGTTTCTTCATCTCGCGCTGGATCACCTCGGAAGGCGCGAGCACCGGACGCAGCCGCAGGCCGGTCAGGGCCTTGAGGCCATCCAGCCCCTGCGTGGCGAACAACCGGCTCGTCGCCACCTCGATTTGGTTGTCGACGCGGCGCAGCGGCAGAAGTTCGTCCCGCAACAGGAGACGCGCCGGGAAAAGCGAGAGGACCTGCTTGTCCGGCTCGAGCTCGTCCAGCTTGGCAAAGGCCACGCCGTATTCGCGGGCCAGCCAGCGCAGCACGCGCTCCTCGGTGAGCGCGTCGGCGGCGGGGTTCTGTTTGAGATAGGAACGCGCGTCGGTGATCGTCAGCTGCCGGGCCGCAATCATGCGGTCCAGCAACTCAGGGAGAACACCGTCTGCGTTTTTGGCGGGAGCCGAATCGGTAAGCACGGAATGGGTCAGGGCAGGAGTCCGAACACGACGGCGGTGGCTTCCTGGCGCACACTCAGCACCGCACGAAGCTCCTCCTGGGCCTTGGCGAGTTTCAATTCGTTTTCGCGGCGCATTTCCCGCACGCGATCCAGGCGCGACTTGATCTCTGCATCGGGCAGCTTGTCCCGCACGGCGTTCGACAACGCGGTCATCTCCGCACTGCCGCCACCCGGTCCCCGACCGCCAGTGCGGTTCGCGCGGCTGGCGGCATCGCCTCCGCCACCACCGCCTGGAGGACCTCCACGGCCAAACCCACCGCCAGGACCGCCTGGACCTCCACCCATCGTCGACCGGCGAAGCTCTGTCACCACCTTGAGGCGATCGGAAATCAGCTTCCATTCCTCATCATCGGTGACCTCAAATCGCTCGCGCAAACGCGCCAGCATGTCCTCGGCACTGAATCCGCCACGACCGCCGTTGGGGTCATCCTGCCCACCTCCGCGGCGCCGGTTGGCATCGCCGGACGCAGGAGCGGTATTCTGCGCGAGCAGCGACGATGACGCCGCCAAGAACAAAGCCGTGGCCCCGACCAAAACGCGGACGTGGGAGAGGACAGAGCGGCCGGAACATGCGCCGGAAACCGCGGAACCAGAAACAAACGGGAGTGTTTTCATGGGGTGAGTCGTTCCATATCGCAACATTCATGCCACCGGAGTTTTGCCCGGTAAAAGCCCCCTTTCAGACTGCGATCTGAGCATGGGTTGCGCAGCGGGTCCAAGCGTTGCGCAATATTTGCGCACGACAAGGGTGTGTGACCGATCTCCGAGCGGCGCCGCGGGGCGTCCACAACTCGAGCAATATCAGGTGACTTTTTTGGGAAACTAACCACCGCGTTACCTTTCCCCACTTGCGGTTGCCCGCTGCGGTGCTGGCGTCGACGCCAACCGAAACCATGATGAAAACTTCCCGCCGCCTCTCGCTTCTCCTGTCTGTTGCGGGCCTCCTCGTCGGGTTGTTCCTGCCCCATTTCAGCCACGCCGCTTCGGTGACCCTCCGCCCCAGCAAGGACAACGTCATCTACGGCAACGGAAACGCTAACCTGAGCAACGGCGCCGGCGGTTTTCTCTTCGCCGGATTCAGCGGCGACAAACGCATCCTGCGCAGTCTGGTCGCCTTCAATCTGAACGGACAGATTCCGGCGGGCGCGACCGTCAATTCCGTGACTGTCACCTTTACGATCAACACTCCCCTCGCGGCCAATTCCAACACGGTGCGCCTGCACCGCCTGCTCGCCGATTGGGGCGAAGGCACTTCCGTGGCCGCCTCGGGCGGCGGTGCCGGAGCGACCGCGACCACGGGTGACGCCACCTGGAACGCGCGGTTCTTCAACACCGCCAATTGGACAACTCCCGGCGGTGACTTCTCGCCCACCGTGAGCGCCTCGGACCTGGTGTTCGGAAAAGACGGAACGGCAACGTTCAATGCCCCTGGCCTGGTCTCTGATGTGCAGGCCTGGGTCAACAACCCGGCGAGCAACTTCGGCTGGATCATGGTCGCCCAAAACGAAGCCGGCGGCCCCGTGCGATTCTCGTCTCGTGAGGGCACCAGTGCTCCGACCCTTTTGGTTGATTTCACGCCCGCGACCGGCGGCGGTGGCGGTGGCGGTGGAGCCAACGTCGCTCCCGTCTTCACTACGCAACCGTCCAACCAGACGGTGTCGGCCGGATTCTCCGTCACCTTCTCCGCGGCGGCCAGCGGCACGCCCGCGCCCACCTTTCAGTGGCGCAAGGAGGGCGCCGCCATCACTGGCGCCACCGGTGCGACCTTCACCCTTCCATCCGCCGCCGCCACCGATGCCGGCGCCTACACCGTTGTCGCCACCAACACCGCCGGCACCGTCACCAGTTCCACCGCCTCCCTCACGGTCAACGCCCCCACGACCGGTTCGGCGGCGCGGCTCTCGAATCTTTCCGTCCGGGCGCCGATGGCCGCCGGCCAGACACTCTTCGTCGGCTTCTCCGTCAGCGGCGGCGAGCGCTCCATTCTCGCCCGCGCCGTCGGCCCCACTCTGGCGAGCTTCGGTCTCGGCGGCACGATGGCCGATCCACGCCTCGAACTCTACAACGGCAGCGCCCTCGTCGCGCAAAACGACGACTGGGGCAACGCCGCCGCCCTGAGCACGGCGTTCAACAGCGTCGGCGCCTTCGCCCTCCTCGCCAACAGCCGCGACGCCTCCCTGATCCAATCGGTCGACGGCACGCGCTCGGTGCAGGTCAAGGGCACGGGCGCGGGCGTCGTCCTCGTCGAACTCTACGACACCGGCACCGGCAACTCGCCCCGACTGGTCAATGTTTCCGCGCGCAACCAGGTCGGCACCGGCGACAACATCCTGATCTTCGGTTTCTTCATCGACGGCACGGGCGCCAAGAACGTCCTCATCCGCGCCGTCGGCCCGCGACTGGGCGATCTGGGAGTCTCCGGCGTTCTTGCCGATCCGAAGCTGGACCTGTTCCGGGCCGGCACCACCGCCGCCATCGCCAGCAACGACAATTGGGACACCTCCCTCACCCCCACGTTCAACGCCGTCGGCGCGTTCGCCCTTACCAACGGCAGCAAGGACGCCGCCCTCGTCACCTCCCTCACTCCCGGCTCCTACACCGTCCAGGTCTCCGGCGTCGGCGGCTCCACCGGCGAGGCGCTGGTGGAAATCTACGAGGTGCCGTGAGCGGTCTGCCCGGCCGGCACCCGTGTCAGGTTAAAACGAATACGTCGTCGTGAACCGCACTTCCCGGGGCGTCACCAGGTCGTAGCGGCTGTAGGCGACGCCACGTCCGCCCGGAACGATGAACCCGTCCGGCGCGGCCGCCGAGGTCGAGAGCCGCACCGGGATGATTTCGGTTTGGTTGAACAGATTCGAGACATTGACCTGGAAGCGGACCTTGCCGGGCAGACGGCCGAGTTTGCACGAATACGCCATCATCGCATCCGCCGCCTCGATCTGCCGGCCGACGATCTCGTTGCCGCGGGAATCCGAGCCGATTACGTTGGCATTCCGCCAGCGCCAGCCGCCACCGATGGTGAAGCCCTTGACCCAGCCTTCCTTGAAGTCGTAGGCGGTGAAGAAACTGATCTTGTGCGGGCGCACGCCCCAGCGTTTCTGCTGATCCTCGCGATCGGCATTGGAGGTGTCGACGAGATCAAAGATCTCCTGCGCCACGGTCACGCCGCCCGTGCCGGTGGTGAGGTTGGAGATGTTCGCTCCCGGGGCCATGTTGCCAAGTTCGATCCACTTCGCGACCGTCCCGCCCGCCACGAAGGACGCCGGATCCGCGACGTAACGACCCGTGGCGTCCTGGCGGACTCCTTGGACAAAGTGTACGCCGTCCCCCGTCGGCTTGAGCCCGTACCACGACGCCATCTCCGTCGCGAAATTGGCCCGCCCCGAGTCGGTGTAGGAATAATTGAAGACGAGGCGCCAATTGCGCGTGAGGTTCGCGGTGATACGCGCTTCGTATCCTTCCGAGACAAAGTCCGAGGAGATGGCGTTCGCCGGCGGGTTGTAGGCCTTGTAAATCGCCGCCCAGTCGCTCGCCGAAATCGGCCGGCCCGGACCAGCCAGGACGGCGGCAAACGCATCCATCACCCGGGAATTTCGCGCGGGCGCACCGCTCAGACCAGCCGAAGTAATTCGCCCCTGCTCACTGGCGGTGAAATAAACGAACCGGGCGCTCAACCGGCCCTCGAGCAAATCGAGTCCGATTCCGTAGTCCTCGCCCTTGCCGTGCGACAGGGGCGCCAGATTGCCCAGCGGGAAGACCGTGCGCGCCAGCGGCGGCACGCCGACATTCGACGACTTGTTGCCAATCAGCGAAAGCCAGCTGGAAACATGATAGACGGCCCCGACCGATTGCGTGCGGGCGGTCACATGTGTGACGGTCGACTTGGCCGGATCGCGATCGATGTCATCGCCAATCACGGGGTTCAGGTAGTAACCGAACTGCGTGACCGCAACCTTGTCGACGCGATAGCCGGCCGTGGTGACGAGCTTGTCGCGCCAGAAATAACTCTGCAGCACGCCGAGGAGCGAATCCGTGTCCTGCCTCATTCCACTGTTGTTGGCGCCCGCCGCGTCGTTCGCAAAGGCGAGATCGTAGGCGCGGCCGCCGAAGTTGAATTTGGCCGGCAGCGCGCGCCAATCACCCGCCCGATAGGTGCCCACATCGCCCTCGGTGAAGTAGTTTCGCACCGCGATGCGGTTGTTCGCATTGCTCGCCAGGGCATTGAAGGGACTGCCGACCAGCGAGAGCCACGACAGCTTGTTGATGTCGGTTTGCGCGGCTCTCGCGCCCGACGCGGCCAGGCTGTGGCGCCCGAGCCACGTGCGCTTCGTGTCGTACGTGTAGTTCGCCGACAAACGCAGTTCCCGGTAGTCACCGTAGTGAATGTCGCCACGCCAATTGCCGTCGACATAGAGTTTGCCGGCATACGGATTCGCCACCCCACTGAGGCCCAGCGTACGATTGGGATCGCCGCGCAGCGTCGGGTCCGTCCCCACCAGCATCCGGCTGGTCAGCGTCGTCTGCTGGTAGTTTTGGGAAAGATTGATCACGAGGGCCTTTGTCGGCTGCCAGTCCGCCATCAGCGTGTAATTGTAAAGCTTCTGGTCGCGAAAAGCCCCCGAGCTGTTGGCGTTGGCCCAGCGCGGATAGAACTTCTCGTCGTTGATCACCATCGCCGTCCCCGTCACGCCAGGCGTTCCCGTCGGGCTGCGCACCGCGGCGTTGTTGTACGAGCCACTCAGCAGCGTGCCGATCGCGTCGAAGACCGTGCCGTTATTCTCGATGAATGTCGCCCGCCGGTTCTGCCCACCGCTGGTGCCGTTGCGCGTCGTGACGCCGAGCGCGATCTGCGCGGCCGTGGGCGCCGCCGTGGTGGGCGCGAAGGTCACCGCGTCGACGCCCCGCGCGTTGCGGTTGTCGAGCCACGCCAGCAGTTCGTCGTTGGGCGGCATCGTTTTCGCCACCGACCCAAGGTCGCGGCCGATCTCTCCCATGGCCTGCAGCGTCACGGTCCGCGTCGGACGGAGCAGCACCGCCGTGAACACGCGCTCCTTGTCCTGAAACTCGAATTGCCGCCAGCCGCCGTTCTCCTGGTCGAGGGCCGCAACCGAGATGGCGAGTTTGTTTTTGATCAGCACCTTGTTGGCGTCCACCTCGACGCGGCTGCGCTCCCACGAGCCGAAGCCATACCGCAAATTCGCGCTGTCCCGATGGGTGACCGCCAGCTTGGAGGTCTGGTTCAACAGTCCTCCCGGAGCGCCCACACCGAAGAGAATGCTGTTGGGCCCGCGGGTGTCATCGAAGCGCCCCACCCGGTACGGATCCATGTTTGTGATGCTCGTGAAATAATCCATGCCCTGGCTCGCGGCGAGCCCCCGGATGGCCGTGCGGTTGAGCAGGTTTTCCCCGGTGATCATCGGGTTCTGCCCCGAGCCGGACTGCCACGCATTGGTGTCCATCTCCGAATTGACCGTGTAGTCGAGAATCCCGGAGAGGTCGGTGAGCGCGAGGTCGTCGAGAAACTCCTTGGTGAACACCGACACCGATCCGGCCGTGTCGCGCAGGCGCGCGTTGAGCCGGCTGCCGGCCAGGGTGTTCTCGGCGAGGTAACCGACGTCCTGGCTGGTGTTGACCGTGAACGGACTGAGTTCCACCACCGGTTCCCGCGACTCGGGCGGCACGGCGGTGGCGGGGGCGAGTTGTGCCCACGCCGGGGCGAGGCCAACGGCGAGGGCAAGGCAAAGAACAATCGTAAGATTCTTCATGATACGCAGGACGGGGTGATTTCAGGTCAACGGAACCGGGCGAAACGGGGACTCGTCCGGCTCCGTCGAGACGACGCCAAGAAAAGTCGCCCGTGGCAACGCCGTTTCTCCAACGAACGCACTTCCGAGCCGAGGCCCGGCCGTCCCCACCCCACCTGCTTTTCGATCCACCCGCCCCCGGAAAGAACGATCCGTTTCCGACCGCACGGAGCATGACCGGGTATGCGCACTCCACCCCTCAAATCGTCCGGCGCAATCATGTGCTTGGTCGTCGCCGTCTCGTTCAGCGGTTGCTCGTCCCCTTCGCAGTTTCGGCCCCTGACGGAAACCCGCGTTACTTTGAATCAACCGGATCGCATCGGGGTCGTCGCTTTCTCCAGCGCGTCTGAAATCAACGTCGTCATGCCGGTCAACAAGCAGGAAGCCACCCGCGCCGCCTCCGCATCTATCCGATTCATGACGACCGCCGATTTCAAATCCTGGGCACCAGGCACGGGCGGGGATCCGTTGTACGCGGCCATTCTCCTGACCTTGCCTGTCACCTTTCCAATCATCTCCGCGGTCACCGGCAGCGTCAACCTGGCGCAAAGCTGGGTGCGGGCCGAAAACGAGAGCCAGCTCGCCCCGTCGCGCGATATTCTGCAGAACGCCGTCGCCGGCGTGCTCCTCGAAACCCGCGTGCGCGATCGCATCCTCGCCGCCTTCCAGGCCGAGACGAACCAACCGTTCACCGTCATCGACGATGCCACGCTCCGCGCGGTCGACCCGACCCTCAGGGAGCGCGCCTGGCACAACGCCGCCGGACTGAACGCAAAGGCGCGGACGGCGCTCGCGCGGCGCGGCCTCGACCGTGTGCTCGAAATCCGCGTCCACGCCCCCGCCCTGATTGCCCGCTCGTCGTTCGACCAGCACCTCGCGCTCAACACCCAGGTTCGGGTACGCCTGGTCTCACTGCCAGACGGCAAGGAACTCTATTGTCGCGACGCGAACTTCTTCGGCGCCCCCCGCCCCTATTCCGAATGGTCCGCCGGCGGCGCCGCGCTCGTGCACGCGGAGATCGAGCACTGCATCGAAACAACGTCCCGAATCGGCATGGAGGGATTGCTTCCGACGACAACACAGGCGCCGGGGTTCGCCGGGCAGGTCGCAACGATGTCCCGGTGACGCACCGGGGGCCTCCGAAACCGCAACTTCAATAAAGGCCCGGCGTGACATCGCCGCACTCCGAATCTCCCGGACGAGAGGACCGCAAAATGCCTCATAGGCGCGCAGCGTGCCGGTGCGGATGGCAAGTGGGACCGTAGTTGAAAATGCCTTGGCAACAGTCGCCGCGCCGGATCATTTTCCTGGCCCAATGTCGAAGTCCGATTCGCAATCAGGAAAGCAGTTCGGCGCGCGTTTGCGCGCGGCGCGATGCCGGTCATGAGCCGAAGGAAAAAACGTCCGTTGCCACCGCGCACCCTGCGCATGGATCGCCACGGTCGATTGCAGTCGGCCGGTCCGTGGCTCGCGACGCAACGAGGTCGGCCGGCCGAACGGATCGCCGGATCGTATCGCAAGCGCTTTGGCGTGGACTGGGCTTGCGCGATCGCGGAGTTGTCGGCTCTCGGTATTGCGTTCGACCCGAAATGGCGCGAGCAACTCGCCCGCACGCTGGAGGGGGCGCGTCTGGCAAAGGCTCGCCGGAGCGTGGAAAAGGAACGGGCCACGCCGCGCACCCGGTTTCCAGAGTCGGATGCAACGTTCGCGCTGATCGCGGGCTACACGGAGGGCGGTGCGGGGTTCGGCGTGACGTGGGAGGAATGGAAGGGAATCGAACGCCGCGCGTCGATGGAACCGCCGCGGAAGGGCGACACAGCGGGGCGGGGCGACGACGAATCGCTGCCGTTTTGAACGCAAGCACCACTTGGTCCGGCCGCGCGTGGTCCGGCCGTGACTGCGCCTGGGCTCGCGAGCGTGAGCGTGAGTGAGCGATCGAGCTAGCCCGGAAATACACCTGGGTCCGAGCGCAGGCGGCGTTTGCGAACAGCGTGTGGCTGCGCCGTCAGGCCGCGCTGGGAAATTTTGGGCTACGACGCACTCCTCTCGCGCAAATCACGCACGTAGTTCCGCGACACGGGTCGGAGCCCCCACTTTCGCACCGAGCGCTCCAGCTGCCCGACGATCGACTCGAACTCCGACTGGCTCAACCGGTGCATCGCAAGGGTGAGCGCGGTGCCCTGCCAGAGGAAATCGTGCAGGGGGCCGAAGTGATTTTTGCCGTCGGGACGGCGACGAAGCGCAGAAAAGATGGCCTCCAGTTCCTGATCGGTTCGGTCTCCCTCGACATCGCAGGCGGTCAGCACGTGCTTCTCAATGCTGAAAAAGCATCGGTCATATTCCGGTAGATACCGATCCATGTCCGGGGGCGGCGTGCGGTCGCCGCGAAACAACTCTCGCAACGACCTCACTTCCCAGATGGCGGCGCGGGTCCCGTCGATAAGAAAAAGCGAGTGCCGGTTCTTCACCCCGATGCGCCCAGGCTCGCCGGGCGCTGCCGCCACCGTGAGCTTCCGCACGTCCAATTGCTCCCGCTCCACCAACTCGCGCAGGGCAGGAATCAGATCGATCGATGCGCCATCGTCGTCATCCAGTGTGGCGATGACGGCCGAGAGTGGCGGTGACGCGGCCTCCGCCTCGCCGCGGAGGAGTCGCTCGGCGGCATCGTTCACGATCACGTCCTCTTCGCCTTCCGCTTCGAGGAGCGTGCGAATGAAGGTGACTTCAGGCGCCGCAGCGGCGGCCCGGGAAACGCGAACAAACGCGTCGCAAACTTCCCGCGGAGATCTCCGGAGGATATCCACCACGGAAACGGCCAAGCCGCGCGTGAGCTCGTCCGAGCTGGTCTTGTGTCCCTCCAGCAGGTGGCGCACGAGCAACCGCGCGTGTTCGGTCGCCGTGGACTGATCGTTGTCATCCACCGCGAAACAGAAAAGATGATACCGGGCCTCGATGTCGGCCGCGTCGAGCACGAGCGCTTTGCCATACCACGCGGCGGCCTGGCTCCTCCTGCGGCAGCTGCGCAAGAGGTTCCCGAGTCGGGTACAAAGGAAGGCGTTGCCTGGTTCCTGTTCGATAAGTCGCAGCAGGTGCTCTTCGCCCATGGCGGGCGACTGTACGATCGTGCCGTCAAACATTTCGGGCGTCGCAAACACCACATGTTCGTCACCCCGCTTCAATTTCGAACGCAAGGTCAGGCCAAGCAGCTTGAGAGCGTCCGCCACCTCCCATGGCCCCGCACTGTCGCAATCGCGGCAGCGGAAATACTCGCTGAACCCGCAACAGCTGCCCGGCGGGTCAGCTTCGACTTCCGGCATCCAGACATAAATGGCGCCCACATCATACGGGTGGGACTTCCCGCAGGCTTTGCAGACGAGCCGGAGCGTTTGGCTGACTAAAGGCAGCTGGTCCGCGGTCAGGCCGCGACGGGGGAGTGAAGTCATCGAGATGCCAGCGAACGCACAATCCCCGCCGTCGGCAACGCCGATGACGGCATAGGGTGTTGACCGCGCCGTAACCGGCGCGGCTACCAAAACGAATTGTCGTAGCCGCACCGGGTACGGCGCGGATGGGAACCGTCAGTCGGGGATGCGCCCACGGGCAGCCCAAATCCCATGGAAAGTTGGTATCCGGCCGAAACAGGGGAGCAGCGCGTACCGGGCAATCAGGCGTCCGCGAGGGCATCGCGGCCGGCGGGCAGGCCCGTGTTCCCCTTGGCGTAGAAATTCAGTCGAGAGCTGAGAGTCGAGCGCTGAGAGCAAAACCAAACGGTGAACTTCGACTTCAGGTCGGGTAACAAGCACGTCTGCTCTGAAGGTTGGGCTCTCAGCTCTTCGCTCTCAACTCTTGGCTGCAGGGTTGCGGCTATGCTATTCGCCAGCGAGTGATGGATTCGATTATTCATTGGCCTGGCCGGCATTGATTCCTTCCAGCAACACCGCGCGCACCTCACTGCGAATATTCTGACCGTGTGACTCCAATTCCGCCGCGACGGCCGCCGGGGAAAAACTGCCGTTCACGTACACTTCGTTGCGGTTGTGATAACCCTTCCCCACATTGGCGATGCCATAGAAAACCGGAGGTCGCCCCCGCCGCCACCGGAGGAGGTGGTCCTCATCCCGGTCGGTGAGATCGAAACCGAAAATCTGCTCCTGCTCATCGACGAAAATCGTGAAATGATACGAGCGGGTCTCGAGCAATTTCCGGCCAGGATCCTTCGCATTCTGCCCGATCATGACCTCGCGGAAACCGGTCTCGCCATCGCCCTGCTTGAGCACGAACCGCGGCGCGACCAACCGGACACATTTCGGGCAAATCGCCCGAAACGGCGCCACCGTGGCGTCCGTGCTGAAGCGGGTGCCGCAATATTTACAGCGCATCGGTCGTCGGGTTGTGGCCGCAAATCATCGAGGGCCCGCGCACCGGCTCTGGCCATGCGTCGCCGTTCCCGTGCCCGTCGGCAATCGACCCTCGCGAGTTCATGTCCTGATAGCAGCGTTCAACGGAGGCGAACGCCAGCCGATTTGCTTCCGTGGCTCTGCCACTCAACTCACGAACGAGTAGTCGTACGGCGCGCGCAGCTCGCGCGCGACGTGGGCATTGGCTTCCCGCGCAAATTCGCCGACGAACTTCTCCTGCGCCGCATCCCACGTCAGCGCCCGGCCGGTGCGCATCGAAATCGCCCCGAGATGGCACATCGTCGCCGAACGGTGCCCCGTCTCCACGTCGCAAATCGGCGCCTTCCGGGAGCGGACGCAGTCGAAAAAATTCTCCATGTGGTTGTTGCTGACGTAGAGCCGCTCGGCGCCCTCCGGCAGCGCCTGCTTCAACATCGCGGGGTCGCTCGCCTTGATCTCGTCGCGGTTCACCCAAATCCACCCGCCCGTGCCCTCAAAGCGGATGCCGTTGCGCTGCCCGTCCGGCTTCACCTTGGAACCGTAGATGCTGTCGTCCCGCGTGGTGTGGATGTTCAGCCGCACGCCGCTGGCATAGGTGTAGTTCACCTCGTACTCGCTGAACGTGTTGTACCCGCCCGGTATCGGCTGCACCAGTACGCGCGACTCCACCGTGCGCGGCGCCAGTTCGCCGATCGCCCAGTAGGCGATGTCGTTGTGGTGCGCGCCCCAGTCCGTCATCGTCCCGCCCGAGTAGTCATACCAGAAACGAAAGGTCTTGTGACAGCGCTCCGGCACGTAGGGAACGTTCGGCGTCTGCCCGAGCCAGAAATCCCAGTTCAGGTTCGGCGGCACGGCCGCGGACTTGAACGGCCCCTCGCGCAGTCCGGCCGGCAGCCAGACATCGGCGCTCTTGAGTTTCCCGATGCGGCCGTTGCGCACCCATTCGCAGGCCTGCCGGAACCGCGGCGAACTGCGCTGCTGCGTGCCGGTCTGCAGGATGATGCCGCTCCGCTGCACCGCGGTGACAAGCCGGCGGCCTTCGTCAATCGTGAGCGTGAGCGGCTTTTCGGCGTAAACATCCTTGCCAGCCAGGGCCGCGCCCAGATTGACCAGCGTGTGCCAGTGGTCGGGCGTGCCGTTGATCAGGACATGCACGTCGGAACACTCCAGCACCCGGCGAAAGTCGGAATACACCACCGGCTTGCGGCCATCGACGGCCAGCTTCTCCACCGCCGCCGCCGCCTGCTTCGAATCGACATCGCACACCGCGACGATGTCGCCCCACGCCGCGGCACTCTGGGCGTCGCCCGTGCCGCGACTGCCGCAACCGATCAGCGCGATGCCCGGCCGGTCGTTCGGACCGAGCCTCGTGGCCGCGAGCGGCCTCACGCGCACGGTCGGCTGGCCGGGAAACTGACACGACGACAGTCCCGCGAGGGTGGCGAGGGCGCCGGCGCGTTTGATAAAGGTCCGGCGGGAGACGTTGGGTGATTTCATGAGGGGGTTGGTGGCACCGGCAGACGACGGCTGCTGTTTTTCTCTCGAATCACCGCCGCGAAAGCGAGCGCAACCCAGGGAACATCGCGACGGGGGCGCCTCTCCTTGTTGACAGTTGCCCGTAGCCGCGAGAACCCAAGCCCCCTGCCTTCCGTGCCACTTTGGCCCCTCGTCGGAAAAACAGTCCTTCGGTTATCCACCGGTTGTCCTCCGGTTATCCTCCGGTTAACCTTTAGAAGCCTTTTGCCAGCACCGTAACCGTGCCATTTCGGCCCACTGGCGCCGCCCCAAGCCGTCGCCAAACACCGAGGTCACGAACGTCGCGACCAGCGCCAATGACTTGGCAGGGCAACAGAGGTTCCAAACGCGCGGAAAAAAGTGATTGAACAGGAAGCACGGAAAGAGCGGGAAGAGCCGACTCCGACTTCCCGTCCTTCCCGGCCTTCCGGTTCTGGGAGGCCGACGGGGTCTGTCTGTTACTCGTTAACTTGGCGACAAACCGCTGGAAGCGTCGTTAGCATGTAACAGGCAGACCCCGTCGATTCGGCCCCTGAATCTCGGCACGCCGAGCGGGTTTAGCCACAACCTGAGCTATTTTAAGCAGGCGGGCCAACAGTGAACGCCGGAGGGAGATCCCGCTAAATACGCAATACGCGACACGACCCCTTTGTCACACTCTTGCATACGGCGTATTCACGCTAGAAGCGGCCTCCAACCCACAAAAGGGAAAGCGTTTCGTTCTCCCATTTGCCATTACTTCGATCCTGACTTTGGCCGCGCCAATCATGGCAGGCTCCGGAGCTTGGGTGGTTTCCGAAAGATTGTTTCAGTTCGTTTCCCCATAATGCCCAACCCGGAGGTGCGGGGAGGCCGACGGGGTCTGCCTGTCACTCGTTAACTTGGCGACAAACCACTGGAAGCGTCGTTAGCATGTAACAGGCAGACCCCGTCGATTCGGCCCAGAGAGTCAGGGGTTGGGCCGGGAGGGGGGGCGAATTCCGCCTGGAGCCGGGGGCTACGCTTTCAAGCCGTCGGGCGCGACATGTCCGTCTTTCTCCTCGTCAGGCGGCAGCATCGTCCATTCGCTGGGCCGTCCATGGTGCCAGCTCCTGACAGTCGCCCGACGTCTCCGGGTGCCGCCGTTTTTCTAAGCTACGCTCGCGAAGACTCCGAGGCGGCGCGCCGCCTCGTCGAGGCGCTGCGAGCCGCCGGCATTGAGGCGTGGTTCGATCAAAGCGAGCTGCGCGGAGGCGACGCCTGGGATCAGAAAATCCGCCGCCAGATCAAGGACTGCACGCTCTTCCTCCCGATTGTCTCCGCCCACACCCAGGCGCGCGGCGAAGGCTACTTCCGCCTTGAGTGGAAACTCGCAGCCGAACGCACGCACCTCATGGCGGACGGCGTGCCGTTCCTGCTGCCCATCGTGGTCGACGACACGCCCGACAGCGCCGCCGCCGTGCCACCGGAATTTCTGCGCGTGCAATGGACGCGCCTGTCCGCGGGCGCGGCGACGCCGGCGTTTGTCGCGCAAGTGCAGCGCCTGCTCGCCACGCCGCGCAGCGCCGTCGCCGCGGTCGCGCCGGCATCCAGCCGGCATTCAGGGGAGATGGCCGGCAAGATGCCGGCCATCCTTCCGCCATCACGCCGCCGTTGGAAGTGGCCGATGACTGCCGCCGTGTGCGTCGGCGTCGCGACCGTGCTCTACTTTTCCTCCACGCAACACCAGCGGCTGGCAGTCGCTGCGGCCAGCGCGCTCGATGCGAAATCAGTCGCGGTGCTGGCGTTCAAGAATCTGAGCGCGGACAAGGACAACGAGTATTTCTCCGACGGACTTTCGAACAACATCCTCGAAAAACTCGCGCGAGTGCCCGGCCTGCGCGTGATGGCGAGCACGTCGTCCTTTTCCTACAAGGGCAAAAACATGCCCGCGACCCAGATCGCGCAGGAGCTGCGCGTCGGCACCCTCATCGATGGCAGCGTGCAGCGGGAGGGACAGCAGGTGAGAATCATGGCCCAGCGCGTCAACGCCACCGATGGCACACAGGCGTGGTCGCAGACCTTCGAAGCGGATCTCACGACGGAAAAACTCTTCGCTTTGCAGGACAAGATTGCCCTGGCAATCGCGGCGCAACTGGCGCCGAGCGCTTCACCCGCCGCCGCTGAGCAGCGTCCGACCGCCAACCTCGCGGCCTACGATGCCTACCTGCGCGGACAGAGCGCGGATCGCCAGGGGCTCGGCAACCACTCGCGGCGCCAGGCCGTGCCGCTCTACGAGGAGGCGGTGCGGCTCGATCCGGGATTCGCGCTCGCGTGGGCGCATCTGGCCCACTCGCTGGCGTGGATTTACTGGGGCGGTGGCGACATCGACGGTGATTTGCCGGCTCGCATGCAGCGCGCTATGGCCGAAGCCGCCCGCCTGCAGCCCGATCTGGCCGAAGTGCATCTCGCCCGCGCAGCCGTCCTGAAAGCCGATGGAACTAATTTCGCCGAGGCCTCGCGCGAGCTGGCCCTGGCGGAGAAATTGAAACCGAACGATGTGGAGATCGCATTCGAGCAGGCATTGGTCGCCCGATTCTCCGGCCGGCTCGGGGAAGCACTGGAATTCTGCCGGCGCGCCACCGAGCGCGACCCGCGCAACCCGAATGTCTACAACACCCGCGGACTGGTGCTGCACTTCCTCGGGCGCTATCCTGAGGCGCTGGCCGCCTTCGACCAGTCGGCGGCGCTGAACTACGAGGGCATCCCCAACACCAATCGCGCTCGCACGATCATTCGGGCCGAGGGCGATGCGGCCAAGGCGCTGCGGGAATACGAGGTGTTCCAGCTTGGACGACTCGACCCCCAGATGCGCACCGACAAGATCGAGATTCTCTCCACGGCCGGACGCTACGCCGACGCGCTGGCCGAGATCGATCGATTCGATCAGCCGGCGGTGCTCTCGCAGTGGGGCTACTACATCCGGGCGCTGCTGGCCGCGCGAGTGCGCGAGATGAGCGGCGATGCCGAAGGCGCGCAACGCGACTACGCGGAGGCCCTGCCTGCCGCGGTGGCCTATCGCGATCAACACCCGCAATCGTGGCGCGCCCACCCGCCGGTGGCGCAGGCGGCCGCGGGGCTTGGCCGAAAAGACGAGGCGCTCGCCGCCGCCCGCGAGGCGTTGCGACTCGTGCCGCCGGCGGAGAATCCCTACTACGCCCAACTCGTGCTGCTGCCCGTCCTCGTGGAGGTGCAGGCGCGCATCGGGCGGATGGACGATGCGTTGGCCATCGTGCGCGAGCAGATCGCAGCCGGATGGTGGCGCCGCAACGACCTGCTGCTCGGCCCGCAGTTCTACTTTGTGCGCCGCGATCCGCGCTTCCGCGCGCTCGCCGAGAAGGCGCCATTGTAACGTGAGCACTTCCACCTCCAGGGCGATCTTTCTGAGTTACGCTTCGCAGGACGCGATCGCCGCGCGCAGCATCTGCGAAGGCGTTGCGGGCGGCGGGGTTGGAGGTCTGGTTCGACCAGAGCGAGCTGGCCGGCGGCGATGCGTGGGATGCGAAGATCCGACAGCAAATCGGCGCCTGCGCCCTCTTCGCGCCCATCATTTCCGCGGCCACCCAGGCGCGCGCCGAGGGCTACTTCCGGCTCGAGTGGCGTCTGGCGGCGCAGCGCACGCACATGATGTCGGAGCGTACGGCATTCCTGCTGCCCATCGTGATCGATGCGACGGGCGATGCGGAAGCCGATGTGCCCGCGGAGTTCAAGGCGGTGCAGTGGACGCGTCTGCCGGCGGGCATGGCGACACCAGACTTCGTCGCGCAAGTGCAGCGCCTGCTCACGGCCCCGCGCGCGGCCACAGCCCCAACTGCACCCGTTGCACTCCAGCCCGTTCCGGTCCGGATTGAAACGCTGGCGTCGCCCCGCGTGCGCCGCTGGAGTTGGTCCGCGCCGGCGGTCGCCCTCGGCGCCCTCGCGGTGGGCTATTTCCTGCTCAACCGATCGCACTCCGAACCGGACCGGCCGGCTGTGGAAACGAGACCGGCCCCCGCCGCCCTCGATCCCAAATCGATCGCGGTGCTGGCGTTCAAGAATCTCAGCGCCGACAAGGACGACGGCTATTTTTCGGACGGTTTGTCGGTCAATATCGGCCAGAAGCTCGCGGGCACGGCCGGCCTGCGGGTGATCGGCACCACCTCGTCGTTTTCCTACAAGGGCCGCGATGTTCCCGCCACGCAGATTGGCCGGGAGCTGCGCACGGGCACGATCGTCGACGGCAGCGTGCAGCGACTGGGCACGCGGCTGCGCGTCACCGCGCAACTGGTCAACGCCGCCGACGGCACGCAGGTCTGGTCCGAGACGTTCGACAAGGAGCTGACGACGACGGACATGTTCGCCGTGCAGGACGAGATCGCGTTGAAAATCGCGGCGCGTCTTTCGCCCAGCGCCGTCGCGGTTGCGCGGGTGGCGACGACGTTACCGACCCAAAACCTCGCCGCTTACGACGCCTTCCTGCGGGGGCGTGAACTGTTTGCCCAGACCTCGCCGTCGTGGAACCGGGCGGCGAAAGAATTTGAGAGTGCAATCGAACTCGATCCGAAATTTGCGCTGGCGTGGGCCTTGCTGGGAAGCGTGCAGGCGAGTTTGTACGCGTTCGACTACAACCGAAATCTCGAGTCCGCGCGGCAGGCCATCGAAGAGGCAGAGCGACTGCAACCGGGGATGCCTGAAGTTCAGTTGGCCCGGGCGCGCCTGATCTCGGCCAACGGCACGCACCTTTCGGCGGCGCTGCACGCACTCGACCTCGCGGAAAAGTCACGACCCAACGACTCCGAGATTACCGCCTTCCAGGCTACTCTGCGGTACTATCAGGGACGGCGCACCGAGGCGATTGCGCTGGCCCGGCGCGGTGTCGAACTCGATCCGCGCAATGGCTCGCACGTGAATCAGCTGGGCAACATACTCACCATCGATGGCCAGTATGCCGGGGCTGAGGCAGCCTATCGTCGGGCCTTCGAAATACTCGGCACTTCGATCCCATTGACGAACCTGGCGAGGCTTCAATTAGGCTGGAAGGGCGACCGCACGCTGGTGGTGCAGACGCTCGATGCGGTCCCCGCCGAGCTGCGCGGGGACGCCTACTGGTTTATCAGCCAACGCGTGCTCTACGATGCGGGTGCCCTGGCCGAATCGTTGGCGGCCGCTCGCGAGCAGCGAAACCCCAGCCTGAAATCACCGCGCATCCTGCAGATTGCCCAGTCGGCGATCTTGGCCGCGCGCGCCTCTGAAGCGATGGGAGACAAGACGGAGGCGGAGCGCTACTTTCACGAAGCGGCGGCGATGTCGGAAAAAAATTGCATCGAAATTCCTCTGGCTTCGGGCCCGCGTGCGACACTGGCGCTGGCCTATGCTGGTCTCGGTCGGCGCGATGATGCGCTGGCGATGGCACGGAAAGCGCTCGAACTCGTCCCTCCTGGGGAGAACCCCCAAGGCGCAGCGTGGAATACCGGCCGCACGTCCGGCGGCCTGAATGCGCTCGCTCTCGTCCAAGCGCGCTTCGGCCTGATCGACGAAGCGCTGGCGATTGTGAAAGCGCAGGCGGAGGCAGGGTGGTGGCGGCGGAATTATCTGCTGCTCAGTCCCGATTGGGCGACGCTGCGCAAGGATCCGCGCTTCCGTGCCATCGCAGAGAAGGCGCCGTTGTGAGCACGCCGAATTACCAAAGGGTCGCGATCACGCCGGCGTCGGTGATGTTGGCGCCGTTTGTGATGAGCGGGACGTTGTGGACTTGGGCGGTGGCGGCGATGATGCGGTCAAATTGATCGCCGTGGGAAAGCGCGAGGGCGGGCGCAGCGATTGCGATTTCGAGCGAGATTGGCAGGACGGTCACGTAGTGGAGGGAGGCCGACGGGGTCTGCCTGTTACTCGTTAACTATCCGACAAGCCGCAGGACGCGTCGTTAGCATGTAACAGGCAGACCCCGTCAGTTCGGCCCGCAACTCACGGACTGACCGCATCGGGCGGTCCCATCCGCACCGAAGGCGCCCCCCCCCGGCGCCGGCCGGACGAAGGGTCAGCGTCTGGCAATTGTGACTCGAAACGCATCTTCACCGAAGGAATCGAATATTTTCGCCCGAAGCCAATATTCCACCCCGGCGTGAACTATCTTCCGGCGCTTCTTTTCGAGGTCATACAACTCGGAGCGCAACTGCCGTGCGTCCTCCGAATCTGCGCGAAAAGTCGCGACTCCGATCCCCACTGCCCCGCTTAACGCCAAGACGTGCTCCTGGCGGTCCTTATATTCCACCTGAAATTCGGTAGCACCGGCGGCAAGAATCCGGGATACCACTTCGGCAAGCACGTTTGGATTTCTGGCTGCGGCGACCATACAGTTCAGAGCTGATTGTGTTGATGGAACGGACTCCCCCCTGTTCTTGCGAGATCGAGGTACTGGCCCGACCCAGAGAATCCGACTACGGTCGAAATTTACAAGAGCAGTCCAACCTCAGGGTCAACCCGGTTTGCCCCCTTCCGCGCGTTCAACTCGACGACGGGCCTCCGTCATCGAGCCGTGCTCCCCTCACGCGTTTGAGGGGGGCGATCAGCGGGTTGCTTCGCGAATTTCCCCCCACTCCAGGCCTATTTCGTCTTAACGGGAGCAGCTGCCGCCGGAGGCGCGGCCGCCGCCGGCTTGGCCGGCGCATGGCCTCCCGTCCGGAAAGCCACGACCGACAGGCCGAGTCCCACCAACGTGGCCGCAATCCCGGCATAAAAGAAGGAACGCTGGTTGGTCAGCAGCACCAGGGAGCACAGCACGATGGCGGTGTGCAGGGCGATTTCGGCGTACTCGTACCAGTGATGCCGGTGGGCCGCGGTTTGGGCCGCTTGACGGTCGGCCTCCGCGGAATTGAGGATATCCTTGTTCTCGGCATCGTACTCCGCGTTCTTCGCGAGGAACTTGGCCCGATTCGTCTCCAGCAATTTGCGTTGGGCGTCGGTCACCTGACCCGCAAGCTCGAAGTCGATCCGTTTCACCTCGAGCTCATTCATGTAGGAACGCTGGCGTTTCGCCTGGTACCACGCGAAGCCGTTCGACGCCTTGACCTCCCCGATGATCATCTCGTTCGCCTGCTGTTTGGCGAGGGCACCCACGATCGCCATGATGACAGCGATGACGCCAATGAAGACGCCGATGCGTTTGTGTTCCGGGTTGTCGGAGTGGGAGTGAGCGCCGTGGCCAGACATAGAGCGGGAATCCCATGACCGCCAGGGTCACGAGGTCAAATCGATATCGGGCCCTCCGAAACCTGGCTCTCAGTAGCAGCGGCGCTCGGCTGCCCCGGCAGTGTAAGGCAGAAAATCCGAAGGGGTTCGCCTGTTACCTGCTATCGGGAGGTCGCGTGGGTTGTCGGTTTGTTAACAAGTAACAGGCAGACCCCGCCGGCAAACCGAGCGTCCGAAGCGTCTATAGACGCTCGGGAGTTCTCCGATGGCATGCTCAGCCCCTTTGTTCCTCTTTGCGGCCAATTGCCTTGGTTGGGGGGGGGGGAATCCAAGCCAATCCCTTTGGCCGCAAAAAGGCTCAAGCTTGACGAGTGTGTTTTCGGCCATCTGCGTGGCGCCCATAGGCGCGGCGAGCATCGCTTCGCGGTCGGTCAGGTAGCCAGCCCAGCCCAACTCAGGTGTGGCAGGCCGAGTTTCTGTAGCGGCACGACCTCGTCGAGCGCATCCCTCACGGCCTGCGCGCTGGAACGTTTCGAAAAATCGCCGCAAACCCACGCGACGGGGTGTCACGTCCCCAGGGGCCAATCCGACGGGGTTCGCCTGTTACCTGCTATCAGGAGGTCGCGTGGGTTGTCGGTTTGTTCACAAGTAAAAGGCGGACCCGCCGGCAAACCGGGCGTCCGAAGCGTCTATAGACGCTCGGGAGTTCTCCGATGGCATGCTCAGCCCCTTTTGTTCCTCTTCGCGGCCAATTGCCTTGGTCGGGGAGGAATTCGCGCTCAATCCACTTGGCCGCAAAAAGGCTCAAACCTGACGAGCGTGTTTTCGGCCATCAGCGTGGCGCCCAAAGGCGCACCGAGCATCGTTTGGGGGTCGGTCAGGGGTAGCCAGCCCAACTCAGGTATGACGAGATGGAGAGGGTCAGGGCGAAACGCACGCAAACGACCTTGCAATCAGCGGCCGCCCTCCTTGGTCGCACCATCGATCGCCGGCGAGGTGCGACAACAAATCACGGACCGACCTCATCGTGCCGCTCCATGCTCGGCGGCACAGTTCCGGCTCAGGGCAGTTCGTACACTTCCACCAGCGCGACGCCGGCGGTGTTGCCGACGCCGCTGATTTGCGCGGTGTAGCTGCCGGGCTGGAGCGTGGTGACGATGGCGGCGTCGCGGGAGGTGTCGGCGGAGAAGGCGAAGGCGGCAACCGCGCTGAACGCCGCCTTGAGTTCCGCGGTGCCGCCCCAGTTGTCGTTTTCCGCGGTCTTGGTCGTGCCCGAAAACAGTTCGAGTTTCGGATCGACGAGCGTGCCGCCGACACCGAAGGCCCCGAGGGTCGGGCCGACGGCGCGCACGAGCACACGCACGGGGGACTGGCCGCCGATGACGAAGCCGGCGATGAGGATGTTGTCGCCCGTGCCGACCTGGGTGCGGGCGGAAACGTTGACGAGCCGCGGCGTGCTCGCGGTGAAACTCGCGGTGGGCGTGGCGTCGTAGATTTCGGCGAGGGCAATGCCAGTGCCGTTGTTCTTGCCGACGATCTGAATCGAGTAGCTGCCGGTCGGGATGGCGTTGTTGTAGATCCCGGCGTCGCGCGGGGCGGAGCCGGCGAAGGCGAACGCACCGACCGAGCCGAAATCAAAGCCGCCAGCCCAGTCGTCGTTTTGCGAGACCTGGGTCGAACCTTGGAAAACCGTCATCACGGGATCGGCGAGCGCACCGCCGACGCCGAAGGAGCCGAGCGTTGGGCCGACGCCGCGCAGGAGCACGGCCTTGTTGCCGCTGGTGCCGGCGCCGCCGAGCGCGACGCCGACGATGAGGGTGTTGTCACCGGTGCCGGCGCCCGTGCGGATCGACATGTTGACGAGGCGGCCGGCGGCGCTGGCCACCGGGGCGGCGGGGAGTTCGCCGCGCAGGATCATGCCTTGCGGACCGACGGCAACGACGGTCCCGTTGGCGGTAGCGAAGATTGGATAGCCGCCGGTGGAATTCTGGTTGTTCAGCAAATTCGGACCGAACGAATCGGACACTGCGGTCCAGCTGATTCCGTCGCTGCTCGAATGACTGGCGGCTCCGTAACCGCTCGCGGTCGCGAAGAACCGGTTGCCGAGATAACGGATGCGGGTGAACACGGGTGTCGACGGAAGCGGGTTGGAGGTCCAGGTGATGCCGTCGGTGCTGGTGAGTGAGGACTGGTTGCCCGTCAGGATCACGAAGCGGCCGTTGCCAAAGGCGATGGAGAAAATGCCGGTGCCGACGGGCAGGAGGTCAGCGGCGCGCTGGGTCCAACCGGTGCCGTCCGGACTGGTGTAGATTTTCGAGGGCGTGTTGCCGAATCCGGCCATGGTGAGGACGAACACATTGGCACCGTAGACAAGGCCGTTCGTGTTGCCGCCGGCGCCGGCGATGGAAACGGCGGCGTTCCAGGTCGCGCCGTCCACGCTGCTGCGCGTGCCGAGCGTGGTGGCCGAATTTGCGACGATGAAGCGCCCGCCACCGTACGCGGCGGCGGTCCAGCGATCGGAGGTGGTGCCGGCGACGGCGGTCCAGGTGGTGAGGTTGGTGCTTTGGAAAACGCCGCTAAATCCGGCGGTGACATAGCGGCTTCCGCTGTAGGCGAGTTCATGGAAATCGGCAGTGGAACCGGTCGTGAGCTGCGCCCACGCGGTGCCGTCCGTACTGGTGAGAACGGTACCACCGGAGCCGGTGGCGACGAAGCGCGTGCCGTCGTGGAGAACGGAGCCGATATCGTTGACCGTGCCGGTGGAGCGGCGCGTCCACGTCGTGCCGTCGGAGGAGGTGGTGATGGCACCGTAGATGCCGAGCACGAAGTACTGGCCGTTGGCGGCGGTGGCGGCGGACACGCCCTCGGTCAATGGCCCAAGTTGGCGCGCGGAGCTGGGGAGCGCGGACGTACGCTGCGTCCAGGTGGTGCCATCGGTGCTGGAGAACACCGTGGTCCCGCCGGCGGCGACAAACGTCGAGCCCGTGCTGGCGACGGAAATGAAGCCGACGCCACCGCTGCCGCCGGCGATGGCGGCAGACTGAGTCCAGTTGGTGGCGTCCGTGGACGTGTAGGCGATGGCGTTGAAATTGTTGTCCCGGCCCACCGCGACAAACTTGCCGCTGCCGAAGGCCACGTCCGGGAGAAACGGACTTGCGGCCCCGGCCGTTCCCGACACGGCATTGCGCGTCCAGGTGACGCCGCGGTCGGTGCTTGTGATGATGGAGTTGCCGTTGCCGCTGAGCACGAACCGGCCGGCCCCGAAGGCGCCGGTGCCAGGGATGACTCCCGCCGGAATGCTGCGCGACGTCCAGGTGAGACCATCCGGGCTCGTGAGGACTCGACTGGTGCCGCTGATCACCCAGGTGCTGTCGCCATAGATCACGTCAAGGAGCTGGGCGTTGTTGGTGCCGGCGACGGAATCGTTGATCGTCCAGTCGGAGCCGTTGGTGCTGGTCATGACCAGCGCCGCACCGACGGAGCTCGGGGTTCCCATGCCGACGGCGACAAACAGGCCGTTGGCAAACGCGATTCCGTTGAGGTTCATCTGCGCCGTACTCATGCGGCGAAGGGTCCAGGTGGTGCCGTCCGGACTTGTGGCGATGGTGGCGTCGAGTCCGACCGCGACATAGACGCCATTGCCGAACGCCACATCTCTCCAATTCTCTGACGCTGGCAGCGAGTTGACCCAGCGCCAGTTTTGCTGGGCACCGGCGAATTGGCAGAGGAGAACGAACACCCCGAGGGCGGCGGAGAGAAAACGAAGGGAGGCGAAACGCATGGCGTTCCGAGATTATCTCCAAATCCACGGACACGTAATACGCATAGGTGCGTAGACAAACGGACCTGAGCACCGTCTCCGACCTTTCGTCGGTCACGGCCTCCTGTTCCGCGAGTGGCAATGGGGCCACTGCGATGTCCCCTACCGCCGCGGCTGCTTCCTCACGTCGTCGATCCAGGGGAAGGCGGCGATGCGGAGCGTCGTGCAGCCGTAGGGGATGAGGCGGATTGATTCCGGCGCTGAACCCGCGGGCGCGAGCTGCGGGCTGAGTGGAACCGGACCCGCCGAGTGCCGGTACGTCGTCCATTCCGGAAGGCGCACGCCTTTCGCGCGCAATTCCAACGGCGCGCCGGCGAGCGACCACGGGTTGGCGTCGGTGGCGCCGGTGCGCACGACCTCGAAGTTCTTTTCCGGCTGGTTGAGCGCGCTCTGCAAGAGAGCGAAATTCCACGCGTCGCGGGTGCGCACTTCGCGGTAACCCCGGTGCACCGGACCGGTGGCGCCCTCCGGCGCGGGCCGGGTCACTTCCGTCCACTCCTCCGTGAGGCGGAGCGCATAGACGAGCGGGCCGCGCTCAATCGCGACGCTGTTCTCATACCACTTCGAGCTGCGAACCGTCATCGGCAGCGTCAGTTCCACCCGGTCGCCGTCATGCCAGGTCCGGGCGATGACCTCCACGCGGCCGCCCTTCGCGGTACGCTCCTTGACTCCGTTGACGACGACGGTCGCTTCGCGACACCACGACGGAATGCGGAGATGCAGGGGAAATGACACCGGTGCCCGGGTCGCGAGCCGAAAGCGAATCATGTCTTCAAACGGGTACCGGGTTTCCTCGGTGAGCGTGACCTCGGCGCCGTCGGCGACACGGGCGGTGACCGCGGAGGGACCGTAAACAAGGGCGGCAAGCCCGCGGTCGGCGGTGGCGAACCAGAGATGCTGGACAAACTTGGGCCACCCCTGGTGGAGGTTGCAGGTGCAGCATGGATATCCGGTCGTAAGGCCATAGACGATACGTTCGCCGGCGTCGTTGTAGAAGGAGCGTTCGGCGGCCGTCGCCTCGACCTGGTTGGCCTGCTGGAAGTACTGCCGGTAGTGATGGTCGTCGGTCGTCTGCGTGGGCAGCGGGTTGAAGGCGACCTTTTCCAGGCGGTCGGCGAATTCCACGTCGCCCGTGATTTCGATCATCTGCTCGAGCGAAAACATCATCTCGACGGCGGTGCACAGCTCGCTGCCGCGATCAAGGCCGCGCCCATGGGTCGATTCGTCTGCGCCGTACAAGCCGTGGGGTTGGCCGTGCAGCAGCTCGATATCGGCAAACGCCCGCTTGGTGGCGGCGAGGTGTTGTGGGTCGGCATCGTGCTGGAAACGGATGAGCGGCGCCTTGATCCCCTGGGCGAGGTTGACGCAATGGAAGGCCGGATAGCCGAAGGCCGGGGCGGAAAGTTCGCGGGTGAGCTTGAGGACGTCGCCGGCGAGGAAAATCTTGGTGAACGGCAGCGTCTGCCGGTGCACGAGATGGGCGAGGTCGAGGAGCCACGCGTCGCCCGTGAGATTGTAGAGCCAGAGCACGACCATGAGGTTGTCGGCGCCGCGCTGCTCGGCCCACCAGCTGCCACCCCGGCCGCCGGGCGGCGCCTTGAGCGGAGCGTCGGGGAGGGTCGTCAGCTGGTAGCGGAAATATTTCCGCAAGACGTCAATCACGCGCGGGTCATGGGTGGCGTTGTAATGCTGCTGCAGAATCTTGAGCATCACCATGCGCGGCCACCAATCGTCGGGTTTGTGCACCTGCGCTCCCTCGGGCGGCGGTCGGGTGCGGGCCTTTACGTCGACGAGACGCGGGCCGATGTAGCCATCGTCGCGCTGATTCCGCAGCGTCCATTCGATCCAGGGCATCGCCTTGGCAATGAGGGCCTCGTCGCGCAGGAGGCGGGCGAGCGGGTAGAGGCCGTCGATCCAGTACGGACCGCGCTCCCAGGTGTCGCCGTCGCCGCCGAGCCAGGCATTGCGCGGACCGCAAACCTCCGGGTACCATTCGTCGAGATGACCCGTCATGCCGGCGGCCATACGCTGCAATTCGTCGTGAAGCCACCCCCGGGGTACGATGGTGCCGAGCGGCAATTCGGCATAGGTCCTGGCCGTCAGGGGGGCGCGGTTGAACGGATAGAGTTCGGGCGCGGCGTTGGCCGCCACGAGGGCAGCGGGCGCTGTGAGGGCCAGGAGAACGACGGAAATCAGTTTCATCGGTTGGGCGAATTTCCCGAGCGCGGTTACCGCGGCGCACGGCTGCCCCGGCAGTCTCGGACGATTCCCACGCCTCGTCGACTCCCGTCAAAACCGCGGAGGCAGATAAGGGCACCGCTTATGGCGGCGCAAAGAAACGGTGGAACATCACGTGCTTGGCCCCGGGGACGCGATCACCATCCGTCATCGTATTCGCAGCGGGTTGTCCCGCACGAACCTCATTTCAATCCACGATCACCGGGCGCCGCATCTCGCCGCACCGGCGCACCTCTCGCGGCGGCGAGCGCCGCGGCTTCGCGAAGCTTGTCCTTCTTGCTCTTCCGCCGGCCCTTCACGCCGCCGGTCGACGGGGGAGGCGGCACGTCGGTCTGGAGCGGCTCGAAGCCCGCAATCTGCTCACGCGGCACGGAGATCCGGTTGCGTTTCTCGATCAGCCGGAAGTGCGCATCCGTCTCGACCGTGATGAAACTCACCGCCACTCCGCTGGCGCCCGCGCGGGCCGTGCGCCCGATGCGGTGCTGATAGTCCACCGGCGAGCGCGGCAGGTCGTAATTCACCACCACCGGCAGCAATTCGATGTCGAGGCCGCGGGAAGCGACATCGGTCGCGACGAGCACGCGCACGCGCGAGGCCTTGAAGTCCGCCAGCGCTCCCGAACGCGCGCCCTGGCTGAGCTCACCATGCAGCGCGGTGGCGGCGATGCCGGCGCGGCGGAGTTTCTCGGCCACGTGCTCGGTCGCATACTTGGTGGCGACAAAGACGAGGACGCGCGTCCAGGCGTGAAACTCGATCAGGTTCCGCAGCAGCTGCGTGCGCTGCGGCACATCCACCTCGATGGCGCGTTGGACCACGTCAGGGGTGTCCGCGGCCACAGCGGGCAGCTCGATCCTCGTGGGGTCCCGGAGCAGGCTCTCGGCCAGGCTCCACACGGCCGGCGGAAACGTCGCGGAGAAAAACAATGTCTGCCGGCGCGATGGCAGCAGCGCGAGAATTCGTCCCAGTTCGTCCGCAAACCCGAGGGCGAAGAGCCGGTCGGCCTCGTCGAGCACGAGGACGGAAACGGCGGAGAGCGAGAGCGCGTTGTGGTCGATGAGATCGAGGAGACGGCCGGGAGTCGCCACGAGGATGTCGGCCCCGCCACCCAGCGCCATCATCTGCGGATTGATTGAGACGCCGCCGTAGACCACGAGGGTCTTGAGCGCCGGCTCAGGCAGATAGCGGCCGCAATCGCGAAATACGTCGCCGATCTGGGCCGCGAGTTCGCGGGTCGGGACGAGAATCAGGGCGCGCACGAACCGACCGCGCTCGCGCGCAGTGCCGGAGAGACCTTGCAGAATCGGCAGGGCAAACGCCGCCGTTTTGCCCGAACCCGTCTGGGCGGAGGCCCAGACATCGCCCCCGCGCAAGACCGCGGGAATCGCCGCGGCCTGAATCGGGGTGGCATCGACAAAACCACGCTCGGCGATGGCCCGGAGCAGCGGGGCGGTGAGGCCAAGGGGAGAAAACGACATGCCCCAGCGATGACGGGGGCCGCTCAGTTTGGGAAACAATTATTCAGATCGCCGTTCACATCCCTCGTCATTTCTTCGAAAAACCCTCAAGAAACGCATGACTTCAGCCAATAACCGCACCGTCAGGTTCTCACTTCCCTCCCTACTCTTCGGCACCCATCCTAACCTTGTGACACTTCCCACCCACCCGTATCGATCGCTCCTGTCCGGCGCGATGGTCTTCAGTTGCTTTGGCCTCGCTCGCCTCGCCGCGCAAAGCGCCCCGTCCCCCACCCGGCCTGCAATCACCCCTGCGCCGGAGACCGTCGTCATGAGCCCGTTCGAGGTGCGCAGCTCGGAGGATCATGGCTACCGGGTCGGCGCGGCTGTCACCGGGACGGGAACCGCCGGGCTGATCAAGGACACCCCACTGAACATCAGCATCGTCGCGCACGAACTCATCGAGGACCAGGCCGGCAACCAACTTGTCGACGTGTTGCGCTCGGCCAGTTCCGTCGCGCTGCACGTGAAGGACGAAACCCAAATCCTCATCCGCGGGTACACTGGACCCCAATTTGTCAACGGGCTGCCGGCTGGCAACGGATTGACGCTCTACGACGTGGACCGGATCGAAGTCGTGAAAGGACCCAACGCCGTGTTTGCCGGCATCTCGAATCCCGGTGGCACCGTCAATCTGATCAAGAGCAAGCCGAGCTTCACCCCGCAGCATTCCATCGAGGCGGGCTACGGTACGTTTGCGCACAAACGCCTGGTCGTGCGTTCGAGCGCTCCAGTGGTGGCCGACCGGCTGGCCTACAGCCTCGTCTACGGGCGCACCGACGAGGAGAGCAACATCGACTATATGTTCACCCGGGAGAACTATTACAGCGGTGGACTCACCTGGAAACTGTTGCCCCGACTGACCTTCACCGCGCGCTACAGCAAACTCGACCGCGAGGCCGGGCGGCGCCCGCACACGGTCGTGAGCCATCCGCTGTTTCAGGAGAAGGACCGCGAGGCCATCCGGCTCTTCGATCAACTGGGCCTGGCCCGCCCGGCGAGCTATCCGCAGTTGGAGAACGGCGCGGTCCGCAACGCCGCCGGGCAGCCGATCACCACGGGCCGGACGACCCCCGAAGCGGTCGATGCGTTCATCGCCCGCACCCTCGGGCCCAACGTGGCACCGTATCCCGGGATCTATTCGGGCGACTTTTTCCCCAACGATTCGTTCAACTACAACGGACCCGACGGGCGCGACAACTACCGCAACCAGACTACGACCTTGGAGAGCGAATGGGTGGCGACGTCGAACCTGGCGATTCACGGCATCTTCCAACAGGTCGACAGCAACCGGATGCGGCGCGAGTTCAACGGCCTGCGGCCGGTGGCGGGCCAGCGCCTGCGCAGCTCGGTATCCGATTTCAAGCCGGGTGGCCTCATCTTCTCCGCGCGACTGGAGGCTGCCTACAAGCTCGACCTGAAGTCCGCCGGCCGGCACGACCTGCTCCTCGGACTGCAGCACGACGGCGGCAAAGACGTGATCAGCCCCATCACCGTCGCCACCACGCGGATCGTGACGTACGCTCCGCGCACCGATCCCGTCCTGGGCCTGTCGCAGCTCATGCGCGATCAATACGGCCCCAACTACGAGGAACCCGGCGTGGTGCGCAAGGGCGGCGCCCACAACAACGCGATCTACGGCGTGATGCAGTCGTCGTTTTTTCAGGATCACCTGCGCACCCTCGTCGGTGGCCGCGTCATCACCAACCACCGCCCGACCGATGATAACCGCGACGGTATCGATGAGGATTTCCAAACCCGCAAGTTTCTGCCCT
Organism: Opitutia bacterium; assembly: GCA_947474365.1. Lineage (GTDB taxonomy): Bacteria > Verrucomicrobiota > Verrucomicrobiia > Opitutales > Opitutaceae > ER46. The sequence continues at coordinate 34,642 of CANJIU010000015.1, read as the reverse complement.
CCGTGGGAGCGCTGGTGCGAGTTGCCCCGGAACTCAGCCTTTACGGCAGCTTCAGCAAGACGTTTGTTCCGCAGCGCCAGCAGACTGCGGATCTGGCGGCGATTCGCGCCACGCAGGGCGATCCCACGTCACCGGGTTACCGCCCGCCGGCCGTGGTGCCGGTTCAGTTCTTGGCTGCGGACCTACAGGGTCGCGGCTGGGAGGTCGGCACCAAGCTGGACGTCGGCCATGGTCGCCTGCTCGGAACCGTAAGTTATTTTTCGAACGAAGAGGCGTCGCGTCTCGACGTCGATACGAACAACCAGGTCTTGTACCAACTCCCCGGCGCCACGGTGCGCATCGCCGCCGGACGGACCCGCACGAGGGGACTCGAAAGCGAATGGGTCTGGACGCCGCAGCTCAACTATCAGGCGCTCCTGAGCGCGAGTTACTTCTTCACGAAGAACGAAGTCAGCAATCCCTCCGAGGCGCGAGAGGTCGGCTCCCATCTTGAATCGGTGCCCCGCTATACGGTCAATTTCTGGAACAAGTATACGTTCACCGGCGGTACCTTCCGCGGAATGTACATCGGAGGCGGCGCCACCGCCCTGGGCGAGACCTACGAACACCCGAGTTGGACGATCCCGATCAAGAGCGATCCCGTCGTGCTCCTCGACCTCGTGATCGGGTACACCGTGAAGTTGCAAAATCTGCCCGTGGATCTGCGGATCAACGTCCGTAATCTCGCCGACAAACACTACCTCAACGGCACGTTCCAATACGGCGAACCGCGCACGATTCTAGGGTCAATGCGCGTGCGGTTCTGACGCGACAGCGCAGGATCGAGCGCCTCACGGCGCCCGCGGAATCCGGTTCAGCGTGTAATATCCCGTGGCGTTGGCGATCGGTTCGCCGTCGCGGGAGCGCACGCCCGCCGCCGTGAGTTCGTGGACGTAACCGGCCCTCAACCCGGAGCAGCGCAACCGCACCGTCAGACCGTCGGCCGACACCGTCGCCCCCGTCACCGCCACCGGCTGCGTGTCGGTCTCAGGGCTGCCGTATTTCTGGTGATAGAGATAAGTGTAGCTCGTCATCGCGTAGCTGTCGGCCCGCGCGGCGCTCGTCGCGTCCACCGGCTTGGTCAATTCGAGCACAAAACCATCCGACTGCGCCCGCATCGCGCGAATCTCGAACGGCATCACCCCGGTCCAGCGCACGCGTTCAAGTCCGAACGACCGCGTGCCCTGCGAATTCCAGCCGCGGTTCGTCTCGCCCACCAAGAGGGATCCGTCGCGCAGGAATCCGAGGCTGAGCGGGCCGCAGTCGAGGCCGCTCACAAAGCGAAAGGCCGCGCCTTGAAATTCGCCGTCGACCTTTTCGAGAAACACGCGGTTCACCCAGGAGAGCACAAATTCGCCGACAAAGAGCTGCTTCTCAAACGGGCCGAATTTTCCACCGCTCACGTCGCACGCCAGTCCGGTGGAACTCTGCCCGAGTTTCACATACGGCAGCCAGACGGCCGGCGGCACGAGACCGGGGACACGCTTCGCGGCCTCGACCACGGTGATTTCCTCCGGCAGCACCCCCGGATCGCGCACCGGCGACCCGTCTCGACCCACGTCGATCAGGGAGTCCTTGTTGCCAAAGAACGCCCCGCGTCGCAGATGCAGAATCGGGTTGGTGCCCCACCAATTGCCCTGCTGATCGGTGCCAAAAATCTCGCCGTCAGCGTCGCGACCGATCCCCGATGGAGAGCGAAAGCCCGCGCACATCGGCTCGAGCACGCCTTCCGGTGTCAACCGCATCGCCCAACCGCGCCACGGAAATTCCTTCGCGCGGTGACCCGGCATCTTGGCCGGCGCTCCCATGCGCACGTTGAGGGTAATCCAGAGGTTGCCACCGGCATCCGCCACCGGGCCGTACGCATATTCATGGTACGCGCCGGAGACACCCCACCCTTTTGCGAGGCACTCGTAATCGTCGATCACGCCGTCGCCGTCGAGGTCGCGGAGCCGGGTGAGTTCCGTCCGCTGCATCGTGATCAGCGCCCCATTGTGCCACAGCAGTCCGATGGGCTCGTGGAGGCCGGACGCGATGCGCTTGTAGCCCACCGCGCGCGGATTCGCCGGGTCGGCGTCGGGATGCTCCAGCACCCAGATCTCGCCCTTGCGAATCGACACCGCGATCCGGCCGTCGGGCAATTGCGCCACGCCGCTCACCTCGAGTTTGAGCCCATCGGGCAGCACGTAAGGCGTGACGGTGTAGGCGGGTTTCGGCGCCGGGGCGGCAGGCGCAACAGCGACGGCAACAATCGCGAGCAGGAGAGCAGGCAGGCGCATGGTCAAAAGGCAACGGCCTCCTCGATGATCGCGACGCCGTTCTTCCACACGAGCGGCCGCGTCGCGGCATCGTCGCCCAGTCCGCGATAGAACCAGTTGTCCCCGGCCCCGCGCACGGTCAGCACGCGGCGCAGCCCGGTCCCGGCCTCGTCCGGCCGGATCACGTCTTCAACCTCGACCGCGTCAATCCGATACCGCAACACCGGCACGCCGTCAGGCCCGAGTCGGTAGCCCTTGAAAACATAGCCTGCCTCTGCACCGCATGCTACGGGCCACGGGTCGGCCGCCGAGCGGAGCTGCGCCAGCGGCATCCGCGGGGAAAACATCTTCTTCGAATCGCCCAACGGCTTCACCGGCGGCATCGTGCGTTCCTCCCAGTTCGCCATCGCGTCCAAAAATCCACCACGCCAGACGACGCCCCAGCGCACCTCGTAGGCATCAAACGCCACGTGCACACCGGTGGGATAACCGACGGCGATCGCGTGGGTCCCCGCGCCTTCGAGAAAGGTGCGAAAAACGATCGGCCGCCCCTCGACCGCGGGCTTGAGTTCGAAGGCGCCGGCAACCGCCAGGCCCTCCGGCAGGCGCGGGCTCTGGTCGAATTCCTTAAGATAGGTCCAAAGCGATTCGATCTCCTTCTCGGCGCCTTTGCGGCTGGCGAGGAGCGGCGGCATGATCGTTCCCGGCTGCATCCCCTGCGGGTCGAGCAAGAGCGCCTTGAAGTATTCCGACCGAATCCGTTTCGCAGTGTGGGAGAGATTGATCGCGCGCACGCCTGGCGGATTGCGCTCGCCCAGACCGTGGCACGCCACGCAGCCGATGCCACCCTTGCCCGTGCCAATCAAGAGGAGTCCGGTCGCAAACCGCTGGTGGCCCAACGTGCCGCTGGTATCGATCACCTGAGGCGTCGCCGGGCGACACGCCTCGCTGAGCAGAGCCACGAGGTCGCCCGCTGCCTCGCGGCCAATCCGCGGCATCCGCACCGTAAGATAGGGGCGCACCCCACCACCGCCGGCCCATAGCAATTTCTCCAACCACGCGGACGTCAGCTTGCGGCCGGCCTGGTCGAGTTTCGGCGGAAGCCGGCCAAGTTCGCCCAGCGACTCCGCCGCGCCGTCAGCCGTCGAGAAGGATTCGGCGCGCACCGCCTCGACCCCGCCCCGGCCGCGCCATTCGTGACACGCGTAACAATTCAGCTGCTCGAGCCGCGCCGACACCCGCTGCTCCGCCGTGAACGTCGGCGAGGATGCCCCTTGGACCAGTCGCAACGCCGCCGTCAACGCGCGCATCTGGTCCACACTGAGAGAAAAATCAGGCGCCGAGACCGGCGGCTGTGGGGCCAAGCAGCCGGACCCGGGACGCACCTGCGCCAGAGGCTTTGACATTCGCACCGTCACACCCTGTCCGTCGTCGTGACACGCCGCACAATTGCGCGCGGCAAACGCGGCTCGGCCATCCGGTCGAGCGGAACCCTTTGCCGCGGCTTTTGCGATTGGATCCGCATTCCGCCCCGCCTGCAGATGCGCCGCCAGGTCCGCGGCCTCACCCTCAGTCAGGTCGATCGCCGGCATCCGCCCCGCCGGACGCGTGTGCAGCGGAGCCTGCAGGAATGCGGCGAGGGCATCGCGTTCATAGCGGGCCGCCAGTCCCAAGGGCACCGACGCGTAGGTTGTCTTCGCCTCACCGGGAGCATGACATGCCGCGCATCCGACCGACGCGAACAGCCGCGCGCCCCGAGTTGCATCGCCGGGTGGAAGAGTCCGGGGCGGCGAGTTGCCACGCAACGAGGTCAGATAGGCCGCGACCGCCTCAGTGCCCGCGACGTCGTTGGCAGTGAGGCGCGGCATGAGGGTGCCAGGTTTCAGCCGTTGGGGGTCTCCGGCGAATTCACGCAGCGCCGCACTCGACAGACGATCGCCGACCGCGGTGAGCGAGATTTTTCCCCGCCCCGGCAGTTGCTCCCGCCAGGCGTCGGGAACCGCGTGGCAGGCGACGCAATTCAGTTCGTTGAGCAACAAAAGCCCGCCCGCGGCGAGTTGGGCTTCGGGGCGTTCGCCGGCGTAGAATCGCTCAAAGCCCGCCACGATCGGATGCGCCAGCACCCCTGAGGACCACACTCCGGCCGCCGCAACGACCAAGGCAGCAAATGGGACGACGCGCACGGCCGGCATCACGCGTTGGCCATCGTCCGCTCCAGGTATTCCCGCGAGCGGTTAATCTGGGCACTGACTTCGGGAGCGGTGGGATGAAGCGGCGAACCGCGCGGCGTCGGATGCATGAAGATCGAGGTCCAGCCATTGAAACGGTTTCGTTTGAGCGCGGCGAGCATGGGTTTGAAGTCCAACGGGCCGACGCCCGGCATTTGTTTCTTCTGCACGTCCTGCGGAATATTTCCGCTGCCGTCGCCGTTCTGCCAGGCGTAGTAATAGAAGAGTTTCTCCCCCAAGTCGCCCACGAGTTTCCCCAGCAGCACGGGATCCTGCGGCAGGTGAAACGGAGCAAATGCGATGCCGACGTGCTTGTCGGGCAGCGCATCGGCCAGCATGTTTAACGACTCGGGCGGCTCGAGCAGCCCGTTGAGGTGATTCTCGATGGCGAGTTTCACCCCGAGGGCACCGGCCTTGTCGATGGCGGGTTTCATTTTCTCCACGGCCGCGCGGATCGCCTTACGGAGGGCATCGCCCCGCAGGTCCTTCGCGCCCGGACCGCCGCCACCAAATCCGGCGATGACCATGTCTCCGCCAAATTTCTTCATCGCCCGCATGTGCGGCTCCGCCTTCATGAAGCCGGGGTCCATGCACGTGTAGGTGGCGACGGTGGCCTTGTGCTGCTGCAGCATCGCCGCGAACTTGTCATGGCCGAGGGCATCCACCTGTTCGCGCTGGTTGCCCCAACGCCCGGCCCAGATGTCGAGCCCCGCGCTGCCCGTGCGATGCATTTCGGGGACGATGTCCGCGATGGGCAGGCAGCCGTAGAGGTTGGTCGAAAGCACGAATCGAAACTTGAATGCGCTCGGCGCGGGTGCGGCAGCCAGGGGTCCGCCCGCCACGGCGGCAGTCACGGCCGCACCGGCGGAAACACGGAGAAAATCACGACGGGATACACGGGGGGAAGACATGAGAGGGAGTTGTTTTGGGGTCGGATGCGGTGCGGTCGAAAAGTCGAAAGAGGTGACCGGTGATTAAATTCAAGAAATGGATTTCACCGAGGAAGACGCACCCCACCGACCGAAGCAAAACGACAGAACTGTTCCAACCAGGGAACCACTGGGCGAAACGACGAGGGCATTTGAGTCGGCGGAAACGCGAAAAGCTGCCGTCGTCCGCCACCAACGGAAAACGGCGGGCGCCCCCTCCGCCATCATTCTCAACCGAAGCAGAGAAAGAAGCGTTCACTTGCCCGGAGGACGTGGCGGTGCCTGCTCCAGCGCAAGCGCCGTGCGCAGGTAGGGCTCCAGGCCCCGGGCGCAAAGATAGAAGCCCATCGAGTTGGCATGGCGACCGTCGACAAGCCCCTCGGCCTGGTCACGCGACAGCATCTCCAGTCCGTCGACATGCACGATTCTCCGGTCACCCGCCGCCCGCCGCTGCGCGACGAATTCGCGGCCGAACGCCCGCTTCTGAATCTGTCTCTCGCCGGCGTCTCCGGGCACGTCCTCCGACGGGTTATAATAGGGTCCGGTGACCAGGATCGGCGTATCAGGATGCTTCGCACGCAGGACGGCGATGAATCCCGGCAGCCGCGCGCGATAAAGGTCGGTCGTCGGGTTCGCCCAGAAATCGACCACGAAGCACGCCGCGTCGATTTCGGCGACGGCGCGCGCCAGCTCGGGTTCGCCCAGGCCGTTGCCGGAAAAACCGAGATTGACGAAGTCGGTGTCGAGCCAGCGCCCGAGCAGCGCCTGAAACGTGCCGCCCGGATTCGACGCCGCGATTCCCTGGGTGATGCTGGAACCGTAGTAGACGACGGGCTTGGCGACGGCGAACGGCTTCGCCGGCCAGATCTTAGCGCCGGCCTCCAGCACGACGTTCCGAACGTCCAACGCGCGACCGTAGGGGAGATAGACCGTGATTTCCCGACGTGCGCGCGTTTTCCCGACCGGCCACTCGGAGCTGAGTTTGCCCTCCTTGTCCGGGGCCGCGCTCCCGCGGTAAACACCGTCGACGTAGAGATCGACGCCTCCCGTGGCGATGGCGGTCATGTGCGCCGAAGGCGGGGCCCCGCTGCCTTTCGCCACAATGCCGATGACTGCGGAATCAGTTGTGAAGCGAATCCGCACTCCGGCCGGACTCTGCGCCAACGACCAGACCTTGGGCGGAACGGTGGACTTGAGGCGCAACGGCAGTCGCGTGACGACAGGTTTGTCCTCGGCAAACCATCCCAGCCCGTGCACGGACAACGGGGCGTCAATCATCCGGAGGCGTTGCGCGGCGGGGTCGTCGGCCAACGCGGCAAACAGGGGCGACAACGTGATCGTCGTCAGGAGCACGGCCGCCCGTCCGAGTCGGAGGAACGCATGACGACGCGCGAGGATTTGCGGGGTGATCATTTTTTTGGAGAGAAGGAGCCTATCAGTCGTCATCAGACGGTGGGCGTCAATGTCGACGGGCGACCGCCAGCCCGCGGACGCATCCCGTTTTTGACCTGCGGAAAATGCATCGACTACAATCGTGCTATCACAGGAGCCGCGAGGTCCTCGTCTCGGTTTCGAACCACGCGACGAGGGCGTCGCGTCCCCAGTATCCAGAAACTGAGATCCGCCCCGGTCTGGGCTTCCGACGGTCGCGTCTCGACCTCGGCCGCAGCGTGTGCGAAATGGGTAGAGTCACGGGCATCCCCCACACTCGTAATTGCATGAACCGCCTCCTGCGCCTCGCCACCGCCCTGCTCGCCGTGGCGTCGCTGCTGCCAACCGCCCGGGCGGCGACGGAGAGGCCGGCCATTGTCTCCCATCTCAACGTCGTTTCCGACCAGGTGCCCGACCTCTCGAATCTCGAAGCCTGGAAGAAGGCCTTCCTCACGGACGGGATGTCCGACGAGCAAAAGGCGATGGCGGTGTGGAAGTCGGTCGTTTCATTTCAGCATCAGGAGGCGCCGCCGGTCGAATTTCTGCAGGTGGAGAACAGTGTGCACGACCCGATCAAGATGATGAACGTGTACGGCTACTCGCTGTGCAGTGTCGCCACCGCGCACATGCTCGCACTCGCACGCGCGGTCGGATTACCGGCGCGCGGCTGGACGCTCAACCGCCACGTCGTGTCCGAAATCAAATGGGGCGACAAATGGCACCTGCTCGACTCCTCGCTCATCGCGTATTTCCCGAACGCCGACGGCCAACCCGCGAGTGTCGAGGAAATCGTCACTGGCATCCGGGAATGGTACGGGGAACATCCCGAACTCAAGGGCAACGACTCCGGGCTCCGGGCGTTCATGCGCGGCGGCGGATGGCGCAACGGCCCCGACGTGCTCCGCCGGTGTCCGCTCTACGACCAAAACGGCTGGCTCCCCGCCGCCACCCACGGCTGGTATTCGACGATGCAGGAGTACGACGGCTCGACCCTCTTCGAATCTGAGGCCGGTTACTCCACCGGCTACCAGGTCAACATCCAGCTCCGCCCCGGCGAGCGTCTCACGCGCAACTGGTCGAACCGCGGCCTGCACGTGAACATGGACGGCGGAGGCAACAACCCGAAGTGCCTCACCCAAAACACCGGCGCGGGTGCGCTGCGCTACACGCCCAACTACGGCGATCGCGCACCGGGGCGGATTGGCAACGGCACCCTCGAATACGACGTGCCGCTCGACGGTTCGGCGGTCAATCTGAGCACGAAGCCCGGCGTACTCGAGCTGCGCATGCCGAGCAGCTACGTATACCTCGGCGGCAACCTGGACGCCCGCTGCACCGTCGCGGACGGCGGTGAAATCGCCGTCGCGTTCTCCGATAACAACGGCCTCGACTGGCACCCGGTCCAACGCATCACGGCAACCGGCCCCGTGGCGATCGACCTCCGTCCCTTCGTCTTTCGCCGCTACGACTACCGTCTCCAATTCACGCTTACCGGTACGGGCACACGCCTCGATGCGTTGCGGCTGACGCACGACATCCAGCATTCCCAGCGCCCGCTCCCCGCCCTCGCCAAGGGCGCCAATGCCATCTCCTTCACGAGCGGACCCGCCGAAGGCACGATCACGGTGGAAGGCAGCACCGACCTGCGCAACCGCGCCCGGCAGGTCGTGTTCACCGACTTTCACCCGATCTTCGAAAACTGCGGACCCGACGCCATCCGCCCGAACGGCCGCATGGGGAGCGTCACGTTCCCGCTTCGCACGCCGGGAGACATCGCGCGGCTCCGGATTCACACCTTTTACCGGGCGCGCAACGCCAACGACGCCTGGGATGTGCAGGTTTCCTTCGACGACGGGAAGACGTTCCGCTCCGTCACCCGACTTACCGGGCCACAACGCATGATGGGCGGGACCGTCGTGGTCGACGACGTTCCGCATGGAGCTCGCGCCGCACTCGTTCGCTACGTCGGGACGCAGGCCGACACAGCCGTGGTCCTCAATTTCCGGATCGATGCCGACTATGTTGAGCCGCACGGCGGATTCCGTCCGGTGAACGTCACCTACGTGTGGGACGAAAACGGGTCGGAAAAGCGCGACGTGCACCTCGCCACCCAACCGATCGAAACCTACACGTTGCACTGCGCCGAGAAGCCCGTGATGAAACGGATCGTCCTCGAATTGGCCCCGTAGTCGACGGTGGCGACGCCGGCCGCGGCCGCTCCCACGCCCTCCCCTATTTCGCTTCCGCGAGCGCCTTTTCCATCTGGTCCGCAATCTCTCCCCGCCGCACCCGGGGCTCCAGCCAGGCATTTGTTTGCGCCGTCAATTCCGATCCGGAAGTAATCAGGATCGCTTTCCCGGCCTGCGTCAGCGGGGTCGACATGGTCCCCGCGAGCTCGGGATGATGTCGCTCCTGTAACCGCACCTCGATCGCATCGGTAATCATCACATCCGCCCGCCTGGCGATGATCTCGTCGAAAATCGTGCGGTTGTCGGGATGAACAACGATCACCGCTCGCTTGATGTGCTCGCGCACGAAACGCTCGTTCGTCCCACCCGGGTTGACGACGATCCTCACGCCGGGTTGATCGATCTTCTCCAGCGACGAAAACCGGGCCACCTCCGCCCGCCGCGCGATCGGTGTCTTACCGTCGACATGGTACGGCACGGAAAAATCGGCCAGACGGCTGCGCTCTGGCGTCACTGAAATTCCGGAGGCGGCGAGGTCGAACCGGCGTTGTTGCAGATCGGCCATCAGCGTCGGCCAAGTGGTCCGGACAAAGACGGGCGTCACGCCCCATTCATTTGCGAGCGACTCGGCGAGTACGACATCGAGTCCGCGCAATTCGCCGCCGGCATCGCTGCTAAACGGCGCGTAATCGCCGGTCGTGCCGACACGCAAATAGCCGACACGCCGGAGGACGGCGAGCGTAGGCGCAGCCGTGATACGCATGGCCGCGAGAGCGCGCGCGAGCTGGGCAATGTGGTCGCCGGTGATCCCCGGGTGCCGGCTGAGCCTGGCCACGCGCCGGATCAACTCCGGCTCCCCGGCTTCGGCGAGCGCAGCGGTCGCGAGGTACACGCCAGACAGGAGGTCGCGGCCGATCGCATCGAGCTGCGGCCTGAGTACCTTGGCCAAATCGCGCGCGACGGGAGGCGGAGGGCCCCCTGATTGCCAGCGTTCCAGGAGATTTTCCTGGACCGCCCGCGCCATGAGAATCTGGACGTGAAAGAAGGCCCGGGCCGCCTCGGGCTCAAGGTGGATGGCCCCGGCCTCAGCCACTGATTGCTGCAACACCAGGCGCTCGCGTTCGAGGTCGGTGACCGGCTGCTGGTGCTGCCGTTTCCACGCCGCGATCTCGGGCATCAGGTCCAGGCGACGGTCCAACAACTCAATCACCCGGTTGACGTCCTGCGCGGGATCGGAAAATCGCGGCGCCCCAGCGTGAAGCCGCACCGCGGCGAACAGCGATGCGAACACGAGCCACGCCGCGGCCCAGCGGGTCCAGCTTGAAGTTTGTACCGGGTAATTCATGGGGAGCCGTCAGAGAGCGGTTCAGAGCGGATTTGACGACAGCAAAACCGCGAACGACAACGGTGAATCCTTCCGATCGACGGGCACTTTTTGGGCCGGGTCGCCTTGATTCCTCAGAAATTTGTTTGCGCTCGCCCCGCTCGTCGCGTTTTCACTGTCCGGCAACAGGGTTTCCATGAGCTCGGTTGCTTTTCACGCAACCATGTCACTGCTCCCCTTCTCCAGCCAGCTCATCGCCGATGTGGGCATCTCTCTCGGCGACGAGGGCAAAGGCCGTCTGATTCCCGAGGTCGCCGACGAACTCCGCGGCACCGGCGCACCCGTCTCCGTCGTGCTCAAGGTCAACGGCGGCGCCAACTCCGGCCACACCGCCGGCGGCATCAAGCTGAACCTCCTGCCGGCCGGCGTGGTGGTCCGCGACGCGGCCCATCTCTGCATCGGCAGCGGCGTGGTCGCCGATCCCCGCAAAATCTGGTGGGAAACACTGCCCCTCGAGCGGAAGGGTCACGCCATTCTCTCCCGACTGTTGATCGACGAGCGCACCTTGGTCTCGGATCTCACACACCGGCTGCTCGACCTCGCATGGGAGGATTACCGCGTCAACGTTCTCGCCGAAGAGGCGCGCGGCTCGACCGGGCGTGGCATCACCCCGGCTTATCTCGACGAGGTCGGCCAGCAGCAAATCACGTATTCCGATTTTCTGGCCGGACCGAATTTCTTCGCGCGCAAGCTCGCCCAACGCGCCGATCGCGCCTGCCGCACGATCCAGCACGTGTGCCGCGTCAGCGAGTCGGCCTGGTCCGCGTTCTTCGACCGGTTGACCGCGGCGGAGCAGCGCGCCAACGCCGAGGCGATCGAACTCGGCGTGTTCGCCAAGGATGAATTCGATTTTTCGAAATTCCGCGGCGCCACGCCGTTTACGCTCAATCTCGAAGCCCTCACGGCCACCTACTGGGCCGCGGGCACGGCGCTCGCCAAGAACATCGGCGAAGTCAGGGAACTGATCCTGCGCGAAGTCGCGGCCGGCCGCACCATCATCGGCGAATTCGGCCAGGCCTACTGGCTCGACAAACGCCACGGCTTCTCGCCCAACGTCACGGCGTCACACACTTACACGCCAGAATTTTTCGAGAGCGCCGGCATTCCGGTGCAGCGCATCCACACGTTTGGGGTCGCCAAGGCCTACGACACCAAGGTCGGCACGCACACGTTCCTCACCCAGATGGACGACTCCCACCCGCTCGCGGTGAAGCTGAAGCAAATCGAGTTCGGCACCAGCACGGGCCGCCAGCGCATGGTCGGCTGGTTTGACGCGGTGGAGAAGGGCGATGCCCTGCGCTACGGCGGCTTCCAGGATGTGATGATCAACAAGTCCGACGCCCTCACGCACTCCGGCGAATGGCGCGGTGAACTCCTCATCTGCACCTCGTACCAAGACACGACCGGAAAGGTCGTTCGCCATGTGCCGCGCAACGAGGCCGTGCGCAAGACGCTCCGACCCATCTACACCCGCCATGCCGGGTGGACGGAAGACATCTCCCAAATTCGCCGCTTCGCCGATCTCCCGGAGAACGCCCAGCGCTACGTCGCCGCGATGATGAAAGCCACGCTCGATGTCGCCTACGAGGGCACGGTGTGGCCCGCCGCCGAAAGGCTCCCGAACCTCCGCTACCTCGGGGTCGGTCCCGAGCCGTCACAAATCATCAAGGATGTGCCAGCGACCGCGGACCTGGTGAAACTCGCGTAACTGTCCGCGCCGTTTACCGGCCCCGCCCGCGCCCGGCTGGCTCGGGGGGATTCCCGCGAATTTTCGCCAGCGCCGTCTGGTAGGCCGGTTCACTGCGCAGTTTCCCAAACAGTTTTTCGGCCTCCACCCGCGGGGCGTCGGAAAGTCCGGCGTCCGCCGCCTGTTGCAGCGCTTCGAGGGCTTTTTTCTTTTCGCCCGCACCGGCGCGGGCCCGGGCCAGATCGTAGAGGGTGCGCGACTGCCCGGGCCGAAACTCCGCCAGCATTTCGAGCACGATCGCCGCGTCGGCATATTCCCCGTTTTCAAACATCGCGCGCGTCGCGTCCCGCCCCGATGAACCAAAGCCGCCGATCACCCGCCGCACCATCTGCCGGTCGGCCGTATCCTCGGCGACAGTCGAGCGCTGCCGCAGGTCCGCCGTCAGCTTCCGCATGCGGGCGGCGGATCCTCCCGCAGCCATCTCTCCCAATTCACTCATGAGGTCTTCCTCCTTTTGCTGCGCCTGCCGCTCGGCCTTGAGTTCATCCTTCACCGGCCGTGAGGCGCCCAGGTCCTTCACCAATTTCTCAAGCGCGGACACATCCATGAGCCCCTTGAAGTCCGCGACGAGCGACTTCTGTGCCCGCCATTTCGCCAGCGCTGGCACAGCCGGCACCGCGGCGGAACGCGCCTCCCATTGCGCCGCCACAAACGTCCCGTCCTTCTCGCGGGTGCCGTTCCGCATCGCCTGCAATTCGAACCACTCCACTGCCTCCGCCAGGAGCGGCACGGGCGCCCACTCGTGGCCGCCCTGAAAGATTACGATTCGGTGCGTCGCTTTCCGCGACTCCAATTCGCCATCGAGCCGTCGCAGTTCGCCGTGGTTGAAATCCTCGACGCCCGCAGTGCCGAAAAACACAAACGGCACTTTCCCGGGAACGCCGTCCTCACTCGTGGGAAAACCCGCGCTGCACGCGATCACGCCTTTCGCCAACCCGCCGAGCGCGACCTGCGTCGCCACCCGTGCCCCTCCGGACAGGCCCGCCGTGTAAACGCGTTTCACATCGACCGCGAGATGCGACTCCACGTCGCGCACCATGGCCTGGATCGCAGCGGCGTTGGCCGCCCATGGGCCGTTGCGGGAGTTGAGCGAGCCCGCCACGATGTACCCATATTTCTCCGCAGCCGCCTGCAACCGCTCGACCGGCACCTTGCCGCGCGCGCCCGGGTCGAAACAGAATATCACCGGCCATTTTTTCTGCGGTGTATAGGCCGACGGAACGTAGAGCGCGTAGAGCTGCGAGTTGTCGGCCTGGCAAGCGACCTTGTCCAAGAGCCGGCCCGCGAGTCCATCGGCGGCGTGAACTGGCACAATAAAAAGGAGGAAAGCCGTGAGGCCGAGAGCGAGGCGCATGGGTGTGGGGTCGGCGAACTCTTGCAGGCCGGTGCGCAAACGGGCGAGTCGGAATCCGTCCGGTCCGCATGCCTTGCGTCAGCCCAAGCGCGCCATCACCTCGCCCAAGAGGTAGATGGATCCGGTCACGACCACCACGTCGTCCGCTCCGCCCACGGTGCAGCGGTCACGCGAGGGGAAAAGTTCCTCGACGCGCGCGCGCACCACGCGGCCCCCGCGGGCGCGAAATTCCGCCGGCACCAGCGACTCAAGGTCCTCGAACGAACAGGCCCGTGGCTGGTGGGGAACGACAAAATGAATTTCCCGCGCGTGCCGCGCGATGGTTTCGATCAGCGGCCGCGCCCGGGCAACGCCGAGCACGCCGGTGATCACCACGGGCGCGCGGCCGGTTTCCGCGACAAGGTGGGCGAGGTTGGCGTCGAGCACCTGCGCACCCTCCGGATTGTGCGACGCGTCGAGGATCGTCAGTCGTCCTCCGAGTTGCACACGTTGCCAGCGGCCCGGCCAGTCCACATGCGCCAGCCCGAGCGTGATCGCTTCGTCGCTGATCGCCCATTTCGCCGGCAGCGCGCGCGCGACCAGGGTGGCGGTGGCGGCATTCCAACGCTGGTAGTCACCCTCTAAGTTTGTGTGCGGATAGGCGGCGACATCGTGACCGAAGACCTCCTCGACCGATTGCACCGGCGCGCCGCGCTCCCGGGCAATGGCCCGTATGGTGTTCTCCGCCTCGACCGGCATGCGCCCCAGGACCACCGGCCGGCCTGGTTTGATGATGCCCGCTTTCTCCCGCGCGATTTTTTCCAGTGTGTCGCCGAGGATTTCGCAGTGATCCATCGCGATGGAAGTGATTACCGCCACTTCAGGGGTAACGACGGTTGTGGCATCGAGCCGGCCGCCCAGCCCCACTTCGATGACCCCGATGTCGCACCGCTGGCGGGAAAACTGCAAAAGCGCCATCGCCGTCATGTACTCGAAAAAACTCGGGCGATCGTCCGCGTGGCCCGCGGCGAGCCGGGCGGCGATGGGCTGCAGTTCGGCGAAATAAGCGACAATCTCGGCCTCGGTGAGGCAGCGCCGCCCCACCTGCACGCGTTCACCGAGGTGGACGAGATGCGGCGAGGTGAAGAGCCCCGTGCGCCAGCGGGCGGCGTGCAAAATGGAATCGAGCATCGCCGCGACCGAACCCTTGCCGTTGGTCCCCGCCACTTGAATAGCAGGCACCGTACGTTCCGGATGCCCCAGGGCGGCGGCAAGAAGCGCCATCCGATCAACGCCAAACTTGGCGCCGTGCGCCTTCTGAGCGAAGAGGAAATCCGCGACCGCGGCATAACCGGCCGTATCTCGGGCAGGTGTCATCAGAATCGGCCGAAAACGAGCGAACGATTTTTCCGCCCCGACCGACACGGCCGTAGCCAGGTCACGGCGCCAGCCCAACGCCTCACAAACCGGCGGTCGCCATGGCTGGCACCGCCGTCTTCTTCCGCAGGTGCAGTGCCGAGAGAATTCGATGCAGGCGCTCTCGCATCTCCAGCCGGCTCACGATCTGGTCGACAAGGCCGTGCTTGAGCAGAAACTCGGCGGTTTGGAACCCGGGGGGTAACGTCTGCTTCGTGGTGTCCTTGATGACCCGCGCGCCGGCAAATCCGATCAGTGCACCGGGTTCCGCAATGATCACGTCACCCAGGGTCGCAAAGCTGGCGGTCACGCCACCCATCGTCGGATGCGTAAGCACCGAGATGAACGGCAATCCGGCCTGTGCCAGTCGCCCGAGCGCGGCGCTGGTCTTGGCCATCTGCATGAGAGAGTAAATGCCCTCCTGCATGCGGGCCCCACCGGAGGCGCTGAAGATGATGCAGGGGATCTTCTTCGTGGTCGCGGTCTCAATCGCGCGGGTGATTTTTTCCCCCGCCGCCGCCCCCATCGCTCCGCCGCAAAACTTGAAGTCCATGACGGCGACGGACACCTCGATGCCGAGGATCTTCCCGGTACCGCAAATGACGGCCTCGGGCAGACCGCTTTCCTTTTCGTACCGCTTGATGCGATCAGGATACGCCTGGGAGTCGACAAACTTCAACGGGTCGCTCGAGCGGATCCCGGCATCGGCCTCGACAAACGTCCCCTCGTCAATCAACCGCGCGATCCGCGCCCGGGCGCCGATCGGGAAATGGTGTCCGCTCTTGGGCACCACCATCTGGTTGTCCTCGACCTCCTTGTTGAAAACAATGTCACCGGTCGCGGGATCCTTCGTGTAAATCCCCTTGGGGATGTCCTTCCGGCGGGATTTCCGCACCGAGTAGGTGGGTTTGTCGAAATGCATAGCGGGTCAGCCGTGGCCAAACGTGACAACGTCGAGATTCACCGCACCGGCCCGGCGGAGCGCGCGAGCACAGCTATTGAGTGTGGAGCCAGTCGTGAAAACGTCGTCAACCAGAACATAATGAAGCGACGGATTAAGGTCCGCGCCCCGGACGAGTGCAAAGGCATTTTTCAGATTCGCCATCCGGGTCCGACGATCGAAGGCGGTTTGCGTTTGGGTGTCGACGACCCGCCGAAGCAGCGGCTCGACGCGTGCTCCCTCCCCGGCCGCCGCGGCCAATGCTTGGGCGAGAAGCAGGGCCTGGTTGTAGCCGCGTTCGCGCGCCTTCCTTGGATGCAACGGCACGGGGACGAGTGTCGCTCCGCGGACGTGCGCGATCAGTTCCGGCACGCGCCGGAATATCTCCGTCATATCCTCCAGCACATGCAGGCCACGATGATACTTGAGCTCGATCACGAGGGAACGGGCGGCGCCCTTGAAGAGGACCGCCGTGCGCCCTTCCCGGAAGGCCGGGTCGAGTCCTTCGCATTTCACGCACATCCGACCTCCCTCCACGACACCGTAAAACGGATGTCCGCACGTCGTGCAATGCGGTGGCCGCACGAACTCAAGTTGTGAGACGCAGCGTTGACAAACATGGCGAAACGCCGGCCGCTCCTCGGCGCCGGAGGGCTCCACCAGGGCCCGGCAATGCACGCAGCTGGGCGGAAAAATCACATCACTTAAATCGCGGATAAAATCTGCGGCGGACACTCCCATCGCGACCTTTCAATAAAAGACCTTGGTCAGGAACAAGCCCTGCGCCGGAGCCGTCTGCACCGCCGCGGTGCGCTCACGCGAGTGCAGGATGCGCCGGACATCGGCGACCGAGAGCTTGCCTTCGCCGACGGCGACCAGCATGCCCGCCAGGCTGCGCACCATCTTGTAGAGAAACCCGTCCGCCTCGGCGGTGATCTGGATCGTGCGCCCCCGACGTTTCACGTCGAGGCGGCGAATGTCGCGCACCGTATCCTCCCGTTCCGGTCCATTCAAAGCAGTGAAGGCGCGGAAATCGTGCCGCCCGTGCAGCACTGCCGCCGCCGCTTGCATGGCCGCGACATCCAGGGGCTTGAAGAACGTCCAGCAATAGGGCCGCGTAAATGGGTCCGCATCGCCGAGGTGCACAAAATAATCGTAGCGCTTGCCGGTCGCATCGAACCGCGAATGAAACCCGGCCGCGACGGCGCGCACCGACTTGATTTGGATCGAAGGAGGCAACCCGACGCGAAACGCCGCCAGGAGTTTTTCCGGCGCGTGACTCCATTCGGCATCGAAGTGAAACACCTGGGCCCGCGCATGCACGCCCGAGTCGGTGCGACCACTGCCGTGGATGCGTCGTGGTTCCTTGAAGATCTGCGTGAGCCGCGCCTCGATGACATCCTGAATTGCGGTGCCGCCCGCCTGGCTCTGCCAGCCGGCAAAAGTGGTGCCATCGTAGGCGCAGAGGCATTTCCACCGGCGCACGTTCACGACATTTCCTCCTCTGCAGGAGCCGGCGGTGGCAGCCGCAGATTCAAATAGTCCTGCAGGATGATCGTCGCCGCGCGGGAATCGATGATACCGCTGGCCCGGACGTCGCGACGCTTCGACTTGGCGATCGTCGATTCCGCCTCGTAACTGCTCAACCGCTCGTCGACCAGATGCACCGGCAGCTTCGTCTCTGCCTTCAGGCGCGCCGCAAACGCCTCGACCTCCTTCGCCTTGAAACCCGCGGTCTCGTCCATGTTGAGCGGATAGCCGAGGACGAGATCGGTGATTCGCCGTTGCGCGATCACCGTGAGGAGTCCAGTCCAACGCTTGGCGGCATCGGCATCGATGAGCGCAGGCAGGGGCGTCGCGACGGCCAGTTCATCGCCGTAACTGAGCCCGATGCGGCGGGCGCCGTAATCAATGCCAAGAAAACGCACGCACGCATTCCGAAGCCAGCGCCCGGCCGGTGCAATTTCAATTGCGGCGTGGCGCGTTCCGGCTCTCTTTCGCCCCGATGTCCCACGCCCTCTCGTCCTCCGAGCTTGCCCGCTACAGCCGGCATATCCTGCTCGGAGAGATCGGGGTGAGCGGACAGGAGAAACTCTCATCCGCACGCGTGCTCGTCATCGGCGCGGGCGGATTGGGCAGCCCGGCGGCACTCTACCTCGCCGCTGCCGGTGTCGGCACGATTGGCATTGCCGATTTCGACCGGGTGGAGCCGCACAATTTGCAGCGCCAGCTGCTGCACGACGACCATTCCGTGGGCGAACCCAAGGTTAATTCCGCCGTACGCCGGTTGCGCGCCACCAATCCGTTCATCCATGTCGTTCCCCATGGCGAGGGCGTCACTCCCGAAAACGCCGTCGGACTCTTTTCCGGTTACGACGTAATCGTCGACGGCACGGATAATTTTGCGTCGCGTTACCTGAACAACGACGCGGTCTTTTTCGCGCGGCGACCGCTGGTCTACGGCAGTGTATATAAATTCGAGGGCCAAGTGGCGGTCTTTGACCCGACCGCCAGCGGGCCGTGCTACCGCTGCCTCTTTCCGGAGCCACCGTCTGCCGGCAGTGTACCCGGATGCGGCGAAGCGGGCGTGATGGGAGCGTTGTGCGGCGTCATCGGCAGCCTGCAGGCACTGGAAGCGATCAAATTGATTACGAAGGTCGGCGAGCCGCTGCGCGGGCGACTGCTCACGTACGACGCCCTCGCGTCGTCGTTCCAAACCCTCACCCTCGCGGCGGATCCCGCGTGCCCGCTCTGCAGCCAATCCTCATCGATCCCAGCCATTACCCCCTCGCGGTACCAAGCCGCCTGCGCACCCGCGTCCATCTCATCACCCATGGCAGCCTCCGAATTTCCGCTCGAAGTCGACGTCACCGAAGCGAAGCGTCTGCGCGACACCGCCCCTGAACGCGCGGTCATCATCGACGTGCGCGAGCCGTTCGAACTCGAGATTTGCCGCGTCGCCGGAGCCGAGCTGATTCCGATGGGCCAAATCCCCGAGCACGCCGATTCGCTGCCCCGCGACAAGCACCTGCTCATCCTCTGTCACAGCGGACGGCGCAGTCTGCGGGTGACCGAGTATCTGCGCGCCCGCGGCTTCGTCGCCGTTTCGAACATTGCCGGTGGCATCGACGCGTGGGCCCGCGAAATCGAACCCGGCATGCCCCTCTATTGAACGGCGCGAGCCGGAACTCCGAGTTCCCGGATCGACGCCTAAAGCTTCAATTCAGGATGGGCCGTGGCGTTTTCCGCCGTGTAGTCGGCAAACTTCGCCTTGAGTCGCGCCGTTACCGTCCCGGCGCCGACCGTGAAGGCGCGATCATCGATCGCACCGACCGGACTGACGTCCTTGGTCGACGAGAGCAAAAAGCACTCCGTCAGGCGGGGAAAATCCTCCGGCCGGATCGTCGCCTCGCGTGCGCGCACCCCGGCGGCGGACGCAATCCGCTCCAGCACCAGGCCGCGGGTGATGCCCGCCAGGATCCCGGAATCGAGCGGCGGCGTGATAATGTCGCCGTCGCGGACAAATGCGACGTTGGACGTGGAGGCTTCGGTGATCTCGCCGCGCAGGTTGAGCATCAGCACCTCATCGGCGCCGCGGGCCCTGGCCTCGCGCAACCCCAAAATATTGTTCAGATAATTTCCTGTCTTCCAGGCCGGGCTCAGACTCTCGATTGGATTGCGGCGCAAGGACGTCGCAACGGACAATTTCAAACCACGCCGCATCACCTCGTTTGAATTAGCCGGACAGGGCTGCACGAGGAGCAGTAACTCGGCGTGATCGGCCAGCCCGACATCGAGCCCGATCGGACCTGCACCGCGTGAGATCTGGAGTCGGATGTAGACGTCACCGGCAAACAGGGTGGTTTCGCGGAAGGCCGCGACCGTGCGCCGGATTTCGGCCAAAATTTCCGCCCGGGTCCACGGAAGCGGCAGATAAAGTGCCGCCGCGGATCGTTCCAAGCGGACGTAATGTTCCTCCCACGCAAAAAGGACATGATTGTACGTGCGCCAGACCTCATAGATTGCGTCACCATAAAGGAATCCCCGGTTGAGCGGACTCAGCGACGGCTCATGGGCGGAATGAAGGCGGCCATTGGTATTGGCCTGAATAAAGGGTTCGGGCATGGCGGATGCAGTGTTCGGCGGGGCACGCCGGAGGCCAAAACAAAAAACCCCCGCCTGGGCGGGGGTCGCAAGTGACGCGGAACGGTCGTTCCCGGGACGCCTCAGCGTTTTTTGACGAGACCGAGCGCCTTCTTGATGTTCTGCACGCTCGGCAGGGAGATCGACAGGGCCTTGGCGATCTCGCCACCGGTCTTGCCGTCGCTGACCAACTTCTTCACCTGCGCACGGGTTTCGTCGGTGATCACGGCGCGCGTACGGCGTTTCTTGCCACCCGCGGCGGATTTGGCCTTGGGGGCCTTCGCCACTTTGGCGACCTTGCCGGCCTTGCGACCGCGGGGCTTTACAGCGCCACCAGACGCAGCGGCGACCGCACTCAGGAAATCTGCAGCCGAACTAAAGCCGTATTTGGCCGGCAACGCCGCCAACTCGTTCTTCAGTTCATCTGCGATCGATTGTTCGAGGCTGGCGAGCTTGGCGCGCGCGGCCTCCAGTTCTTTGATTTTATCGGTAACCATGGGAGTAGACATTGCGACACCCTCGTCACTATAGCAAGCAGACATATTAAAATGCCTACCGGTCCCCGTTGCCGGCCGCCGTAATGTAAATCATCCGCCGCATAATAGAGCGGCGAATGATCAAATCGACATAGCGTGATAACCGCCGTCGACCACGATTTCCGCGCCGGTGATAAAGCCGCCCGCCGCGTCGCTGGCGAGCAGCAGCGTGGCCCCCACCAATTCACGCGCCTCGCCAAATCGCTTCATCGGCGTGTGGCCCATGATCGAGGCGACGCGCTCCGGTGAGAGGATCTTCTTGTTCTGCTCCGCCGGGAAGAAACCGGGGACAAGCGTATTGACGCGGACGCGCTTCGGCGCCCATTCGCGCGCGAGATTTTTCGAAAGATTATGCACGGCCGCCTTGGTGGCCGAATACGTGAACACCCGCGAAAGCGGCACGATACCCGACATCGAGCCCAAATTGATAATCGACCCACCCTCACCGCGTTCGACCAGATATTTGCCGAAAATCTGGCAGCCGAGAAACACCCCCTTCAGGTTGATCTTCACGATGCGTTCGAACTCATCTTCCGCAATATCGAGGAACGGAGTCGCCGAGTTGGTGCCGGCGCCGTTGACGACAATATCAACCCGACCCGAGCGCTTGAGCACCGTTTCGAGCAATTGCTGGAGCGGCGCCTTTTCGCTCGCTTCGGCGGAAACAAAATAACCCCGCCCGCCGGCAGCTGCGATCCGCTCAAGGCGCGGCTTCGCCTTTTCCTCGTTGCGCCCGACGAGCACGACCTCCGCGCCCGCCGCGGCCAGTCCCTCGGCCATCGCGCCGCACAACTCGCCGGTGCCGCCAATGACGACGGCGACCTTGCCGCTGAGTGAATAAAGTGACGTGAGATAGTCGGAGGATGTGCTCATGAAAGAAGCTCCAACAAGGCGGGGCCGCAGGCCGCTGGCAACGGGAAACCTGATATACCCTTTGGCGGCGCCAATCAGAGTTTTTGCTCCCAACCCTCAACTCTCAACTGAAGTTCTTCGCCTCAGCCCGAAATCAGGACCATGTTCGCATACTGCACGGTATCGCCGGTGCGAATCAGGCCGATGGCGCCCGGCACCCGTTTCTTGAACTCGACGTGCGGTTCATGGACGAGCTTTGCCCCCGCCAAGCCCGCTGCGAAGGCCTTGCGGGTCGTCGGAGAGTTCGCCTGCAAAAACTCCGCGGCCATGTACGCCTCGGCGACGACAAAGTTCCGGCGGACCGCCGCGAGGACCTGCAGCACGGTGGGAACGCCGTCCACCAGGGAAATGTCGACCGTCTCGATGCCGGGCCAAAACGGGAAACCCCGATCGGAAATCACGAGGGCATTGGTGTGACGCACCCGGGCGAGCAACGACAGCAGGTGCGGATTCAGAATACCGGTGACAAGCATGACGGCGACAAAACCTACGCGAGGTCCGATCAAAAACGAGTCTTATCCGTGCCAACGACGAGTCACCCGCCGGGCTTGCGGCCACCGTGCCAGCGGGCTTTATTCCACTTCATGGCGCGCATTCCCCTCGAGGACAATTTCAACGATGTGATCAATAAGGCCCAGCGCGGCCTCAAGATATCGGATGCGGAGCTCGCGCAGCGGGCTGACGTCACGCCGGAAGACCTCGCCGCGATCAAGTCGGGGAAAACCCTCGATCCCGTGATCCGACGCGTTGCCCGCCACCTCCGCCTTTCGCCCGACGCCCTGGAGAACCTCGCCCACAAACGCTGGTATCCGCAACTTCCGGACTTCCCGAAGGGCTTCGCGATGTTCAACACCCCGCACGATGACATGACGGTGAACAGCTATCTCATCTGGGATCCGCGTACGCGGCTCGCGGCGGCCTTCGACACCGGGGCTGACTGCGAAGGCATGCTGAATATCCTCCAGGCCGAGGAACTGAATCTCCGCTATATTTTCATCACCCATACCCACGAGGATCACGTGGCCGCCCTGCCCCGGCTCGCCGGCGAAACCAAGGCCGAGGTGTGGGCCAGCGAACTTGAGCCCGCGCCGTTTCCCGGGGCGAAGACCTTCAAGGAAAACGTCCATTTTCACGTCGGATCCCTGGCGGTGAAGACGCTTTTCACCTTCGGACACTCGCCCGGCATGACGACGTATTTCGTCACCGGACTCAGCTGGCCGATTGCGTTCGTGGGTGATTCGGTGTTTGCCAGCTCGATGGGCGGCAGTGCCAGTCACTATGCGGATCAATACCGCAACAACCGGGAGAAGATTTTCACCCTGCCCCGCGACACGGTGCTCGCCTGCGGCCACGGCCCACTGACGACGCTCGCCCAGGAAAAGCAGACCAATCCGTTTTTCGCCCGCTGAAAGAAGATACCAAAATTTGAATTGCCGGGAACGATACCTCGTCACAACGACACACCATGACTGAAAAAATTGCATTCGTCGGCGTCGGCCGGATGGGCGCCAACATGGCGCGGCGCCTCAAGGACTGCGGCTACCAAATCACCGCCGTGTACGACACGCATGCGCCGTCCGCCGCGACGCTCGCCCGGGAAATCGGCGCGGCCCACGCCAACCGCCTCGCGGAAGTCACCGCCGCCGCCGACGTGATTTTCACGGTCGTGACCGACGACGCGGCGCAACTTGCGATCTTTGCCGAGAGCGGTGATTCCTTGCTCACCGCGGCGAAGGGGAAAACCTTCGTCAATTGCGCGACGGTTTCACCGTCCACGCACGTTGCGATCGCGCAGCGGGCGCAGGCCGTCGGCGCGGTGACGCTCGAAGGTTGCATGGCGTCGTCGATTCCCCAGGCGCGCAACGGCACGCTTTACCTGATGTGCGGCGGCGACCGTGCGACGTTCGACCGAGTGAAGCCCATTCTCGAAAAACTCAGCACCGCGCTCCGCTACGTCGGAACCACCGGCCAGGCGGCGCAGGTAAAAGCCCTCGTCAACATGGTCATGAACATCAACACGGCGGGACTGGCCGAAGGCCTTGGTCTCGGCGCGGCGCTCGGCCTCGATCTGGCGATGCTGCGTGAGGTGTTTCTGCAGACCGGCGCCAATTCACAGGTCCTCAAGACCGACGGTGAGGACATGCAGAACCGCGACCACGCGTGCTTCTTCTCGGCCGCGCACGCGGCCAAGGACTCCACCATCGCCTGGGCACTTGGGGCCCAGGCGGGCCTCAACCTACCGCTCGCCGGCGCGACCAAGCAGCAATACGAACGCATGGTGGCGCTCGGTCTCGGAGACCTCGACAAGAGCGGAGTCGCCGAACTGACTTTCAAGGGCCGCAAGGCCTGACCCCCGGAGCGTTTCGCGCCGCGCGCCTTCACCCTTTCAAGCCGACTCCCATGTACACTCCGACCGGCCGTTTCATTTCACGCCTCGCCGTCTGGCTTGCCCTCTGCGTCGGCAGCGGCCTTTTCGCGCAACCGGCGACCAACATCAGCCCGGACAACGTGACGTTCTACTCCGAGCCGAATTTCAAGGGAGAGGCGCTGGCCGTCGAGGCCGGAGCCTCGGTGGACAACCTCGAGCAGATGCAGCGCGCCAACCAGAAATCGTGGGCGTTCGCCATCTCGTCGGTAAAAGTCGAAGGCTCCGCGAAAGCCACCGTCTTCGGTTCGGCCGGATTCAGGGGGGACCGGCTCGATATCACGCGCAGCATCCCGGATCTTTACAGCCAGCCGCGCGCCCAGGATGCCAGTGCGACCTGGGATCGCGCCATCGTCTCTCTCTCCGTGAGCGGTCCGCAACCCACCGTTCCGGTGCAGGCCCCGCCACCGCCCCCGATCGTCGCATCCCCGACCACCCCACCGCCGCCCGCGCAGTCCCTGCCTCCTCTGCAAACGCACGACCAGCGCCCTGCTACGGTCGTCGTCGTACCGCCACGTCCGCCTCCCCCTCCGCCCGTCGTCATCATGCGGGAACGGCGCCAGCGACTTGATCCCCGGACCGCTGAGATGATGGTCCAGCGCGCCTACCGCGAAGTGCTCAACCGCCCGGCCGATCCGGATGGTCTGCGCACCTACATGAACCGGCTGATGCATGAAGGCTGGACGGAGAAACAGATGATCGAACAACTCCAGCGCGGCTCCGAAGCCCGCGGGACCAATGCCGACGAGGCGATCAACAAGGCGTTTAACGACGTCCTCGGCCGGAATGCCGATGCCAACGGACTTGCCCACTATCGGGCCAAGTGGCGCGATGGCTGGACGCAGGGGCAGATCAGAGACGATCTGCGCCGCAGTGCGGAAGGCGCGCGCGCGACGGTAACGCGAATCTACCGTGAAGTCCTTGGCCGCGAACCTGACGCCGCCGGTCTCGCCACTTACACGAAGGCCATCCGGGAACGCGGTTGGACGGACCAGCAGTTGAGGGCGACCCTCATGAGCGGCGACGAATACCGGCAGAAGCAACGGGCGCGGCGGTAGCACGCATCGGTTGTTTTCCCGGGGACGGGACACCACTCGCGTTTAACGAACCATACGCGACGTGGGCGTTGCGGCTCCAGTACTTGCCATGGCGCGGACAGAACCTCAATCGTCCGACACTTCGCTGCTCTCGGCGGTTTTCCATTTCGCGCGGTGTTCGGCCGACGCGCTGCCGCCACCACGGCTCCCACGCATCTCGTCCTTCACCTTGCCGACAAGATCGAAATAAATCGGACAGCCCGCGACGTCGAACTCCTCAACCACCCCAGCCTCGAGGTAACGCCGATATTGCTCGGTGAGTTTTTCCTCGCGGTTGCAGAACAGCTTAATCCGGAATGGGCGCGTCCCGGTCTGGGTCGCGTAGTAGATCCGGAAGCGCTTGCCGCCAATCGCGGCCGGCGGGTTGCGTTCCGCGAGATGACCAAGGACCTGGTTCAGCTTCGCGGTCGGCATCTTCTTGTCGAGGGTGCGGTTCAGCTTCACCGCGGCGTTCAGCATCCGGTCCACCTCGTATCCGCTCATCGCCGACACAAAAATCACGGGTGATCCGGGCGTGAAAAACAGCCGCTCGAAAAGCGCGTGTTCATACTTTTCCCGATAATCGCGTTCACTCTTGTAGGGCTTGAAGCCACCCTGCTCCTTGAACCCCTTCTGCACGAGGTCCCACTTGTTGACGACGATCACGATCGGCTTGCCTTCCTTGATCGACTCGCCGGCGATGGCCTTGTCCTGCTGCGTCACACCTTCGAGCGCATCGAGCACGAGGAAGACGACGTCGGTGTTCTTGATCGCGTCGAGCGAACGCAGCCGGGAAAAATATTCGACCGGAGAGGCCAGTTTCGTGGCGGCCTTGATGCCGGCGGTGTCGATCAGCCGGAAGGGATACGTCGCGCCATCGCGCCCGACAAAGTCGAAGGGCAGTTCGATCGCGTCGCGCGTTGTCCCCGGCACTTCACTGACAATGAGCCGGTCGCTCTTGAGCAGGCGGTTGCTAAGCGAGGACTTTCCGACGTTGGGCCGGCCGATGAAGCAGATGCAAAGCGGGTCCGCCGCGGTCTTGGTCCCGGACATTTCCGGCTTCTCCGGTGCCGGTCCGAGCGCCTCGGCGATGGCCGCGCGCAAGTCCTGCTCGCCGTTGCCGTGCTCGGCGGAGATGCGGAGCGGCTCACCCAGGCCGAGTCGGTAGGCCTCGTCGAGCGCGACCTTGGAGTCGTCGAAATCCGCCTTGTTGATCACAAGCCGGACTTTTTTCCGGCTCTTGCGCAGCATCATGGCGATTTTCTCATCGAGCCCGCTGAGACCGTCCAGACCGTCGACGACAAAGAGGATGAGTGACGCCGCAGTGATGGCGAACTCGACCTGCTGCTCAGACGCCTTGGTCAGGGCCGCGGGCGTGTCGATGCCCTTGTAGCCGAGCCCGCCAGTGTCGAGCAGCGTGTAGCCGCCCTCGGAAATCTCGGCGGAGATCACATCGCGGGTGATCCCCGGCTGGTCGTGAACGATTGAGATGCGTTTCCGGGCGAGGCGGTTGAAGAGCCGGCTCTTCCCGACATTTGGACGACCGACGATGGCAACGATGCGGGACATGGAAGGGAAGTAGTGAGCAGCGGGTAGCGGGTAGCGAGTAGGAAAACTGGCGGAGGCAAGCGGGCCCCGGTCTAGGTTGCCGGATGCTCGCTACCCGCTACTCGCTACTACGTCAGCGGCGATTGCTGCTGACGAACCGCTCGACGCGGTCGCAGGCCTCGATGATTTGGTCGTAGGCGGTGGCGAAGCACGCCCGGACGTGGCCCGTGCCGTTTTCGCCGAACGCGGTGCCAGGAACGACGGCGACCTTTTCCTTCTGCAGCAAGCCCACGGCAAATTCCTTCTCGGTCAGGCCCGAGGGCGTGACATCCGGGAACGCGTAGAAGCTGCCGCGCGGGGAATGGCACTTCAGGCCGATCTCGTTGAAGCGGCGCACGATCAGATCCCGGCGCCGGTGATACTGTTCGCGCATCTTCAGAACCTGATCCCAGCCGTTCTTGAGTGCCTCGAGGGCGCCTTCCTGGGCGATGATCGAGGCGCACATCATCGCATACTGGTGCACCTTCATCATCGCGTCGATCAGCACGGCCGGACCGCAGGCGTAGCCGATGCGCCAGCCCGTCATCGCGAACGCCTTTGAAAAACCGTGCAGAAAAATCGTCCGCTCGGCCATCCCCGGGAAACTCGCGATGCTCGTGTGCGTACCTTCGAAGGTGAGTTCGGAATAGATTTCGTCGCTCAGCACGAGGAGATCCTTTTCCCGGCAGAAATCGGCGATGCCCTGCAATTGCTCCCGCGTGCATGTGCCGCCGGTCGGATTGCAGGGCAGATTGAGCATGAGGATCTTTGCCCCCGGCTGCCACGCAGCGCGCAACGCCTCGGCGGTCAGCGCGAAGTTATCCTTTGCGAACGTCGGCACCGCGATGCCCTGGCCGTGCACGAGCGTGATGCTTGGGTGATAGCTCACGTAGCACGGTTGGTGAAACATCACCTTGTCGCCGACGTTGCAGAACGCCCGGAAACACAGGTCGAGCGCCTCACTCACGCCCACCGTCACGATCACCTGATCTTCGGGCCGGTAGCTGACGCCGAAGTGTTCCTCGACATACTTCGAGATTTCCCGGCGTAGTTCGATCGTGCCGAGGTTCGAGGTGTAGTAGGTTTTGCCCTTTTCCAAGGCGTAAATCGCCGCCTCGCGGACATGCCATGGCGTGACGAAGTCGGGCTCACCCACGCCTAGCGAGATGACGTCCTGTCCCTTCATCTTCGCGACGAGTTCGAAAAAATCCCGGATGCCACTGCGGGGCAGCGTGGACACGTGTCCCGCCACCCATCGTTTCGGATCGGTGCTCATGATACGTTGGCCTCCGCGTTACGGCGCGACGTTAAGCCGCGTGGTTTGCGCCTCGCCACCGTCGAGCAGGAAGCCCTGCTCCTTGTAGCAACGCAGCATGAAGTGAGTGGAGGTCGAGAGCACACCCTCGATGGTCGAAAGTTTCTCGGACACGAAGCTCGCCACCTTTTGGAGGGATCCGCCCCGCACAAAAACCAGCAGATCGTAGCCACCGGACATCAGATAGCACGATTCGACCTCGTCGAAACGCGCGATGCGTTCCGCAAAACGGTTGAACCCGCCCCCGCGTTCCGGGGTGACCTTGACCTCGATCACCGCGCGCACGGCAGCGGCGGCCTCGCGGGAAAGATCGAGCACCGGACGCCAGCCGAGGAAGATTTGATCCTTCTTCAACTGTTCCAGGTGCTGATTAACCTCCGCTTCAGTCAGGCCCGCAACCTTCGCCATTTGGCTGGTCGTGAGGCTGCCGCCGTCGATCAAGAGCTTGAGTACCGGGTTCATAGGAGCACACATCGTCGCAGAACCAAGAACCACTAATCCACCCTAAATTTCCGGCCAAAGCACAGGGCCAATCCGCCCGTACCAATACAGTCAGATGAAAAGTCGTGCTCGAACTCTCGCCGCTTCTCGCTCAGAAGGTCGGCACACAACACCCCTGACCTTGGCCACCTGTCACCGTTACTCCTTTCCACCCATGCGTCTCCTCCCGTTTATCCTGGTCGCCGCCCTATCAGTCACCGCCGCCCTCCGCGCGGCCGATCGCAAGCCAAACCTGCTCTTCGTCTACGCTGACGACCAGCGCTGGGACGCGATGGGCGTCGTCCAGCGCGAGCAGGGCGACCGCGCCCGCTTCCCGTGGTTCAAGTCCCCGAACATGGACCGCCTCGCCGCCGAGGGCGTGCGATTCCGCAATGCCTTTGTCACGCTCTCGCTCTGCGCCCCCAGTCGCGCCGCCTATCTGACCGGTCGCTACAACCACAGCAACGGCGTCGCCAACAACCACACGTTTTTCCCGGAGAACTCCGTCACGCACGCGACGCTCCTGCGCGCCGCCGGCTACAAGACCGCCTACATTGGCAAATGGCACATGGGCGGCCAGACCGGCCAGCGCCCCGGCTTCGACTACTCCGCCAGCTTTGTCGGTCAGGGAAAGTATTTCGACTGCCCCGTTGAAATCAACGGCGTCCTCACGCCGACGAAGGGCTGGATCGATGATGTCGACACTGCGTTTGCCATCGAGTTCATGAAACAGAATCGCGACCGGCCGTTTTCCATGGTTGTCGGCTTCAAGACGCCCCATGGCCCCCGCGGCGGTACGAATCTGCCCGAGCGCCTCCGCACACTCTACAGTGGGGAAGTCAGCCGGCCGGTCCCGAATCTCACTGCGCGCGCCATCTACCATGCGCCGGGCGAGGGGGCGATGAAGGGCGCCGCCGGCGATGTCGTTGGGGTCACTCCCGCCGCCCAGGCCGCGCACCTGGATTATTTCCGTCACATCACCGGTGCCGACGAAAACCTCGGAAAGCTGCTCAAGGCCCTCGACGATCTGGGCCTCGCCGACGACACCGTCGTCGTTTACTCGAGCGACAACGGCTACTACCTCGGCGAGCACGGCCTCGGCGACAAACGCTCGCTCTACGAAGAGTCGCTGCGCGTCCCGATGGTCGTGCGCTACCCACGGCTCTTCGGCAAAGGCAAGGTCGTCGACGAAATGGTCCTGAACATCGACCTCGCCCCCACCTGGCTCGATCTCGCCGGCGTACGCGCTCCACGCGAGATGCAGGGTGCGAGTTGGAAACCACTCGCCTCCGGCCAGAAGCCGGCGAATTGGCGCACGTCGTTTCTCGCCGAATATTTCTACGAGGGAAATTTCAACACCCCCACCATCGTCGGCGTGCGCACGGCCAATGCGAAGCTCGTGAAGTATCCCGGGCACACCGAGTGGACGGAGGTCTTCGATCTCGCCGTCGATCCCTACGAACTGAAAAACCTCGCCGGCGACGCCGCCGCAACCGCGAAACTGAGCGCTGAGCTCGACGCCCAGGTGAAAGCAGTCAACTACGCCGAGCCTCCCAACATGGACAAACCTGGTCAGTCGGCGGCGAAAGCGAAGAAGAAGGCCAAGTCGAAAGAGAATTAACCGCAGCCGGATCCGGATCGAATCGGGAGATTCCAGTCGGAAGGCACCCGCCAGCGACGACGGCTTCCAGCCGGCGGCTGCGCCCGGCACGCAGCCAGTGCCATTTCCATCCACCGCCGGGTTGCATCGGCGCGTGAAATGCCCCAACGGTTGAGATTCCCATGTTCGAATCCCTCACCGAAAAACTCGGCAGCGCCCTCCGCAACCTGCGCGGCGTCGGCAAACTTTCCGAAGAAAACATGGCGGAGGCGCTCAAGGAAGTGCGCACCGCCCTCCTCGCGGCCGACGTCCACTTCAAGGTCGCCCGTGAATTTGTCGACACGGTCCAGCTCAAGTGCGTCGGCCAGGAGGTCCTCAAGGGCGTCGCCCCCGGTCAGCAGGTCGTCAAAATCATCCACGACGAACTCGTCCGGCTACTCGGGGCCGGCGCCACCGACCTTTCCGCCACCCGCCCGCTGAAGATCCTGATGGTCGGTCTCCATGGCTCCGGCAAGACCACCTCGACCGCCAAGCTCGGCAAGCTCCTCAAGAAGCGCGGCTATCGACCCTTCGTCGTCGGCGTCGACGTCTACCGCCCCGCCGCCATCGACCAGCTTGAGATCCTCGCGAAACAGGAGGAACTCGGCTTCTACGCGGATCGGGTCTCGAAGGACGTACCGGCGATTGGCTTCACCGCCCTCGGCGCGGCGAAGGCCGCCACCGCTGATTGTATTATCTTCGACACGGCGGGCCGCCTGCAAATCGACGCCGATCTGATCGAAGAGGTCAAAAAGCTGCGCGCCCGCATCCAGCCCGACGAAGTGCTGCTCGTCGCGGACGGTGCGCTTGGCCAGGAGGCCGTAAATGTCGCCAAGACATTTCACGAGGCCCTGCAGCTGACGGGACTGATCCTCACCAAGATGGACGGCGACACGCGGGGTGGCGCGGCGCTGTCGATCAAGAGTGTCACGGGCGTGCCGATCAAGTTCATCGGCACCGGCGAAAAGACGGGCGACTTCGAGACGTTTCACCCGGACCGGCTGGCGTCACGCATCCTCGGGATGGGCGATGTCGTGTCGTTGGTTGAGCGCGCGCAGGAGACCATCGATCAGAAGGACGCCGAGAAGATGGCGGAGAAGATGCGCAAGGCGGAGTTCGATTTGGAGGACTTCCTCGCGCAGATGCAGCAGGTGAAGAAACTCGGCTCGATGCAGAGCATCCTCGGGATGATGCCCGGCATGAGCGGCGTGCAACTGCCCGCGGGCGCGGACAAACAAATGGACCGCACCGAGGCGATCATCAAGTCGATGACGAAGCAGGAGCGCAAGAAGCCCGACATCCTCAATGGCAGCCGCCGCAAGCGAATCGCCGACGGCGCCGGCGTAAAAATCGTCGAGGTCAACCAGCTGCTGAAGCAGTTTCAGCAAATGCAGCAGATGATGAAGATGATGAAGGGCGGCGGCGGAAAAAAGATGATGCGCCAGATGGAGGCGATGCGCGGCAAGGGCGGCGGCTTTCCGGGGATGTGAGCCGCGCGACCACGCAGTCGAGAGCATAGAGCCAAATCTCCCGAACAGACTCGCCTGCGGGCCAGGTTGAAAACGAAGTTCACCCTTTGACTCGCCCTTCTCCGGAGGGTGTTGCTCTCAGCACATGACTCTACGCTCTCAGCTTAATTTTTCCCGCTACGGCAGATCGAACCGATAGCCGACGTCGCGTAGCGTCTTGATGAACCGGCCTTGGGGCGGCTCCGGTTCGATCTTGGTTCGAAGCGTCTTGATACAGCGATCGACGCTCCGCTCCGTCACGATCACTTCGTCACCCCACACCCCGTCCAAAATCGTCTGGCGGGTCAGTACCCGGCCGGCATTGCGCACAAAAAAATCAAGTAGGCGGAGTTCCTTCGGCGTCAGGATGACTTCCACGCTGCCGCGAGAAAGTTTGAGGGCCGTCCGATCAAATTGGCATTCCCCGAACATCACCACCGCTCCCAGGGGCTGTCGCCGGCGTCGCAGGCAGGTCGTGACACGCGCCAGCAGCACCTCGATACTGAACGGTTTGGTAACGTAGTCATCGGCGCCCAGGTTGAGTCCCAGCACGATGTCCGATTCCTGACTCTTCGCCGTGAGCATGATGATCGGAGTAGTGAGGCCCTCGCGGCGAATCCGGCGGCACAAATCAAATCCGTTGATCCCCGGCAGCATGATATCGAGCAGGATGAGATCCGGCTGCCACGCCAGGACCGCCTTGAGCCCGGTCCTCCCATCGGCCGCGACCTGCACGGTCGCCCCGCTAAACTCGAAGTTGTCCCGCAGGATCTCCTGCATCGTCGGGTCGTCCTCAATGATGAGAATCCGGCCGGCGTTGCCGGAACGCGCAACGTTCAACGCTGAACTCTCAACGCTCACGTTTCGGTCCTCCGATTTCCGGCGCCAACTGAGGTGATAGGCGCTGAAGATTGAACGTCGAGCGTTTCGACGGGAAGTCGCACCCGGAAGGTACTGCCCTGCCCCGGGGCGCTACTCAAGTCCACCGATCCGCCGTGCGCCCGGACGATGGACTGCACGATGCTGAGGCCCAAACCGCATCCGCCCCGCTGGCGCGTCAGGCTTTGGTCGATCTGGTAGAAGCGATCGAAAATTCGCGACTGCTCGTCCGGCGCGATGCCGATGCCGTTGTCCGCCACCGCAAAAATCACCTGCCCGGCTTCGGCATAAATGTTCACCGCGATCCGTTTTTCGCCATTCGTGTACTTGTAGGCGTTGTCGAGTAGGTTGACGAGAACAGTAGACAGCGCGTCGGCATCGCCCCGGATCGCCGGCAGGTCAGGTGCGGAATTCGTGATGAGGTGGCAGAGCGGCGTAGTCAGTTTCTCACCGAGAGCATCGAGTGCCATCCGCAGGATTTCCTCCGGCGCCAGCGTCGTGAAACGAAATTGCTGCCGGCCGCGCTCCAGCCGAGAGAACACCAGAAAATTCTCAATGAGGTGGCTGAGCCGCAGGTTTTCCTTGGTGGCCAGCTGCAGGTAGCGTTGCATCTGCGCCGCATCCCGATACCGTCCCGCCGACACTGTATCGAGCAACGCCCGCATCGAAGCGAGCGGCGTCTTCAGCTCGTGTGACACGGTGGAAACCAGCTCGTCCTTGATCCGAGCGAGCCGCACCTGAGCGGCCACGTAGCGCGCGACCATCACCGACAGCAAACCGATGATCGCGACTACGCCTCCGCCGATCCAAAGATAGAACCGCGCCTGCCGCACCAACGCCTCCGCCATTGGATCGCCGTCGCGGAAACTCAGCGCCAGCCGCCAGCCCGGGAAAAGATCGCCCGCGTCCTGCGACGGCACAGGCATTTTCAGCGCGGGCGCCGCCGCTTCACCCGGCGCCAGCAGGCTCACACGCACATCGGGCAGCGCGAGCGCATCGAATTGCGTCGCCAGTTCTTTGCGCAACCGATCCTCGCGCCACAGTGCGACAACCGCGCCGTCGGCGCTCGGCAACCGCCACACCTTCGCGCCGCCCGTAGCCGCGAGCGCAAGCGAGTGGTCAGCGATTCGTTCACCGGCGCTCGCAGCGACCAAACGCAGCGTGTTGGTGGCTGTCGCCGGCGGCGCCGGGTCGTGCTCGAGGTAATCAGCCGCGAGATTCTCCGCCGCCAGGGTGGGAAAAAGATTCGGCGTCGCCGCAAGCGCCTGCACTTCGGTCATCAGGAATCGCCGCTGGCCCGCCGGCAGTCGGGCATCCGCATAATCGTTCAACCGCGCGACCAAGGCATTGAGCACCTCCTGCGGACGCGACGCCCTCGTCGCGTTTTGTTCTGAAACCGCAGCGGTGACGCCACTATCCGTCCTTCCCAGCGTTTTCAAAATCAACAGTTGCGCGTCCAGCGCGACCAACGTGCCGTACGCGCTCATCGCGTGCCGCAGGCTGGCATCTCCAGCGAGTTCCGCCAGCGGCTCGAGCGCGCGCTCCGTCTCGCCGGTTTTCAGCCAGCACGCCGCCTGCGCTTGCATCGCCCGCGCCCGCGAAGTCGCCTCGCCGCTCGACTCCGCGATGCGCCCATAACTTTCCGCCGCGCCCACCCAATCGTTCTTCTGAAACTCCAACTCCCGCGCTCGCGCCCAGTCGGCGCCTTCTTCGCCGCGCATCCCCGCACCCGCCGCCTCCTCCGAGGAAGGATAAAGCACCTTCCCCGAGACATCGGTCACGATCACGCCGTCCGCGAGCTTCGCCCGCACAATCGCCGCGAACGTCGCCGCCGGCGCGCCACCCGCGTGCACTTGCAGCGCCGCCTGCCGCTCGCGCCCGAACGCCGCCACGCGCTGCTGCGCCGAGGTGAGGTGATTCGCGTAAACCGCCGTGAGCCGCTCCTGCACCGCGAGCCGCTCGTTGCGCATCGCAACCGACATGAACCCCAGCACGCCCACCGCCGGCACGAGCGCAGCGAGGGCCAGCGCCGCAGTCAGCGACGACGGACTTTGAATGGAAACGGATAGTCCCTGGCGCAGTGCGTTCACGAAAGACGGGCTAGCAGCCTGTCGGACTTAGGAAGTCCGATCTGGGGCAAACGAATGTTGGCCGAACGGAACCGACAGGCTGCTAAATGAAAATGCCTGCGGCATTTTCGCGGATCGTGTGCCGGTCTGTTCGAAATATATTTGTAATAAGATGACAT
>CANJIU010000014.1 GCA_947474365.1 Opitutia bacterium | reverse complement strand
TGTCATCTTATTACAAATATATTTCGAACAGACCGGCACACGATCCGCGAAAATGCCCCAGGCATTTTCATTTAGCAGCCTGTCGGTTCCGTTCGGCCAACATTCGTTTGCCCCAGATCGGACTTCCTAAGTCCGACAGGCTGCTAGCCGGGCGTGGAGGGGCGTTCGCTGCGGCTGGGTGCGGCGGGATGCGGATATTCGACTGCGAATTTACGGATTGCGCTCCTGATCTTTTGCATTTCGTGCCGACGTGGGTTCTCCCATCGTCGGTCGCATTCCCACCCGTCCCATGCGATCACTTCTCCGTCTGTCCCTTGTCCTGTCCGTTTTCGGTTCACTCGCCGGCCATGCTGTTTCGGCCGCGCCCTCGGGCGAGGTTTCGAACTTTGCCCTCTTCGACCAACGCGGTCGCCTGCATGAGCTCCGCCGGATGGAGGGTAGCGCGGTGGTGTTGTTTTTCACCGCGAACGGTTGCCCGGTGGCGCGCCAGAGCGCCTCGAAACTCAACACCCTGCGCGACCTCTATGCCAGCCGTGGGGTGAGCGTACTCATGGTCAACTCCAGTTCCGGTGACGACCGCGCCAGCATCACGAAGGAGATGAAGGAGCTGAAGACGCCCTATCTTCCCGTACTCAAGGATGACACGCAGGGTGTGGCGCGGCATCTCGGCGCCACCCGCACCGGCGAAGCGGTGGCGATCAGCACGAAGGACTGGACGGTTTTCTACCGTGGCGCGATCGACGATCAGATGGTTGAGGGGGCGCAGAAACCCGACGCCACCGAACGATACCTCGAGGCCGCGCTGAACGAGTTTCTCGCCGGAAAATCCGTCGCGAAGGCGAAGACGGTGGCCCGGGGCTGTGTGATTACGTTCGACGGCGGCGAAGGCCCGGATGACGCGCCGGTCTCCTACGCGAAGCACGTCGCGCCCATTCTCGAAAAGAACTGCGTGAGCTGCCACAGCCCCGGCAACATCGGCTCGTGGGCGATGAGCAGCCACAAAAAGGTCAAGAGCATGGCGTCGATGATCGAGGAAGTCATCCTCTCCCGGCGCATGCCGCCGTGGGACGCCGACCCGGCTTATGGGAAATTTGCCAACGACACCTCACTCAAGGTGAGCGACGCGCAGACGCTGTTGCGGTGGGTGAAGCAAGGTGCGCCGCGCGGCGAGGGCGATGATCCCCTGCCGACGCTCAAGGTCCCGCCGGCGCCCGAATGGCCGCTCGGCCAGCCGGACATCATCCTGCGCCTGCCAGTCGTGCAGAACATTCCCGCCACCGGAATCCTGGACTATCGGCACATCGAGGTGCGCGCCGGCAATCCCGCCGAGGCGTGGGTGGGCGCCGTCTGGGTGCGGCCGGGCAACCTCAAGGTCGTCCATCATGTGATTGGCCGAATCAAGGAAAACGGGCAAAAGGATCACACCGGATCGAACGAGATGTTCGTCGGCTGGGCCCCGGGCGCGATACTCGGAAAATATACGGCGGGATCCGGCAAACGTCTGCCGCCGAACGCCCGGTTCGATATTGAGATGCACTACACGACCAACGGTTCGCCGCAAACGGACCAGACCGAGATCGGACTTTATCTCCTCAAGGAGAAACCTCCCCTGCGTTACGAGAGCGTTCCGGTGATGAATGGCTCCTTTGAGATTCGGCCGGGCGATGCGATGGCGGAAGTGCAGGCGATGTACGGTTTCAAGAAAGGCGCCACGCTGCATAGTGTGACTCCCCACATGCACCTGCGCGGACGCACGATGAAATTCGAGACCCTGTCGCCGGATGGGAAACGCGAGGTGATCGCGTCGATTCCGCGCTACGACTTCAACTGGCAGCTCACCTATGCGCTCGCCAAACCGCGCCCAATCGTTCCGGGCACGTGGGCGGTGCTGAGCGGCAGTTTCGACAACTCCGCGCGCAATCCTTCCAACCCCGATCCGAAGAAGACGATTCGCTGGGGCGAGCAGTCGTTCGACGAGATGTTCATCGGTTGGTACAATGTCACCTGGGAGAACAATGAGTCCGCTTCGGCGCCGTCCCGAAAACCCGCGGAGTAAGGGCTGCGGCTTCCGCCATGACGCTCGAACAGACGATGGCCGAATTGGCCGCGAAGGGCAGCGAGTCGACAAAGCGCATCTTTGCGAAGCACGGCGCGAAGGAGCCATTCTTTGGAGTGAAGGTCGCCGACCTCAAAGTCATACAGAAGAAAATCCGGGGCGACCAGGTGCTCGCATTGCAGCTCTACGCCACCGGAAACGGGGACGCGCAGTACTTGGCGGGTCTCGTGGCGGATGGCCGAAAGATGACGGCCGCCCAACTGCAATCGTGGGCCGAGCGCGCCTCGTGGAGCATGGTGTCGGGCACGATCGTACCGTGGGTCGCATCGGAGCATCCCGACGGGTTTGCCCTTGCGTTGAAATGGATCGAATCGCCCAAGGAAGGCGTGGCGGTGTCAGGTTGGCGGACGTTGGGAGCGATCGCTGCCGTTGTGCCCGACGAACGGCTGGACCGGACGACCTATTCGTCACTCCTGGATCGGGTGGCGAGGACGCTTTCCGCCGCTCCTGAGGACGTCCGGTATGCGATGAACGAGTATGTAATCATGTGCGGGACCTACGTGGCGGCCCTCGGGAAAATGGCGATCGCGACTGCGCGCCAGATCGGGAAGGTGGAGGTCGACATGGGGGATACGGCGTGTCGGGTCCCGGATGCCGAAAGCTACATCCTGAAATCCCGGCGGGGCGCTCCGGTTGCCCCCAAGCGGAAGACGGTGAGATGTTGAACGCGGTCGCCACGGCATGAAGCTCGGCGTCGACGTTCTTTTCGAGAGTCCGCTCGAACTCTTGCGCGGCAAACGCATCGGTCTCATCACCAATCCCACCGGGGTCGACGCCTCCCTGCGGAGTGTCATCGAGCGCTTTCGCTCTCATCCGCAACTCCGGCTCACTGCGCTGTACGGTCCCGAGCACGGCGTGCGGGGCAACGCCCAGGCGGGCGAGTATGTGCCGTTTTATTTTGACGAACAGCTTCGCCTGCCGGTGTTCAGTCTCTACGGGCAGTCGCAAAAGCCGCCGGCCGACATGCTCACGCGGATCGATGAGTACATGCGGACATTTGACACGCAGCATACCGGCAAGCGCGTCGAACGGGAAATGCTGCAGGCCGTCGAGGTGATGGTGTTCGACCTTCAGGATGTCGGCACACGGGTCTACACGTACGTGGCGACGATGGCGTACGCCATGCAGGCCGCGGCGGAGGCGGGCATCCCGTTTGTCGTGCTCGACCGGCCCAATCCGATCAACGGACTCACGATGGAGGGCCCGATCCTGGAATATCCGCAGCACAGCTCGTTCATCGGCCTCTACCCGGTTCCACTCCGCCACGGGTTAACTGCGGGCGAACTGGCCCGGCTCTTCAATGGCAGGTTCCTCCCTCGACCGGCCGATCTCACGGTGGTGCCGATGGAAGGCTGGCGGCGGGAGAATTGGTACGACGCGACCGGGTTGCCGTGGGTGTTGCCATCGCCGAACCTACCGACGCCCGACACGGCCGCGGTTTATCCGGGCCAGGTGATACTCGAAGGCACGAACCTCTCGGAGGGTCGTGGCACGACCCGGCCTTTTGAATTGTTTGGGGCACCGTGGATTGACGGGTACGTGCTCGCGCGCGAACTCAATGCGCTGGCCCAGCCCGGAGTGACGTTTCGCGAGGCGTGGTTCACCCCGACATTTTCAAAATTTACCGGTGAACGCTGCGGAGGTTGCCAGCTGCACGTGGTGGACCGCGGTGCATTTCGACCGGTGGCCACAACGCTTGCCGTGCTCCAGATGATTCGGCGTAGGTACGGAGAGAAGCTGGAGTTGCATGCAGATTATTTCGACAAGGTGATGGGGACGTCGACCGTGCGCGTCGCGATGGAGCGCGGAGATACTGTCGGACAGATCGTGGCAGGCTTTGGCGCCGGGCTCGCGGAGTTTGCGCGCGTGCGCGAGGCATTCCTGTTGTATCCGTAGGCGACGCGTGCCGCGCGTTGGACGGATGGCGGCCGTATCCCGTCGTGCGGGTGTGATCGGTTTCATCATGGCATCTCGCATTGTCCGACGCGTTCAGTTCGGATCATGGCAACACTCACATTCAACCACGCGTTCATACGATTGCAGGGCAACCAGGCTGTCGGGCGGTCGGGACAGGATTGCGACCCGTGCTCAACCTCCCCCGAAACAGGTTCGCCCACCTTGATCTGAACCGGTGCCGGTCTTGCCTTTGAGGGCAGGACGGCGCATCAACCTGAATCGCGCCCCGCACGACATGGGATTTATTTTCGGACTACTGCTTTTTCTGCTATTCGTGATTTTTCCGATCTGGGTGATTGGAAGGATCAATTCGCTGAGCGAACGGCTTCGTCTCCAGCGGGAGCAGAGCAATGAGCTGCAGACGGAATTGGCGGAGGTCAGGGCAAAGCTTGAGCAGCTGTCCAGCCTGCGGACGGTCACCGCCTCGCAGCCCGTTGAGTCTGTCCCTCCGCTTAGTCCGACACCCGAACCCGTCGCGACGATACCGGATGTCGTTCGTGAACCCGCGACGGCGGCTCCTCTGACTGCGGTGCCCGAACAGTCGCAAGTGAGGTCCACCTCGCTGCCTCCCGAGCCGACGGTAGAGATACCTCCAGCGGTGGAGCCGCCGACGCCACCGCCCATTCCGCCATCCTACGACCCGGCGCCAGCTCTTCTTGCCGCGGATGTTTCCGCGCAGCCTGCGCCGACCGCCGAGGTAGAGCCTCCCGCGTTGCCAGTGCCGTCTCCTGAACCTGAGCCGTCGCCCCGCCGGGAGCCGATGATTCCCGCGATCAATTGGGAGCAATTCATGGGGGCCAAGTTGTTTGCGTGGCTCGGTGGATTGGCCGCGCTCCTCGCGGTGGGCTTCTTCGTCAAATACTCCTTCGATCACGACCTGATCCCGCCGGCCGTGCGCGTGGCGATCGGATTTCTGATCTCCATCTGCTTGGTGATCGGTGGGCTAAGAATCGACCGGCTGCGTTATGCCATCACCGCGCAAACGCTAATCGCGACGGGAATTGTCTGTCTTTACACGGTCACCTTTGCGTGCCGCTCGATTTACCACTTTGAATCTTTCGGGCCGGTTCCGACGTTTTTGCTCATGGTGCTGATCACCGCCGCCGCGTTCCTGCTGGCGGTGCGGCTCGACGCGCAGGTGATCGCAATTCTGGGTATGTTGGGCGGATTTCTGACGCCGGTGTTGGTCGGGTCCGGACAGGACAATCCTCTGGGACTGTTCGGTTACATCGCCCTGCTCGACCTGGGCTTGGTCGCGGTGGCGATGCACCGCCGATGGCATTACCTCGTGCCGCTCGGTGCGGTGGGCACGGTTGCGATGCAGATCGGCTGGGCGGGTAAATTTTTCAACGAAGAGAAGGCGGGCATCGCGATTGTCGTCTGCTTGGGATTTGCCGCGCTGTTCCTCGGTGCGACGATCTTTGCCCGGCGTCGGGAGCGCAGTGTGCCGGAATTGACGTGGTCGGCCGTGGCAATGGCCGCCGTGTGCTACGGCTTCGGGCTCTATTTCATCGGGTTCCCGGCGGTGGGGACCCGAATGGGGCTGTTATTCTCTTTTGTACTGCTGGCCAACATGTGCCTCTTGGCCGTCGCCTGGTTTGAGCGGATGTCCTGGCTTGTCGCGCTGGCGGCGGCAGGGACCGCCGTGCTCCTTTCCAAATGGGGCGCGGAGATTTTTGTTCCGGCGATGGCCCCGACGACGATGGGCGTGTGCCTCGGCTTCTGCGCGTTCTTTCTCGCCACCTATTTTGCGGCGCGGCGTTTTGACCGCCGTTCGGAAGAGATTGCCTGGTCGGCGATCGCGATGCCGTTCGTCGCATTTGGTTTCGCGCTGTTTTTCCTGGGCTACCGGGAAATTTGCGCCGACCACGTGGGATGGTTTTACGGGTTCGTACTCTCGGCGACGTTGATTCTTTTCGTTCTCGCCTGGTTTGAGGAACGCCCGCGGCTCGTTGCGGCCGCTGCAATTGCGGTGGCTGTCGTACAGGTTGGCTGGCTGGGGAAGATCTTCACCGCCGGGCTGGCTCCAACGGCCATGGGGGTATGCCTAGGATTTTGCGTGCTCTTTCTGGCGGTGTTTTTTGTCGCGCGCCGCTTCCAGCGCGGCGCAACGGAAATAACCTGGTCGGCGGCCGGCCTTGCCTTGCTGGCGTTTTGTTTCGCGTTTTTCTTTATCGCCCACGCGGAGGTCGCCGCACGGCCGGGACTGCTGTTCACGTTCATCCTGCTGGCCGACGTTTGCCTGTTGGCATTGGCATGGTTCGACGACGAATCGCCCCGGCTGCACCTGGTCGCCGGCCTGACGGTATTTGCGTTACTGGCTGTCTGGACCGGCAACCGTCTCACCGCGGAGTTCCTGCCGTGGGCGCTCGGAGTTTACCTGCTCCACGCCGTCCTTCACACGGCGTTCCCGCTCCTGCTGGAACGTCACCGGGCCGCCGCCGCACCCACGTGGTGGAGTCAGTTGTTTCCCCCGCTGGCGCTGGTGCTCATGTTGTTCCCGCTCTTCAAACTCGAGGGGCTCTCAATCATTTTCTGGCCGTGCGTGCTGCTGGTCGATCTGTTGGCGATCGGGCTCGCGGTCATCACCGCTTCGATTGCCGCTGTCGGGGTTGTGCTCTTGCTGACGCTGGTGGCAACGGGTGCTTGGATTTTTCATCTTCCCGCGACCATGAGTGTTGGTCCGGCGATGATTTTGGTCGTCGGCGGATTCGCCGTGTTGTTTTTTGGGGCTGGAATCTTTCTGATCCGACGGCTGGGGGATCGCATGTCCGGGATTGCTTCGGTGTTGCCAGCCACTTTCGGTGGCGTCCAGGCGCAGATTCCCGCCTTTTCCGCGCTGCTGCCGTTTTTGTTGCTGATCATGATGACGGCACGGCTGACACTCGCCAATCCCTCGCCGATCTTTGGTTTGGCGCTCCTGCTGACGGTGTTGGCGCTTGGGCTGTCAGTGATCCTGACATTGGAGTGGCTGCCGGCGTGTGCCTTGGCAGGAGTGGTCGGCCTTGAGTATTCGTGGCGGGCGCGGGGTTTCTCGGTCGAGAGCGCGGCCCTGCCGCTCGGCTGGTATTTCGTCTTTTATGCGGTCTTCACTGCCTTTCCCTTTGTTTTTCGCCGACGTTTTGCCGGGACAACCGGACCATGGGCCGTGGCCGCGCTCACGGGCGTCGCGCAGTTTCCGTTGGTGTATCGTCTGGTGGTCGCGGCGTGGCCCAACGATTTTCCCGGCGGTGTGCCAGTGCTTTTTGCGATTGCACCGCTGGCCGGACTCTTTGCCCTTTTGCGCGGCACGACAGTCAGTGAACGCGCCCGGCTGAACCAGCTCGCGTTCTTTGGTGGCGTGACGCTTTTTTTCATCACGCTGGTGTTCCCGATCCAATTCGAGCGGCAGTGGCTCACCCTCGGATGGGCGCTTGAAGGTGCGGCGCTGCTATGGCTCTATCACCGTGTGCCTCACGCCGGTCTTCGGGTGGTTGGAGCGGTGTTGCTGGTGACGGCCTTTGCCCGGCTTGGGCTGAATCCCGCGGTATTCCGGTATCATGCGCGGAGCGACACTGCGATTTTCAACTGGTACCTTTACAGCTTCGGCACGGTGACCGGATGTCTCTTCGCCGGTGCGCATCTGCTGGCGCCGCCGCGCGACCGGGTGGTTGGCATCAACGGCCCGGCCCTGTTCAACAGCCTTGGCACCATCCTCGCGTTCCTGCTCGTCAACATCGAGATCGCCGACTTTTTCAGCGAGCCCGGCCGGCGGGTGCTCACGTTCCAGTTTTCTGGTCACTTTGGGCGCGATATGAGTTACACCATCGCGTGGGCGCTCTTCGCACTGGGACTGCTGCTCATGGGAATCTGGAAAAAGACCCGCGCCGGGCGCTACGCCGCGATCGCGCTGCTGAGCGTCGCGTTGCTCAAGCTCTTCTTTCACGACCTCGTGCAGTTGGGTGCGCTCTATCGGATTGGCGCGCTTTTCGCCGTCGCTGTCATCGCGACCCTCGCATCGTTTGCCTACCAGCGTTTCCTTCCGCCCGATGAAAAATCTGCACCACCCAAGCCGTGACCTGGTCGCCGCGGTGATGGCCGCCCTGTTCGTATTATGTGCTTCTGCGCGTGCGCTCGAGGAAGTCGCGTGGAAAACCCGCCAGGTGCTCGCGATCGATCGCCCCGGAGTCCTGAAGATTGCGCTGCCCCCAGAGACGCTGGGACTTGCCCGTCCTGGTCTCGAGGACTTGCGGTTGGTTGATCCGGCGGGTCGCGAGGTGCCGTTTGTTTTTACACTGCCGTCTCCGGCCCAGCCTGCGGTGTCGCGCCGTCCGGCCTCGTTTACGGCGATTCTATCTGACTCTGCAACGCAGCTGGTCCTGGAAACCGGCACGTCCACTCCGATTGAGTTTGTTACGCTGAGCACGCCTGCGCCGAGTTTCCTGAAGTCGGTGAGGGTTGAGGTCTCCCGCGACGGCGAACGCTGGGAAACCGTCGCGAACGGCACCGCGATATTCCGGCAATTCGGGGCGGAGCAACTACGCCTCGATCTTCAGCGGAAAAGTGCCGCTCAGGTGCGGATAACGGTCAACGACGCCGGTACGCGCCCCGTGGCGTTCTCCGGAGCGGTCCTGCAACTCGCGGGTTCCACGCCGCCCGATGTCACCGTTCCGATTTCAGCGCGCGTGGTGCGTCGGGACGAGTTTGCCGGCGAGTCGGTACTTACCCTGGATCTCGGCGGAGCCAACGTGCCGCTTGC
Organism: Opitutia bacterium; assembly: GCA_947474365.1. Lineage (GTDB taxonomy): Bacteria > Verrucomicrobiota > Verrucomicrobiia > Opitutales > Opitutaceae > ER46. The sequence goes on along the minus strand of CANJIU010000014.1, from coordinate 115,057 downwards.
GTCCATCGAGTTTGAAACCACCGAGCCGCTCTTTGCGCGCGCGGTCCGATTCTCGGTCCGCGAACTGGCCGAAGAGTCGCCGGTTGAACGCACCCTCGCGTCCGGCCAGATTTGGCGTGTGGCCGCCGAAGGCATGCCGGCCACCGCACAAGGGGAGGTGCCGGTTCATTTCACGGCGCCGTCGCGTGAACTCTTCATTCATGTCGCCAACGGTGACAGTCCTCCGCTCTCAATTGATCGCGTCGTCGCACGCCAGCATCCGGTGTGGCTTGTGTTTCGCGCTGCCGAGGCCGGCAGCTATTCGGTCCTCACGGGTAATGCTCAGGTTCCCGCGCCGCGTTACGATCTGGCCACCCTCGCGACCGCGCTGCGGGACACGCCGCCAAGTCCGCTTGTCCCCGGACCAGTGCAGCCAAATCCTGGTTACAAGTCGACCGAAGCGCTGGCTGACACGCCGTTGCAAGGGGCCGCGTTTGACCCTGCGCCGTGGGCGTTTCGCAAGCCGGTACGTCTTGCGGCCGGCGGGGTGCAACAACTCGAACTCGACCTCGATGTGCTCGCCCACGCGCAGGCCGGATTTTCCGATTTGCGTCTCTCGCGGGCAGGAGCACAGGTGCCATACCTCCTCGAACGGCCGGCCTTGCAGCGTTCCACAGCTCTCGGGATTTCCCCGGCGGGCGATCCCAAACGCCCCCATGTCAGTCGCTGGCAGATCAAACTTCCGCGCGCGGCGCTGCCGATTACCCGCCTCAGCCTGGCTTCGCCCACGGCGCTCTTTCAGCGCCAGTTTCGTCTCTTTGAACGCGTTACGGACGAACGTCGCGGAGAAACGGTTGAACGTGCACTGGCCTGGGCCTCGTGGAGTCACGCGCCCGGCGAGGCGCGTCCGCTTGCGCTGAACCTAAGTTCTCCGCCCGCGACGGACGTCGTCTATCTTGAGACCGATGACGGAGACAACCCGCCGATCGTTCTCTCATCGGTTCAGGCCTCGTATCCCGTCGCGCGTTTGCTGTTCAAATCGGACGCGGCGGTTTCTGGTCAGGAGAAAGCGGACGTGATTTCCCTCCATTATGGCAACCGGACTGCGGCCGCACCGCGTTACGATCTCGCACTCGTCGCCCGGCAGATTCTAACCGCGGAAAAATCAATCGCCGCGCTCGGCGCCGAAGAGGCGACGCGTTCCGACCGCACCCACGGCATCTCCCTGTCGGGCTCGCGTGCCGGAATTTTATTCTGGGGTGTCCTCGCGCTTGTCGTGGTGGGGCTCCTGGTGGTGGTGGCGAAACTCCTGCCGAAGCCACCAACAGTCTGAGAAAGTTTTTGCGGCTCGATTTTCCGTCGCGTTTCGCACGTGTTGATGCCGTGCCGTCGCATAGCCTGCCCCAACGCCAGTCGCTGGTCGCCCAGACCGTCATTTTTCTCAATGCGCAGATTGAGCAGGGTGAGTGGCGCGATTGGCTGCCCAGCGAGCGTTCGCTGTGTGAATTGCTGCAGGTCAGCCGCAACACGCTGCGGGCGGCGCTCGCCCACCTGAAACACGAGGGGCGGATCCGTCCCGTGCACGGCGCGGGCAACCAGATCCTCGTTCGCCAGAAACCGAAAGCCGCACGTGCGTTGCCCCGCGATGTGGCCCTGCTCACGCCGGATCCGGTCGAGCGCTTGCGGCCGATGCAGAGTCTTTGGATTGACGACATGCGGGCGCTGCTCAGTGAGCGCGGGATGCGGCTGCGGGTGTTTCACGGGCATCATTATTTCTCGGCCCACCCGGGGCCGGCGCTGCAGCGACTGGTGTCGCGCAATCCGCACAGCTGTTGGATTCTGATGCTGGCGGGAGAGAACGTGCAACGATGGTTCAGTCGCAACGAGATTCCCTGCATTCTGGCCGGCTCGACCTATCCCGGGATCGATCTGCCGTTTCGCGACCTCGATCATCGCGCCACCTGCCGGCACGCCGCCGGAGTTTTGCTGGGACTCGGGCACCGCCGGCTCGCGATGCTGACGCAGAAATCTTCCCGGGCGGGCGACTTGGAAAGCGAGGCCGGCTTTCTTGAGGGAGTGCGACAATCTCGTCACACCGATGCGGATGCCGTGGTGATTAACCACGATGAAACGGTGGCGAGCCTCACGCATGCGGTTCGCCGTATTCTTAAGCTCCAGCCCCGGCCCACGGCTCTTTTTGTCGTGCATCCGAACTACTATCTAGCCGTAGCGAGCCGGTTGGCGCAGAGCGGCGTACAAATCCCGGGAGAAATCTCGATGATTTCCCGCGACGACGATCCGTTTCTGTCATTTGTCGTACCCATGCCGGCGCGCTATGTCGTGAGTCCGCATCTGATCGCGAAGACACTGCTCCGGCCCGTGCTTGAACTGCTTGAAGGCAGTGCCGTGACGCAACGGGCGAGCCTCATTATGCCGGAGTTCATCCGCGGTGAGTCGGTCGCGTCGCCCAAACCCGGCGTTTAGGTCCACCGGGATTTCAACCGGTCAGAATCCCAGGCCCATCGTCAGGCGGAACTTCCTCGGCTCGAAGAGAAGGACGCGCGTGTACCCTGATTTGAAATTATTGTACCGCAGCGGCATCACTGTGTCCTCGTCGGTCAGGTTGGTCACATTCAGCTGCACCGTGAAGTCAGTGCCCAAACGGCCGATGTTCAGCTTGCGCCGGTAGCCGGCAAACGCGTCCATCTTGAAATCCTCGGGACCGTAATACGTCGCGCCAAAGCTCCGGTTGCCGTTGGCGGCGCGGCCCAGGTAGGCGCGGCCCAGCATGGAGGTGCCCTGCCAGCGGATGCCGCTGCCGAAGTAGGCGCCACGGAGTCTACCCTCGGTAACGGTGTAGCGGCCGCTCACGTTGCCCTTGTAGGGACGTTCGCCGTATCCGAAATTGTAGAACTCACGGATGCCCTCGACGACGCGCTGGAGCGAAGCCGCCTCCTGATCGATCGTCGAACCCGAGGCCGAGTTGACGAGTGAGCCCGAGCCAGCGACCCGGTGCCAGAACGCTTTCTCCCGGTCGAACCAGCCTTCGAACTCCGGGACGACCGAGGAGCGGTCGGTTTTCGTGTAGGAAAAATTGAGCACCGCCGTGAAGTTCTTGGTGACGTTGAACCAGGTGGAAAGCTCGTAGCCGCGGTTCACGATGTCGGAGGTGCCGGTGAGGTTGGCCTCGTCCCCGATCAGGTGCTCGGTGTACTCGGCCGCGGTAATGCGCCGCGCGGCGAGCAGCGTGTCGAGGATGCGCGTGCTGGGGGCGACGAGGTTGTTGTCGCCGGAATTGAGCCCGATGGCGAACGTGCCGCCGCTCGATTTTTTCTGCGACGTCTGGAAAGCGGTGGCACGGAGAAACACTTTCCCGTCGAGCAGGTTGAGCATGAAGCCGTAGTCGTCGCTCAGGCCGTCGAAGGGCGGGGGGAGTTTTTCGTCCGGGAGCACCCGGGCATTGAGCGGCGGCTGGGAGTTGTTGTTGGCGTGGTTGTAGAAGACGGAAAACAATTTCGTCACGTGGAAGACTCCGCCGAGGGTGCTCGTGACGGGCTTGAACTCCGTCTGGTCGACAACTTCGGAAGTGAACTTGACGGTGTTTTGGATCGCGCGGCCGGCGCGGACATCGGGATCGTCGGCCGACAGGCGGGTGTCGCCGTGCTGATCGAACCGGATGCGATCACCGCGAATTCCGGCTGTGATCACCACGCGCGAGTCGAAGAACGAACTCTGGGTCGCCGCGAGCAGCGTGTCGACGGTGCGGCCGATGAAGCCGCCCGCCACGCTCGAGTTGATGAAGGTGTTGTGGTACGTCTTGCCGTCGCGCACGACGGTGAAGTCGTCGGTGCCCTTGCCGACAAAGTAGGTGTCGAAATTGCCCGGCGTGACATACTGGCGTCGGAAGACGAAATTCGCGGCATTTTCCGGCAGCGCGGGGTTGCCGATCGGGACGCCGTTGGGATCGACAAGAATTTCGACGCCTGGGTAGCGAAAGGCGTTGAGCTTCCCGTGCTCCGCCATTCCAGCCATCTTGTGCCGGCCGAATTTGCCGAGGTCGAGTTCCCAGGCGAGCGAAGCCCGGGCGACATCGTAGCCCGTCTGGCCGCGGTCAATGACCCACCGGCTTTCGAGGTAAAGGGAGCGTACATTGGGATTGGCCACCGGGTTCGCCCCGCCCGTGGGATCGGGGATGACCGTGTTGGGGTCGCCGGTGAAGAGGACCGAGTTATTGACCGGAGCCTTGACCCATTGCTTGGAGCGCTCGCGATTGTAGGCAAGTTCCAGCGTCAGGGTGGGGGTGAGGCGTTGCTCGATCGCGGCGACGACTCGATCGAAATTCGTGTCGCGTCCCGCACCCGGGCCATAGGTGCTGTACTTGAACGGAATCTGCGACGCGGGAACCATCGAGAGCCCGGCGCGCAGGTCAGCCGCGACGTTGAGGTCGTCGTAGGTGCTTTCGAGGAGGCGAAAATTGGCGACATTTTTGGTTGTCAGCACGAATGGGGCGGCGCCGCTGCCGTTCGTGACGTAGATGTTTTTCACCGCGGTGTTGCGGTTGATGCCGGCGCTGCGGTTGGCGGTGGTCCAGGCGGCGTCGTTCATGGTGGCCGAGCCGGTGGCCTGCCACAGCGCGAGCGAGTCAAACGCGTTGAGTGGCCGGGTCACGTGGGACTTCATCTGACCGTTCTCGTAGTTGACGACGACGGCGGTCTTTTCCCACGGGTTTACGCGCAGCGACATCGCGCCGCGGCTGCTGTCGTTGTAGTCCCAACGGCGCCAGCCGCCGGAATTTTGGAGGAGGCCGTTGAGGCGGAGCGCGACCTTTCCCGGGATGAGCACTTGGTTGTGATCGACTTCGAACCTCCGGTGATTCCATTCGCCGAATTGGGAACGGAGTGATGTGCGGTTTCGGGCAACCTGCGCGCGCTTGGTCATGATGTTGACCAAGCCGCCCGGTGAGCCGAAGCCGAAGAGGATCGAGTTGGGCCCGCCAGAAAGTTCCAGGCGTTCGGTGTTGTAGGTGTCGACGGCGATTCCGGTTTCGAAGAAATCGAGCGCGGTGCTGGCGGAGAGCCCGCGGACCCGGATGCGGGTGTCGCGCAAATCGCTGCCACCGAGGAACGAGGTGCCGGCATCGGCCGACGCGTCGAGCATGTCGACCTGCATGTTGGGCGCATAGCCCACGAGGTCCGCGAGCGAGGTGGCGCCGAAGTCGGACAGAAATTCCGGCGTGAACACCATGACCGCCGCCGCCGTGTCCTTCAGGCTGCTGTTGAGCCGGCTGCCCGACATCGAGTTGCCGGCCTGATAGCCGACGTCCTTGGTGCTCGTCACCTCGAAGGGCGACAGCACTGTCACGCCGGTTGAGGTGGACGGGGCGGTCGCACTGCCGGTGGACGACGCGCGATTGTTAGTGTCGACCGTCTGGCCGAAGGCGATGGCGGGAACGACGGCAAGGAAGGCGAGGCGGGAAAGAGTGAGCGGAGACATTTCTTTGGGGCGGAGCAAATGCTGGGCGTTTTGGGAACGCGGTGGGGAGCGCGAGCAAGGTTCTGAAGACGAAGAAGGTCAACCCGGGATGTGCCGCGGGATGGGTGGACCCGTGACAGTGCCGGAGTGCGCCGCCCGTTCCCTACTCGGTCACGTTGGACCGGGCGAGCAAGCCATCGATGTCGTGTCGGGCGACGCGGAGCATGCGGTTCATGAGGTTCGTTGCACCGAGTGAGGCTGCGTTGTGCACATCGCCAACGATTCCGTTGGCCGAAAGCGATTCGACTCGCGCGATAAATTGGGGAAGATCGCGGCTGAGTGCGATGGCTTCGGCGGTGGTCATTTGCGCCGTCGCGAGGTCGGCGATTCGGTCTGGCCACCACCGGGCGTCGACGAGTCCGGGATTGATGTGATTGACGAGCGTGGTCTCCACTCCGCCCGCATGCGCGTCGCCGCGATCACTGGCGAACTCCGTGAGCGGCTCGTGAAGCCAGCGAAACGACCAGTGGGCACAGCGACTTTGCCTCAGGCCCTCTTGCACTGCCTGCCGGTGAACCAGCGAGCCGTGGACGTCGGCGACGTACATGGCGTCGGGAGCCAGCCAGTCGATCAACGCGTCGGCGAAGCGACGCATGTAGCGGGTGGTCAGGGTGGGGGTGAGGTCGATGCTCAGACCAAACGGCAGGCCCCATGTCAGATGGCCGTAGTCGAGCGGCGGTCCGATGAGGAGGCGGTCGTACTCGCGCGCCAGTTGCCGCAGGACGGCGTAGGTTTGAATCGTGTCGGTGGCGAGTGGGAGATGAGGGCCGTGTTGCTCGATGGTCGTGTCGACGCCAAAGGCGAGGATTCGGGGCGCCTGCGCCGGGCGGGTGGGAAGACTCGGCGGCAGCTCGATGACATCGAGTGTGCCGCGAAATTCCGCGCGCGCGTGCGTGCCTTCGAAAAAGGGAAAGCAGCGGCGAACTTGGGCCACGAGGGCGGACTTTAGATCGGTGTCCAGAGCCTCGTGGTAAAGCGGTGGCAGCACCAGAGGCGCGAGGGTTGCGAGCTCGGTGGCAGGCGTGCCCAGGGAGCAAATCGGCAGCACGATCCGATCGGTTGCCATGCGACGTTTCAGCGCCTCAAGCGAGTAACCGGCAAGCCAGGTGCCGGTGTTGATTTGGTCTGGCAGCAGCAAGGGGAGGTGGGGCTGAGGCATTGGGGTGGAGACCTCACAATCGAAATTTACCCGGAAGGGCAAGAGAGTGGGGGCGGTTGCGAGCGGGAAGGAGACTCGTCCTGCGGACCGCGGGTCGAAGCCCTTGGGGTTGTTCTCCCGGTGGACCTCGTCGTGGGTACTTGATTTCCCGGAGCGGCTGCTCTTCGATGCGGGTGCCACGGCCGTCCCCACCGTTTCGCCGCCGGCTCCTCTTACGCGACCTCATGACATCCTTCCCCCCGAAAAATATGCTGGCCGGCTTCTTCCTGCTGACCGCGGCATTCGCTCGTGGAGTCGAGCCGGGCGATTTGGAGTTTTTTGAGAAGAAGATTCGCCCGCTGCTGGCGGAGCGCTGCTACGAATGCCATTCGGCGGACAAGAAACAAAAGGCCGGGCTCCGCCTCGATCACCTTGATGGCTGGATGCACGGTGGCGACTCAGGCCCCGCGGTGGTTCCCGGCAATGCCGACCAAAGTCCCTTGATCAAAGCCGTGCGTTACACAGGACTCGAGTTTGAGGCGATGCCGCCGAAGTCCGCCCTGCCGCGCGAAGAGGTGGCGTTGCTCGAGGAGTGGGTGAAGCGCGGTGCGCCCGGTCCGGCGTCGGTCGGGCCGACGGCGAGTGTCCGAAAAAAACAGGTGGGCCTGACGCTCGAGGAGGGGCGTCGTTTTTGGGCGTTCGTGCCGCCGGCGGCACTGGAGCCAAAGCCCCTGGCGAACCACTCCTGGGCGCGAACCGCAATTGATCGGTTTGTCGCCGCGAAGTGGGAAGAGAAGGGGCTGAAACCTGCTCCGGATGCGGATCGGGCCACGCTCTTTCGCCGCGCCTCGTTCGATTTACTCGGGCTGCCGCCGAAACCGGAGGAAATGGACGCCTTCGTGCGCGATTCGCGGCCGGATGCGTTTGAGCGGGTCGTGGACGCCATGCTCGCGTCGCCGCACTTCGGCGAGCGTTGGGGGCGGCACTGGCTCGATGTCGCACGTTTTGCGGAATCGAGCGGCGGCGGTCGCACCCTCATGTTCAAGGATGCCTGGCGCTATCGCGACTACGTGATCGACGCATTCAATCGCGACCTGCCGTTCGATCGGTTTGTCCGCGAGCAACTGGCGGGCGATCTCCTGCCCGCCGCCTCTCCGGAGGATCGCCGCCGCCAATTGGTCGCGACGGCATTCCTCGTCCTTGGGCCGACCAATTACGAGGAGCAGAACAAGGATCAGTTGCGGATGGACATCGTCGACGAACAAGTCGACACGCTGGGCAAGGGCTTTCTTGGGATGACCATCGGCTGCGCCCGGTGTCACGATCATAAATTTGATCCGATTTCGACCCAGGATTATTACGGGCTCGCCGGAATTTTGCGCAGCACGCACACGTTGTACAATTACACTGACAACGTCGCCCGCTGGGTCGACGTGACCCTCCCGATGGGGCAGGCGGCGGAGAAGGAAATCGCCGCGCACGAGGCGAAGGTGGCCGCGCTCGAAAAGGCCATCGCGAAACTGCGTGGCGCAACGAAGACGCCGGCGAAGGGAAAGGGCGTGGCCATCGGATCACTCCCAGGAATCGTCCTCGACGATCAGCAGGCGAAGATCGTCGGTGGCTGGGGAACGTCGACCACGGTCGGCCCGTATCTTGGCAGCGGATATCTGACGGACAACAACGAGGACAAAGGAAAGCGGACGGTTACGTTTACGCCGGTGTTTCCTCAGTCTGGCCGCTATGAGGTGCGCTTTGCCTACACCGCGCTGGCCAATCGCGCCTCCAATGTGCCGGTCACGATTCTGCACGCTGATGGGGAAGACACGGTGGTGGTAAACGAACGGGAGACGCCACCGTTGGGAGGACACTTCGTCAGCCTCGGACAATTTCGCTTCGAAAAGGACGGCGCGGGCTTTGTGTTGGTCTCCAATTTGGCGACGGATGGCTTCGTGATTGTCGACGCCCTGCAACTCATCGCGGTCGATGGAAAGGCGGAAGGCCCCGCTGGGCCCGGCATCGCGGCAGGCAAAGGGGACAAGGGGGAGGATCGAAAAAGTGTGGCCGAACTCCGGCGGTTGGAAGCGGAGTTGAAAAAAATGAACGCCGGTGGTCCCCAGCGGATGCAGGCGATGAGCGTGCGCGAGGCGACGGGGGAAATCGGCGATACGGAGATTCGGATCCGCGGGGTGGCGCGCAGCCTCGGCGCGAAGGTGCCGCGCGGTTTTCTCCAGGTGGCGCTGCGCAGCGAGGCGCCGCGGTTCCCGGCTGATGCGAGTGGCCGCCGTGAACTGGCCGACTGGATCGCGAGCGCGGAAAATCCGCTGACCTCCCGGGTGATCACGAACCGGGTTTGGGCCTGGCTCACGGGGACGGGAATCGTGAGTTCGATCGATAATTTTGGCACCACCGGCGAGCGCCCGTCGCATCCGGAACTGCTCGATTATCTGGCGACGCAGTTCGTCGCCGACGGTTGGTCAATTAAGAAGCTCGTCCGCGCCGTCATGCTGTCACGCACCTACCAACTTGCCGCAACCGGCGCGCCGGGCGCGGGCGAGATCGACCCCGACAATCGTCTCTTTGCCCGCGCGAACCGGCGGCGGTTGGATGCGGAACAGATTCGCGACGCGATGCTGTGGACCAGCGGGCAGCTTGATCTGGCGTTTGGTGGTCCCAATTTCGGCGGTGTGAAAGCCGCGCCCCCTGCGAGCGAATACGGCTATGTCTTTACCGACGTGCGCCGGAGCGTTTACACCCCGGCGTTTCGCAACCGCCGTCTGGAGCTTTTCGAGGTATTCGATTTCGCCGACATCAACGCCCCGATTGGCCAGCGGGCCGCGACCACGGTTGCGCCGCAGGCATTGTTCCTGATGAACCATCCCTTTGTGATTGAACAGGCGAAGCTCGCCGCCACGCGCACGTTGCGTCTGGTGGATCGGGATGACGCGGCCCGGGTTGACGACGCCTACCTGGTTTCGCTTGGCCGACGACCGACAGATCGAGAGCGGGCACTTGCTCTGCAATTTGTCAGCGCGGCGGCCGGCGCGGGAGCCGGGGAGGTAGGCCGGCTTGAAGTCTGGACGGAATTCCATCAGTCGCTCTTTGCCTGTGTCGATTTTCGCTACCTGAACTGAGCTGCCGATTGCCCCACCGCCACCCCATGAATCATCCCTCTTATCTCTCCCGGCGCGAAGCGTTGCAAAGACTGGCGTGTGGCTTCGGCTATCTGGCCTTTGCCGGCCTTGCGGCTCAGGCGGCGGCGCGTTCCGGATCGAATCCGCTCGCGGTGCGCCCCGCCCACTTTTCACCGCGAGCCAAGCGCGTGATTTTTCTCTTCATGGGCGGCGGGGTGAGCCAGATCGATAGTTTCGACTACAAGCCGACGCTCTATGCGCGCGACGGGCAGATGCTCGACTTCCTCGACCAGCGGAGCATTGCGAAAACGGGTGCCGGCGCGACGCAGCGGGTGATGAAGCCAATGTGGGACTTCAAGCAGCGTGGCCAGTGTGGCCGATGGGTGTCCGAACTCTTTCCACACATCGCGCAGCACGCCGACGACTATTGCGTCGTCCGCTCGATGCACACCGATGGGGTGGCGCACGGCCCGGCGACTCTCTTTCTGCACACCGGTTCGACCAATCAGGTCCGCCCGTCGATGGGTTCGTGGGTGACCTACGGACTTGGCTCGGAAAACGAAAATCTGCCGGCGTTTGTTTCGTTGAGTCCGACGCTCGCGAACGGGGGCCCACGCAACTACGGCAGCGCGTTCCTTCCTTCGGTTTATCAGGGAACCGCGATTGGCCGCGCGGGCCAAAAGGCAGTGGAGGCGGGCATCCGCAATGTCCGCAATCCGGCGCGTTCGGCGGCGGAGCAGCAGCGGCATTTTGAATTGGTGCGGGCGATGAACGAGGAGCAACTCCGGAGAAAACCCGGTGACCTCGAACTTGAGGCAGTCGCCAGTTCTTTCGAACTCGCGTGGCGTCTGCAGAATCATGCTCCCGATGCGCTCGATCTCTCGAAGGAATCTGCCGCGACGCTCGCGCTTTATGGCATCGGCGAGGAGCCGACGGACGATTACGGTCGCCAATGTCTGATGGCGCGGCGCCTCGCTGAGTCGGGCGTGCGCTACATCCAGGTGAATTACTCCGACAACACCAACAACCCCGCCTGGGATCAGCACTCCAACCTGCCCAAGCACAAGGACCACGCGGTGCGCGTCGACAAACCGGTGGCCGGTCTGCTGACGGACTTGAAGGCGAGGGGACTACTCGAGGACACGATTGTCTGGTGGGGGAGCGAGTTTGGCCGCACGCCGTACGCCGAAAAGAACGGCACGGGCCGTGATCACAATCCGACCGGCTTTTCGGTTTTGCTCGCTGGTGGTGGTTTTAAGCCGGGCTTCGCGTATGGGGAGACCGACGAGTTCGGGCATTTTGCGGTCGAGAACAAGGTCCATATGCACGACCTGCACGCGACAATCCTGCACCAACTCGGCCTCGACCACGAAAAGCTCACGTTCCGGCACGATGGTCGCGACTTCCGGCTGACAGATGTCCACGGTCACGTGGTAAAAGACCTTCTCGTCTAATCCCATCCTTGCCGTGCACCGCCGATCCTTTCTGAAACTCACCGCTGGCGCGACCGTGGTTGCGACGGTTGCTCCCGTTGCCCTCGCCGCGCCGAAGCGAGATCTCCGCAAGGCGATCATGTATTCCACGATTGGCGTGAAGGGGACGGTGCTGGAAAAATTTCAGGCGATGAAGCAGGCGGGGTTCGAAGGCGTGGAGCCGATGGGCGCCATGAATCGAGACGAGGTGCTCGCGGCCCTGAAGGAAACCGGCCTGAAAGCCGCCAGCGTGTGCGACCACATTCACTGGGTGAAGCCGCTGTCCGCACCCGATGACGCCACCCGCCAGCTCGGCTTGGACGGGCTGGTGCACAGTTTGCGCGACGCGCAGGCCTACGGCGCGACGAGTGTCCTGCTCGTGCCGGGCATCGCGCGCAACGGCGTGACGTATCAACAGTGTTTCGAGCGATCGATCGTGGAAATCAGGAAGGCGATTCCGGTGGCGAAGGAAACCGGCGTCAAAATCGCCATCGAGAATGTAGGGAATGACTTCATCAACACGCCGGAGCAGGCGGTGGAGTTTCTCGACGCGATCAACAGTGAATGGGTGGGCTGGCATTTCGACATCGGCAACGTGGGACGTCGCGGTCCGGCGGCGGAGAAATGGATCAAGCTCCTTGGTCGGCGAATCCTGCGTATCCACGTTAAAGACTACAGTGCCGCGCCCGCCGATCCGGCGGCCAAGGCAAGCGTGCGTCCGAAACTGCTCGATGGAGACACGAACTGGCCGGCGGTCATGGCGGCGTTGGACGAGGCGGGCTACCGTGGATGGGCGATCTCTGAACAACCGGGAAACCAGGCGGCGGATGTGGCCACCGCCAGCGACCTCGCTCGGCGAATGGATCGGATCTTTGCGTCCTGACGAAAGGAACGCGGCCTTTCGCGTTCGTTATCAACGATCGACCTTTCCGTGCGTTTCCAGCCAATCCTCTTTGCGATCTTCCTGTTGGGGTTGCCGCTCCACGCGCAGCCGACGGCGATTTTAAGCGACACCTTTGCCGACGGCGAACGCCTGACCCAAAGCCTGCCGTCTTCGCTCGCGTGGTACACCGGCAACACCGCCCGATTGAATCTCAGCGTTCGCAACGGTGCCCTCACGCTGGTGGCCAACGGCACACAGCGCGATGTCTGGGGCTATTTTCCGACTGTCACGCTGGGAGTGGGCGATTCGCTGACGTTCACGATCGATTTCCGTTGGACCAGCACCCCGCCCAACATCTCGACGCCCGGTCTGAAGATCGCGCTCTGCTACTCCAATGGTCTTGCGCCGCGGAGCGCCGACGGCGTGATTCCAACCGGAGGTTATCAGGGCTACGGCAGCTTTACGAACCCGGCGGACGCCACGTCGGGCACCAATATTCGAAAACGCGATGGTCCGGCGGCACTCAATTCCACCGGCACTCTGCTTGAGCTCACCGATGGCGACATTCCGGTGATTTGGAATTCCCTGCGCAACGGTTTGAACGGCACGCAGCTGGGCAACACCACCTATACTGCGGTGCTCAAGGTTACCCGCACCGGTGCGGACACCGCCAGTATCGCGACGAGCATTACGGGCGGAACGTTAAGCCCAAACAACACCCTGATCGGCACCGATTCGTCCAATATCTTCCTCAACTTCGACACCATCGCCATCGGTGCCGCCAACAGCACGCAGTACGGCGACCTGCAGGTCACCCGCGCCGAAGTCGTCCAAGAGGTGAACAGCGCGCGTGTCGTCAATCTCTCGATTCTGACTTCGATTCCGACCCCAGGGGAGTCGTTCGCCCTTGGTTACGTTGTCGGTGGCGCGGGCACGAGTGGACCGAAACCTCTCGTCATCCGCGCGGCGGGACCGTCCCTCGGGGCGCTTGGCGTGGCGGGTACTATCGATGACCCAAAGCTAGAGCTATTCGCCGGTGGCGCGAAGATAGGGGAGAACGACAACTGGGGCGGGCTTGCCGACGTGCGCGAGGCGATGGCGGCGGTCGGGGCGTTTGCTTTTACCGGGCCCAACTCGCGAGACGCCGCCGTGGTCGCCAACGTCACCGGTGGCGGCAATAACTCGGTGCAGGTTTCGGCGGTCGGCAGCGGCACGGGCGCGGTCATTGCGGAAATCTATGACGCGACGCCCACGTCGACCTTTAGTGCAAGCACGCCACGGCTGATCAACGTTTCGGTGCTGAAGCATCTCGGGCAGGGGCTCACGGTTGGGTTTGTGGTGAATGGGTCGGGAACTAAAACTGTTCTTGTCCGCGCAATTGGACCGACGCTCGGCGCGGCGCCGTTCGGGGTGCCCGGCGTGGTGGCGGATCCCCAACTGGCCTTGTTCCTCGGAACTACTCCGATTAGCGTGAATGACAATTGGGGCGGGACCGCCGCGCTCAACGCCGCCTTTGCGCAAGTGGGAGCCTTCGTGTTGCCCGCTAACTCGCGTGACGCCGCCATCGTGGCGACGCTCGCTCCCGGCAGTTACTCTGTTCAGGTTGGCGGTGTTGGTGGCACGACGGGAGTCGCCCTGGTTGAGGTGTACGAATTGCAATAGCCCGTCGTAGCTCTTCGATTCCATTGGCTCGACCTGCCTGTTTATCTGCCCAAACGTCCGAGCGAACCTAATCTTATCCGTATCATGATCCCCAATTGCTTCATCCCTCGTTTTGCCGCCCTCTTGGGCGCATCGCTACTCGTCGTCTCGCTGCATGCGGCCGACTTCAAACCCGAACCGGGCTTTGTCAGCCTTTTCAACGGCAAGGACCTCACCGGTTGGTCGTACTCGGCCACGGAGAAGTTCGATGGCAAGACCGCGTCGACCGACGGTCGTTTCTCCGCCAAGGACGGAGTCTTCATCGTGCATCCGAAGGAGCCGCGGCTCGCGCAGAAGATTTGGACCACGCGTGAATTCTCCAAGGACTTTGTGCTGAAGCTGGAGTTTCGGGCTGCGGTCAACGCCGACAGCGGTATTTTCATTCGTAAGCCCCAACTCCAGTGTCGTGACTACCTCGTGGCCGGACCGGACAAATACAAAACGCTGAAAAAATACCGCGCGCAGGACTGGAACGAAATTGAGATCGTGGTGAAGGGAGGCGTCGCGCGCTGCACCTGCAACGGTGAACTATTGGAGGACGCGCTCAAGGTCCCGGAAACCGGTCCCATCGGGTTGGAAGCGGACCGCGGGCAAATGGAATATCGGCGGATACGGATAAAGGAAACGCCCTGACCTGTCCCGCCGGCGCCATTCGCGCCGTTTGAAAACAAAAAGGGCCGGTCAAATGACCGGCCCTCGGAAAGGGAAGCGAAGGAATCGTGCCGCGATTTAGGCGGTGACGATCGAGACCTTGCGGTGTGCCTTGTCGTAGGTGACGGTGCCGTCCTTCAGCGCAAACAGCGTGAAATCGCGACCGAGACCGACATTCTTGCCCGGATGGAGACGGGTGCCGCGCTGGCGGACAAGGATGTTGCCCGCAATGGCCGACTGACCGCCATACATTTTGACCCCCAGCCGCTTCGACTGGCTGTCGCGGCCGTTCATTGATGTGCCCTGACCTTTTTTGTGCGCCATGGTGGTGGTCTCCTTAAGCGTTAATCGAATTGATCTTGATGACGGAAAGCTCCTGGCGATGGCCGCGCTTGCGCTCCATGCCCTTGCGCTTCTTCTTCTTGAAAACGATCACCTTGTCGCCGCGCTTATTCTCAAGGATCGTGGCGGAAACCGTGGCGCCCGAAAGCGTGGGCTTGCCGACCTTGTAGGATTCGCCCTCGCCGGCAGCCAAAACGTCCTTAATCTCGACGGTGGAACCCTTTTCGGTGCCGGGATAGCGGTTAACGATGAGAATGTCTCCCTCGGACACAGTGAACTGCTGGCCTTGGGTTTTGATGGTCGCTTTCATAAATAAAACCGCGGAATAAGCGGTCTGGCGGAGGTGAACGCAAGGATTTATTTGGAAATCCGCGCGTTCGTGTCGCGGTTTGTGTTCGCGGAAGATTTTTTGGGAGAAACCAGGGCGCGTACTTCGCTTTTTTGCGGCCGGTAGAACACGTAGTTGACCAGAAAGCTGAGGCCGAAGACGCCGCTGAGCGTGCGGATGTTCCTCATGGCGCCAAACACCATGGTCAGGGAACTCGCGCGTGGTTCCTGCACGCGGAGAAGCAGCGTGCAGCCCAGCAGTGCGAGCAGCGGTTGCAGGAGGAAGCAGACGTGGTGGACGGCGAGTGCATCCGACCAGCGCGCGAGCGCCCAGGTCAACACGGCGCCGCCGGTGATCGGAGCGATGGCGGCGACCAGCGAGGTCGCGGCGAGATTTACCCCAATCGCGAGATTCTTCGCCTCCAGCGGAATCAAGCGGAGGAGGAGGGTGAATTGGCCGAGGACGAAGCCTGCACCGGTCGCCCCGCCCCAAATCCACATGGCATAGAGCATGCCGCGATTTTCGGGCACGACGAAGTACCACAGAAAATTCTGGGCCTGCCACAAGATCAGGGAGACGGTCATGACCGATTTGTTGCCATAGCGATCGAGCAGATGGCCCCATGCGGGCAGCGAGAGCGCGCCGGTCAGTTGGGCGAGCATGGCCAGCAGGCCGACTTCGAACGACGAGAGCCCGAGTTGATCGAACATGAAGACGTGGTAAAACGGACCGAAGCAGTTCGCCGCAAACGACCACACCGCGCCGAACGCGATGAAGACAAGGAGCGAGCGTGAGCCCAGAACCACTTTGAGTTGGTCGGCGAAGGGCAAACGGGGCGTAGCGGTGTGCCGTCGCGGCCGGGTCGGGCTGATCCACTGCCAGCGCAGCGAGAAGATTCTCATCCCGACCGCCGCGACGATGATCGCCTGAAAAACCGGAATGGCGTAGTCCCAGTGGGCCAGCGACCAGCCGGCGACGAGGAGAAACGTGAGGGTCGAGATTTGCAGGGTGGCGTTGCGGCGCCCAAAATATTTTCCCCGAATGCGGTCGGGCACCCAGTCCTGTATCCAAGCGTTCCAGGAGACACCGGCGATCGCTCCGAAGCAACTGGTGGTGATAAACCAGGCGGTGAGCCAGTGTCCCGCCGCGGTCGGGTCGTTCTTCGGAATCCACGGTAGCAGGGCGCCCAGGGACGACCACGACAGTAGGTGCAGCGCCGCGGCGCCCACCGTGATGACCTTTACCGGTTTCCAGCGTGCAAGCAGTGAAGAGACGAAGATTTGCAGGAAATTCCCCATGAAGGGGAGGGCGCTGATGAGGCCGATGGTCGTCTTCGGCAGGACGAAAGCCTTGGCCACCAGCGCGGTCATGAACACGTTGACCGGAAGCGACATCGTCACAATCGGCATGGCCATGATCCCTTCCGCGGTGCAGAGGCGAAGGGACCGAAGGAGATCGGCCTTGCGTTGGAGCGCGGTCGTCCGCGCGGTGGTTGCGTTCACGTGATTCGTTCCAATGCAATCAAACCCGGATGAAACCGATTGTTGAGGCCAAACTGTGGCGGCAAAAGAGAACGGTGGCGCTGGCGCGCTGGCTCCTCGGCAAATATTTGGTGCGCCGCCGGGCCGACGGTGCGGAGGACGCCCGGATGATTACCGAGACGGAGGCCTACGACGGAGAACGCGATCTTGCCTGTCATGCCCGGGCGGGACGGACCGCACGGACTGAGGTCATGTATGGAACCGGGGGCGTTTGGTATGTCTATCTCTGTTACGGCATCCATGAGATGTTGAATCTCGTCGTCGGCCCCGCGGAATGGCCCGCCGCCATCCTGATTCGTGGCGTCGAGAGCGCGAGCGGCCCGGGCCGGGTGACGAAGGCACTCGGCATCGATCGCCGGCTCAACCGGGCCGCCGCGGATGCGGCGGGCGGACTGTGGATTGAGGATCGCGGCGTGCATCTGCGGACCTCTTGGATCAAGCGGACGCCGCGGGTCGGCGTGGAGTACGCGGGACCGGTCTGGGCGATGAAGCCGTGGCGGTTCATTTACGAGCCGCCAGCGCTGACGCCATCGCCGCACCCACCTGGTCGATCGCAATCGAAGCCAGGTCGCCTCCGCGCCGCAACACCGTGACTGCTGGAGCCGGCGGCGCCCACATCGCCGGATCGGTGGGACCGAACAGAAGCACGCATGGAGCGCCGCAGGCCGCGGCAAGATGACTAAGACCGGAATCGTGGCCGACGAAGAGCCGGCACGCTGCGAAATGATGGACAAGTTCTTCAAGAGGCGTGGGGCCAAGCACTGTCACTCCCGGTCGGGAATATGTCGCCCAGCGCGGAGCCTCGGCTTCTCCGGCAATGAGGATGACGGGAACCGGCAAGCGAGGGACCAGCTCGAGCCAATTTTTTTCGGGCCAGTTCTTTTTTGGTGAACCGCTGCCCGGGTGAATCACAATCGCGGATGAGGGCGTGCTCCGGGAACTTTCTCTTTCGCTGATGGGCAGTGGTTGAATCCGCGTAAAGTGAATCGGTGCGACCAATCCTAGAGCCCGCAGGGGCTCGCAATAATGGGCGGCGGCGGGACTTTGCCGCGGCATGGCTTCCGCGGTGATATAAATTTGCCCCGCCCGCAGCGGAAAGCGGCGTTGCAAGGTTCTGTCCGCGTCCGGCCAATAGTTCAAGACGAGGTCAAATTCCCCGAGCCAGTCAGCGAGATCGCGGGCGATCGGGCCGTCGGCAAAAAGGCCGCTCCAGCGGGCTTCGTGCTGCGAATGCACCGCGTCAAGCCAGCCCCGGTTTCGAGCCAGTCGTGCAGCGGTGGCGTTGCCGATCAATTCGATTTTCGCACCGGGCCAGCGCTCGCGCAGGAGGGTGAGCGCGGGGAGAGTGACGATGAAGTCACCCAGCGCACCGCCCCTAAGGACGAGAATTTTTTTCATCCGAACCTGGCGGCTTGGCTCCGGCGGCATTGGCCGAACCGGCAGGGGCGGGAACACCGTGCGACTCAAGTGTCGCGGTGCCGGTGCCAATCTTGAACTCGACCTCAAACTTAACGGGGAGGTGATTTCCGTCCTGCGAGATCCAGACGCGCACCGAACTGCCGCGCTTGAACATCCCCTTGGGCGGCGTCTTGTCCATCCGCGGTTCGAGCACGAGGGTGTTGAACGTGCCGAGCGACGTGCGCACCTCCTCATAGCGGGAGGCATGGATGGTCAGTTCGTAGAAATCGGTGTTGAAGAGCACGAGCGCGTCGCGTTTTTCACCCGGCTTGAGGTCCCAGGAGCGCGTCTGTACGAGTTGGGTGATGAGGTCCATCGGGTCGCCGGCCGGCAGGGGCAGAATCAAGGGGCGATCGGTTTGATTCGGCACGGTGTAGATCGCCTGGGCGGCGGCATAATCAAAGGTGACGCTATGTTCAGGCTTCTTGTTGCGCTGTTCACTGGATTCGCTGAGGGCGAGCAGGCGACCCGAAGTCGGATCGAAATACGAATCTGCCCGGGCATCAAACTGCATCAGCAGGCGGGCAAATCCGCGGGTCCGGGTGGTCGTGGTGACCCGCAGCCGGGGTGACGGTCCGGTTTGATCGGCGGCGGCAAATATCTTGATCTCCCCTGCGCCCGGCAACACGGCCCACGAGACCCGGTAGGTGAGCGACTCGCCTTCTCGCAGCGCCAACCGCGTCTCCGCCCGGGCGGGCAGAACGGCGAGTAGAATCAAGGCGAGCTTCAGACGCATGTATCCGCGGAGAAAAAATGAACGGGCATCCGAGGGCGATGACGAAGTGAGTCATTCGCGCCTCCTGGGCTCGTCGGTCCGCCCGATGGAGGGTCGGGGGTTGGGCGACCGGCGAAGTGAACGAACGACTTCACGATCGGCTTTTTCCCGCCGGAAGATTGGCCGTGCAATGCACGGGGAACGCTGGAAAACAATCGGTCGATGGAGCGAATCCTTCGAAGTTTTCCGCAGCTCGCACTGGCACTGACGGTGGTGTTCGTCGCCGGCTGCACCACGGTGCCGCCGGTCCGGATTTCGGTGACGGAATTTCCGGCGGCGCAACAGGTCCGCGTCCGGCAGAATCTGGCCGTGTTCAATGCCGTGTGGGACTTGGTCAACCGGAAGCACTACGACCCGAAGCTCCAAGGGCTGGACTGGAAGGCCGCCGCGGAAAAGCATGGTGCCCGCGTCGCCGCTGCGGCCGACGACCGCGCGCTTTACCGCGAGCTCAATGAGATGCTGGCACCGCTCAACGACAGTCACACACATGCGATCACCCCGGCGCAGGCGACGGAGCGCAGGACCCGCGTCCGGGCGCGCACTGGGTTCAATATGACGCGCCTTGACGGACGGTGGGTCGTAAACGACGTGCTGCCGGGCAGTCCGGCGGAGGAGGTGGGGATCCGGACGGGGTGGGTGGTGGTGGCGCGCAACGGGGAACCGCTGGGGGAAAAGATCGACTTCCGGCCCACCCCGGGGGAGACGGCGTCATGGGATTTCCTGGACAGCACGGACACGCCGGTTCGGGTCTCGCCGGTGGCGCGAACCCTCCCGATCGCGGCGCGGCAGGTGGCGGAGCGCCTGGCGGACGGGTTTGTCTACCTGCGTTTTGACGAGTTTGACGGCATCGATCGGCGCTGGCTCAGCCGGCAGTTGAAGGAAAACGCCGCCGCCCCCGGCGTCGTCATCGACCTGCGGCGCAACCCGGGCGGCGAGACGTTTTCGCTCGGGATCAGCATCGGGGAATTTTTCGATCGGGCGGTGGACTGCGGGACGTTCATCAGCCGTGACGGCGCGCGCAGCGTGAAAAATTCGTGGCAGCTTGGTTCGGCAAACTACCGCGGGCGGGTGGCCGTTTTGGTCGATGGCGCCACGGGCAGCGCCGCTGAGATTTTCGCGGCCGTGCTGCAGGACCATGGTCGAGCCACGGTCGTGGGTCGGCGCACCGCCGGAGCGGTGCTGGCGAGTTGGTTTCATCGCCTGCCCGACGGGGGACAACTGCAGTTGAGCCGCGAGGACTATATCGCGCCGAAGGGGCGGCGGATCGAGTCCAACGGGATCGAACCGGACATCGTGGTGCCGCGTACGCTTGAGGATGTGCGGCGGGGGCGAGACCGCGATTTGGAGGAGGCCCTGCGCGTGTTGCGCCGTTAGTCCGCGAATCACTTGGAGAAATACATCGACGGCGATTGATTCGCCCGGCATGGTCTGATTTACCGCCACTGGAGACGCTATCGTGCCGTGCTTTTTGGTGTGTCGAATTTTCGTCTCTTTCTCCGCACACAAACAAAAACACAGGATAGAAAATGGCTAAATCACAGAACTCGAAAAAAGAGACCAAGAAGGCACCTTCGAAAACCCCGAAGGAAAAGAAGCTGGCCAAGAGCGCCAAGAAGGGTCGCTGATCGTTTCGGCGCGGCTAGCTGCTGCGTCGGATGATTGGCCCGCGCCTCCTTCAGGGGGCGCGCACCACCTGCCGGCGGCGCCAACCTTCGGGTTGGCCGCCGGATTTTTTTGCCCTGCGCGAGGGCGCGAGGCGGCGGAATCCGGTCGCGCCGCGGCGGCATCTTTGTTCCAAGCCGTTCGCGCGCGAACAGGTTGGACTTCCCGCGGGAAGGGGTGGCGATAGTCATCGCGTTTCCCGGGAGCCAATTGCTAGGATTCATTTTCGCAGGCAATATCCGGCGCGCACGTCTCGGGTATTTCGCCCGGACAGCGCCTCTTTGGCTGCGGTTCAAATTATGCGAGACGAATACGTCAGGGCCGCGCTGCTGGTCATCGATGATCCCAACATTCTCGTCAACGTGATCTCCCGCCGGGTGAAACAGCTCAAGCGCGGCAATCGCGCGCTGGTCGAGTCGCTCGAAAAACTCAGTGCGGAGGACACCGCACTGCGCGAGGTGATCGAACGCAAGATCAGCTACGAACTCGGGCCGTTGGAAACCCAGCGCTGATTTTCCGGGCTCGGGGATTTGTTTTCGATCGGAGAGGTGGGGCGATTCCCGAGATTGCTTCCGCTCCCTTCGGTTGGCATTTCGTCCGGTCCGCCTTGCCTCCACGCCTCTCCATGCCGTCACATCCGATTGCCCGTCTCAGCGCCCGTTTTTTCTCGGCAATGCGCCGCGTGCTGGCGCGGAGCGGCGATTGGATTGTGGCGCGGCCAGGTTTGGCCGTGTGGTTTTTCCCGGACGCGGCACAGTCGGCCGACGAGCAGTACCGCGCCTTCAACGGGCGGTATTTCGCCAGTTTCCACCAGCAGGAGCGGATGCTCGCCGACCAGCCGCGCATGAAATTTTACCAGGCGGCGATCGCGCGGCATGTGCAACCCGGCGACCGGGTCGTCGACCTCGGTACCGGTACGGGGATTCTGGCGGCCTTGGCGGCGCGGCGCGGCGCGGCGAAAATCTACGCGATCGATCACTCCGAGATTCTCGAGCACGCCCGTACCCTGGCGGTGGCGAACGGAATCAGTAATGTCGAATTCATCTCCACTCACAGCACGAAATTCTCCGTTGAGGAACGGGTCGATGTGATCCTGCACGAACAGATGGGCGACTGTCTCTTCGACGAGTCCATGGTGGCGAATGTCACCGACCTGCGCGACCGGATGCTCAAGCCCGATGGTCTGATTCTGCCGAGCTGTTTCGATTTTTACTGCGAGCCGGTCAAGCTGCGTGACCATCGTCATGTTCCGTTCATCTGGGAACTCAACGTGCACGGCTACGACTACTCGTCGCTCGAGCGGAGCCGTCCGCAGGAGCCCGGCTACTACCACCTGGTGAGCAGCGACCTGAATCTGGTGGATCATTTCCTGGGCGAACCCGAACCCGTGCTCTCGATCGATTTGCACACGTTGCAGGAGTCCGAGATGCCCCGCGAGGTTACGTTCACCCGCACGGTGGTGAATGCCGGCCGGATGGACGGCTATGCCGTGTACTTTCGCGCCCGGGTCGGCGACGACCTGTATCTCGGCTCCTCTCCGCTGGATGTCGGGCGCGCACCCCATTGGGGATTCCGGATTCTCCGGGCGGACCGGACGGATTTTTCCGCGGGAGACGTAATCCAGGTCAAGTTGACGGTCGGTTCGTGGCCGGAGTTGGACTCGTGGCGCTGGAGTCACACCAAGCTCGAAACCGCCGTGAGCGCAGGCCGGTCTGATGTGGCGGCTTCCTGACATTGGGCTGGTGCGGCGTGACTGAAGTCCGCTCGACTCCGTTGCGGCAACGCTGCAACGTGGCCGCGGTTGCCTGGTGCCCTCGGCCGGGCGTCGCCTGAATCCAATCGAATCCAATCTACCTCTGATGAAACTCCGATTCCTCGTCACCGGCCTCGTTCTGCTCGGTTCAACCGTGCTCCACGCCGCCGACCGCAAGCTCGTCATGATCGCCGGTCCGGTCAGTCACCCGCCGTTGATGCACGAGTTCAAGGCCGGTTCCATGTTGCTGCAAAAGCGGCTCGATCAAGTGCCGGGCCTCAAGACGGTGCTGGTGACCAACGGCTGGCCGACCAAGTCAGTCGGCGGGAAGAACGTGGATGACAATTCCGTCTTCGAGGGGGCCGATGCGATCTTTATCTATTCCGACGGCGGCGCGAAGCATCCGGCGGTGCAAAACGACCGGCTGGAATTTCTCCGCGGCCTGATGAAGAAAGGCGTGAGCATCGGCATGGCGCATTACGCAGTGGAGGTTTTGGCGGACAAGGGCGGCGCCGAGTGGAAGGAGTGGACCGGCGGTTATTATGAGAACGCCTTTTCCTGCAATCCGATCTGGGACGCCGACTACAAGAGCCTGCCGGTTCATCCCATCACCCGGGGGGTGAAGCCCTTCAAGACGAAGGACGAATGGTATTTCAACATGCGCTTCCGTGAGGGCAAGTCGGGCGTGAAGGACATCCTGGTGGCGACCCCTTCCGACGCTGTGCGCGACGGACCCTACGTTGCGCCCAAGGGCCCGTATCCACATATCCAAGCTGCCAAGGGGAAGCCGGAAACGATGATGTGGGCGGTGGAGCGTGCCGACGGCGGCCGCGGTTTCGGTTTCACCGGCGGGCATTTTCATTTAAACTGGCAGAACGACGACCAGCGGCGCCTGATGCTCAACGCGCTGGTCTGGCTGGCCAAACTCGAGGTGCCCAATGGCGGCGTCAACTCGGCTCCCGTGAGCGATGTAGAGGCCTACCAGAACCTCGACGAGAAAAAGCCGGCCGGCGCCAAATCCGGGGCCGCGAAGAAGTAATCGAGCGGTGGGAGGCCGGCGCGACGGGGGCGTTTCCGGCCTGTTGCCGATGGAAGCGGATTGGTGCGCGCTGCTCATCTCCATCTGGCCGTGCGGTAACCGGCGCGCGGGGCATGTGAATTCTTTCTTCTCACGGTGCCAATCTTTGTTCATGCCTGCCGCTTTCCCGACACCCTATGAAGCAAGCGCTATTGTTTTCCCTGGTCCTCATCGTCACCGCCGCCACTCACGCCGCGAACACCAAGCCCATCGAGGATGTGTTCCAGCGTTACTGGGGCGCCTATGCCCGGAAGGATTCGGCCAAGGCGGCGGCGGACATCCTGCCAAGCGATTTGGAGGACATGAAAGCGGCGGTGCTGCCGGTTTTCCTCGGCGCCCAGCAGAGCAAGGGAAAGGAGGCGCAGGAGATCGTATCCCTGTTCTTTGGGCGAACGGCGGGCAAGGCCCGGGAGGCGTTCACCGCGGTCGATGTCTACTCCGGCCTGAACCGGCTCGTGATGGCGGGCGATCCGCAGATGTTCGATTCTCTGAAGGATGCTTCGGTCAGCATCATCTTCGTACGGACGCCGGCCGCCAACGAGGCTGAGATCCACTTCCAGGTCACGCTGAAGGGCGCGTCGGACACCGACGCCGAGAAGCTCATCAACAAGAACGGCCGCTGGTGGATTCGGGTGAAGGATGACCCGAAGGAGACCGCGGCGCACTTTAAGCAGCTGTTCGCCAAGGGTTGAAGCGCACGGGCGCGCCTCCGCGGGCGGCGCGCTTGGTCCGCGACATCGCGAATGACCTGTTCGGAGCAGCCGCGACGTGGTGCACGCATCCCTTGACGCGCTTGTGGCGGACCTGCCAGTTTTTCCCTTTTAACCCATCTCCCTTCCGCCCGAATGCCCAAGAAGAAGAGTCCGAAGAACGATCAGGAACAACCCGAGTTGCCTCTGGGCAACGGCGCCGATGCATCCGCCGCCCCGGTGCTCCCGGCGAAGTCAGTGCCGGCACCGGTGGCGCCGAAGCCGCCGGAATCCGGTTCGGAGCCGGCGGTGATCGCCGGACCGATCACGGAAGTGACGCCGGTCATTCCCAAGCGCCGCGGTGGCGACAATGTCCAGACGGAGGATTCGCCGCTCGCGCAGAGCTACCGGGGGTGGTTTCTCGAATACGCCAGCTACGTCATTCTCGACCGGGCCGTCCCGCACCTCGACGACGGGCTCAAGCCGGTTCAGCGCCGGATTCTGCACACGCTGTGGGAGATGGACGACGGCCGTTTCCACAAGGTCGCCAACATCGTCGGCCGGACGATGTCACTCCATCCCCATGGCGACGCCTCGATCGGTGCCGCGCTCGTGGCGATCGGACAGCGTGGGTTCCTGATCGAGCCGCAGGGAAATTTCGGCAACACGTTCACCGGTGACGAGGCGGCGGCGCCGCGCTACATCGAGGCGCGGCTGACGAATTTCGCGAAGGACGTGCTCTTCAATCCGAAGACCACGAACTGGCAGCTCAGCTACGACGGGCGCGCCCGCGAGCCCGTCACGCTCCCGGCCAAGTTCCCGATCGTGCTGCTCGACGGCGCCGAGGGCATCGCCGTTGGTCTCTCGACCAAGATCCTGCCGCACAATTTCAACGATCTCTGTCGCGCCGCGATCAATCACCTCCAGGGAAAAACGTTTCGCATCTTCCCGGATTTTCCCTCCGGAGGCATCGCCGACTTCTCTGAATACAACGACGGCGAACGCGGCGGCAAGGTGAAGGTGCGCGCGAAAATCGAGCAGCGCTCAAAATACCTCCTCGCGATTACGGAACTGCCTTACGGCACGACGACGGAGACGCTGATCGAGTCGATCCTCGCGGCGAACGCCAAGGGCAAGATCAAGGTCAAGCACGTCGACGACAATACCGCCGATACGGTGGAAATCCTCGTTCACCTCCCGCAGGGCGCGGACCCCGAGCAGGTGATCCAGCAGCTGTATGTGTTCACCGGCTGCCAGCAGAATCTGTCGCCCGCCGCGTGCGTGATCGTGGCCGACGAGCAGACGGGCGCCGACAAGCCGGAGTTTCTCGGCGTGAAAGAAATCCTGCGGCGCAACGTCGACAAGACCAAGGCGCTGCTGAAGCGGGAACTTGAGATCAAGTTGGGTGAGCTCGAGCAGCAGTGGCACTGGGACTCGCTGGAGCGGATCTTCATCGAGGAGCGGATCTACCGCCGGATCGAAAAATCCAAGACGTGGGAGAGCGTGCTCGAGGAAATCCGCGAAGGCCTGAAGCCGTTTCTCAAGCAGCTGCGTCGCGACGTCACCGACGAGGACATCACTCGCCTCACCGAGATCCGGATCAAGCGCATCTCCGCCTACAACCGCTTCCAGGCTGACGAGGCGATCAAGAAGATCGAGGAAGGCATCAAGGAGACGAAGGCGAATCTCAAGAACCTCACCGCCTACGCGGTTGCGTGGTACGAAATGCTGCAGGAAAAGTATGGCAAGGGCCTCAAGCGGCGCACGAGTTACGACGAGATCGAGCAGATCAACGCCTCCGAGGTCGTTTCCGCCAATCAGCGGCTCTACGTCAATCGCGAGGACGGGTTCATCGGACTCAACTGGCGCCAGCACGAATTCGTCCAGGAGTGCACGATTCTGGACAGCGCGCTGACGATCATGGGTGACGGTTCGCTCAAGGTCGCGAAGGTCGCCGACAAGGTCTTCATGGGGCGCGATATCATCCACTGCGCGGTGTTCCCCAAGGATGGCGACACCGCGTTCTACACGATGGTTTATCAGGACAAGGAATCAGGGAAGGCGTTCGCGAAGCGATTCCAGATCGGCGGGCTGTCCCGTGACAAACTCTATCCGTTGGTGAAGAGCGAAGGATCCAAGGTCGTCTACCTCCACGTCAGCAAGACGGAGAAGGAGATGCCGAAGAAGCTGCAGATCTTCATCGATGGGCGCAGTGGCGCGCGGGTCCGTGAATTGGAGTTTGATCTGGCGAATGTGCCGGTCAGCACGCGCACGGCGAAGGGCCTGACGGTTTCAAAGTGGCCGGTCAAAGATGTGAAGCGGGCTGATTTGGCGGCTGGATGAGCTTTTGACCGGGGCGTGGGCGAAGTCGGGTCCGCGGCAAAACGGGCCCGACGCCTTTTCCTCACACGTAGAGCAGGACGTAAATGGTGAAGGCCACGGCCACTCCGCCGGCGCACGCCGAGATTGCCCACAGCAGATTCCGCTTTTGCGCCGCCAAAGCGAGCGTCGCAACGATGACTCCAAGCTGCGCGGCGAGCATGCCGTAGAAAAAACGGCTGCTCCGGCGATGATGCCGCTCCGCCGAGAGATTGCTCGTCCGTACCTGTAATTCGAACAGCCCGGCGATGGTCTGGTTCAGCCGTGCTTCAGTGTCGTAGCGCTGCGCGTTGTAGGCGGTCCGGGCGGCGACGAACGCCTGCCGCAGACTCGGGTCGGCAGACGGACCGCTCACGTGTTTTTCCCACCGTTCAATCGTCTGGTTGACGGGCTTGAGGGCAACGTCGAGGGAAAGGGCCTGACCTTGGGCGAGTCGGAGTGCCTCGTCCAGCGTGCCGCCGGCGATTTTTCCGATCAATTCGGCGATTTCGGCGTCGGGTTTTGACTCTTCCAGCGCCGAGAGTGCCGCCTGCACGTCCGCCGAGAGCGAAAGCTTCGGGCCTCCGAGGGGAGGGGTGCCGGTCTGGAGCGCGGTGATCGCCATCTGCCCCGGAGGAGCGTCCCACGTGGTCGCCTCGGGGGAACCGGCCAGGGCTTGGCGGAGGACGGATGCATCCAGCGGACGAATGCCCGAGGTGCTCTCCAACGTGTCCAACGAGGTGCGGAGGACGACCGCGCGCAGGCGTTTGCCCTGGAAAAAATTCCACTGGTCGCCGGCCTTCGACTGGCGTTGCGCGGCGAGGGAGCGGTCGTATTGGGCACGCGTCATCTCGCTCGACGACAAGCCCGCCAGCATCGTGGCGATGACGGTCATGACAACGGGAGTGACGCTCAGCACCTTGCCCCACTTGGTTGGTGCGAGTTCGGCCTTGAGCGCCTCGGGGATTTCAGCGCGGAGGCTGATCTTGGGAAGTTTTGCCACGGTGCTACAACAACCCGGCGTACCGCGCGCGTCCAATCCTGAAATAGGACGGAGGGTTCAGCTGTGGTCGTGCGCGTGCTGTGCCTGCTTTGGCCGAGAGGCGTTTTTATTCCACCCAGCGCCCGGTCAGCAGGGTCGAGGCCGGTGAATCGGGACTTCCCTGGACCCGCCGCTCGACCATGCTGGTCAACAGGTCGGCGGCCGCCTTGCCGATTTCGTCCGGGCGTTCATCGATGCCGGCGATGCCACCGGGATTGGCGCTTTCGATCAGACTGGTGACCACAAAACGTGGCGGCCCCGAGAGCTTCAGCCCGAGGACTCGGGCGCATTCGCGCGCCGATTGCGGTTCGTTGGTGATAATCGCGTCCGGTCGCTCTCGGATGTACCAGGTGCGCAAATGCTCGACGTCCTGCCGGGTGGTCACCAAGGGGGGCACAAAGTGGTCGGTCTCATTGAGACCATGCCACGTTACGGCGGCGGTGAAGCCGTTTTCACTCCGGCGATCGTGGTTGGCGGCGATGACCAGGCCGATGCGGCGATGGCCCCGCTGGGCGAGGGTGCGGCAGAGCAGAATCGTGTTGGCAAAGTGATGCGGCATCACGCGGTGCGCGGGCGGACCGAGTGCGCTCGCCGAGGTCGACACCACTGAAAACTCCTCCCAGGTGAGCAGGTTGGTCAGATCGATGGGGGCGCGTTGCGGCAGGAGAAGCAGACCGTCAACTCCGCGACTGCGCAGGGTGCGGTGGAGGCCGATCCACTTGTCCGCGGAGGACGGGAGATGCATGAGTTCAAAGCCGTATCCCCGGCCGGTGACCCTCGCTTTGGCGGCTGCGACCAGAGTACGGAAATAGCTTTCGCGATCGTGGGCGGTGCGGGTCGTCAGCCCCACGATCACGCTCTGGAAACGTCGCGTGCGCCGGTTGCGCAGGTGGTGCATGAGCTTCGCGATCTGCGGATCGGGGCGGTATCCCAGACGTTCTGCCAGCGTTGTGATCCGACGCCGGGTTTCCTCCGCGACGCGGCCGCGTCCCCCGAGTGCGCGGGAGACTGTCATCTGGCTGACACCCGCCGCCGTCGCCACATCCTGCAGGGTGGGGCGGGGGGCGGCGGGATCGGAATTCATCCTGCTGCGTTAGGTTAACGCATCAAACATGTCGAAATCGTTTTTCGTTTCCCTTTGGGTGCCGGTCCGTCGGTCGAACTCGTTCCCGCAAACCCTGAATTCCCATGCGCACCCCCCGTCTTGTTCCGCTTCTCCGCCTCGGCGCGATTGCCGCCCTGGTTCTTGTCCGTCCTGTCGCGGCGCAAATGGCGCCCGGCGCCAATGCCACCGCGCCCGTCGTGCTTTCGCCGTTCACGGTCAACACCGACAAGGACGACGGCTTCGTGGCGACGAGTGCGCTGGCGGGCGGGCGGCTCAACACCGAGCTGAAGGACACGCCGGTCGCGTATTCGGTGCTGACGAAGGAGTTTCTCGACGCGTTCAACATCACCGATCTGACCCAGGCGATGGAATGGTCGGTAAACACGACCTATAATCCTGGCAACAACGTCGACCAGGGCTTCGGTTTTTCTCCCGCGATCAACATCACCATCCGGGGCGCGGCGCCGGGCGAGTCGAACTATCCGATGCGGAATTTCTTTCCGTTCAACCACAACACCGACAGCTACGCGCTCGATCGCTTCGATTTCGCGCGCGGGCCCAACGCGATTCTCTTCGGCGCGGCACAATTTGGCGGCACGCCGGTTTCCGTGACCAAGCAGGCACTCACGACGAAGTCGATCAGTCAGTCGCAGTTTCAGTTCGGATCGTGGAACAAGTTCCGCGCAACACTCGACGTCAACCGGCCGGTCAACGAGAAGGTGGCGGTGCGCGTGGCCGGCATGTGGGAGAGTAGCGACACCTACCGTGACAATGAGTGGCGTCGCAAGAAGGCGGTTTTTCTTTCCGGCACCTATCATCTGACGAAGAACACGACGCTGCGCGCCGAGGGCGAATACGCCGAGACCCAACAGAAGACGTTTCCGACGTTCCTTACCGACCAAGTCTCCGCGTGGGACGGGAAGACCACCTTTGCGGGTGCAATTTTGCCCGCCGATGCCCCGACCGCGGCGCAGCAGGCGGCTGCCGGTGTCTCCTACGGCACCAACAACGCGAATCCGCTCTTCGCGCCGCTTTGGGTTTACGACCCCACGGGATTTGGCACGGGCACCGTCCTGAATTTTGCCAATGTCCTCCGGACGAAGGGCGCCGCTGGCAACGGTACTGCGGCCAACCGCAATTTGATTGGCGGAAAGGCAATCACCAGTGCGAGCGTGAGCTACGCGGGCCAGCCGATGATCGATGGGTTTGAAGTCCCGGCTGGTCGCTATGACATGGTCCTCGCGGGTTCCCTGGGCTTCCGGGTGCCAAAGCAGTCGACGACGAATCTGTGGACAAGCCCGAAGCCGACCCAGGCCCAAATCGCACGCGACGCCTCGCTTACTCTCAACCATCGCATCGGCGAGTCGCTGTTTTTCGAAATCGCCGGTGACACCAATAAGGTGACGATCGACGGCAACAACGCGATCAACCGCGGGGCCAACACCGTCTACATCGACATCACCCAGACGCTGCCCAACAGCGCGCCGAATCCGAATTTCAAGCAGCCCTACAGTGAGTTCTGGAGCTACCAGAATCTTCGCTCCTACGAGCTAAGCAGCGCGCGCGCCTCGGCCGCGTACATCAAGGAAACTGCCATCGGCAAGTTCCAGTTCGCCCTCGGTGGCGGCGCCAATTACCAACTCCAGTCGAAGCGGAGCTACCTCTACCTGTTGCCGCTTCAAAGCATCGGCCCCGACGCCCGTTATTGGGATCAGGCCCAGGCCAGCACCGCCCTCTGGTACCGCCTCTATTTGAATCAGGGCGGACGTGATTTCTACAACACCGACCTCGGTCCGCTCGCGCTGCGCAATCCCGACGGCACAACCACCACCGTTACTCCACAGAACGTCCTCGACGCCACGCGCAAGGACAACAGCGCCGACAACATCACGAAATTCAAACACGTGATGGCGGCCGGCAATGTCAGTCTCTTCAAGAATCGTCTCGTGATTATCGGTGCCCTGCGCCGCGACATTACCTCGCTGGAGACGAAGAACACGCTCCTGCCGGGCGACTATCCGACGGGTTGGAACGGCAGCACAATCACGTTCAAGCCGGCAGCGCCGAAGGACTGGACCACGCTCACTTTTGTTCCGAAGAGCGCGACCGGCGCCGCGACCGGCCCGGCCCAGCCGGCCGACAATCGCCCGCGGCTCACCGTTCCTGCGACCGCCACCGTCGCCGCGAGCAGCATTCTGCCGCAGCCGCAGTACGCCAACGACCGCTTCCGCGACGACTACAACCCGCCCGCGCTCAGCGTCGCCTCGAACACCTTCTCGGTGGGTTCGACCGTTAATGTCACCCGCTGGCTCGGCGTCTACGGCAACCTCGCCACGACATTCAATCCCAACCTGCTCGTCCAGCGTCTCGATAGCTCCCTGTTACCGCCGTCGGCTGCTCGTGGCATTGACGCCGGCGTTCGCCTCACTCCAATGGGAAGCCGCGTCTCGATGAGCCTCGGCTGGTTCACGTCGAATCAGAATCTCTCCCCGGTCAATTCACCCGGCGGCCTGATTGGAAGCTATAACACGATCTTCAGCACTCCCGTCGTTGGTGATCTCAGCCCCGGTGGTCGCAATGCGCGGAACGAAGGGCTCCTCCCCGCCGTCGTGCGCGACACCCAGACCCAGGAATCAAAGGGCCTCGAACTCGAGGTGACCGCGAACCTCACCCCGTCGTGGCGCCTGCTCTTCAATGTTGCGAACACGCGCGGCACGCAGAAGGACATCGCGCCGGACAGCCGCGCATTCATCGCCGCGAAGGACACCGTGGTCCGCCAGATCCTGGCTGACGCCGGCGTTCTCATCAGCTCCGCCAACGTCGCCACAATCAATCCGGCCGTGAACGATCCGGCGCGAATCAATGTCGGGGCCGTCAACAACGCCGTGAATGCGTGGAACACGATCCAGACGAGCGTCATTCCCAACCTCGTCACCGGCGCGCAAAAACTTGCGGGCGCGACCGACTACACGTCGAATCTGGGCACCGACTACACCTTCCGTGACGGTCGTCTCAAGGGGCTCTCCGTCGGATTCGGACTGCATTATCGCGGCAAGATGGTCGTCGGTTACCGTGGGGCCGACACAATCGTGAATCCGGCCAATCCGGCCGCCGCGATTGACGACCCATCGGTCGATGCTTACACCCCGGTGTATTCCCGGGCCTACACCACGGCCGACGGCCGCCTCGGCTACACGTGGAAGTTGCCGAACCGCCGGACGCTCGGACTCAATCTCAACATCCAAAACCTGACCGACAACAACACGCCGATCTACTTCGTGAATCTTCCCGGCGGTCAGACGACCAACACGATTTTGCGGCCGCGGAATGCCGACGTGACTTCCCCCGCCGTCTATACGGTGCCTGCGGGCTTCTCGTATCGCACTCCCATCAACTGGACGCTCACGGCCCGGCTCGATTTCTAATTACCCGGCACGCAACGGTTGTTTCCATTGAGAGAGACGTGCGGAGCGAGTTTGCTCCCACGTCTCGTTTTTTTGCCTCGCTCCGTACTCCGTCGTCCTGCTGTGAAATCTTCCCTTCGCCCTCTGGGGCTCTTCTGGTTCGTCCTTGCTCTGGTCACTTTCTCCCGCGCCGCCGAGCCCGCCGCGTGGACCGATCTCAACAAGAATGGTCGCAAGGACGTCTATGAGGATGCGACGCAGCCGGTCGAGCGTCGGGTCGACGACCTGCTGGCGCAGATGAACGTCGCGGAAAAAACCTGCCAACTCGCCACGCTCTACGGCTACGGACGTGTCCTCAAGGATCCGCTTCCCACTCCCGAATGGAAGACCGCCATTTGGCACGATGGCATCGCCAACATCGACGAGATGCACAACGGCATCGGGAAATTCGCCAAGTCGCCTTACAATGAAACTCCCGCCGCCACCGTCAACGCGCTCAACACCATTCAGCGTTGGTTCATCGAGCAGACGCGTCTCGGCATTCCGGTCGATTTCACCAACGAGGGCGTGCGTGGCCTGAACTACGTTCGCTCCACCAATTTCCCCGCCAACATCGCGCTCGGCGCCACCTGGGATCGCGATCTGACGACGCGAATTGGCGCGGTGATTGCCGCTGAGGCCCGCGCGATCGGCTACACCAGTGTCTATGCACCGCTCCTCGATCTCGCTCGCGACCCGCGCTGGGGCCGGGTCGTCGAGACCTATGGCGAGGATGCCTATCACGTGGCCGAACTTTGCATCCGCATGGCCCGAGCACTGCAGGACGGCGGCGTCACGTCGTCGCCCAAGCACTTCGCCGTCTATTCCGAGCCCAAGGGCGGTCGCGACGGCGCCGCGCGCACCGATCCGCACATCGCCCCGCGCGAAATGGAGATGCTTCATCTCCGGCCTTGGGAGCGCATCGTCAAGGAGGTCGGAATCCGCGGCCTCATGAGTTCCTACAACGATTACGACGGTGTGCCGATTTCCGGCAGCCACGAATTCCTGATCGACCGCCTGCGCACGCAATGGGGTTTCAGGGGTTACGTCGTCTCCGACAGCGAAGCGGTGGAATTTCTGCAGACGAAACACAAGGTGGTCGCGACCTATCCCGAGGCGGCCGCGATGTTCATCCGTGAGGGAGGCAACGTCCGCACGCACTTCACCCTGCCGGACGTGTTCATCAAGGGTCTGCGGACCGAAATTGCCGCCGGCCGGCTCGCGCTGTCCGTGGTCGACGAACGGGTGCGTGATGTCCTGCGGGTGAAATTCACCGCGGGAATTTTTGACCACCCCTATGTCGCCGAGCCTGCGAAAGCGCAATCGGTGCTCCGCGCGCCGGCGAGCCAGGCGCTGGCGCTTGAGGCCGCGCGAAAATCGCTGGTCCTCCTGAAGAACGAAAAAAACACGCTGCCGCTGTCGGCGTCGCTCAGGCGTTTGCTCGTGTGCGGGCCGACCGCGAAGTTGACCGAGACGTCGTTCGACCGCTACGGCTCCAACGGCGGCGAGGTGATCTCGGCATTCGAGGGCATGCAGGCGCGGCTCGCAGCGACCGGGACCGAAGTGCTTTTCGCCGAGGGCTGCAAAGTCACCGACTCCCGCTGGCCCGAATCGGAATTGTTTCCCGAATCCCCCGACGCTGCAGAAGCCGCGCTGATCGCCGAGGCGGTGGCGAAGGCGAAATCCGCCGAGGCCGTGGTGGTTTTTCTCGGGGACAACAACGCCACGATCGGTGAGTCGAAGAGCCGCACGAGCCTCGATCTTCCCGGCCATCAAAACGACCTCGTGCGTGCGCTGGTCGCAACGGGCCGCCCGGTTATCGCCGTCCTGCTCACCGGACGGCCCGCCACGATCAATTACCTACAGCGTCATGTTCCGGCCATTCTCTCCGCGTGGTTTCCGGGCGAGGCCGGTGGAACCGCGATCGCGGGGGCGCTTTTCGGCGACTTCAGTCCGGGCGGAAAACTTCCCGTGACCTTTCCACGGTCAGTTGGACAATTGCCGCTTAATTTCCCCTTCAAACCGGGCAGTCACGCGGGACAGGGCAAGAAGGATGATCCGAACGGATTTGGCCAGGCCTCCATCGAGGGTGCGCTCTACCCCTTCGGCTTCGGCCTGAGCTACGCACAATTCGCCTACAGCGAACTCACCGTGACGCCCGCGATCGCCCCAGACGGTGCGGTCACTGTTACGTGCAAAGTGACCAACTCCGGCACCCGCGCCGGTGACGAGGTGCCGCAGCTTTATTTCCGGCAATCCGTCAGCAGTGTGACGACCTACGAACTCAATCTCGTCGGC
This sequence comes from Opitutia bacterium, assembly GCA_947474365.1. Classification (GTDB taxonomy): domain Bacteria; phylum Verrucomicrobiota; class Verrucomicrobiia; order Opitutales; family Opitutaceae; genus ER46. The sequence goes on along the minus strand of CANJIU010000014.1, from coordinate 80,698 downwards.
TTTGAACGTGTCTCGCTGGCGGCGGGCGAGAGCAGGACGGTGACCTTCACGTTCCCTGCCCGCGAACTCGCGCTCATCAATCGCGAGGGAAAACGTGTCGTGGAGCCAGGGGAATTTCTCATCCATGTCGGCTCCTCCAGTGCCGACCTCCGGCTCCACGGAAAGTTCAGTGTTCGCACGCCGTGATCCTTTTCCAAAAGCCATGACCTTGAAATTTTTCCGGACCGGCAAAATTGCCGTATCTTTCTTCTCCCTCGGATCGTCAGTGCTGCTGGCGCAATCGATCAAACCGACCGCCACGTCGCCCGAACTCGCCTCCGAGCAGACTGTGGTGCTGTCGCCGTTTGAGGTGAACACCTCGAAGGATGTCGGCTTCGTGGCCGCCAGTTCGCTCGCCGGCGGTCGCCTCGCCACTGATCTCGTCGACACGCCGGTCGCCTACTCAGTGCAGACGCGGGAATTTCTTGATTCACTCAACATCAGCGATCTCAACGAGGCGCTCAATTGGACGGTCAGCGCGACAACTACGCCGGATGACGGCGGCGGTCTACTCTTCGGCGGGACGGGCAGCAGCACGATCCGCGGGGTCGGCTCCAACGCGGTCAACCGGAACTTCTTCACCGGCGGATCGAATCCGTCCACCTACAACCTCGAACGCATGGACTACGCACGCGGGCCGAACTCGATTCTATTTGGCACGGGTACGATTAGTGGCACTTCCAACGCGGTGGTGAAGAGCGCACGCGTCGGTCGCAACGCCAGCGAACTGCGGGCGGAGTACGGTTCGTGGGACTCCTTTCGTGCGACGTTCGATGCGAACTATTCGTTGAAGAAAATGGTCGCCGCCCGGGTCGTCACCACCTGGCAGGACACACACACCTGGCGCGACTGGGAACGCACGCAGCGCAAGGGCATGTCGCCGTCGATCACGTTCGATCTTTCCCGCCGAACGCACCTATCGATCATCGGGGACTATTATGAACAGAAGGTCTCCGCCGGCATGAACGCGCTGGTCGATTCGTTCACCGGCTGGGATGGGAAGACGGTCTATGCCGGCATCCAGCCCTCGACGTTGCCGAGCCAGTCGGCGTTCGGCGCGTCGCGCATCGGCACCAATTCATGGATTGTCTCGCCCGCCTCGGGTCGGGGCTTCGAAACGGCGCTGAGTTACACCGGCATGATGCAAACGACGTTTTTCGGTGCGCAGCGGCCGATCAACGGAGTGACCGCCGCGAGCGGTTCGAATCTCGGTTTCAACGCCGGACCGATCATCGACACGCCGATGATCACGCCGGGTATCTATGATGCCGCGATTCAGGGCTCGGCCTTTCGCATCCCGCGCCGTTCGTTCACCAACACCGGGCCGAATCCGACGGCGATCAACCGCTTCCGGGATGTCACGCTGTTTTTGGATCAGCGCGTCGCGGAATCGTTCAACGTTCAGATCTCCGGCAGCGCGAACCGCCTGTTCAGCTATGGATTGATCGACTACTACACGAATCAGGGATATCAAAACACGTTCATCGACATCAACCGGCTCCTGCCCGATGGCGCGGCGAATCCGAACTTCCTTCAGCCCTACAACGAGTTTACCCGGCCCGAGCGGCAGAAGCTTGAGACCACCAACAAGTCGCTTCGCTTTGCCACAGCCTACGCGAAGGACTCCCGCTGGGCGGACTTCCGAGCCAACGTCATTGGCGCGGTGGAGCAGCAGGACATCTTCAAGTCGCGGGAGTATTATATGATTCCGTTCGACGCCGATCCCCGGGCGTGGGGACTTTCCGGCAGCGCGCGCACCCAGACGCTGCGCTACCGCTACTATTGGAACCAGACGGAGCGTGAGCTCCGGGAAATGAAGGAGGTCACGCTCGTTGATCCGATCGCGGGCACATCCAAGTTGTACAATCCCCTCTGGGTGCTGGGCTCGGACCGCAATGACGCCACGACGTTGAGCAATGCGAAGACTAAGTATTTTCAGGCGTCGGCAAACATCGCCTTCTGGAAGCGTCGCTTCATTCTCCTCGGGGCGTTTCGCTCTGACCAGGTGGATCGCAGTCAGAAACTCTTTCTCCGGCCGATGGATCATCCGGCCAACTACGGGGTCCTCACGCGCGAACACTTTATCTACCGCCCCGACGCTCCGGCAGATTATTTCAAGCTCGCCTATGTGCCGAAGGATGCCGCGGGCCGCGCCACCGGTCCTTCGCAACTCGCGCCGGCGACGCGTCCCCGCGATGCAACGACTGGTGTCGCGTTGCCGCAGTACGCGAATGACCGGTTCCAGGACGACTTCAACCCGCCTCCGACCAGCACGAAGAAACCCACGAAATCCATCGGAGGAATTTTCAATGTCGGGCGCGGTGTCTCGTTGTGGGCCAATTTCGCCCAGACGTTCAACCCGACTGATTTTACGAAGACGACGATTGACTATGGCACCCCGCCTCCGTCCGTTTCCGAGGGAAAGGATTACGGCGTGCGTTTTTCCCTCGGCCCGAAGCTTTACGTCACGGTCAGTCGCTACGAGTCGAAGGAGAAGGACGCCTCAATTTCGCAGCCGTCCGGCTTCAGCAACCTGCAGACGATCATCAATACGAATGTCATCGGTGACACGAGTTCCGAGGGACGCAACCGGCAGGGGCTCGGCGATGTGCCGATCGGCTGGAACGACACGCTTGATCGCAAGAGCAAGGGATACGAACTCGAGGCGGTCGCCAATCTTACCCCCAACTGGCGACTCACCCTGAATTGTGGTTTGGCCGATGCGGCCCAGACTGACTCCTACCGGCAGACCCGGGCCTGGGTGGATGACCACGAGGCGGTGATGAAGAAGATCCTCAACGACGCGGGCATCATCGTCGGGGCGGACAACGCTGCCCGTGCTGATCCGACCCGGCCCAATTCGTTTTCCGAGGCCACCGCCGCCCTCAATGCGTGGAACAGCCTCCAGGCCAGCCGGGCCAATTGGGTCAGCGGAACGCAATTGTTGAACCGGCTCACCAAGTATACCGCCAACATCTATTCAGATTATCGTCTCAGCGAAGGAAAGCTGCGCGGCCTCCGGCTGGGTTACGGCATGCAGTTCCGCGGACCGCAGGTCATCGGTTACCGCGGAGCCGACACGATGGTCGATCCGAACAATTCACGGGTCGCGATCGATGATCCGAAAGTCGACGCCTACACGGTGGTCTGGCAAAAGGCCTATTTTCTGGGAACGGCCACGGTGGGTTACCCCGTGAAGTTCTTCGGGCGGCATCGCGTCGACTTCAACCTCTCGATCACCAACCTCTTCAATTACGATTTGCCGCTCTATAACACCGCGGGATTGCGTGCGGCCAACGGTGATCTCGCGTCGCCCGCGCGTGTAAGTTACCCGCGCTTCTTCAGCTATACGACCCCGCGCAGCTTCCGCCTGTCGTCGACCTATCAGTTCTGAGTTTCGTCCAGTCTCGCGGCAGGCGGAATCGATGTTTGCCTCTCAGTGTTATGCCCCCTTCGACCGCCGTAGAAATACTCCGGTCTTGTTGTTGCACGACCATTACGCGTGCTCATCGTCGCGGTGACTCCGAGAGAAAATCAGATGGACTACGACGATCAGAAACTGCAGCAATTCCTTGCTCCGCAACTCCGCGACTTCGGCGGACAACACGAGGTCGACCACGGACTTTGGACTGTCTTTGCCGTCGAAGCGGCCAATGCGGAGGCCAACGCCATTGCACAGTCGCTCCTGCGTACCGTTACTTTTGTGCACGACTCTGGCGTGTCCGCCGACGATCATTGGACGCTGTACTACGTCGACACCGCCAACCGGCCTCTGGCCATCGCGTGGCTGGAGGAGCTCGCCAAGATTCTGGTGGGTGAGATTCGGCCGGTGACCGCTGCGCAACGCGCGCTGATTGAGGATTTGGTCAAGTCGGCGCGGCCGCATCGCGTGGCCCAAGAGCTGGCCGATCTCCATGCGCGCGGGGAAGTCTGCGCCGGCATCATTCGCAAGACGGCGGATGTTCGTTCGCTCCTGGATCGGCTGCACCAATGTGAGCCACTGTTTTTTTCGGCGTTTCTCACCCTGCTCAATCATCACTTGGTCGATATGGTTGTGCTGCATCGGCAATTGCTCCCGGAGGACATCGATTTGAAAAACGAGATGGTGCTCGGCGAATTATCCCGGGATCCGTTCCTGCAGAGCCGGCAGGATGCCGCCAGCGAAATCCGCAACATCCTGTTGCGCTTCCAACTCATCAATCCCATCGACCAGCATAAGAACGTCGCCATCTCGAATCCCTACGCCGTCTTCCTCGATGTCATGGTGAGTGGCGAAGAAATCCTCGTGCCGATTGACGGTAACGCGGTCCCGGTGCCGCGGGCGCATTTCCTGAATGCGATTCACGCCATCCGCCGGAACCTCTATCGCGGTGAAAAATTCAGCAGTTTCGACACGCAGTCGCCCTGGATGAACGCGACGATCGCGTATTCCTTCCGATTCATCAAACAGGGTATTGAAAGTCGCACTGATCTGTCGGTGATGGATTTGCTCTACATGTTCGAGCGCGCGGCGGGCGAGTAAGCGGACGATAATTTTCTCTTCACCGCACCGGGAAGCTGTCACGTTGGGACATGGCCCGACTCCGCGTTTCTCTCTCGTTTCTCGGCTTGTTGCTGGTTTCGGCCGTGTTTGCCCCGGCGGCGGGTGCGGCGGCCTTTCAGGCGACGGGCATCAAGATCACCGAGCCGACGGCGACGTCCGTCTCGATCTGGACCCGCGTCACCCGCGATGCCGAACGGGCGGCCGATGATCGCCCGTTGCCGATCACGCACATCTACGATCGCGGGACCGCGGCGGAAATCCCTCTGCGTGACAACTCCGCCTATCCCAACGGCCGGCCGGAGATTTCCTTTCCGCCCGGGGCAGATCTGGGTTCGATTCGCGGGGCGGCGGTCGGTGCCGTCGGGCAGACCCGTGCCCGCTTCCGGGTCATGGGAACCCGGGCCTGGGTCGAGACCCCATGGAAGGACGTCGATCCTAAACGCGACTTCACCTCGGTCATCGCCCTCACCGGGCTGCAATCCGCCACGCGCTACGAACTGGTGGTGGAGGCTCGTGCCCGCGCCGGGGCGGCCACGACCAGCGAGGTGACCGGGGGCTTCGTGACGGCGCCGCTGCCAATGGCGAACGCGGTGATCAAGTTTTGCGTGATGACCTGCCAGCAATACGAGGATCGCGACCGGCCCGGAGGCTTCGCGATTTATCCCGCGATGCAGCGGCTGCGCCCCGATTTCTTCGTCAACACAGGTGACGTGGTTTACTACGACCACGGGCCGGTGCACGCCGTCACGGTCGACCTCGCGCGTTATCACTGGGCGCGGATGTTCAGTTTCTCCACGCTGCGGGACTTTCACCGGCAGGTCGGGAGTTATTTCATGAAGGACGATCACGATGTGCTGAGCGATGATTCTCATCCGGGGGCGCGCAGCGGCGACCTCACGTTCGAGGACGGCCTGCAGATATTTCGCGAGCAGACGGCCCCGTCCGAGCCGCCGTTCCGGGCCGTGCGCTGGGGACAGCATCTGGAGGTTTGGCTGTTGGAGGGGAGGGACTATCGCAGCTCCCGGGAGGAGGACCGCACCCACACTCCCTCGATTCTTGGGCCGAAGCAGATCGCCTGGCTGGCGAGCACACTGGCCGAGTCCAACGCGACGTTTCGCGTGGTGATCACGCCGACGCCCGTGGTGGGGCCGGATCGTCCCGCCAAGGACGACAATTATTCCAACAAGGGCTACGTCGTCGAAGGCACGCGAATTCGGGAGATTCTGGCGCGGCACGCCAACCTCACTGTCATCACTGGCGACCGGCACTGGCAGTACGTTTCACGCGACAAGGCCACGGGAATTGAAGAGTGGAGCGTCGGGGCGGCGAGTGACGCGCATGCCGGAGGGTGGAACGAGGATCAGCCGCGGCCGGAACACCGCTTTTTGCGCACGAAGCACGGTGGATTCCTCTCCGGAGAGGTGAAGTTGGCGGATGCCGGCCCTTCGCTGACGCTCCGCCTGCACGACGTGAACGGGGCGGTGGTGTTCGAAACCGAGAAGCCTGCGGTAAAATGAGGGGAGGCGGTCGATGCCGCCTGGGATCAACTCTTCTTTCCCTTGCCGTTTTTTCCCGCGGGCCGCTCGTTGTCCCACGCTTTGGCGGGATCGTACGCTGGATTCGGGGTGGGGGCTTGGGCGCCGGTTTCGGCGCGCCAGGCGTTGAGCTTTGCGCGCAAATCCCCGGCCTTTTGGGCGTTGGCTGCCGCGAGATCGCTCTTTTCGCCGAGGTCATCCTTCAGGTTGTAGAGTTCCACGTGGTCGTCCTCGTAGAAGTGAATGAGCTTCCAGTCGCCCTCGCGAATTGCGCTGTAGGGCGTCGCGCTGCCCGGGTGATAGTGCGGGTAGTGCCAGTAAATCGTGTCGCGCTTGAGCCGTTCGCCGCCTTTGAGCAGGGGCGTGATTGACTCGCCGTCGACTCCCTTGGCGGGAGCGCCGGTGGCGATTTCGAGCATGGTCGGAAAATAATCCACGCTGATCACTGGAGTCGGGTTGACGCTTCCCGCCTTGGTGACGCCCGGCCATTTTACGATCAGCGGCACGCGGACGCCGCCCTCGTAGGCAGAGCCCTTGCCGAGTCGCAACGGGTCGTTGCGCGTGGGTCCTGGCTTCCAGCCCTGGGCGCCCAACGTCCCGATCAGACCGCCGTTGTCGCCGGTGAGGATGATGACCGTGTTTCCGTCGAGTTTGAGGTCGGCGAGTTTCTTCATCACCGCGCCGACACTGTCGTCCATGCTTTCAACCAACGCGGCGTAGACGGGGGTGGTCTGGTTGTATTTTCCCGCTTCGATTTTCCGGCGATATTTTTCAATGACCGCAGGCTTGCCGGCGAGCGGTGTGTGCACCGCGTAGTGTGGAAAATAGAGAAAAAACGGGCGGTCCCGGTTGGCCTCGATGAATTTCACTGCGTCGCGGGTGAGGCGGTCGCTCAGGAATTCACCTGGCACCTCGTCCTTGAGGTTCGTGATGCCGTAGGGTGGAAAATAATTGCGTGGTGCGCCCATCTCGCAGCCGCCGACATTGACGTCGAAGCCCTGGTGCTCGGGAAAGAACTGCTCGTTGCCGAGGTGCCATTTGCCGAAAATGCCTGTGGTATAACCGCGCCCCTTTAGTTCCTCCGCGATGGTTTTCTCCTCAAGCGCAAGGTGCATCGTCCAGTCGGGAATCTTGAGCTTGGCCGCGGGCCGGTAGTGACCGGGAATGTAGTCGGTGATGTGCGTGCGCGCCGGATATTTTCCGGTCATGATCGCCGAGCGGGTGGGGGAGCACACGGTGCAGGCGGAGTAGGCCTGGGTGAACTTCATGCCCTGAGCGGCGAGGCGATCGACGTGCGGTGTCTCATAGACCTTGCTGCCGAAACAGCCGGCATCGGTCCATCCCCAGTCGTCGATGAGGAAGAAGATGATGTTGGGGGCGCGCGGCGACGCCGCTTCGGTGCGGAGCGGCGTCAAGCCGAGGAGAAGGAGGGCGGCGAGTGCGAGGGGAAAGCGGAGTAGCTTCATGGCAGGAGGGTAACGAGAAGGGCGAATGTGATGTCTTGGCGCGCGTGGGGGAGCATCGCCGGGTCTTCCCGGGCGATGTCTCGCCGGCGTTCGAAGTGGCGGTCCGTTCCGCGTCCGCGCATCACCGCGTTTCAATTCGACGCCCGGGCGACTTGGCGCTGCGCCCCGAGGCCGTCGATCCCGAGTTCGATCTCGTCACCGGGCTTCAGATACAGCGGCGGCTTCTGTCCGAGTCCGACTCCTGCGGGTGTTCCGGTCGAAATCACGTCGCCCGGGAGGAGCGTCATGAACTGGCTGAGGTAGCTGATCACAAACGGCACGTTGAAGATAAGGTTGCGGGTGTTGCCGTCCTGGAATTTGCGTCCGTTCACCGTCAACCAGAGCCGGAGATTGTTCGGATCGGCGATCTCGTCCGGCGTGGAAAGCCACGGACCGAGCGGGGCAAAGGTGTCACAGCTCTTTCCCTTCACCCACTGGCCGCCGCGCTCGAGCTGCCAGGCGCGTTCGCTGTAGTCGTTGTGCAGGACGTAACCGGCGATGCAGGAGCAGGCGGCGGATTCCGTGACGTACCGCGTGGTGCGGCCAATCACGACCGCCAGTTCGACTTCCCAGTCGGTCTTGAGAGAGTTGCGAGGGATCACGAGGTCATCGTTGGGACCGCAAAGTGCGGTGGTCGACTTGAAGAAGACCACCGGTTCGGCCGGAGGTGTCATGCCGGACTCGGCGGCATGATCGCGGTAGTTGAGGCCGATGCAGATGATCTTGCTCGGACGGGCGATCGGAGAACCGAGGCGCGCGTCGGCGGGAATGAGCGGAGCGTTGCCTGCGTTGGCGGAGACCCAGGCGCTGAGGCGGGAGAGTCCTTCGGTGGCGAAGAAAGCCTCGTTGAAGTCCGCAAATGCGGCGGAGGTGTCGAGGCGGCGGCCATCGGGAAGGATGACACCGGTTTTTTCGTGGCCGGACGGACCGAAGCGGAGGAGTTTCATGAGGGGAAGGTGGGAGCACATTGGTGGATGTACCCTCCGTTGGGCAAGGGCGATGCGGCTAGGCGTGAAGTTCTGTCGTGTGCGCGGTCAGCCTCCACCGGTGGGCGCGCGGGTGAACGCGTTCACAAGATTTCCCTTTGCAGCGGCTCCGAATGAGACATCAAGCTGTGTTTCCAGTTGCCCGTGCTGACCCCGGAGCAACCTTTCTCCCCACTCCTCTACCTCCCACACCATGCCCCGTCTTCCGTTCCCTGTATCGGCGATTCTCGCCATCGGCCTTTCCTTCTTCCCTGCCGGGGCGCTCCGCGCGCAGTCTATCTCCTCGTCCCCGGCGGCAAAGCCGGCCAACGACACGATCACGCTCACGCCGTTCGAGGTGAAGGCCGACGCGAACGACACCTATGACGCGACCAACACGAACTCGGTCACGGGCACCAATACGGCGCTCAACAAGACTCCGCTCGATGCCAAGGTCTTCAACCGCCAGATGATGGAGGAACTCGGTGTCGTCGACATGACCGACATGCTGTGGAAACTGGGCGGCCTCGGCCCGGCGGTGATCAATGCCAATGAGGATGTTCGCGGCATGGTCGAGGGCGACCGCCAGGATCCGAAGAGCATGTCGATGCGCGGTCTCCAGATCAACAACCCGCGCCGCGATGGATTTCTCCGCTCCGACACCACGCTGCTCGACTCGTTTGACATCGAGCGCGTCGAGGCGATCGGCGGCTCCAATTCCCTGCTGTTTGGTTCTGGCGATGCCGGTGGCGTGATCACCAGCACCTCCAAACGTGCCTACATCAACCGGCGTCCGACCGCGACAGTTTCGGCCTCTGGCGATTCGGAAGGCACCCGGCGCTACACGTTTGATGCACAGGCGGGCGAGAAAGTTTTTGCCTTTCGCCTGAACAAGGTTCGGGACGACACCCGTTACTTCCGGCCCGGCCTCCGGCGCCATGCCGAGGGTTACCAAATTGCCGCCACGTTTCAGCCCTGGCGGCGGCTGCAGATTCGTGGCGAGTACCGCTACTACAACCGCGACACCGTCTTTGCCCAAGCGGTGACGATCACCGCACCCACGACGCTGCTCCTGCCGCGGGTCGATCCGCTCGGTTACCCGATTCCCAACACAACCGCCACGAACAACCAGGTGAATGGAAAGAGCATCCGCTACCTGCTCGCTTTCCCGGAAACCCAGGCGCTGCTCGGAAATGTTTTCGACTACCGGAAACTCGATTCGGCCACCGGGCCGTATAACCGCGACACCTACTTCAATTTCATCAAGTCAGTCGTGGCCGAGGCGAGTCTCGCCGAGGGCCTTGCCCTCCAGGTGCGCTATGGACACGACGCGCGCATCAATGATCCGCTCCGCAGCAGCAGCAATGCGGCGGTGGCGCCTGGTCTCGCCAGCAACCTCTATCGCGATCCGGTGACGGGCGCGGTCGGCACCCAGTGGGCGATGAACACGTCGATGACCGCGACTCCCTTTTACACGGGAGCCCGCGGCTACCGTGCCTCGCTCGCGTACCAACGTGACTTCGGCAAATGGCTTGGCCGGCATCAGGCAAATGTCTTCCGTCAGGACATGTGGTCTTGGGTGAACCAAGAGCCATGGAAATTCTACGAGGCCGACAGCAGTGGAAAAATCCTTCAAAATCAGGCCCTCATCAACAACACCGATTCAGGACGCACGGCGATGCCCACGGCCTGGGTTCCGCTCTTCCCTGAGACCATTTTGGGTGGGGTCGATTGGCGGACCGACACCATCAACCATCCCAACGGCAAGATCTACAAATATGCTCCGCAGGTCTATCCCCACGCCGTGGCGCCAACGGCCAGCAATCCCATGGGGCTTTCGGGTCCCATCAATGCCGCGACCGGCCAGAGCACGATCACCGGGTTCACGGCGGACGACACGCGCGAAACCAGTTCGGGGTTCAGCCTGTTCAGTGAATGGTGGCGCGGCCGAATCGACACGATGGTCGGCCTGCGACGGGAAGAGGCCACCGGTTATCGCAATCACATCGGGCTCAAACGCGGCCCGATTTCCTACGACAGCCTGACGACCGGTTTTGTCGCCGACACCCCGATCAAGGATCTGCGCATCTCGGGAAACGTCTCGTCCAACGGCAAGATTAACTTCGACACGACGCTGGACGTCTACAACCAGCCGCTGCCTCCCGGCAAGGGCGTGAACAAGGAGGTCGGCTTCAAGCTCGACCTCTTCAACCGGCGTATTTCTGGAAACATCAATTACTACGTCGCCGAGGGACAGAATTTCACCGCCTCGATTCCCAGCCGTGACGACATCGATCCGCCGGGCATCAACGGCCGGCACGGTGGCAGCGCGTACACCTACAGCAAGACGTCCGACGGCTACAACCTGTCCCTCACTGCCCGCCCCACGAGCCGCTGGGAAATGCGCCTCAGCCTGGCGACCGCCAACGGCAGCGAGCGCAGCGACGTCACGATGCCGCAGTTTTACAACGACCAATTCAACACCACGACGGTCAACGGCCAGACTGTGGTCGGAATCAAGGCGGCGGCCGGCTCCGCGGTTACGCCGCTCCTAGTCCGCTCGAATCCGGGCGACCCGACCTCCGATCAAATCCCGCTTTCGATTGCGATGATGAAGGACCCCACCAGTCCGTACTTCGCCGATCTCAATCCCGCCGGTGGCCATATCCGCAACGCGCAGGCTCTCGGACTAACAACCCCGGGCGTGGGGACTAACGTGACAGGGCTGCCGTTGAGCGACCACCAGCTTGGGTTTGTCTCGTCGACTCCCGGAGGCTTGATTGTGCGCAAGGCGGGTGAAAAAACCGTCGGCTACGCCGAGCGCGCGTACAGCGCCATCAACACCTACCGATTCGCCGAAGGCCGCCTGCGCGGGCTCAGCGTCGGCCTCGTCACGAGCTTCCAGGAAAACCATCGCGGCTGGATGTACACCGACTCACTCGACGGCAGGAAACGGAAGATGTATTATTTCCCGGATCGGCTGCTCAACGACCTCAATGCCAACTACCGTTTCAATCTCACCCGACGCGTGCGGGCATTGGTGCAGATCAACGTGTGGAACGTCCTTGATGCGAACCGCGTGATCTACCTCGTCAGCAGCAACGACGGCTCGTTTCGCTACGCCCAGTTGTTCAATGCCCCGCGCAAACTCGGGATCACTACGAGCCTGAGTTACTGAGTTGGACGGACGGGCACGTACTGCGCGTCAAAACCGGCCGTTGACTTCCACAATGGCCCGCATTTCCGCAGTGTAGGCATTGCGATTGATTTCTTCGCAGAGTTCCGGCGTGAAATACGACGCCATCGTCTCGAACCGCCCCGTGGCGATATCCTTGAAAAACTGCAGTCCCGCGCGGTTGGCGGCGAGGTCCGCATGGGAGATGACTCCACTCAAGGTTCGGCCGAAGCCGCCGTAGCCGACCCGCGACCCGGAACGTTGACGCCGAAAATAATCCTCATCTGTGGCGAATTCCGCTTGGGGCCGGCTGCCTTCCAACCATTCCCCGTAGCGCTCCGCCATCGCATCGCCCCGGCCGTCCATCACGGCAATCCGGTAGTACTCCCAGCCCTGCTGGAAAAAATGTCCCAGCTTGTCCGCCCCGATGCACACTCCGTTCACTTTCACGCACGCGACAAACGCGCTGAAGAGGGGATTGTCGGGCAGGTGCGAGCCGCGGTATTTGAGTTTTCCATGAACGGGACGCGTCGCGCCGGGATGCCGGTTGGCCCATTCCTGAATCGGTGAGGATATCAGCGCGGTGCCGCCCTCAATTTCCGCGATTTGTGCCGCCGTGCGTCCCGCGACCAGGTGCTGGGCCACGCGTGCCGTCAGTTCCTCGAGCAAGTCCGGCTGACCGATGCAATAATTGCACGCCTGACAGTCGACCTCCAGCGCGGTGAGTCGGAGCGTAAAAATCAGCGACGCCATCCACCAAACTTGCGGTCCGCTGTTCTTCACTTCTTTTCCGCCGTGCTAGCGACGCGGGTCAATCCATCGATGTCATAGATCGGAAACAGTTCCTCGTCGTCGGCGTGCTGGATGAAAAACGCCTGAAGGTCTGCGGTCGTCGCGGCGAGCACGACGCCGTCATTGCTGACGACTCGATGAGCCAGGAGCTTCGGGTCCTTTTTGAGCAGGGATGAAAGGTGGTCTGCCCTGACAGCGGTGAATTTCAACTTCGGCCCCACCTCCCAGACCCGAAAGAACAGGTGTCCGGGGATGAGCGAAATTGCCGCCCACTGGCAAATGTTCTTACCACTCTTTCCGAGGTCGGTGGGAGAGATGTCGAGAAACAATTTGCCGCCAATGCGCCCCAGGAGAGCTTCGAATTCGGCCGTGGCGCCGTTCTTGTCTTTGATCGCGAGGGTGTAGGTCTTGCTGGCCGGATCGGGCTTCTGCTTCGTGAACGTCCACGTCGAATCGTCGTCCGTCCACGCTCCAATCAAATCGGGCTCGTAAACCAAATCGCCTTCGTTCAACAGCGGGAAAACCGAGGGCACGCAACCGGCGAGAAGGGCAAGGGTGGCGGCGAACAGGTGGAGTAATTTAGATTTCATGGTGAGAACTGAGGGGCGGTGGCGATAAAAAGCATGCGCCAAAAAAGTGAATTTAGATCGCGGGTTGGATTGAATCCACGGCGGAGCATTTGAATCCGGTTACTGCGTGCTTGGGCAATCGGAGCTTAACTTCGGGCGATCGGGCGGCTTGGCTGACGGGACAATGCCGTTTTTTCGTTTCCACGCCGCGCGCCTGCCCTTTTGGGCGGCAGCGGCGTTGCCGGTAATCGTTGCGGCTTGGCTGCGCGTGCGCGGGAACGGGGAATTGGAGGCGTTTGTCGACGAAGGAGCCAACATCCTGACGGCGCTCGATCCGCGCGTGCGGGACGCTTTTGAGCCGCTCGCCCAGGGCCGGCCCTGGCTGGTGTACCTGTTCAAGCCGGCCGGATGGTTTGAGTCTCATGCCTTGGTTGTCGCACGGTCCATGTCGGCGGGCGCCGGGCTTATCACCTTGGGCGCGTTGGGCTGGACGCTGCACCGCCTAGCGGGGCGGACGGCTGCGCTCTGTGGGCTCTGGCTCTGGGCGCTCCTGCCCATCGCTGTTTTTCATGAGCGACTGGCGCTCCAGGATCCGTTTGTTGCCGCCCTGCTTGCGTCGGCCCTGGCGTTCCTGGCCGTCGGTGCGCCGACGGTTGAAAACAGCTCTGGTGGGTGGGCATTCTTCGCCGCGGGCGTGTGCGTCGGCTCCGCTTTTCTGCTCAAGATTTCCGCGGTCTTTGCCCTGCCCTGGCTAGGGGTTGTTTTTGTTGCGATGCAACGCCGCGCGGGCGCCCGGGTCTTTGACCGGCGGCTCGGCTGGTTGGCGTTCGGGGCGCTGGTGCCGTTGCTCAGCTTGGGTTTCAGCATCCGGCAACTCGGGAGTGGTTTGGAACGATACGGGGCTTTGGCGGGAGCCGGTGGCACGCCGACAGGGCCGGGATTTCTGGAACGACTCGGGACCTGGCTGGAATTCTATTTTGGATACGGAGGCTGGCCGTTGCTGGTGTTGCTGGTGGCCGCGCTGCTCGCGGCCGCGCGATTCCGGCACGGCTTGGCGCTCGGCAGTGCAGTGGGTTGGGTCGGGTCGCTGCTCGTGTCGGGACTGTTCTATCACAATCTCTACGCCCGTTACCTGCTGCCGGACCATCTGCCGCTGGTGCTGTTTCTCGCGTTCGCCTGGGGCGAATTGCTGGACCGTGCGGGCCAGTTGCGCGTGGTTGTGTTCTCCGTCACCCTCGTCGCCGCGGGACGTTGGGGCTTTGTCGCGCAATCCCTGGCGCGTACGCCGGAACAGTCGCCCGTCCCGGCCAGTGAGGTCGAACAATATTTCACCGGTCCTTGGAGTGGCCGCGGGCTGAACGACGTGCGACGTTACCTGACTGCCTACGCGGACCAACACGCCACCCGATGCTTGGTGCTCACGCATCGGTTCCTGCGTCCGGGCAGTTATGGACTGCTCCTGACGGAACTCGGTGACCCGCGCATCGGGGTCGTGCCGGCGACGATTTACGAGCCTGGAGAACTCGCCGCCGCCCTGCCGGGATTGCGGCGCGCCGCGGCCGGTCAGCGCGTGGCGTTTTTCCTTCTGTACGAAGGCAGCCTGTACCCGGCACACCCGTGGTTGGACGCAGCCGTCAGTCCGGCCCGACGTGTGATCGAGGTCCCGCGCGGCGCCGGGGAAAAATTCACGCTCTACCGGTTTGAAGTTGGCGGCACCGATGTGCTGCCCGCCCGGTTGTGACTTGCCGTTGATGATGAGTGCGCCGCTTCCCGCGCTGTTACTTGCTGCCGACGCGCTCCTCGTCGGAGCGATTGGCTGGCAGTTTGTTTGTTGGCTCACTCCGGAACGACAGAGTGAATTGGAGCGATTGCTTGCCGCCGGGATCGCGGGGTTGGCGGTCGTCGCCATGACGGGCGTGTTCTTGGGGGAAACCGGGTTCCTGCACCTGCCGGGCTTTCTGGTCGTGCACGTGCTCGCCCTGTCTGTTCTCGGGCTGGCCCGGCGTTCGCGCTGGCGCCGAGACGTGGCAGCGGCCGTCGAATTGGGGGCGCGATGCCGGACGCGGTTGCAAGGCCCGCGGTTCGAGGCGGGGCTGATGGGTTTGTTGATCGTGGTGATTGCGGCCTTTGTAGGCCTCGCGTTTTGGTCGCAGCCAGTCGTCTTCGACGCGCTGGCGTATCGCCTGGCGCGCATCGGATATTGGCTGCAGGACGCGCGGATCACGGCGATAGTGACCGACGACGCCCGGCTGACCTATATGCCGGTGGTGCCGGACCTGATCATGACGTGGCTGCTGACCGGCAGCTCGGACGGATACCAGCCGGCCGCGCTCGCCCAGACGATGGGTGGCATTTTGCTGCTGGGGGCGACAATCGGACTCGCCCGGCTGAGCGGAGTGAACCGTGCCGCGTCGATCGCTGCGGCCTGGATGGTGTTGGGACTGCCCAATGTCGTGCCGCAGTTCACCGCGGCGTACACCGATCTGTTTACAGGCGGAGTTCTTTCGGCCGGTTTTTTTCTCTGGCTGCGCGCCTTGCAACGTGGCGAGGGAGCCTGGTTCGGCGGAATCGCCGCCGGCTTGGCGCTTGGGTCGAAGGGGACGACGGCCTATATCGCGCCCGGCCTGGCGGTAGTCGCGATCGGACTGGCTTGGCGTTATCGAACAACGTGCCGCGCTTGGGGCCGTACGCTTCTGGGCGCGTTCTTGGTTGCGCTGGTGGTGGCCGTCCCGACGACCTATCGGAATCTCCGTGCATTCGGTGGTCCGGTAGGACCACGGGACTTTGTCGTCTGGCACCATGGCGAGAGTACGAGTTGGAGCGGCTTACTGCGGAAACTGTGGCTGAACCTGGAATCCACGGGCGCGCAGTTGTTCGAGCCGAACTCCCAGCCGCCGTGGGGTCGGGCCGGATTGCGGCAAATCGGCGAGGCGGTTACGCGGCGATTGCCGGTTTCGGATCCATTTACCTTCGACGGGGTGGGCCGGCGCGCGAATCTGGAAAAAGTCTTCCGTGTCGCGGCTCCGGACGCGGATGTGACCTCGACCGGGGTGATGTTGCCGCTCCTGTGTGTGGCAGCGTGCGTCCTCGCGTTGTGGAACCGGCGGCAGATGGGTGCGCGCTACGTGCTCGCGTGGGCGCTGACGGTCACGGCTTTCCTGCTCGTGATGCACAGCCAGGTGCAGTGGCATCCCTATCTATATCGCTTCGTCGTGCTCGTAGTGCCTTGGATGGCTGTGATGGCCGTCTGGGGGCTTCAAGCGGTGCCACGGTGGTTGGGAACCGCCGCGTGGGCTGTTGTGGCCGCAGGTACGATTTATGGGTTTCTGATGGGGAGTATTGTGACCTACCAATCCGGTTGGGTGGCCGCGACCCAGCCCGGCCAATCGGTGGGTTTCCACGTTTTTGAACGCTGGCGCAATTGGTCGATGTATCTGGAGTCCGACGCGGGTCCGTTGCGCCCGCACTTGCCGGTCAATCAACCGGTCGCGGCGTTCCTGCGTCGTGGCGATGCGAAGCGGGTCGAGCCGGGATATCTTTCGCGACTGACGGCTGCTTCGGCCCAGCAGTATGTGGATTCCGCTGACGGCTGGCTGATCGTGCCCGCGGCGCGCTACATCGGACGCGAGGGCAACGTCGTTGGCCGGACGTGGCTGATCGATGGTGACGAGAGCAATGTATTCAGCTTAGCGGCGTACCGCGCGCTGCGACCCGGGGAGCGGCCCCCGCCGGTGGTCTATCGCAATCGTTCGAGTCCGGAGGCCGGAATGGAACGCCGCGAGTTGCTGGTCCGCACGTGGGACGAGGTTCCGTTGCGATTGGAACTTGTGAATCACGCGTCCACCGGCCGTGACTACGAGGTAAGGAGTCCACTCGGCAACGTGGTCGGGCACATCGATTCGCGGCAGCGCCGGGTGGTCGAAATCCGAGTGCCCGCAAATTTTCCGACGCTGTTCGTGATCGAGTCCCCCCTGACCGGCGCCGATCAACCGGGCCAGTTGGAGGCGAGAGTGCCACCCTAAGCTGTAGAAATTCAGTCGAGAGCGGAGAGCCGAGAGCTGAGAGCAATACCAAACGGTGAACTTCGGTTTCGGGTCGGGCGGCGCGCGTGTCTGCTCTGGAGATTGGGCTCTCAGCTCTTCGCTGTGAGCTCTCGACTGCATGGTCGCGGCTAAGGGGAGCCGATACGATTGGGTAATACCGCGGGTGCGCTTCTCACTTAAGCGTCAGCTTGCCGACCGCATAGCGACCTTCCGTTTCAGGCGCGTCGATCGCCAGCCGGAAGGGGCGAAGGGGACCGTCTGCCGCGACGAGCGCCACCGCCAGCGTGTAGTCGCCGGACTTCAATGTGGTCGGGAGTGACATCGACTCGGAAATTTTGTGCTCACCGGGCAACCACGTTCGCGGGTCGGCGTTGGCATCCGTGGAATAAACCGGGCGACCACGCGCATCGAGGAGGAAGAGCCGGAGGACATACGGATGGTGAAGTTTGCCGACGCCGACGTTGGCCCAAGTCATCGCGAGCGTCGCGGTGCCTCCCGGTGGGAGGCTCCGATCGTGTGACAATTCGCGGAGGACGAAGCGAGCGCCGGCGAGGCGTGCGAGTTTCTCGAGTTGGGGCATCGCCTCGGGGGGCACACGTCCGATGTTATCGTTGATGAGCGTGACGTGGTTGCGGAGCATGAAGTCCACCGCCGCGTCGAACGACCATTGGCGCGACTTGAGATAGGAGTAATCGCCAAACCACTCGAATACGACGGGGGCGCGTTCCCAGGTTTCGGCCATGCCTGTGACGCCGGCGTATTTCTTGGAGCCAATCCAGTTTTGTTCGTGCCAGGGCGAGCCGACGCCGTCCCGGCGAAACCCGGTGCCGTGGGCGAGTGCGTATTTGAGGACGTCGGCGTCATCGGACATGAAAACGAGGGGAGTCTTGGAAAACGCCCGCAGGTAGAGATCGACGATTTGTTGGCGTACCGCGAGTGGCGCCGGGTGCTTGGTGTGCCACTCGCCCCAAACGCCGTAGGACCCGATATCGAGGAACTCCACCTCGGGCTTTCCATCGTAACGCGCCCCGAGTGCGCGAAGGAACGCCCCATGTTTTTCCAGGTAGAGGGGATCGGCGTAGTCGGGTTCGATGCGCGGAATCCGCTTCCCTCCGCTCGTGGGGTCCTCGCCGCCCACGAGATATTCGAAACCCTTGCACCCCGCGTCGAACAGCCACTTGGGAGAGGAATAGTAGCCTGAGCTGTGCGCGCTGCACGTCATCACGCGCAGGGCCACAGTCGCACCCCGCGGCTTCCAGGTCGCGATGGTGTCGTCGATCAGTTTCCAATTGTACTTCCCTGGTTCCGGTTCGACATCCGCCCACGTGAAACGGATGTAGATCACCGAGCATGGGAAGCGGGGTTCGCCCCGCGGACTGCGCTGCTGGCTCATCCATCCCTGGCCGGGATTGGCGAAGAGCGTGTCGACTTCCTTGAAGTGCACGCGCACCCGTTCCGGCGCGTTCGCGGCCGCGAGATTCGGTCCCCGGAACGTGGCCAGCGCGGCCAGGAATGCGGCGCAAAGGCGCGCGGTGAGAGCCACTGATGACGCGGACATGTGTCGCCGTTCTCGCATAAATTTCAAATGGCCGCGATCCGCGGCAGGTGAAGCGACGGCGGAGCGGGATGCGCCGTTACAGTTCGATTTCTCCGGAGTGAAAAATCAACGACCGTGTTTGATTCCCGACGGCGGCACGCGGACGCCCTTGAGTCGTTCGGCGAACTCAACCGCCTCCGCGCGCGTGAGACCCACCTTCTGACCCGTGATTGCCAGATATTCGGCGTCCACGGCCATGATTTTGAGTGGTTGGCCGCCGACCAGCGTTTGGGTGTCCGCGGGTAGCCCACGTTCGGGGTGAGCGACGGTTTCGCTGCTCACAGGCGCGAAGAGTTTGTGGGAATGTCCGATCATGGACCGTGCCGTGACCGCAGGCGTGGCGGTCGATTTACCTGGCGCGCTGCCGGCAACTGATTTTCGCGGGTTTGGGGCCGGCGACGTTGGCTTCGGCCTGGGTTTTGAATTGGGCAGGGTTGGCGAGGCCGAGGGCTTCAACGGTCCGAGGCTGGCTTGCGCTTCACGGCGTCGGCGGTTGATTGTGGGGGATGCCACGAACGCCCATCTTGAAAAAGCCGCTGGTGGACGGAATCCGCGCCATCGCGATCTTTGAGGCGGTGAAGGGGCTTCTGGTGCTCCTCGCCGGGCTCGGATTGCTCGGGCTGATTCACCGCGATGTCCAGGAGCTGGCGGAGCGTCTGGTGCGGTTCAGTCACTTGAATCCGGCGAGCAAGTATCCCCAGATCTTCATCGATGCGGCGGCGAGCGTGACGGACGCGCGACTTTGGATGTTGGCTGGTGGGGCGGGAATCTACTCGGTGATCCGACTTGCCGAGGCTTACGGGTTATGGAAGGGCCGGCGCTGGGCGGAGTGGCTCGCCCTCGTGGGTGGAGCGCTCTACGTGCCGGTCGAAATCTATCATCTGCTGCATCGCTTCAGCTGGTTCAAGGTGGCGGTGCTGGGGGCCAACGTCGCCGTCGTCGCTTATATGGCTTATGCGTTGCGTCATCGCGCCGATGTCGAACGCGAGTTGGCGGACCGCTCGGCGCGATTGTGATTCATCCGCTTCACAAGAGTGGATGAACGACAGATGCTTTATGAAGAAACGAATTGAAGTCGCCGTCCGGTCGTGGGTGCCCTGATGATGGTGGCGATGAAAACGTGTTTCAGTTGGCGGGTGGCGTTGGGGCTCTTGGTGGCAGCGTGCCTCGCGGTGGCGCCGTTGCAGGGAGCCGCCGCCGATACCAAGGCGCGCGAGGTGCTGACCGCGACTGTCGATCATGCCGATGCACTCTATCTCCGCGGCGAGACGGTGACGTTCACGATCAGGCTGGCGATCGATGGAAAACCGGCGGGCGATGGCGAAGTTCAGTGGACGCTCACGCAGGATGGCGTCGACCCCAAGCGCAGCGGCCGCGTCGCACTTTCGGACGGGCGGGCCACGGTGACCGGGACGCTGGAAACGCCCGGGTTTCTGCAATGTCGGGCGACCTGGAAATCGGGCGAGACGGCCCTCACGGCGTTGGCCGGTGCCGGGATCGAGCCCACGGCGATCAGGCCCAGCCAACCGGCGCCGGATGACTTCGCGACGTTTTGGGCGGCAAAGAAAAAGGTGCTGGCGGCAGTGCCGGTGAACGCTCGGCTCACCCCGGTGCCATCGCCGCGCGAGGGCGTGGAGACGTTTGATGTCCAGGCCGACAGTGTCGTCTCGGGTGTATCGGCGTATCTGGCACGGCCGGTCGGGGCGAAGCCGCGGACTCTGCCCATCATCCTCACTGTGCACGGCGCCGGAGTGAACAGTTCGGGGCTTACCTCGGCGGTGGGATGGGCAAAGGACGGCATGCTGGCGATGGACATGAACGCCCACGGACTGCCGAACGGACGCGAGAGGGCTTTTTACGAGGCGCTGGCGGCGGGTGACCTGAAGGACTATCGGACGGCCGGGCGCACGTCGCGGGAAACGGTCTATTTTCTCGGAATGTATCTCCGGCTGATTCGGGCGATTGATCTTCTCACGGCGCAGCCGGAATGGGACGGGCGCACCGTGGTGGTCTATGGTTCGAGCCAGGGTGGCGCGCAGGCGATCGCCGCGGCCGGATTGGATGAGCGCGTCACGTTTTTCGTGGCTGGGGTGCCGGCGGGCTGCGATCACACCGGTTCGCTCTCGGGCCGAATTGCCGGCTGGCCCAAATTCATCCCCACCGGGACGGCGGCGCCGCCGGAGGTGGTGACGGCCGTACGTTATTATGACGGGGTGAATTTTGCAGCGCAGGCGAAGGCGCCGGGGTTCTTCACCGTGGGTTTCATCGATACGACCTGTCCGCCGACGAGCGTCTATGCGGCATACAATGCGCTCAGGACGAAAAAGGATATTTTTAACGACATCCCCTCGGGGCACACCAATTCGCCGGCGGCCGGCAAGGCGATGCGGGAGGCGGTGGCGCGGCACCTTGCGGACGCGCGCAGGGCAACCGACCGACGATGAGCGGCAGCCGACAGACGCGCCGTCGGGTATCGTACGCGCTCGGCTACATCGGTCTTTCGATGTTCTCCGAGGCCGAGACGGAACTCGATGCGATTGATCCGGAAGATCGTGAGCTGCCCGAGGTTTCTTCCGTAAGGATCGATCTGCACATCGCGGCGCGGCAGTGGAAGCGCGCGGTGGCGGTGGCGAGCAACCTTGCCTGGAGGCATCCTGAGATGGAAAACAGCTGGATCGGCTGGGCTTATGCTCTACGCGAGTTGGAGCAGGTCGAGGAGGCCCGCGAGGTGTTGCTCAAGGCGGAAATCCGGCATGGCAAGGCAAGTGCGGTGCTGCACTACAATCTCGCCTGCTACGATTCGCTGCTCGGGGAGTTGGCCAGCGCGCGAGCCCGGCTCGCGACGGCTTGCCGGATGGACGGTCGCTTCAAACAGGCCGCCAAGGACGATCCGGACTTGCGGGCGCTGCGGGAGCTGCAAAAGAAAAAGTGAGCTCGTTGCGGAGGAAGCGGTCGCAGTTCACCTCAAGAATCCGGTGGAGAACGGTTCGTTCGTCGATGGGTGGTCCCTCTTCCGCCCTCAGCCCTGGGTGAATTTTTTGATATGTTTGCCGATGACGGCCATTGCACGGTCGGCGTCCTCAACGTTGCGCGGGTAGTAATAGTAGGTCGCCATGTCGGGCTTGAGTGCGAGGACGGCGGGATAGTTGCGATCCATCGGCTCAATCATCGACGCCTGCAGGTTGTGATTTTCCATCAGGAAGAAGCTCTTCCGACCCGGCACGGAGTGGGCGGCCTTGATGAAGGACTCACCTTTTCCGCTGAGCAGAACCTTGCCCTTGCCGCTCTCCTGTCCGTCGCCGCCTCCTTCCATTTTCTTGTCGTCCTCCAGCGTCCAGGGCCGTCCGTCCGTGCCGTAGTAATCGAGGTTCGGGGTAGCGGCGCCGGCGGCGAGTTCGTCGGCGGGATTGTGCGCCTGTTGAAACATGAGCGTGAGCTTGTCCGGCCATTTCTGCTTCGCGAAGGCACAGACGCGCCCGAAGAACTTGCTCGCCGCGGCATAGTGCGCGGTCATCGGCGCGTCCTTGCCGATCGCGGCCACCGCCGCCGGCGACTGGTCGTACAGAAAACACTTTGGCTCATCGATGATGAATCCGGCCATGTTGGGATGCTGCTTGTACATCTCGGTCAGCGTCTCGCAAAAAAACTCGAACGTCTTCGGGTGATGCACACTGCTGATGGCGCCGGAGACTCTGACCATGACCTGGGTTGATCCCTTTTTGTTCACGATCCACGTGTCGGGATTGAGGATGGTGAAGAGGCTCGGCATCTTGGGGGCACCCGCGGTGAGCCCGCCCCAACGGCACGGGACGGCGATGATTTTCATGCCGACGCGGGCCGCCTCCTTCGCGATCATGGCGTGGTTTTCGTAGGCCGCGGTGAGGTCCTGCTCGAGCACGCCGACGCACACGTAGTCGGTGCCGATGCTCGCCATCCACTCCATGTCCTCGCGGATGTGCCGCGGCACGCAGGTGTACATGTGTGCGCGCAGGTAATAGGCGGCGATCTTGGTCGTGGTCCGGTTGACGGACTTGACCGCCGGTTTGTCCGCGGCGGCCAACCTGGGCAGGGTGCCAGCGGCGGCGACGCCCGCAGAGGTGGTGAGAAAGGAGCGGCGGTTCATGGTTTCTTGGATTTGTTCTTAATCTTGGAGGCCGCGCCCGGGGTGAGCGGGAAGTCGGGGTTGTCGACGTGGTCGGCGGCCAGCATCGCAGTAAACCGTGCGACGAGATTGGGATTCTTGTCGGCGACGTCGTTGGTCTCGCCGGAATCCGTGGCGAGATCGTAGAGTTCAAGCTTTGCAGTGAGGCCGTTGCGCACGGCCTTCCAACGGTCCTCACGCACGGCCTGGCGGGCCTCTCCCTTGATTGAGATTTCCCAGTAAAGATGGTCGTGCTTCGTCTGGTCCCTCGTGCGCCCAAGCAGCGTTGGGGCGAAACTGACACCCTCGGCCGGCAGGTCGGCGGGGCGGGGCTGTCCGGCCAGTTCGAGGGCCGTGGCGGAAAAATCCCAAAACGCCAGCACGTGTTCGCTGGTGGAGCCGGGCGCGACGCGACCGGGCCAGCGGGCAAAAAACGGTTCACGAATTCCGCCTTCAAAAAGGTCGCGCTTGATCCCGCGGAACCGGCCGCTGGCGGCGAAGAACTCGTTGTCCTTGTCGTCCTCGGAATGGGCGCCGTTGTCGCCGGTGAAAATGACCAGCGTGCTGTCGTCGAGTCCGAGCGCCTTGATTTTGTCCAGCAGACGCCCGACGTCGCGGTCGAGTCGCAGCATCATGGCGGAAAAAATCAACGACGATTCCCTGGCGCCGCGCTCCCGTGCCCAGGCGTTCGCCTTCTTCACCTCCTCGATCGAATCGGACGGGCAGCGGAGATCCGAATGCGGCGTCGTGTAGCTCATGAAGAGATAAAACGGCTTCCGGTCGGCGGCGGCGCGGGCGAGGAACGCGAGGCCCTCCTCGGTGAAGCGGTCGTTGGCGTAGACGCCCTCCTTGTGGCCGAAATTCTCGGCGAGCGGTTCGGGGGTGAGCTGCCGGTAAAGGAACTCCGGATACTGGTTATGGGCCTGCGCCTGGTTGACGAAGCCGTAGAAAAAATCCCAGCCCTTGCGCCAAGGTGCGGACTCGGTCTCGGGTTCGCCCAAGCCCCATTTGCCGATGAGCGCGGTGGTGTAGCCGGCGCCGCGGAGTCGCTGGGCGATGGTGGTGTCGGAGGGTTTGAGCGCGACGCGGTCGCCGCCCGATCCGCCGCCGGCGAAATTGTTCCGCACACTGGCATGTCCGGTGTGGTGACCGGTCATCAGCGCATTGCGCGACGGGGCGCAGATCGTCGACCCCGCATAGGCCTGGACAAACGCCATGCCCTCCCGCGCAATCCGATCGATGTTCGGGGTGGCGTAACGTTTTTGGCCGTTGAAGGAGACCTCGCCGAATCCGAGATCATCGGCGAGGATGAAGACGAGGTTGGGACGGGGCGCCGTCGCCGCGGTGGCGATGTTCCCGCCGGCGATTACGGCGAGGACGGCAATCACGGCCACCACGGTCAGCCTTCGGTGCAGGCTCATTTTTCCGACTTTGCCCTGCCGCCTTCGGTTTCCTCCGGCAGCGCACCGTTGTACCCCCGGTAAATTTCCACCGGATCTTCGTAAGCGGTGCCGCGGTCGTAGTCGCGCACGAATCCGTCGACCAGGCCACGCAATTGCTTCAACGTGGCGGCGTGGGCGCGAACCGACGCGAGGTTTTTGACTTCGTGCGGATCGGCCGCGAGGTCGTACAGTTCTTCGATCGGCTTGGTGGGGGCGGCAAAGAGCGCGGCTTCGAGCGGAGTGATCGTGCCGGCCTTGGTCAATTCCTTCACGAGGTTCCAGGTCGGATAGCCGTTTTCCTTGTAGGCGTTGTGTTGCATGTAGGGCACCGCCGGCAGATAATTGCGGATGTACTTGAACCGTTCAGTGCGGACGGCGCGCATGCGGTCGATCGAGGTGTCCATGCGGTCCCGGGCGGCAAAGACGTGCGTGGGGCGGGCGGCGCCCGGGGCAAAGAGATCCCGTCCGTGCATCGCCCCGGCCGGCGGCGTGATCCCGCAGGCGGCGAGCATGGTGGGCGCGAGGTCGACGCCATGCGCGAGACGCGGGTCGACCGTGCCGGCTCCACGTCCGTCGGGAAAGCGGATGATCAGCGGGATGCGCAGGCCGTTGTCGTAGAGAAACTGTTTGCCGCGGAAAAGCGGGCCGTGATCGGAGGAGAGGACGACGACGGTGTTCTTGGCCAGCCCTTCCGCTTCGAGCCGAGCGAGCACCTTGCCCACGTAACCGTCGACGAGGTGCACCGCGTCGAGATAGTTGGCGTACTCATCGCGGGCGACTGGGTGGTCGGGATAATACGGCGGCAGTTTGAGTTTGTTGGGATCGACGAGCTCCGATTTGGGCTGTTGGCGGGCGGTCGTCCAACCGCCGCCTTTGTGCGTCTCAATAATCGTGATATGCGCGAAGAACGGCTGGCCGGCGGCGCGCTGGTTCCAGTCGGTACCGTCGAACGGATCTCCCGGCTTGGGCGCCGTCGTGAGGAAATTGTGATCGAGTTTGCCCGCTCCGGCGGCGCCGTTGAGTTTGGCGATGGGGCCCTTGCCCTTGGTCTTGCCGGAGGGTTGGAGATTGCAGGTGTAGTAACCCGCGGCGCGAAACCAGTCGCAGAGATGGGCCGCCGGCGCCGGCAGGGCCCGCTTGTTCCAACTCCAGGTGCGATGATTGTGGCAACCAGTGTACGTCTGATAGCAGCCGCTCATCAACGCCGAGCGGCTGGCCGAGCAGACGGGCGCGGTGCAAAACGTGTTGGCAAAGCGCACGCCCTGTGCGGCCAGTCGGTCGAGATTTGGGGTTTGCACGAGCGGCTCGTCGTAGCAGCCGAAATGCGGGCCGGTATCCTCCATGATGATGTAGAGGACGTTGGGCCGCGCAGCCATCGGGGCGAGGGTCGGGGCGGCCGAGGAGGAGGCGGCGGCGCGAGCGGAAGCAGCACCGACGGCCGCCAGGGTGCCGGCGGCCACGGTTTGGGTGAGGAAATCGCGACGGGTGGAGTTCATGCGTAGGGCAGAGAAATTGAGTGGTTCCAGGCAGGATTAGACGCTGGCGGCGCGGACGCGTTGCCTGATTTCGTCGGGCAGACCCCACCCTGGGGTCGTCGGCACGCGGAGCTTTCCGTCGTGGAGCAGTTCGCGGCAGGGCTGCCGCGTGGGATCGCTGGTGAGGATGAGTTCGATCGACGTCACGGCGGGCGAGAGCGCCGCCGCCTGAACCGCCGCGCACGCCGCGACGGGACCGGAGGGGTTGTGCGGCGAAACCTGGCCGGACAGTGCTCCCGCCATCTCACAGACGCGGACAAGGGCGTTGAATCCGCCGACGTGCTTCGGGTCCGGCATGATGACGTCGGCCCAGCCGGATGTGAGCAATTCGCGAAAGCGGTCCTCGCCAAAAAACAATTCTCCGACTGCGAGCGGCAGTTTGGATTGCCGGCGCAATTCGCCCAACGCGGGCCCGGGTGGGCAGGGCTCCTCAAGCCAGTCGAGTCTCAGCGCGGAAAAACGCGGCATGAGTGCGCGGGCAGCCGTCGGAGTAAACCGCTCGTGGCAATCGACCCGCAGGGAGGCCCGTGGAAATTCCTTCCGCACGGCGTCGAGGCGCGCGAACCCATCCTCGCACTGTTCGAGTTGGTTGCCGTCGCGGGTGACGGCTTCGAATGGCGTCAATTTCACCGCGTCGACGCCCAATGCGCGGGCAGCTTCCACGGCGTGGAGGAAGTCCGGAATCGCCCGGGCCCGGAGTGCGCGGTTGAGGGTGACGTAGCAGGCGACGTCGGCCTTCACCGGCGCGCCGCTTGGACGGAACAACCGCCAGACCGGGACACCGGCGCGCTGCGCCGTGAGATCGAGCAGTGCCTGATTGAGTCCGGAGATGGCCGTCGCCGTGATGAGATCCGGTGCGGTCGCGAATGCCCCGCGGTCAAGTCTCGCGATGGCGGTGGAATCGAGTTCAAATCCGCCCGGAGCCCGGGCAATATGGGTATCGAAGAGTTCCCGGGCCCGCCGCAAACAAGCGGAATCGTCCATGCTGTGGCTGATTTCCCCCAAACCGATATGGCGCCCGTCGCTGATGCCGAGCACCAGCCAGTCGCCCTTGAGGCGCAACGCCGCATGATGACCGTCCGGGTCGGCCAGCGTGGCGTGCGTGAGGGTGAGGAGCGGACGGGGGTTCATGCCGGATGGGGCGTTTGCGGCCCGGATGGTGGCATTTTCGGGCAGGGCCGCGAGCGCAGCCGCACGCAGGGTGCAATCGCGGAGGAAGCGACGCCGGGTGACGAGGAACGGGGGCAGTGTCGGTCGATGGGTCAAGGGGCGACGAAGCAACCGATCAGAATCAGTAATTGAAAGTGATGCCGAGCACATAGGTGCGGCCGGTGTCGCCGTAGTAAGGCATGCGCGGCGATGTCCCGACGTACGGCCGCTCGGGCGCCGCGTCGAGCGTGTTCGCGTCGAAATTTAGCTTCCACCGACGGCTCACCAGCGCGTCATTGCTCGCGAAGTCGCTGGCCTACCGGTGAGGTCCAGGAGTTCCCGACGACCCAGGCACACTTGCGCTGAAAACTCCCCTCTTCCCCCGGAGTCCCGGAAAAGTTTGTCATCTAATGGATGACAAAAAAATCGGCGCAACTCCCCGCGACGCTCCCGGAGATAGTTCCGTGCAGCTGTCGGTTCAACTCGGACGGTCGATTTCGCCGGCCGCGAGGCGGTGCATCACGAGGGCGACGACTTGCGCGCGCTGGGCGATGGTGGGCACGACGACGAACTCGCGGTTGCTGTGCAATTGATCGCCGACGGGCCCGAGGCCGTCGAGGTTGGGCAGGCCGGCGGCCGTGAGGAAATTGCCGTCGGACGCACCGCCGGTGTGGACCCACGTAAACGGCGCGAGACCTACGTCATGGGCGGCCCGCTGCCACTCGGGAAACAATTTTTCCTCGGGCGGCAGACACTCCTTGGGCGGGCGATTGAACCAGATCTTGAGTTCCAGCCGGTAGCCGTCGCGCGCGTTAA
The DNA here is from genome assembly GCA_947474365.1 of Opitutia bacterium. Taxonomy (GTDB): domain Bacteria; phylum Verrucomicrobiota; class Verrucomicrobiia; order Opitutales; family Opitutaceae; genus ER46. The sequence continues at coordinate 52,852 of CANJIU010000014.1, read as the reverse complement.
TTTCCGCCGCCAGCTTTTCCAACCGTGCCGTGAGCAATTCGCGATCGGCGAATTTCGTGACGCGCGTGTCGAGTTCAGCCTCGGCGAAATCCGGCACGACGTTGGTGGCCGGCCCGCCGCCGCGGATGTTGCCGACGTTGACGAGGACCCCCGGCAACTCGTCGGGAATCTTGCTGGCGGCGAGGAGAAATTCGGCGAGCGCGAGGATCGCGTTGCGTCCGTCATTCGGAATCTTCGCCGCATGCGAGGCGCGGCCGTGGCAGGTGACGAGCACGCCGCCGGTCCCCTTGCGCGAGTGGACGAGATTGCCGTTGGGGCGGGCGGGCTCGAACACCAATCCAAACTGCACGCGTTGCGGCGCCTCGCGGAAAAGGTGAGCGCTGCCGTGCGAGCCCGTCTCTTCGTCGGGGGTGAACAACGCATCCCAGCCGATTTCCCCGGCATGCGGCGCCGCCTCGAACGCCTGGAGGGCGGCAAGCATGGTCAGCAGGCCGCCCTTCATGTCGGCGACTCCCGGGCCGTTGAGTCGCTCCGTGTCGAGCCAGCGGCAGTTCTGAAACGCATCGTTGGCCTCGTAGACCGTGTCGAAATGGCCGCTGAGCAGCAGGCGGAATTTTGCTTCGGGGCGAACGCTCACGCGCAACGCCGCCGCAGTGCCAGGACAGGGGAGTTCCTCCAGCGTGACGCCGGCCATCCGGCCAAATTCCTCCCGTAGGGCTGTCCGCATCCGATCGAGACCGGCGAGGTGACCCGAGCCGGAGTTGATTTCGGCCCAGCGGGTGAGCAACGCGCCAAATTCCGCCGTGCGCTCAGGCAGGCGGGTGATGGAGGAGGGGAGTGACATGATGCGGGACGCGGCGGACATCGGTCGGCGGCCCGTCCGATGTCAAGGCCTCTTGCCGGTCCGAACTCAGGCAGCGCTTCCGGTCAGAACGAACGATCGTTCGTGCGCCAGGAGCCGTGCCTTGAGCGCTTCGCCGAACGCGAAGCCGGTGAGCGAACCGTCAGCACCGATCACACGATGGCACGGCACGATCACGCAGATCGGATTCGTGGCGTTGGCCCGGCCGACGGCGCGGGCGGCGGAGGGGCGGCCAATCTCACGCGCGAGTTCGCCGTAGGTGCGCGTTTCGCCGGAAGGAATTTCCTGCAACGCGGACCAGACTCGCAGTTGAAACGGCGTACCGCGTGCGGCGAGCCGCAGATCGAACGAGGAGCGTTCGCCGGAAAAATAGGCCAGGAGTTGCATGCGCGTTTCGCGCAAACGCTCCGGATCGCGATGTGTCACGGTAGAGTCGGGGAGCCGTTGCCGTAGGGCGTTGGAGTCGCCGAAGGCCGTCGCGACGACGTCGCCGGACTCGTTGACGGCGACGGAAAAAGGGCCAAACGGAGTGCCAAACGTATCGTGAAAAAAGCTCATATCGGGAGTGGTTGCTTGAATTGCCAGAGGTGGGCGGTGGCCAGGCTGCGATAGGGTGAAAACATCGCCATCAGGCGGCGCGTGGCATCGATGTCGGGCCGTGTCTCAAGCTTGAGGGCGGATTGGAGTCCGCTCGTCACGCCGGTGTCGCCGAGCGGCACGCAGTCGGGAAATCCGAGTGCGCGCATCATAAGGTAATTGACCGACCACGGACCGAGGCCGCGGATGGCGAGGAGGGTTCGTTCCGCGCGGGTGGCGGACATCGTGCGCAGGGCGGCGAGGTCGAGCGTGCCGTTGGCGACGAGCCGGGAAATCGAGATCACGTATTCGGCCTTTGAACGCGAGAATTGTAGTGGCAGCAAATCGCCCGGCTCGAGCGCGGCGACGGCTGCTGGCGTGGGCGGCGCGTACAAACCGTTCGCGAGTTTTGTGCCTGTTAACTCGACGAGCCGGCGTCGGAGCGTGCAGGCAAACGCAAAATTAATCTGCTGGCCGATGATGGACCACAGCAGGCCTTCGAAGATCGACGGCGTCTGCGCGATGCGCAGTTCGGTGCGTTGGGCGACGAGGCGGCCAAGGCCGAGTTTGCCCGCCAACCGCGAAAACGCGGCGGAGTCCTGATCGAGCCCAACCAGGCCGACCGTGATCGCATGTGCCTCGACGGCCGGGGAGATCGTTGCGTCCGTTGACTGCGCCGGTGGAGAGCTCACTGTCGCGAGTTCGAGATGCGCGTGCACCTTGTCCGGACTTAGTTCCAGCGCGAGGACCGCGGGTCCGACGCACAGACGCAGCGCGAGCGTGCAACGATTTCCCTCGAGGCGCTCGGTGAGGCTCTGCGAATCACGGCCGAGGGCGCGGCGAAGGTAGCCGAGTGGATAGTGCTCGGGGAGGTGGAGCGTGAACGCGGTGTTCGTGCGCAGGTCGCGGAAACTGGCCGGAGTCATGCCGGTGAGCCGGCGGAAATTCTCATGGAATGCCGACGACGCGTCGAAGCCGACCGACGCCGCAATCTTCAGCAGGCCGGCGTCGCTGGTGAGAAGCAGGCGGCACGCGCCGGCGATCCGGGCGCGCAGCAACACATCCGCGGGGGTGCGTTGGTAGTGCTGACGAAAGAGTTCAAAGAGCCGCGTCGGCCCAAATCCCGAGCGTCGCACGACCGTGCGCACATCGGGGAAGAGTGCCGGGGCGGCGTTGATTTCAGCGACGAGCGCCTCCACGTCGGCGAGCACCGGATCAGCCCCGCGCGCAAAATCATCCGGGTGACACTTGCGGCAGGCCCGCAGGCCGGCGAGCCGTGCTGCCTCGCAGGTAGGGAAGAACCGGACGTTTTCCGGTTTCGGCTTCCGGGCCTTGCAGGACGGCAGGCAATAGATGCCCGTCGTCAGCACGCCGGTGAAAAACCGTCCGTTGCAGGTCGCGTCGCTCTCCAGCAAGCGCGCGTACATTTTGGCATGGCTCATTCGCATGAGGCGAAATTAGCAGACGGGTGCCGCGGTGTCGTCCTGATAATTCCGGTGCAATTTTTCGCCGCACGGAAGCAACCCGCGTCCGGAACGCACTGCGGCTACGCGGTGGCGTGCTGGCGGAGGATTTCGAGCGGCACGATCTCGAGCGAGCGCTCGTGGGTCGCGGCGAGCGCGACCGGCGCCGGCACTCCGCCTTCCACGCATTCGAGCCATCGCGCGGCGCACACGCACCAGCGGTCGCCGGGCTTGAGTCCCGGAAAACCATAGGCCGTCTGCGGCGTGGAGAGGTCATTGCCGGACGCGCGGCTGAACTCGAGGAAATCCTCCGTCACCTCGACACACACGGTGTGGCAACCGTGATCCTCTTCGCACGTGTCGCAGGCACCGTTGCGAAAAAAACCAGTGCGAGGCGAAAGCGAACAGGCGTGCAACGGACCGCCGAGAACGTTGCGGGAGGGCAGGGGAGTCATCGCGGAGAGCAAATCACAGTTGCACCCGCGGATGCACGCAGAGATTTTGTCTCTCACTCTTATGCCCACGATCTACGAAACCCTCCGCGCTGATATCATTGTCGCCATGAAGGCGCGCGACGCCGTCACGACCACGTCGCTTCGCACCGCCGACGCTGCGATCAAGCGGGCGGCGATGGATGCCAGCAAGGAAATCGACGACGCTCTGACGATCACGACCCTGCGCAAGGCCGTGAAGAATCTGACCGATGCCAAGGCTGAGTTCGAAAAAGGTGGCCGGGCGGATCTGGTCGCCGCCAACGAGGTGGAGATCCGCATCCTGGAGAAATATCTGCCCAAGGGACTCGATCCGGCAAAGGTTGACGGCCTGATTGCCGCGGCCATCGCGGAGACCGGGGCGGCGACCAAGAAAGACATGGGCAAGGTGATTGCCGCCCTGAAGAAATCACCCGACGCGTCGCTTCTCGACTTTGGTTCGGTCAGCAAGGCCGTGCAGGCGAAACTGCCCTGACGCCGGCCCGCCTCGGCCGGACGCTTCTCGATTTCTTGTCCCCCCCTGGGGACGCGACGCCCCCGTCGCGTAGATTGACTCCGAAACGGCGGCGTCGCGTCCCCTGAATCAGCCCGATTCCGCTCGATGCGTGTTGCGTCTGCCCAAAAAGACAGACACGCCGACGTCGGCCAAGAAATCCACATTGAGCATTGATGCGCCGTTATTTTTTGGCAGAATCACAATTCATCGAGACGCGTCGTCCCCGTGCCAATCCCGTCTACTATGAGAACTGCAGCAAAATTCGTTTCCTTCCTTGTTATCTGCCTCATGGGCAGCTCGCTCCTCGCGGTTTCGGCATCGGCACAGGGCTTGTCCGCCAAGATCGTCAAAATCAATCGTCCTGGTGCGACGGTCACGCCCAAGGGCGGCGTTGCGGAACCAGCGCAGTTGAATGTGCCCATCGCCGAGGGCGCGACGATCGAGACTCCCGCCGGCGTCGAGGTATTCTTGGAAACGTTTGAAGGGGCCGTCGCGACGATCCGCGGTGGTTCCAAGGTGGTGCTGCTGGCCCTCCGCAAGGATGCGGAAACCCGCGTCGCCACGCTCGATCTCGAAAAGGGTAATATCGTTTCCACGCTCGATCCCTCGAAGAAGCGCGTCACGGAATATGGCATCCGCACCCCCCGGGGTGTCGCTGCTGCGCGCGGCACGGTTTACAGTGTCCAGGTGATCCCGACTCCGGGCGGAGGAGCCAACACCTCGGTCGCCACGTTCAGCGGCACGGTCGTCATCAATCGCGGCCCCAACCTTCCTCCGATCACGATTCCGTTTGGACAGGCCGTCACCGCGCAGGGGACCGGCTCGCAGTCCATCGCGTCAGCCGTGCAGTACGACGCTGCCGCACAGGCGGACATCGTGGCGGCCGTCCAGGCTGTTGCCTCCAATGTCTCGTCGGCTTCGAGTTCAGTGGGAACGTCCGATGTCGCGACCACGCTGCTCGCCGCCGTGACGAGCGCCGCGGTAACCGCGGTCCCGACGCAGGCTCAGGCGATCGTCCAAAGCGCCGTCCAGGCGACTGTCACCTCGAACTCCGCGACGGGTGGTAACCAGCAGGCGACGCTGACCGCGATCTCCGCCGTCACCGAGGCCGCCGTGCGCGCGGTTGCGGCCTCCGGCACCACTGGTCAGGTGCAGAGTGTCACGCAGGCCGCCGCCGCGGCGGTCGCGTCATCCTCCTCGACGATGGGCGGAAGCCAGAACAATTTGACCGCTGCCGTCGCCGCCGTGACGTCCGCTGCGGTTGCTGCTGCGCCCTCTCAAGCGGCCGCCGCGGCGCAAGGTGCCGCGCAAGGCGTGGTGCAGACCAAGGTGAGCGAGGCGGTCACGGCAGCGAAAGCCGCGAACCCCAACGCCACGACCCAGGAGTTGACCACGGCGGCCACGAATGCGGCGAACAGCACGGCGGTGACCGCGGCGGTGAGTACCGTCGCCAATACGGCCACGTCAGCGTCCCTCGCTTCCACGGGCAAATCCGGCGATGCCACGGCAGCTTCATCTGCGGCGCTCGCAATTAGCAGTGCCGTCAACACTGGTTCATCGTCCGGTGCCAATACGGGCGCGGGTTCGGGCGGCGGCACGGGCTCAACGGCCAATGTGATTGCGCCGAGCGTCAATGTGACGGTGAACACCAACTCCACCACGGGAACCACGAGCGTTTCCTCAACGGCCACCTCATCAGGCGCGACCGGGTCCAGCGGGACGACCTCGACGGCGACGTCGTCCGTTTCGGGTGCCGGCTTGGGGGCGGTGACCACGACGACGAGTGCCGGTGGCACGACGACGAGCACGACCACTGCTCCCGTGGTCGTGACGACCGGTTCGACAACCTCGCCAGTCACCTCGACGCCAACCGTGACGACTCCGGCCACGCCGACCAACGTCATCATCGTCAGCCCGAACAATTGATTACAATTCTGCACAGAAACCCCTCATCGCGGCTCGGAAAATCGACCAAAATCGCTTTTTGTAGTTGTCAGCGCGGTTCAGTGTGGTACGAAACGTGTCGTTCAAGTGCCATTTGCTTTGTGGTAAATGGTTAAAAATTTTGCCTTAATCTTGCATTAGTAGGTTAATTGCATCACTCGATTGATCTGCCAGGCGTAACAACTTATCTCACATGAAAATTCGTTCTCTCCTAATTGCACTGCTGGTTGGATTCTCCGCCGCCAGTGGTTTTGCTGCTGCTGCTAATAGCCCTGAAGACGTGACTGAGAAGATTAACGCGATCAAAGCGGGTAATAGCGCGACCAAGGACGCTGATATCGCTGCCGTCGTCGCTACGGCGGTCGCAAATAACCAGGGCGCGGCGGCGGCAATCACGACCGCTGCTGTCGCAGCCGCTCCAGCTTCGGCTGCTGCTGCCATTACGACTGCCGCTGTTACGGCGGCGCCCGCAGCCTCTGCTGCTGCGATTACGACTGCCGCTGTTGCGGCAGCACCCGCAGCCTCTGCTGCTGCCATCACGACTGCAGCCGTTACGGCAAAACCTGCGGCTGCTGCTGCGATTACGACTGCCGCCGTTACGGCTGCACCCACATCCGCTGCAGCAATTACGACTGCCGCGGTTACCGCAGTGACGAGCAGCACTGCTGCCGTAGCCGCTGTCGGTGGACAGGCCGCCGCTTCCGCAGCTGTCGCGGCGATTACGACCGCCGCTGTTACGGCAGTGACCTCCTCTGCGGCAGTAGCCTCGGTGGGTGGTGCTACTAGCGCGGTTGCAGCTGTCGCTAGTATTACGAAGGCAGCGGTAGCGGCGGTTTCGACAACAGCGGCGACGGCAAGCCTTGGTGGTACGACTGCCGCAGCGACTGTCTCGGCAAGTGTCGCGTCGAGCGCTGTGGCCGCTGTTTCGACAACTACTGCTGTAGCAGCGCTTGGTGGCTCGGGTTCAGCGGCGGTAACTTCTGCCGCGGCGGCTGTGACTACGGCCGCCGTTACTGCTGCTCCTGCGGCAGCCGCTGCGAGTATCACATCTTCTGCGGTAACTGCCGCAACCGCAGCTGTTGCGACTACGGGCGGTACGGTAACGTCTGTTGCTCAGTCTGTAACTGTGGCTGCTGTAACGGCCGCGCCGAGTCAGGCGCAATCAATTACCACGGCTGCGGTTACTGCGGCGCCGACCGCGGCGGCGGGTTCTATTTCGCAGGCGGTTAATAATGCTGCCGTCACCGTAACGACTCCGAATACGAACACCACTGTCATCGTTGTCGTGAGCGGTTCGAGCTGAACACGATTTTCCTTTTCAAAAGGCGCAGGCTTCAATGCCCGCGCCTTTTTTTGTTTTGAATTAAACCCGTGGCGGTCGAATGATTGGCGACTACCCGAATTGAAGGATTCAAAAAAGGGAAGCTTGCTTCGGCGCCTTGGCGATTCGTTTGGCGGCTTCCTCTTCGGGGGTAGAATTGAGGTGACGCGGTGGTTTCGAGGCCTTGCTGGCCACGGCGGCCTCGCGGTCGGCGACGATCCGATCACAAATTTGATGGAGGTGCAGTCGCAGCCACCGCGCCGTACTTGACTCCGGCCGGTAGTCGGCTGGTCCGTAGCCGTGGATGCGGCCGGACTGCAACAGGCGATCATTCTGTTCGAACTCGGCCGGCTTTTCCGGATTGTAGACCGCGTAGGTGCGGCCGCCGCCATTCTTGACCACGGAAAAACTCGGTACATCGCTCGGGCCGTCGGCGATGTAGATCATGTTTTGCACCGGGATGCGCCGGTCCTCCGTGGCCATCTTCGAGTTCACATCGATGGCGGCGTTCTTGTTGGTCCCCTTGTTGATTTCGAAAATCGCCCGCGTCTTGGTCGTGTTGTCGATGACCATTCCGATCTGCGCGATTTCGGACGTCGCCTCGATGGAAAGTTCCTTTTGCTTCAGGAATCCGGGCTGCAGGGGATTCTCCACGAATTCACAGGCCCAGATCCCATCCACATGCTTGGCGATCGCACTGCCGCGCACCATCGGCGCGATGCCGGTGCTGACGATGTAGTGTTCGACACTGATTTCGTGTTTCACGTACTCGGTTTTTTCGCGGACGAACGCCTTCGCCTGGTCGAAAAAGGCCGGCAGGCCGGGGTAGAATTTGATATCGGCTCCGCACTCAAAAAGGATCGCGTTGTTGAGTCCCGCCATCTGTCCGGAGAGGACGTACGTGAGGAGGTGGTTGAGGTAGGCAATCTCGGGCGAGAGGTGGTAGCCCCTCTTGAGGTAGTGCCCGGCGAGCTTGTTCGTTTCCTCCCAAAAGCCCGCCTCGTCGATGCCGTACCGGCGAAACAGCGGTGACTGCATGTATTCCGGGATTAACGTCTTGTCGAAATCCCAGATGCACGCGATGGTGTTTTGAGTGAAAAGAGTCGTGGCCATTGCTGAACAACACCGCTAGGCACCTTCGCCTCGCGTAGTGTTTGCCGCCATACGAAGCGTATCGGGCGGCCCGCGCAATTCGCAAATGGGCAACCTCACTCTTTCTCAATTTCCATGGACGAACTCCCCGATTTAGCGCCGTTTCAACGCCGCCTGGATGAACTGGGTGCGCAAATGGCGGAGCCGTCCTTTTATGCCAATCCACGGCGGGCCGCGGACGTCACCCGGGAGCATCAGAAATTGTCGCAACTCATCGCCGACTATCACGTGCACAGCCAGGTGGAACGCGAGATCGTGGACGCCCGGGCGTTCAGCGCCGATGTGACCGCCGATGCTGAGCTTCGCACCCTGGCCAACGACGAATTGCCGGAATTGGAGCGCCGCCGCGTCGCCCTGCGGGAATCCGTCCTGCTGGCGATGATTCCGCCGGACCCGACGGACTCCCGCAACACGGTGATGGAAATCCGGGCTGGCACGGGCGGGGATGAGGCGAGCCTCTTCGCCGCGGAATTGTTTCGGATGTATTCCAAATATGCCGACGCCCGGGGCTGGCGGATTCAGCCGATGAGCAGCAGCGAGTCAGAGCGGGGGGGCTTCAAAGAGGTGATCTTCCTCATCTCCGGTTCTGACGTGTACAAACAATTGAAATTCGAGAGCGGTGTACACCGGGTGCAGCGTGTACCGGTGACGGAGGCCAACGGGCGAATTCATACCTCGACGGTGACCGTCGCCGTGTTGCCCGAGGCCGAGGAAGTCGATGTGCAAATCGACCCGCAGGACCTCGAAATCACCGTTACGAGGGCGAGTGGCCCGGGCGGGCAGGGCGTGAATACGACCGATTCGGCGGTTCAAATCTGCCATAAGCCGACGGGTTTAATTGTGACGTGTGCCGACGAGCGCTCACAGCTGAAGAACAAGGCGAAGGCGATGACCGTTCTCCGCTCCCGGTTGCTCAAGAAACGAGAGGAGGAGGAGCACGCGAAATATGCCGCGACGCGGCGCAGCCAGATTGGATCCGGCGATCGCAGCGAGCGCATCCGGACCTACAATTTTCCGCAGAACCGTCTGACGGATCACCGCATCGGGCTGACGCTCTACAGCCTGCCGCAGGTGATGGAAGGCAACATCGAAGCCATCATCACCGCGCTGCAGAAGGCGGACTATGAGGAAAAACTCGCGGCGCTCACCGGCCACGATTTCACTCCGGTTCGGACGGCCACGGAGGAACGCGACTGAGATGCTGACCGTCCTGGAAATCATCAAGCGGACGACCGAGTTCCTGGCCGGAAAGGGAATTGAGTCGCCGCGACTCAACGCGGAGCTCCTCATCGGCCATGCGCTGCAACGCAAACGCATGCAGCTCTACCTAGAGTTCGAGCGGCCGCTGGCCGAGGCCGAGTTGGAGACGATTCGTCCGCTGGTGCGTCGCCGGGCCCAGCACGAGCCGCTGCAGTACATCGTGGGTGAGACCGACTTTTTTGGGCTTCGACTCAAGGTGGATCGCCGGGCGTTGATTCCCCGTCCGGAGACCGAGCAGTTGGTGGAGCACGTGGTGGCACTCTTTTCGTCTGAGCCGCCTGCCAGCGTTCTCGATCTCGGCACCGGTTCAGGAGCGATTGCCCTGGCATTGGCGAAACACTTTCCCCAGGCGATGGTGGTGGCCGTGGACTCCAGTGAGGCGGCACTGGCGCTTGCCCGGGAAAACGCCGCAAGCACTTCCTTAACCGAGCGGGTTCAATTCCAGCTTTCCGACTGGCTGGCTGCGATTTCTCCCCGGGAGTTCGATGTGATCATCTCCAATCCGCCGTATCTGTCGGACGTCGAGACCGCCGAGACCGCACTGGAAGTCCACGGTTTTGAGCCGATCGGGGCCCTGGCCGCGGCGGAAGAGGGCATCGCCGATCTGGCGCGAATCATTCACGATTCACCGCCGTATTTGCGATTGGGAGGCGTATTGGCTTTGGAGACCGGCATTTCTCAACACGCGAAATTGGCCGCACTGGCCCAAAGTGCCGGGTTCGTTCGGACCGATTCAAAACGCGACCTTGCCGGCCGCGATCGCTTCGTATTCGCCTTTCGCTGACGCTTTAGCCGCCGGTCTTGGACGTAAGAGGGGCGCGGTTGCTCGCCCACAGCTCCTTGTTCTGGCCAAGCGCGATGGCGTCGCTGATGACGCGAAGGGATTCGCGCAGATGAACGTCCGCCTTCACGTAGGTTTCGTTTTCGTCCAACGCGCCGTCAAGTTCGTCATCATCGTCACCCTCTTTTTTGGGTGCCTTGATTTTCGGCGGCGGCGGCGGACCGAGGTAGAAGGTCTTGAAAGGAAAATCGTTTTTGGAGAGGCGTTCCTTTTCCGTCTTCATTTCCTTCCGGAACGCATCGTCGGCCGCTTTCTGCCGCTTCCTCTCGTCCAGATTGATCGAGATTAATTTTTGCTCCTGGCGGGCCTTGAACCAGTCGACGTTTTTGCGCAGGTAGGCGAACTCCTCCAGCGATGCCTGACGCTCGGTGCTCGACTTGCGCAGGGGAGTCAGGACTTTGGCATCGAGCGGCTCACCATCGAAAAAGCTGGTGGGAATTTGATCCCAGACCAGCGCGTGTGGCAGGTCAGCCTCGCCGATGGGGAGGAAATCCTCGATGGAGGGCAACACGATATCAGGGATCACGCCCTTCAGCTGCGTCGACGCACCGCTTGGCAGATAATACTTTTGGATCGTGAATTTGGCCGCGCCGGTCTTCTGCGGCGACAATGCGAGCTGCCGGGACAATTGCTTCATTTCGACCACCTGCTGGACCGAGCCCTTGCCGTGGGTGGAACTGTCGCCAATTACGATGGCCCGACCGTAGTTTTGCAGGGCACCGGTGACAATTTCGGAGGCGGAGGCGCTGAAGCGATCCACAAGGAGAGCCAGCGGGCCGGTGTAGGCAATTTTTGGGTCCCGATCGCTGTCGACGTGAATTTCTCCGGTGTAGCTCTTGACCTGCACGATCGGACCCTTGTGGATGAAGAGACCGGCCAACTCGATCGCCTCCGTGAGGTAGCCGCCGCCATTGCGGCGCAAATCGAGCACCAAGCCTTTGATGCCCTGTTGCTTCAATTGCTCGATCAGACGGGCCACGTCCTTGGAGGCGGTGGTTTTTTCGGCATCGGTATCGCCCTCGTCCGCCGGACCGTAGAAGGCGGGAAGCGTGATCACGCCAATCGGCTGGGTCTTTCCATCCGTCCCCGGAAGGTCAAAGACGGCGCCGCGGGCTCGAGCGGAATTCAGTTTTACCGTGTCGCGAACAATCACGATTTCCTTTCGGACAGAACTGTCCGTGGCGTCACCCGGTTGGACCATCAGGCTCACTTCGGTGCCTTTTTTCCCACGGATCTTGTCCACGATCTTGCGGAGCTTCATGCCGATGATCTCCACCGGCTCGGCTCCCTTTTCGGCGACCGAGATGATCTTGTCATTTGGCTTCAACTGCCTTCCGACGTCGGCGGGTCCACCGGGCACGATTTCCTTGACGATGCAGGTGTCGTCTTCGACCCCGAGCAACGCGCCGATTCCGACCAGCTGGAGCTTCATCTGGATTCCGAAATCCTCGTAGGTCGCCGCGGAAAAATACGTCGAGTGCGGGTCGTAGAGCTTGGCAATTGTCGTCAGGTAGAGTTCGGCGAGGTCGTTGCCCTCGATTTCCACGAGATTCTTCAGCATGCGCTCATAGCGTTTGCGCACCTGGGTCTTGGCCTCCTCCGGGGTCTTCTTATTCAGGAGTTCCTGCACGAGTTCAAATTTCAGGCGCTTGCCCCAAAGTTCGTCGGACGCCGTGGCGTTGGCGGGCCACTCCGATTTTGCCCGGTCGGCGCGATAGGTTTCATTGGTGGTGAAATCGAAATCGCTTTTCAGCTGTTCGAAAATCCACGCGATCCGCTCCTCGACCCGGGTTTGATAGACGTAGAAAATGTCGTAGGCCGCGTTGATGTTTCCGAGGAACGCGGTGTTGTAATAAACGTTCTTGCCGTAGTCGTTGGAGAACTTCGTCCGATCGGATCCGAGGAAAAAAAGGTGCTGCCCGTCGAGTTCCGCCATGTAATCGGGAATGACGTTGGCGTAATCTGCACTCCGGACGTTGTCGTGGTTGTAGTGCAACTCGTCGAGGAGCTTGGTGAGCGTGCTGGCTTCCGCTGCCAGCGTCGTCGAGGTTGTGAACTGCTTTCGGTCCGCCGCGGAAGTGCCCGCGATTGCAAGGACCAGGGCAAAAAGGAGGGCAAGTCGGCGGAAAATTCCGTGGGCGCAGATCATGGGGATTAGATGGGAACCGGGATGAATTGTTTCAAATGGTTTGACGGATGGGCAAGTTTGCAATGTCGCCGCGAACATTCGTGAATCAGCGACGGCTCAGCAGGTCTTTCGCGTCATCGAGGACTCGCTTTTCTTCGGCGGTAAGGGAGCCGAACCCGTCGCTGTTGATCTTGTCGAGAATCCGATCGATTTCGACCCGGATGTCTTCACGCGTCGGTGCAACCGTCTGCACCACGGGCGCGCTGGCAGTTTTTCGTTCCGGGTTTCGGGTGCGTTTCATCCATCGGGGCAGGTCGGTTTCGACATTGCCTCGGCTGATGAACCACTGGACGTCGTGAACAAATCGGTAATAGAAGTATCCTGTGAGAATTCCTCCGAGGTGAGCGGAGCTGGCGATGGTTATTTCCAAAGGCAGGGAATGTCCCGGAATTTCATAGCAGAAGAATCCGATGATCGCCGCTCCCGTGATTCCGAAGGCGAGGTGCTTGGGCTTGAGCGTGACGGGAACAAGGAAGAAAAGCAAAAAACTCAGCTGTTGGTTGGGGAAAAAACAGGCAAAAAGAATCAAGAGCGCGTCAATTGCGGCGCTTGCGCCGATATGCAATTGTCCCTCGTCCTGCCAGTGAGTTGTCGCCCAAAAAATTCCGCCGACGATGGTTGCCGCTGCGAGCAATCCCAGAAACCGCCGGGTGCCGAGCATCGGAAGCAATTCGCGGCCGAGAAAATAGAGGACAAGCACGTTGATCACCACGTGCACGATGAAGTCCGTGCTATGCAGAAAGGCATGCGTCAGGAGGGTCCACAACCATCCCGATTTTAGACCCTCCGTCGACAACCCCATCAACTCGCTAAATTGGGTGCCGCCTCGAATTAGAGGTGAATCCACCAGGAGCTGTAAAACAAAGCCGGCCAGAATCGCAGCGATCAACCAGGTGAGCGCCGAGGTCCTTTCGCGCCGGTAATCTTCCCGCATGTAAGCCCGCTCCGAAAGCATTGCAGGACGATATCGGAACCAGATCCGAACACAAGCAGCCTCGACGCAATCGCGGCGTTTTGCGCGTTCTCTCGTGCAATGCGACCCCGGAGCCGTCCGTTTGATCGTGCCAATCGATCGTGCCCGCTTGACAGGCTGCACAATTGATCTCTTTGTCGCTCGCTCCACCTATGGCAAACAAGACTGACAAATGGCCCCATAACGTTGGCGGAAAATTCTACGTCGATCAGCAATGCATCGACTGCGACCTATGCCGTGAGACGGCTCCGTCGTTCTTTACCCGGCACGATGAAGGTGGCTACTCTTTCGTCCACAAGCAGCCGACCACGGAAGAAGAAATTGCCCAATGCATGGAAGCCCTTGAAGGCTGTCCCGTTGAGGCGATTGGCAACGACGGCGAGGAATAAGCGGGGTCCGGTTGCCGATCGACGGATTAGCTGCGGTGGTGAGTCCGTCAAATTGGGATCAGTGACGATTGCGCCTCCGCCTGCCTATAAGCTGCTTGTTAATCGACTATCTTTGATTTAGTAACATAGGCTTGTTTTTGCACGTTTGCCTGCTAGCGCTCAGGGGAATGAACGTCTACGCGGCTTCGCTTTTGATTTCGGTTCCGGTGGTGGCACTGGCGCAAAACCCGGTGAGTTTGCCGTCCATGACGGTCTACTCGACCCGGGTCGCGAACCAATCACCCGCCGTGACGTTTGCGATGCCTGTTTCCACGTTGCGTTTTGAACCGTTGGTAGACGTCCAGGCGCGAAATCTGGCAGAGGGGCAGGCTGACGTCACTCTGCGGGGAGGAATTTTTGAAAACACGGCCTTCCAAGTTGGGGGTGTAACGCTGTCGGACCCACAAACGGGCCATTACCTCGCGGAGTTGCCAGTGGCGCCGGCGATGTTGCTCACGCCCGAGATTCGGACGGGAGCAGACCTTGCCTTGGGGGCGACCAATGCGACGGTGGGTGCCGTTGCCTTCGCCTGGCGTCCGGTGCAGACCGGTGGAACGCTCGGCATCGCCTTGGGCCAGGATCGACTGAAGCGAGGTGAAATCTACCAGGGATATTCCGCAGCTTCGTCACCAGGTGCTTCCAAATATGGAATGGATGTGGCGCTTGCGCACTCGGAGGCGGACGGATCGGTTCCCTTCGGCGAGCACGAATTTGATCGGGTGAACGTCCGGCTGCAGCGGTCGAGGGCGGATTCACAGACCGACCTGTTTGGTGGCTATCAACACAAACGCTTTGGCTGGCCGAATCTCTACACTCCCTTCAATTCGAACGAGACCGAGAATTTGGAAACGACCCTGTTCGCGCTCAATCATCGTTCATCGTTCGGGGCCGGGCAGTTTGTCGAGGCCGGCGCGTACCATCGGCGAAACAAGGACGATTATGCGTTCAACCGTTTTGCCCCCCTTGGAGTGGTTCATCCGTTTCAACATACCACGTGGATTAGCGGCGCGGCGGTCAGCGGTCGTGGCAATTGGGAGGAGTTTTCCTTGGGCGCCCGCGCCGAAGTGTTCGCGGATGAGATCAAGTCAACGTCGCTGACGTTTGGTCGTTTTCACACTCGCACGGTCAGCAAGGTGGCGGTGGTTCCAGAAAGAACCTGGACTGAGTCCGACGGCACGAGAACCACGTTGAAAGTGGGCGTGTCGGCGGAGGATTCGAATCACGATGGCGGATCCTGCTCGCCGATCGTGTCCGCAGTCCGGGAATTTCCCGGCGCACCCTGGCACCGCATCGATTTCAGCTATGCGAAAACGTCCCAGGTTCCCACCTATACGGCTTTGAATTCGAACGCCACCGCCGGTCTTTTCCGGGGCAATCCGAATCTGGGGCGCGAAACCAGTCATGCCTTCGAAGTTGG
Source organism: Opitutia bacterium (assembly GCA_947474365.1). Classification (GTDB taxonomy): domain Bacteria; phylum Verrucomicrobiota; class Verrucomicrobiia; order Opitutales; family Opitutaceae; genus ER46. The sequence goes on along the minus strand of CANJIU010000014.1, from coordinate 37,440 downwards.
CAGTGCGGCGACGATCAACGGCTGGAAGGCTCGCGGGGCGATTTTCTGGCGCCGGGACAAGGCGCTGGTGGATTGGACATTTCGGCGGGGAGTGACGGCGCGAACGGCGAACGCGGTCGATGTCGACGTCACCGGAGCGGAACTGGTCGTGCGACGGTCGTGGTCGACGTGCGACGTGATCGTTGGCTATACCGCACTCACCAAGGACCCCAATTACCGCGGTGCAGCGGTGGATGCCAGCTTCTATGCGCTCAACTATGCGCGCCACCGGCTGACGGCGGCGTTGATTGCGCGACTGGGTGATGGCTTTGAGCTGAGGGTCGACAATGTGGCGCGAGTGCAGGCGGCGAACCTCCTCCGCACGGTGGGAGGGGACGACGCGTTGACGACAAGCGTGGGGTTGAGCTACCGCCCACTAGGCTGGAAGCGCGTCGAATTTTCGCTCTGCGCCGACAACCTGTGGAACAGCCGATTTCAGGATGTGCCGTCGGTGCCCGCGGCGCGTCGGCAGATTTCCTTCGGCACAGCGATTGGTTGGTAGCGACCGACTTTGCGATTTGACTTTGGCCGCGCGCGGAAGGTTTTTGCGCGGCATGACTGACAATCCGCTTCTCGATCCTGCATTCCACATCGGCTGGGCCTCGATTAGGCCGGAGCACGTTGCTCCCGGAATCGGCGCCGCCTTGACTCGCGCTCAAGCCGCGGTCGATGCCATTGCCGCGCAGGATCTCTCGGCTGTCTCGTACGAAACCACGTTTCTGGCGCTTGAGCGCGCGACCGAGGAACTGAATGTCTCCTGGGGCAAGGTGACGCACCTCCAGTCGGTCGCCGACTCGCCCGCGCTCCGGGAAGCGCAGAACGCGATGTTGCCCCGCGTCTCCGTATTTTTCGCCGGGATTCCGCTCAATCTTGCGCTCTGGCAACGGATCAAGGCGTTCGCCGAATCGCCCGCCGCTGCCGGCATCGTCGGCATTCATCGGCGATTCATGGACGAAACTGTAAAGGACTTTCGGCAGGCCGGTGCGGATCTGTCCTCCGAGAAACGCGCGCGCCTCGAAGCCCTCCAAACCGAACTCGCCCAACTCACGCAGAAATATTCGGAGAACGTGCTCGATGCGACGAATGCCTGGCAGTTGATCGTGCCCGAGGCTGAGGAGTCGCGACTGGCGGGACTGCCGGCACACGCCAAAGCGGCCGCCCGGCGTGGCGCCGAAGCGAAGGGTGTGGCTGGGTGGCGATTCACGCTGCACATGCCGTCGCTCGAGCCGTTCATGACCTACGTGGAGGACGATGCGCTGCGCCGCGAAATGTGGACGGCTTCAGCGGGAGTCGGTGCCCTGGCGCCCCACGACAACACGGGGCTGATCACCCGCATTCTCGCGCTGCGGGCGGAGAAGGCCGCACTGCTGGGGAAATCCCAGTTTGCCGATCTGACGCTTGAGCGCCGGATGGCGAAATCAGGAGCAGGCGCACTGGACTTCATGGAGAAGATTCAGAAACGCGCGGGGCCGGCGTTCGTCCGCGAGTGTGGCGAACTGGCGGACTACAAGGCGCGAATGACGGACACGGTGTCTGCGCCGCTTGCTCCCTGGGAGGTCATGTTCTGGGCCGAGAAGCTGCGGAAATCGCGCTACGACTTCGATGAGGACGCGTTGCGGCCCTATTTTCCCATGGATTCGGTCATCGCCGGACTTTTCGATTTGGTGGGACGGATTTTCGGGTTGGTGGTCAGGGAACGAACCGGGCCGGACGTCGACACCTGGCACCCGGAGGTGAAATTCTACGAACTGTCCGACCGGCGTGAAACCCACCTCGGATCGTTCTATGCCGACTGGCATCCGCGCGAATCGAAACGTGGTGGCGCGTGGATGAACTACCTGATTACGGGCGGACCTCGTGCCGGTGGTACTCGTGCACCGCATCTCGGACTAATCTGTGGCAACATGACGCCGCCGGTGGAGGGAAAGCCGGCCTTGCTGACGCACCGGGAGGTGGAAACGATCTTCCACGAGTTTGGGCATTTGTTGCATCACTTGCTCGGCGAGGTCGAAATCAAGTCGCTCAACGGTGTGAACGTCGCGTGGGATTTCGTCGAACTCCCGTCCCAGATCATGGAGAACTGGACGTGGGAGCGTGAGAGTCTCGACCTGTTTGCCCGTCATCACGAAACCGGGGAGCGCATTCCCGAGGCGATTTTTTCCAAGATGATCGCGGCGAAGAATTTTCGTTCCGCCAGCATGACTATGCGCCAAGTGGCGCTGGCCAAACTTGATTTGCTCCTGCACATGCGGACCGGCGAGTTCTTGGGCGATGCCGATGTCGAGCCGCGGATTCGCTCCCTGATTGCGGACTGCCTCATGCCGACTTCGCCACCGGCTCAGACGATTCTGAAGCGCTTCACTCATATCTTTTCCGATCCTGTGGGGTACGCGGCGGGCTATTATTCCTACAAATGGGCCGAGGTCCTGGATGCCGACGCCTTCACGCGGTTCAAGCGCGAGGGGATTTTCAATGCCGCCGTGGGCGCCGAGTTTGTGACGAAAATCCTGAGCCGAGGAAACGCGGCGGAACCGGCGGAACTTTTCCGTGATTTTATGGGCCGCGATCCGGATCCCAACGCGCTCTTGGTCCGTTCGGGCCTCGTGGCGTAGCAAAAAAGGTTCGCGCCCGATGCGGCGGTGACGCAACAGATCGGGTCATGATTATCGCCGATCTCGCGAAACTTCCCGGAGGCACCTTTCCCGCTCGTCGCTGGGGCCGTGGCCTTGTTGGCCAGTTGGGCCAGCCGATTGCCGCCAAGGGCTTTTCGATGGGCTATTCCATCCTGGAGCCCCGCGGGGGGCAGGTCCCCTGGCACAACCAGGAGCAGGAGGAGGTGTATTTCATCGTGGAGGGTGAGGGCGAGATTTGCGTCGGCACCGAGCGCAGTCCGATCAAGGCGGGGCAGGCGGTGTTCATGCCGCCGACCGTTTTTCACCAACTCACCAACACAGGGGACGAGCCGATGCACATGATCTATGTCTACTGTCCCGGAGGTGACGTCGCCCATTGGCGGCAGGAATTAAACGGGACGCTGCCTAAGGCGGGAGAGGGGGCGATCCCGCCGCTGCCGGAGGGGGCGCAACCGCAGTGTACGAAGAAGCCGGGAGAGTAGGGCGGCGGGGGCGGCGTCACCCACGCCACGCGCTGGGGGTACGGCCGGTTTGGCGGCGGAACCAACGGGCAAAATAATTGGGGTCGTCGAAACCCGCGCGAACCGCGGCTTCGGCGATGCTGGTTTCACTGCGGAGTGCCGCTTGCGCCTTCTCCAGGCGGACGGTGTCTCGGAGCGCGCGGAGCCCGAGGCCCAACTCGCGCTTCAGCTTCCGGTTGAGATGATCCGGGTGATAACCGAGTTTGCGGGCGATTTTTTCCAACGGGTCCGGCGTGCGGACCTGCTCGGTGACTCTTTCAAAAAGCGAAGGCGCAGGCTTTGAGGAGGCGGGCGATTGTTCGAGGAGGCGGGCGACAACGGCGAGGATGGCGGGATAGTCGGCGAGGGTGAGCCGCCCCTTGCGCGGGACGCGGGAAAGCAAGCGGTGGAGTTCATTGAGAGTGGCGGGCGACAGCGCACGGTGCGCGGCGCGGACCTGGCCCGCCCCTTCGAGTTCGTAGTCGAGCACGAGACAAAGCGGGCGGCTGCGGCCGGCGACCGAGAAGCCGTGTGGCACCTGGGCGGGAATCACAAAGAGGTCGCCCGTGCGGGCGCGGCGGCGGCGTCCCTTGACCGTTTGCACGCCTTCGCCCGAGAGATAGAGAATCAATTGGGCGAACGGATGGCCGTGCGGCGCGACCTCGGCATCGCGGTGGCGATTGAGCTGGAGCTTGCGCAAGACGAAGCCGAGCGCGTGGATTTCAATTTTTTGGACGAGAAGGGGACTCCAGGCGAGCATGGTGTCGGATTTATGCTAGCAAAAGTCGGAAACGTGCTAACACCAACGATGATTTACCGTTAGAATTGTTGCCTTCAATCCTGAAGCGCTCCCTTCCTCCCAACGACAATGACCACGCACAAAATCGGCATCATCATGAACGGCGTCACCGGACGCATGGGCACGAACCAGCATTTGCTGCGTTCGATCAAGGCCATCATCGATCAGGGCGGCATCAAACTGGGCGACACCGAGGTCATCATGCCCGACCCGATCCTGATCGGGCGCAGCGAGGCCAAACTCGCGACGCTCGCCGCCCGGGCCGGCGTGAAGCGGTATTCGACCAACCTGGACGCGGCTCTGGCCGACCCGGCGAACCAGATCTATTTCGATTCGACGCTCACGGGGCAACGTCCGAACGGCGTGCGCAAGGCCATCGCGGCCAAGAAACACATTTACTGCGAGAAACCCACTGCCACGACCTCGGCAGAAGCGCTCGCCCTGGCCCAAGAGGTGACGGCCGCCGGCCTCAAGAACGGCGTCGTCCAGGACAAGTTGTGGCTGCCTGGCCTGCTGAAGCTGAAGTACCTGATCGACACCGGGTTTTTCGGAAAAATTCTCTCGGTGCGCGGCGAGTTCGGCTACTGGGTTTTCACGGGCGAGCACGAGAAGCTGCAGCGTCCGTCGTGGAATTACCGCAAGGAGGATGATGGTGGCATCATCGTCGATATGCTGTGCCACTGGCAGTACGTGATCCAGAACCTCTTCGGCGAGGTGAAGTCACTGACCTGTCTCGGTGCCACCCATATTCCGAAGCGCTGGGACGAGGCGGGCAAACCCTACGCCTGCACTGCCGATGACTCGGCGTACGCCACCTTCGAGTTGGTCAACGGCGTGGTGTGCCAGTTCAATTCGTCGTGGGACGTACGCGTGCGGCGCGACGATTTGCTCACCCTGCAGGTCGATGGAACGCATGGAACCGCGGTCGCGGGCCTGCGCAACTGCACCGCCCAGCACCTCTCCGCGACTCCGCGCTGCCTCTGGAATCCGGATGTCGACAGTCCGATCAAGTATTTCGACGGTTGGACGACGGTTCCGGATCAAGGGGTCTACGACAATGCCTTTAAGGTGCAGTGGGAGCTCTTCCTCAAGCACGTCGTCAAAGGCGATCCGTTCCCGTGGAATCTTTTCCAGGGGGCAAAAGGCGTGCAACTGGCGGAACTCGGGCTCAAGTCCTGGGCCGAGCGCCGCTGGGTGGACGTGCCGAAGCTCGCGTAGTTCGCCTCGCGCAGTTGACCCGCCCCGTGGAGACCGGGTACGTCGTTTCCAATCACATGTTTTTCACTGGCAAATCCTGTGGATTGGTTAAGGTGCTGCGTACCCGAGGCTGACGCCCCGGGGCGAAACGAACGCCTCATAACTCTCTAACCACTCCTCCCATGCTCATCTGGATCATCCTCATTATCATTCCCATGTTGTTTGGTTTGTATGCGCAGCTGAAAATCAGGAGCGCGTATGCTAAAAATATGGAGATACCTTCCCGCGGTCAGATCCGTGGAGCCGAGGCGGCCCAGGCCGTGATGCAGTCGGCCGGGATCACGGATGTGGAGATTGTCGAAGTGGAGGGTGAACTTTCCGACCACTACGATCCGATGCACAAGCGGCTTGCGCTCTCCTCGGCCAACTACCACGGGACCAGTCTGGCTGCTCTGGGTGTGGCGGCGCATGAGGCCGGCCACGCGATTCAACACAAGATCGGATACTCCATGATGTCAGTGCGGCAGACTTTGGCGCCTGCCACTCAGATTGCCGCCGGCGTGGCCAACTTCGTCCTGATTCTGGGAATTTTCCTCATCAGTTCGGCAATCGGTGGTAAGTTGCTGGTGCTTGGAGCCGTGGCGCTGGGGATTATCTGCCTCTTCCAATTGGTCACGTTACCGGTCGAGTTTGATGCCAGCCGTCGCGCCAAGGTTCAATTGGTAAATCTCGGAATTCTGGGCGGCGATGAGATGGAAGGCGTGAACGAGACGCTTGACGCGGCGGCGCTGACTTATGTCGCGGCCTTCGTAGCTGCTCTCGGAAGCTTGCTCCACATCCTGCTGTTGCTGTCCGGCCGGAGGGACGACTGAAGCGAGCCTCTTGGAACTCCCGACATCGTGATGGTGAGAACGGAACGTTTCGTTCTCGGGCTTGATTGAAACTCGGCGGGAGCGAAAGCTTCGCGCATGAAAGAACTCCTCAATGACGCGGCCGCGCGGTCACTCCGATATCTGGAAAGCTTGTCGGAGCGTCCGGTGGCCCCGTCGCCTGGGGCGGTGACGGCCTTGCGGGCGTTTGATACGCCACTTTCGCCGGGCCCCACCGACGATCGCGAAACCCTTCGCTTGCTCGATGAAGTGGGTTCACCGGCCACAACCGCGATGGCCGGCCCGCGTTTTTTTGGATTTGTGATCGGAGGCTCCCTGCCAGTTACGCTCGCGGCCAATTGGCTGGCCGGCGCCTGGGATCAGAACACAGGCCTATTCCGACCGACGCCCGGCACGGCTTATCTTGAGCAAGTCGCATTGCGCTGGTTGCTTGAGGTCCTGCGCCTCCCGCCCGGCTGTGGCGGTGCGTTCGTAACCGGTGCGACAGTCGCGAACCTGTGCGGGCTGGCGGCCGCCCGTCACGCCGTGCTCGCCCGCGTGGGTTGGAACGTGGAGGCGGATGGTTTGTTCGGCGCGCCGCCGGTAACCATCGTCATCGGAGCCGAGGCTCATCCGTCGGTGACGAAATCGCTCGGTCTCCTTGGACTGGGGCGAACGCGGGTCGTCAAGGTCCCGGTCGACGGCCAGGGGCGGATGCGCTCGGAGTGTCTGCCAGTGATTTCCGGACCGACGATCGTCTGTGTGCAGGCGGGCAACGTGAACACCGGGGCGTTCGATCCGATTGCGGAGGTGTGCGCAAGCGTCCAGCCGTCAGGGGCGTGGGTGCACGTCGACGGCGCGTTTGGGCTTTGGGCCGCAGCTGCGCCGACGCTCGCGCATTTGGTGAACGGAATCAGCTCGGCCGATTCGTGGGCGACGGACGCCCATAAATGGCTGAATGTGCCCTATGATTCCGGCCTGGCTTTTGTGCGTGACCCGCACGCGCTGCAGGCGGCGATGGCCATTACGGCCGAGTATCTGCCGACGCAGAGTGACCAGCGAAACCCGGGAGACTTCACTCCGGAATTGTCGCGCCGCGCGCGGGGGGTCGAGGTATGGGCGGCGCTGCGTTCGCTCGGCCGCTCCGGCCTGGCCGACTTGATCGGGCGCAATTGCGCGCAAGCCCGGCGGTTCGCGGAGAAATTGTCGGCGGCCGGTTTTGAAATCTTGAACGATGTCGTCCTCAACCAGGTGTTGGTCTCCTTTGGCGACGCCGACCGGACGAAACGCGTCATCGAAGCCATCCAGGCCGACGGCACGTGTTGGGCGGGCATCACGGTATGGCAGGGCCGGACGGCGATGCGGATCAGTGTCTCGTCATGGGCCACGACGGATGCCGACGTGGATCGCAGCGTCGCGGCGATGGTGCGACTCAATCACGCGACGGCGTGAGTCTTCAGCTTCGCCCGTGGTGCGGGCGCCGTCACCAGGCCAATTCCAAGCCCCGCGGCAAAACCGCAAAGATGGGCGCCGATGTCGACCCGCTGCCCGCCGGCGCCATAGAGCGCGAGGACGCACAGGCCTGCGCCGAGGGGTACGACCATCCCGCGCAACCGATGCGGATGGGTGGAATTTCGCGCCACCCTGATCGCCTGGCCGGTGAGCAAGCCGAGGCCGCCAAAAATCGCTGTCGAAGCGCCGATGGATGAATACGGTTCCGTGCCGTTGAAGGCCGCCGAGGCAAAATTTCCCATCACGGCCGCCAGTAACAGCAGCAGCCAGCCGCGCGCGGTGCCAAATGCGGAAAGGGCGGCGGCGAAGACGAGGAAGCCGCTCACGGTGTTCGACACCAGGTGGCCGGCGTCACCGTGGAGAAACAGGGCGGTTCCCAGTCGCCACCATTCGCCTCCCGCAAAGAGCGCCGTCGTGGTGAGTGCACCGCTTTCCACGAGGTGGGGATGCCGCTGTTGCGCGCTGAAAATCCCGACAACGAGCATCGCCCAGAGGAGCGGCGTGAACAGATCCACCGTCCGAACCTCGCCCGCGCCCAGCGGGGCCGGCGGCCAGCCAACGCTTTCCCGGTCGAAGCGCGCGAGTTGCTCCCGCACGGCGGCATCGCCCGATGGTTCGATCATCAGCGAAAATCGATCTCCGTCCGGTACGAGCCAGTAGGGCCGTCCCATCGCCAGCACCACGAGACCGTGCTCGGCGCCGGAGGTGTAATTGGCATAGCTCCCCACCACGACCAGTTCGGCCGGGAGGGATTCTCCGGTGGCGACCGCGGTTGCATCGGGTGATGACATTGCGCTGACCGTAGTCATTCTCCCCGTTTCCGCCAGCAGTTCAATGAGTGTCCTCACCACCGATCGCCTCACCCTCCGCCCGCTCACGTTCGACGACGCCGACTTTGTCGTCGCGTTGCTCAACGAGCCGGCGTGGCTCAGGTTCATCGGCGATCGTGGGGTGAAGAACGTCGCTGATGCGCGGCGCTACCTCGAGAAAGGTCCGCTCGCCATGTATCTTCGCTTCGGATTCGGGCACTATCTCGTGCAACGAACCGAGGACGGAGCCGCGCTCGGCATCTGCGGCCTGGTCAAACGGGAGACACTCGCCGATTTCGACCTCGGATTCGCCTTTCGCGAGCCGTACCGGGGCCAAGGGTATGCCTACGAATCCTCCCAGGCCGCGTTGGCCCACGGCAAGGATGTCATGGGGCTGAAGCGGGTCGTCGCCATCACCGCGCCCGACAACGAGAATTCGATTCGATTGTTGGAAAAACTGGGCTTCGCCTATGAACGGATGACGTGGATGGGCGAAAATGGCGCGGCCTCCAAACTCTTCGCCCGCGGTTTGTGAGGCGCCTTGGCGAATTCCAGCGGATGGGTTTGGAGTCGGCCCGAGATGGGAATTGAGGTCGGGCCGAGCGGCTTCAAGCTCGCCCGCATGACCATTACGCGAGCGGACACGGCGAACTCGAAACGCGGCCCGGCGGACTATTTTACCGGCGCCGTTTGGCTGGATGAGATTTCAGGTGCGCCCGCGGCGTCGCGCACTCGGGTCGTGCGGGTTTCGTTTGAGCCAGGTGCGCGGACGGCCTGGCACACCCATCCCTTTGGGCAGACCCTGCACATTCTCTCGGGCGTGGGGCGCGTGCAGCGCGCGGGGGAACCCGTGAAGGTGGTGTTCCCCGGTGATTCGGTCTGGTTTGAACCGGGCGAGCGGCACTGGCACGGAGCCGGGCCGAACACGCAGATGGTCCATCTTGCCGTGCAACAGGCGGATGAGAGCGGCAACGCGGCAACGTGGCTTGAGCACGTGACTGACGCGGACTATGGCAGGTTGTGAGCGGCCTTCACCCCCTTCGGGAGGTGAAGCCGCCTGGCGTCGTGCTACCGCTGGTTAAGCAGGGCACGCGCCTCGGCGTGGGTCGGGTCGATTTGCAGCGCTCGTTGGGCGGCGGCGATGGCGGCAGTGCGTTCCTTGCGTTGCCAATGAATCGTGGCGCGCGCGTACGGATAGTCGGCGACATTGGGCGCGTTCTTCTCCGCCGTTTCCAGTGCCGCGATCGCCTCGTCCGGGCGCCCGGTCTGGGCGAGCAGCAATCCGAGGTTGTAGGAGGCGCGGTCATGACGTGGGTTTCGACGCAGGGCCTCGCGGAGGGCGAATTCAGCGTCGGAGAGCTTGCGCGCGCCGGCAAAGGCAAGAGCGGCGTTGAAGGCGGCGCCGGCGTCGGTGGGGCTCAATTGCGCCGCACGCCACAACATGGCCGCCGCTTCGGACGTCTTGCCCACCTCGTTGAGCACCACGCCCAGGGCGTCGAGAATTCCGGGGGAATTGGGATCCCATTCGACGGCTTTCCGCAGATGTGATTCGGCGTCGGCGGCTCGGCCGCGATTAAAAAGATCCTGCCCGATCCGCATGCGGCCGGCCGGTTGATCGGCGCTGACGGCGAGGTAGGCGTCGAGTTCCTGCCGGGCGGGGGAGTTCGGCGGCAACTCGGTGGAAAGCGGCCAGGCGGCGTCAAGGCGGACCAGCCGCGTTGGGTCGTTGAGGAGTGGTCGTAGCGCGGCGGTTTGGCTCGGCACCGACCCGAGGACTTGGGCCCCGGCCGAGCGAACGAGGGGATCGGCATGCTGCAGCGCCTCGCGGGCGGCGGCCAACACGCGGGGTTCGGTCGCGGTGTATCCACGCGTCAGTTGCAAAAGCGTCGCCCGCCAGGCCGGAATATCTTCATCCGCGATGAGCGCGAGCAGCTTGCCCGCGGCTTCCGGCGCGTTGGCCTGGGCGGCGGTGACGGCCCGGGCCCGTTCGCGCTGGCGCGACTGCATCTTGGCGCCGTACCACTCGTCGGTGCGGGCAATCGCCCACTCGGTGGTCTGGTCGGTGTGGCAGCGGTTGCAGGAATTGGGGATGCCGAGTTCCTTCGTGAGCAGGGGATCGGGCTTGAGGAAACCGTGGTCATGCCGCGGATCGCGCTGCATGTAAACGGTCGTCGGCATGTGGCAGGTGACGCACCGGTTGCCCGTGCTGTCGGCGCCATGGTGGGAATGGGCCACCGGATCGATGATGGGCGCGTTGTTGCGCGGGGAGGGCCCGTGGCATTGCAGGCAGATCGCGTTGTTGTCCGACGGCAGCTTGGTCTTCAGCGTATGCGGATCGTGGCAGTCGAGGCAGGTCACACCCGCCTTGCCGCCCATCTTGCTGGTGAGAAATGAGGTGTAGTTGAAATCTTCATCCTTCATTTGCCCGTCAGGATAGAAGACGGAGGCCTCGGTCGGGAGGGTGAGCCGGTAGTGGTCGTTGTAGGAGCCGCCGGGGACGAGTCGGCCCGTGAGCAATTCGTTGCGGGCATGGCAGGGGGCGCACGTTTCCTGGGCGCGCTTGAGATCGGCGGCGGTGACCGGTGCCGGTGCGGTGGCGGGTTTTCGCTTCGGATCGACGTGGGTCGCGGGCAGATCGCCGTGGCATTGCGAACAGGCGACCCCGTGTTCGCGCCACGTGGTCGCGTAGGTGTCGGTCGTGGAATCGTAGTTTTTCCGGTAGTCCGTGAGATGGCAATGGGCGCACATGGAGTTCCAGTTCATGCCGCGTCCGCGCCAATGGCCCCATTCCCCGAGTTGGCGGCGTTCGTCGCCAAAAACGTTGAAGAACTCCTTGCGCGCCGGATCAAACGCGAGTTCCGCCGCCTGGTAGCGGCCGCCGCCGGCGGGCACGATGTACTGTCGCAGCGGTTTGTAGCCGAGGGCGAATTCCGCCGCGTAGGTGTCGACTGCCTGGGTGCCGCGCTTCTCCGCAAAGGTCGGCCGCGCGTCCTTCCACTCCAGTTTGTAGTCGACCCCATGGAGCGAGAGCACGCGGGGCGTCGCAAAGGCATCCGCATCGGCCTTCGCGTCGACCACGCGGTGGGCTTGGGCGTGGTCAGACGTGGACCACGACTTGAAAATTTCCTCATGGCACGAACGGCAGTCCGCGGCCTTGAACGCGGTCGTGACCGGTGGGGTTGCCGCCACCGTCACTGGTGGCTTCGCTTCCCGTCCGCAACCCAGCACGAGCATCGCGCCGACGAGGAGCGAAGCGACGCCCAGGCGCTGAAACCGGTCGGGCCGAACTCGACGTGGCTGGGAGTCGGAGTTGCTCTCGGGTGCGATCATCGGGAGCTGAAGCGGTATGCCGTCTTCGAGCGGAGGGTTTGACCCGGCCGCAGTATAATCGTTGGAAACGCCGGCTGGTTGGGTGAGTCCGGGAAATGCTGCGTCTCCAGGCACAAGCCGTGGCGATGGCGATAGACGTGCCCGTTCTTGGCGGCGAAGGATCCGTCGAGAAAATTGCCGGTGTAGAGCTGAACGCCGGGTTCGGTCGTGTGCATTTCCACCAAACGTCCCGAGAGGGGTTCAAACAACGTCGCCGCCGTCTGCGCCCCTTTCATCGGGTCAAACACGTAGTTGTGATCGTAGCCGCCGGCGACGCGGAGCTGTTCCGACGGCGATTCGATCCGCTCACCGATTCGATGTGGCGTGGTAAAGTCGAGCGGGGTGCCGGCAACCGGTGCAATCTCGCCGAGCGGAATCAGCCCGGCGTTAACCGGCGTGTAGCGCGAGGCGTGGAGCGTGAGCACGTGACTAAGCACATCACCCGAACCTTCTCCCGCGAGATTGAAGTAGGTATGGTTCGTGAAACACGCCGGCGTCGCCCGGTCGGTCGTCGCGGCATATTCGATCGAAAGCGCGCTGTCGCCGGTCACCGTATAGGTCACCGTCACGTCGAGGTTCCCGGGATAGCCTTCCTCGCCGTCGACGCTCAAATAACGGAGCGTGAGCGCCTGACCCGACGGAGTGGTGTGCGACTCCGCCTGCCAAAGCACCTTGTCGAAGCCCTTGAGTCCGCCGTGCAGGTGACACGGCAGCCCGCTTGGGGCGTTGTTCGTCGCCAACGAATACGTTTGTCCGTCGAGGGAAAACTTGCCGCCGGCAATCCGGTTGCCGACGCGGCCGACGAGGCAGCCGAAAAAGGGAGAACGGGCTACATAGTCTTCCACCCGGTCGAAGCCGAGGACGACGTCGGTGGCGCGACCGTGCCTGTCCGGAGCAAACAATCGTACAACCGTGCCGCCGTAGTCCGAAATCTCGGCCCGGAGTCCGGAATTGTTTTCGAGGCGGAAAAGGTGGGCGGTCCGGCCGTCGGGGAGCTTGCCGAAAGGTGTCATCGTCGGAGAAACCAAAAACGTCCGGGATCAAGTCGGCGAGGACAATTGCACGGGAATCCGCCGTGCCTGGCCAGCGCCGGCATCGGCCCGTTCGCACCCCGGCTGGAATTAACGTGGCTTGCGGGCGGTTCTTCGCGTCGAATCACGCCACCAAACACTCCGATGCTCCTCGATTTTTCCACCCTCAAACCTCGCGATGCCTATGGCTGGATGATTTCGACGATCCTGCCGCGGCCCATTGCCTGGGTGTCGACGATCTCACCCGACGGCCGGACGAATCTGGCGCCGTTTTCATTCTTCCAGGGAGTGACGGCGAATCCCCCGACGCTGATGTTCGTGCCGGTGAACACCCGCGACGGCACGAAAAAGGACACGGTGCGCAACATCGAGCTCACGCGGGAGTTTGTCATCAACCTCGTGCCGTTTGCGCTCGCGGAAGCGATGAATCAAAGCGCGGCCATGTTACCCTATGGCGAAAGTGAGTTTGAGAAATTCGGCATTGCGGCGGCACCGAGTTCACGGGTGCGACCTCCGCGGGTGGCTGGCGCGCCGGTGGCGTTCGAATGCACGCTGGACCGAATCATCTGCATCGGGGAAGGGGCGCTTGCGGCCAATGTGATTTTCGGTCGCATTCAGGTGGCGCATGTTGCCGACGCCGCCATCGGTGCCGACGGACACCCGGACCCTGACAAACTGGATTTGATCGGCCGCATGGGCGGCGATGCCTACACCCGCATCCGCGACCGATTTGAGATGGAACGGCCGTAGCCTCGTCGCCCCCGCGCCTTTTTCTGCGACAAAAAAGCCGCACCGAAAGTGGTGCGGCTTGGAAGGGAAGGGGATCGTGCTGCGCTCAGGCGCTCGCCGCGACGAAGTTCTTTTCCGCGGCGTCCCAGTCGACGACGTTCCAAAACGCCGTCACATAATCCGGGCGGCGGTTTTGGTAGTTGAGATAATAGGCATGCTCCCAGACATCGAGACCGATGATGGGTTTGCCCTCGATGCCGGCGACGGCCTTGCCCATGAGCGGGCTGTCCTGGTTCGCGGTTGAACCAATCGCGAGCTTCTTGTCGGTGCCGACATAGAGCCAGGCCCAGCCGGAACCGAATCGTGTGGCAGCGGCCTGCGCAAAGGCGGCCTTGAATTTGTCGAAGTCGCCAAACGTCGCGCTGATGGCGCTGGCGAGGCTGCCCTTCGGGGCGCCACCCTTGCCCGGACTCATGATTGTCCAGAAAAACGCGTGGTTGCTGTGGCCGCCGGCGTTGTTGCGCACGCCACCGCGGATGGCCTCGGGAACCTTGGACAGGTCGGCAATCAGCGCGTTGACGTCAAGGGCCGCGAGCGCGGGATGATCCTTGAGGAGATTATTGGCGTTGGTGACGTAGGCATTGTGGTGCTTGCCGTGATGGATCTCCATCGTCTTGGCGTCGATGTGCGGCTCGAGCGCGGTCAAGGCGTAGGGAAGTTTCGGGAGTTCGAAGGCCATGGTAATGGGTGTGTGTTTCTGGTTGAAGGGAACGTGAATGCGGGCGGCAACTGATGCACCGACCGGCGGATAGGTCAACTTCGCGCTGTGGTTTTGCGGCGGTGCGGGGCAATTTTCGGCGAGATTGCCTTTGCGCGACGCGGCCGCACGATGGCGCCGCATGCAATCGCACGAGGTGATGAGGGAGGTCCTGAAGAAAACCAGCGCCAAGCAGATCGCGGCGGATATGAATCTGTCGCTCTCGCTGATCTATAAATGGGCGGAACCCCCCGAGGACGACAGCGGTAGCGGCGCGAACAGTCCGCTCGACCGTGTGGGGCAGTTGATCCGCATCACCGGAGACGCGCGCGTCGCCCAATGGGTGTGCGAGCGGGCCGACGGTTTTTTCATCCGCAATCCCCACAACCTGCCGCCCGTCACGAGCGTGATTCCGGCCACCAACGGAATTATTCAGGAATTTGCCGACATGCTCGCCACCATCGCGACCGCCTCGGCGGACAACGCGATCACCAAGGAAGAGGCGAAGGTTATCCGTCGCCGCTGGGAGGAGTTGAAGAGTGTGACCGAGGGCTTCGTGAAGGCGGCTGAGAGCGGGACATACGGTGCCCCCAAGCCGCCGGACGAAACGAAGTGACGGGCCGGACGGACGCTGAGACTGCGGTCCGGATTATTTCAGGAGTTGGCGGGCGAGGAAGGTCGACTGCAACCCGGCGAGCTCCTTGAGTCCCGCTTGGGCGAGCCCGAGCAACGTCGTGAGCTGCTCCTGCGAAAACGTCGCCTCCTCCCCGGCGCCCTGCACCTCCACGAACTGCCCCCGGCCCGTCATCACGATGTTGGCGTCGACCTCGGCGTCCTTGTCCTCGATGTAATTCAGGTCGAGCAGCGCCTGCCCGCCGAAAATTCCGGCGCTCACCGCGGCGACGGAGTCGGTGATCGGGTTCTCCGGGATTTTTCTCGCGTCGAGCAGTTTTTGCACCGCCAGCCGCGCGGCGAGATAGGCTCCCGTGATTGACGCGGTGCGCGTCCCGCCGTCGGCCTGCAGCACGTCGCAATCGAGCCAGAGGGTGTTTTGCCCGAGTTTCTGCAGATCGACGACGGCGCGGAGCGAGCGGCCGATCAGCCGCTGGATCTCGATGTTCCGACCGTCCGGTTTGCCCTTGGCGATTTCGCGCGGTTTGCGGTCGAGCGTCGAGTAGGGGAGCATCGAATACTCCGCAGTGAGCCAGCCGCCGGGAACCTTCTGCTGTTTCATCCACGTGGGCACGTTCGGCTCGATCGTCGCCGCACAAATCACCCGGGTAAGCCCGAAGGAGACAAGGACGGATCCCGTCGCATGGGGCGCGATGTTCGCTTCAAACGAAATGGCGCGAAGTTGATCGGGACGGCGGCCGTCGGCACGCAGAGCTGGATTGGGCATGGCCGGCGACCGTAGTGGCGGAAGCAGGCGCGGCGACTGGAAAATGGCGGAGACTGTTTTTGGCGCGACTGCGAATCAACTCGATGCGCACGGACCGGCAGGCGGGCCGGCTCGACGTTGCCGGAGCAAAAACCGATGCCTTTTCCGATTTCATGTAATTCTTTTGCGGTAACGGATCAATCCGAGGGGTGAATGATTCTCGTCCTCCCTCACCTCGGCTCGGTGCTCCTCCGTCGGTCGCTTTTGACCGGACGGGCGATTCCGCCGCGTCTTCGCCTTTTGGCCCACTCCCATTCGGCCAATACCGCTCCGACCGGATTTCGAGCATGATCGCGCACGCGTGCGTGCCGTCCCTGCCGACCCCCTTTTTCCCGTTAATTATTCATCATCATCCCGTCAGCTGATATCATATATGCAACTCGCCCTACCCAAACTCCCCGCCGTCGCGCCCTCGGTGCGATCGGCAGCGTCTCGCCTCCAGGCGGGCTTTGTCCACGGGGTCATCCGATTCCTCTTCGGGGTCGTGCTGATCGCCGTGGCTTCCGCCGCTCCCGTCACGACCCACCCGCGCCTCTTCATGCGCCAAAGCGATCTGCCCGCGCTTCGCGCCCGCATGAATGCCAACAACGACGTCTGGGTGACCTTCAAGACCGAGGTGGTCGACAAGGCCCTGCGTGACTTCAAGTGCAGCAGCACGTCGGCGTACCGGCTCTATGACAACGGCACGCCGAACGACCCAAGCGACGATTACTACCGCTGGGTGCGCACCTCGTTTACGGATGAGAACGGCATCGTCCACACCGAGAGCGACGCCGACTGGCTCCAGGGAAACTGGTCGAACCAGGGGGAACGCCCGGCCGCGCCCGAGGATGACGTTGGCGAGTCGTCGGGAAATGTCCGGCTCTACTCCGAGCAATACGCGATGATCTTCGCGTTCATGGCCCAGCTCCTCGACGACGGCGCGCATCAGAGCGAGCGCAACATCTACGTCGCCGCCGCCAAGGAATGTCTCTTCAAGGTCGTCAGTCCCGCCAGCCTGGGCAACGCCCCCGGCGTGCCGTTTCGCGCTCCGGATTTCGCGGTCAACGACCGCAGTTTTTCCAACGAGGCGTTCGCCCTCGCGGTTGACTGGATCTACGCCGACCTCACCCCGCTCGAACTGGCAAAGGTTCGTCGGGCGTTCCTGATCTGGTCCGAACAGTGCAACTCGCACTACTATTTCTCTCCGTATCGCGTGAACGGGCAGCACGGCCCGGCCAACTCGCCCGCGCTTCTCCGCCTCGACGATCCCGAGGAGGCCGCGCGCCACAACGAAATCCGCCTTGCGCTCAACAACCACTGGGCGAATCACCTCCGCCAGATGGGACTTTACGGGCTCGCTCTCGATCCGAAGGACGACGTGCCGTCGAACTTTGCCGAGGTCGCCGACGCTGCGCCGGCGGGCTCTGTCACTAGCCAGATCCTCGGTGCGGGCGGCGTGAACGACTGGGTGCCGGTTGATCTCGGCGTATTCCGCGACACCACCGGCGTGTGGCTCTATCTCACCGATTACGCCTATCGTCACGACGGCGCGGGCGGCTTGTCCGTCGAGGGATCGCAGTATGCCAGCAACGGCCTCGGCCCGGTCGCGACCTTCATGGCTGCGCTGCACTGCGCCGGTCAGGATGATCCCGCCGTCTGGGGACCGCAGGTCTCGCTGCAAAATCACCCGTTCTGGTCAAAGGCGATCTCCTCTTACCTCGCGATGTTGCCTCCAACCTCCCGCGTCACGAGCGATCCGAATTCGAGTTACCTTGGCGCCATCTTCCAGCCTCCGATCTACGGCGACCTCGAGACGTTCTCCTTTGTGAACGATCAGTACATCAAGGTCCTCGCCCCGATGGCGCTCTACGACGCGCGCGTCAACGGCCCGGCCGCGCCCATCGCATCCGCGGTCCGCTACATCCAGCGCAATCTCGCGGAGGGCGGTCCGGCGAAGCTCGCCACGCGCATCAGCTCGACCTGGCCCGCGAAGCATCCCCGCGATGCGATCTATTACTTCCTCGCGCTCGATCCCTCCGCCCCCGTCGCTGCGGATCCGCGGCCTGCGCTGCAACCGGCGACGTTTTATTCGAGTCACACGGTCGACGGACGCGAGATGGGCATGGTCGTCGCCCGCACGGGCCAGACGGCCAGTGACACGATGTTTCATTTCCGCAACGACTGGAACCGCATCAACCACCAGTCCGGCGACTCGCTGTCGTTCGGCCTCTGGAAGAACGGGCTCTGGCTGACCAAGGTCATGGCGGGTTACGGCACGCTCCAGGCGTGTTCGGACTACCGCAATTCCCTCGCTCTGCAAAACGGGACGCCCACCGACAACCAATCCCCCGTTGGTGAGAACATCGCCGCCGCCCACGGCAGCCAATGGTTCTACAGCCCAATCGGCGATCCCGCGATGCTCGCCCGCAGCTTCGCCGCCGACTTCACCTATCTCACGGCGGACGCCACGGCGCTCTACAATCACAACGCTTACGCCAATCTCCGCGAGATTGAGCACGCCAGCCGCAGCATCGTGTGGCTAAAGCCGGATCGCGTTGTCGTCTACGACCGCGCGCGCTCGAAGTCGGCCGGCTACTTCAAGAAATTCTGGCTCAATCTCCCCGACACCGAGGCCAACGGAACCGTGATCGGCAACACGGTTCACTCGTCCGCGAAGGAAGGTGCCACTCCAAAGGCCGAACTCTTCGTCACCGCGCTGCTCCCGGCGGGCGCCGTGCCGCAGATCACCGACATCTCAAGCGGCCAGCCTTCGGGCGGAGAGGACATGAAGTCTCGCATGTTCACCGCGGCTCCCGGCGCACCGCAGGACGCGCGCTTCCTCCACATCGTCGAGGGCACCGCGGCGAATATCGCCTCGCCGACCGCCTCCCAAGTCGTGGCGAGCGCCGACGGCGTGTTTGAAGGTGCCGTCACCGGCGACACCCTCGTCCTCTTCCGCAAGGATCTCACGAGCGTCGCGCAGACGTTCGCGTTCGCCGCGCCCGCGGGTGTGACGAAGTTCTACCTTACCGGTCTCGCGCCCTCCGCGGGTTACACCGTCACTGGCGTCGTCGGTGGCACGATCACCGTGCAGCCCGGTTCGCAGGCCTACACCGACGACGGCGGCGTGCTTGTTTTTGGCAGCGCGGCGGCGGCGAGTGTCGCGATCACCGCGACCGACGCCATCGGTAGCGAAAACGCCGGCGACCCGGTCAGATTCCAGCTCACGCGCAGCGGCGATGTCATCGCCGCTCTCACCGTCAACCTTGCCTACGCCGGAAGCGCCGGCGCCGCCGACTTCGTGAACCTGCCGACGAGCGTCACGTTCGCCGCCGGTTCGCCCGTCGCCACGCTCGCGCTCACGCCGATCGACGATGCGACCTATGAAGGCACGGAAGACGTGATCGTGAAACTTGCCCCCGGCGCGGGCTACCAGATCAACGCGGCCGCCGGCGAGGCCATCGCGTCGATCTTCGACAACGATTCGCCGCCCGGTGGCACGTTCCTGTTCAGCGCGCAGACTTACTCGGTCCTCGAAAATGGCGGTGCGTTTGCCGTCTCGGTCGTCCGCACCGGCGGCACCGCCGGCGCCGCCACCGTGAAAGTCTCCGCCACGCCTGGCACGGCGTCGCTCGCCGATTTCAGCGCGCCTCCCGCGACGCTCTCGTGGGCCGATGGCGAAGGCGGGGCGAAGAGCTTCATCGTCACGCCGACTGACGACGCCGCGTATGAGGGCAACGAAACCCTCACGCTGTCCCTTGCGTCGCCCAGCGGCCAGAGCGGCCTCGGTTCGCCGGCGACTGCGACGCTCACGATCGTCGATAACGATCCCGCGCCTCCGGGTAATTTCGTCCTCACAGTCTCGCCGGCCGGAGGCACCATTGCGGAAAGCGGTGGCAGCGTCTCCTTCACCATCGCCCGGGTGAACGGCAAGGGTGGGGCCGTCAGCGTGCAGGTCGCCACCATCAATGGCAGCGCGGTCGGCGGCGCGGATTTCACCGCGGTCTCGACCACGACGCTCACGTGGGCTGACGGTGACGTTGCTTCAAAGACCATCACTGTCGCGATTACCGACGACTCGCTCTACGAGGGCACGAGCGAAACATTCAGCTTCGCGCTTACGAATCCCACGGGCGGCGCCACGATTTCCGGAGCCGCGAGCGCAACCATCACCATCGTGGACAATGACCCGCCGCCCGCAGAATTTCACGTCGGCCCGGGCCAGGCCTACGCCACTCCCGCCGATGTGCCGTGGCAGGTCGTCGGCGCGGGCAGTTCGGTCTATCTTCATTATCGCGCCACGCCGTACGCGACGAAGCTGTTGCTCTCGAACCGGGGCACGGCCGACAACTGGATCCGCCTCATTGGAGTCGCCGGCCCGAACGGCGAGCGCCCGATTCTCGACGGCGAAAACTCCGCGGTCGCGCCGGGTTGCCTGCCGTTCTCCAGCGATTCGGATATCGAGGACCAGAGCCTCATCGCCGTCGCCCGCGACAACACCAAGGCCGCCGGTTTCAAACCCGGCTACATTGAGATTCGCGGCCTTGAATTGCGGCACGCCCACCCGTCCTACGCGTACACGCGGCAGTCCGGCGCGGTCGATGCGTTCTCCACGTTCAGTGGCGCCATTCATCTCTACGGGGCGGAGCACGTCCGAATCGCTGACTGCGACATTCACGACAACGCCGCCGGCGTGATTTCCAACGAGGGCGGCGGCAGTGAAGCGGCACTCGCCCGCGACGTGGTGGTCGAGAATTGTCGCTTCCACGACAACGGCGGTGCCGGCCAATATTATGGCCACAACCTCAAGCTCCACGTCGCCGGCGCGACCGTGCAGTTCAACCGCTTTGACGCGCCACTCTCCGGCACCAACGTCGCGAACGTGCGCATCGTCGGTTCCGGCATCGTAGTTCGCGCCAACTTCATCGA
The DNA here is from genome assembly GCA_947474365.1 of Opitutia bacterium. Taxonomy (GTDB): domain Bacteria; phylum Verrucomicrobiota; class Verrucomicrobiia; order Opitutales; family Opitutaceae; genus ER46. Next base: position 16,847 of record CANJIU010000014.1, on the reverse strand, counting down.
TGGCGGCGGTTCGCAGCTCGAACTTACCGAAGGCTACGGCAACCTCCCCGTGCTGGCCGCCGAGCCCGACTTCGGCGTCACGCAGGTCTGGGGCAACGTCCTCCGCAACACCCTCGGCGGATCGGGAAATGTCGTCCACTTCGGTGGCGACGAAATCCCCGGTGCGCGCACGCTGCACTTCCACCACAACACCGTCGTCGTCGCCAACGGCTACTCGCGCACGGTGCTGAATCTCCACGGTGCGGCCGACAGCGCGGTCGCGACCAACAACCTCTTCCGCCAGACGGGCGTCACCGAGTTCTATCTCGCGGGCGGCGCGGGTGCCGCGCAGTTCGGAAAAAATCTCGCCGTCCCCGGCTTCTCCTCGAACGCCGCGACCAATGGAGGCGCGAACATCGTGACGGCCGCCGGCGCGGGCTTCGTCGACGAAGCCAACGCCGACTACCATCTCGCGAACGGCTCCATCGCGATCGACGCCGCCACGGCGTTGCCCGCCGGCGCGCTCGCCGTCGACAAGGAATACGTCGCACCCGCTTCCGGCAAGGCGCGCGTTCTCAATGGGGCGGTGGCGGATCTGGGGGCGTTCGAGCTTCCGATTCCGCTCAACGGTGGCCTGATTCAGTTTGGCGCGGCCACGTTTAGCGCCGGCGAAGCCGCCGGCACCACGACGATTTCGGTCACGCGCACCGGTGGCGTCGACGGCGCCGCCTCCGTGCACTACACGGTCGCACCCGGTACGGCCACGGCTCCCGCGGATTTTGCCGCGGTTAATGGCACGCTCACGTGGGCGGACGGCGACGGTGCACCGAAGTCGTTCACCGTTTCGATCGTCAACGACACGCTCTACGAGGGAAACGAAACCGTCTTCCTCTCGCTCGACCAGGTCACCGGCCTCGCCAAACTCGGAGCGACGACTGCCGCCACACTCACCATCGTCGACAACGATCCGCCGCCGCCGGTTGGTGATCTCCAATTCACCTCGGCGACGGCCATCGTTGCTGAAGGAGCCGGCTCGGTGCAGCTCACTGTGACCCGCACCGGCGGATCCTTTGGCGCGATCTCCGTCAGCTACGCGACCGCCGGCGGCTCGGCGACCGCGGCTGACGATTTCACCGCGACCTTCGGTACGCTCAATTGGGCGGATGGCGATGTGACCGCAAAGTCCATCACCGTTCCGATCGTCAACGACGTCCTCAATGAACCCAACGAGACGTTTACGGTCACGCTCACGTCGCCGACCGGCGGCGCGACGCTCGGTTCGCCCGCGACCAACACCGTCACCATCACGGACGACGATCCAGTCGGCTCGCTGCAATTTGCCGCCCCGGCCGCGACTGTTGCCGAGAATGCCGGCAGCGTGCAACTCACCGTCACCCGTACCGGTGGCAGTGCTGGCGCCGTGAGCGTCGCCTATGCGGCGGTCGCCGGCACGGCTCTTGCGGGCAGTGATTTCACCGCGACCAGCGGCACACTCACGTGGCCGGCCGGTGACGCCACCAGCCGCACCGTGACGGTCGCGCTGACCAACGACACGACCCACGAAAACGACAAGGCGTTCACCGTCGTGCTCTCTGCTCCGACTGGCGGGGCGACGCTCGGCGCCACCGCGGTCGCAACCGTCACGATCACGGATGACGATCCGCTGGCACCGGCCAACGAGTACCACGTCGGCCCGGGCCAGCCGCTCGCGACCCTTGCACAGGTGCCGTGGACGTCGCTTACCGCCGGCGCGAAAGTCTTCCTCCACTGGCAGCCAGCTGCCTACAAGGAAAAGGTCCTCATCTCCGGACGAGGCACCGCGGAGCAGCCGATTGAGTTCAAGGGCGTGGCCGGTCCGAATGGCCAGCTCCCCGTCATCGACGGCACCGGTGCGACGACCTCCGCCGCGCTCAATTACACGCCGTGGTATGGTGACGTGATGGAGCGCAGCATCGTCGCCATCGCGCGCAACGCCTCGCAGCCCTCCAGCTTCAAGCCTGGCTACATCGTCATCTCAAATCTTGAACTGACGATGAGCGGGCCGAAGACGCCGATGCCGGCGTTTGTGAAGCCGGACGGTACGGCCGCGACGTACTACACCGGCACTGGGGCGATCTTCGTCTACGGCGGCGAACACATCGTCGTCCGCGGCTGCGTGATTCACGACACGCCGAACGGGATTGTCTCCACCGGAGGCTCCGCCGAAGTGACCGTTACCCGCGATCTCACGATCGAGCGGTGCTGGCTCTATCACGCCGGCAAGGGTGGCCAATACCACGGCAACAACGTCATGACGGAAGGCGTTGGCCTGACGATGGAGTTCAGCCGTCTCGATCGCGGACTGAATGCGAACGATAACGCGAACGTCGTCGACCGCTCCGCGGGCACGATCATCCGCTACAATTGGATCGAGGGCGGAGCGAAGCTGATCGATTTGATCGAGCCGCTCGGCTCGCCGGCAATCGTCGGCGCTGATCCGGCGTTTGCCGTCTCTCATGTCTATGGAAACGTTCTGCGCAACGGCACCGGCGACTCCGCGACGGACGGCAGCAATGTCATTCGCTACGGAGGCGACTGGAGCAGCGCGGCGGTGTTCCGCCAGGGCACGCTCCACTTCCATCACAATACCGTGGTGGTCGACTCCCTGCGCTGGCAGACGACGGTGCTCAGCGTGTCACTCGCCAACGCGACGGTGCTGGCCGGCAACAACGTGCTGCATCACGCCAAGTTCTTGCCCTACGGCGGGCCGTTCAACGTGATCAGCTCCGGTCGCACCATCGCGCTCGGCCGCAACTGGGTCACTGCTGGCTACACGCTCAACGGCATCGCGGCCAACGGCACGGCGCTCGTGCTCACCGGTGCTTCTCCGGGCTTCACCAATCCGGCGACGCCGGACTTCGTGCCGGCCGTGGGATCGCCGTTGATCGACAGCGCCCAGGCGCTCCCGGCGGGAGCGCTGCCGGTGGTCTTCAGTTACGTCAACGACGCCGATGGTGTCGCACGCCCCGTGACCGGTGCGGCGGCAGACCTCGGAGCGTTCGAACGTCCGAACTGACCCGCCGCGACGACCGCCCGTTCGCGCCCATCCCCATGGGTGCGCGCGGGCGGTTTTCATTTCCAACCTTACCTCAACGGCCCCGGCGTCCGGCGATTTGACACCACCATGAATTCTCCTGTCCGCGTCCGCCGCCGCCATCGGCGCTCCGGCTTCACGCTCGTCGAAGTCATGGTCGTGGTCGTCATCATCGGACTCCTGGCTTCGATCGCGTTGCCGGCGTTTCAGCGTGTGCGCCTGCAGGCGATCAGCCGGCGTTACATCAACGATGCCCGACAGATTCGGGACGCTGCGGAGCGCTATGCGATGGACCAGGGAAATTTTCCTCCCAACGGCATCGGTGCGCTGCACCCGAATTTGCGGGGTTACGTCCCGGACAGTGTCTTCAACAGCACGACAACACCGCTGGGCGGCGTGTGGGATTGGGACTACCAGCAGGACGGTTTCACGGCGTCGATCTCAGTTTACCTCTACACCGTGTCCGACGCGCAATTGCTCGAGATTGACCGCACGATCGATGACGGAAATCTGGGCGCCGGGCTGTTTCGCAAGATCGGGAGCAAGGCGGTTTGGATCATCCAGCCGTGATCGCGCGGATGACGGAGAGCCCCACGGGGCATTGCCTTCAGCGCGGTGCGTTCTTGCCGGCGAACCTCGTCCGCCACGAGGCAGCTTCGTCAGGGCGGCCAGCCGCGGAAAAGAACTCGTCGAGGTAACTCGCGGCTTCGTCGAAGACTTTGCGACCGTTGGCCGGCAGGTGCGCCTGGTCCTTGACGAGGACCTCGTAGGCACTCCAGAGAAGGGGCTCCGCTTCGGCCAACCGACCCAGGCGGGTCAGCGCCGCGCCTAACCGAGTCTGCACGGTGGCGGTCATCCAGGTGCCGGGACAGGCCTTTTCGTGCATTGCGAGAGCTTCGCGCAGGGTCGCCTCGGCCGCCGCGGGATTGCCCTGCATGAGCAAATCGTCGCCCAGGTTCCTCCAGGTGATCAAGGTATCCGGATGATCGGCTCCGAGGGTCTTCTTGCGCAGCGCAAGCACGCGGGTGTGCAGGGGAGTGGCATCGTCGAGCTTGCGCTGTCCGGCATAGGCACACGCGAGCACTTCCATCGATCGCAGGGTGTCGGGGTGTTCGGGGCCGACCACGCGGGCGCGCTTGTCCACGACGGCGGTGGCGAGCACGGCCGCCTCGTCGAACCGGGCCTGTTCGAAGAGGCAGGCGACGAGCACGGTTTCCGTTTGCAACGTTTGCGCGTGTTCCGGGCCGAGCACCCTTCGACGGGCGTCGACGACCTGCGTGATCAGGTCGGCTGCGGCTTCAAGTTGGCTTTGACTGATTTTGACCACGGCAAGTTGGTGCATAGCCCGAAGGGTCGTCGGGTGATCAGGTCCGAGGACCCTTCGGGCGACGGGGATGGCCTCCTCTAGGAGGGGCACGCTCTTTTCAAGGTCGCCGTTGCGTCCGTGGATGCCGGCGAGCGTCGTCATGCAATTGAGCGTGAGGTCACGCTCAACGCCGAACGTCCGTCGCGCTCGCGCGAGCGCCGTCGTCAAGACCGTCGCGGATTCGGCGCGGCGTCCGAGACCGCTGAGTGTGACGCCGAGTGCGTGCAGTGCGGTGATGGTGGCGGGATCCTCGGGACCGAGGGCGCGCTCGCCCCGTGCGATCGTCTGCCGCAGGAGGGGCTCCGCCTCCGTGTAGGTACCGGCCTGGGTCAGCGCCACCGCGAGATCGCACGCGGTCACAAGCGTCAGGCGGTCGTCCTCGCCGAGGCGCTGGCGGAATATTTCCCACAACCGTCGCTTCTGATGCGCCGCCTCGGTGTTTTTCCCAAGGTAAACCAGCGTGTCGGCCAGCCGGTTTTCGATCGCGAGGGTCTTCAGATCGTCGGGGCCGAATTGCTGGCGCGCCAGCGCGAGGGCCCGGACGAGATGTTCGTGCGCGCGTTGGTAGGCGCCGAGGCTGATGTACGTGACGCCGAGTACCTCGCGGATCGGCGATTCCACTTCGGGCTGGGCCGCAAAACGCCGGTCGATGGTGAGTGCCGTGCGCTCGAGGAGCGTGCGCACTTTAAGATCGGGCTCGGGCTGTTCCTCGAGCGAAGCCTTGGCCAGTAGGTCGTCCTTGAGGAAGTCGATCACCGCCTTGGCAGCGGCGGACTGGAGCGAGGCCCGCTTCTCCGCGCGCCGGGCATGCACCGCGAGTGTGGTGCTGACGGCGGTCGCGACGACCAACGCCGTGCCGGTGATCGTGGTGGCGATCAGCGCGACGCGATGCCGGCGGGCGAAGCGGCCGAACCGTTCCAGCCAACCGGGCGGCTGCGCGACGATGGGCTCTCCTGCGAGGAACCGGCGCAAGTCTTCCGCGAGCGCGTCGGCGGCCGGATAGCGTCGCGCCGGATCGCGTTCGAGGCATTTGAGGCAAATCGTCTCCAGATCGCGCGGGGTCGCGGGAGCGAGCAACCGGAGCGGCGGCGGTTCGGAATTTTGGAGTAGCGCGGGCAGTTCGGCGGCGCTCGCCCCGGCGAACGGAGTCCGGCCGGCGAGCGCTTCGTAAAGGATGACGCCGAGGGCGTAGAGATCACTCGCGGGACTCAGAGCCGCGCTCCCGGTCAGCGCGGCCTCGGGCGCGAGATAGTGGGGAGTGCCGAGGATGGCGGACGTGACGGTGAGGTCGCCGCCGGCCTCGATTTGCGCCGCGAGGCCGAAATCGGCCAGCCTTGGTTCGTCGCCGTCGAGAAGGATGTTGGACGGCTTCAAGTCGCGGTGCAGCACGCCTTCGCCGTGGGCGTAGGCGAGGGCGCGGGCGATTTTTTCAAGGAGAACGGCGATGGCGTGTGGTGGCAGCGGCCGTTCGCGCAAGCGGTGCGCCAGGTCGCCGCCCTCGATGTAGTCCATCGCGAAAAAAACGTAACCGTCGGCGCGGCCGGAGTCGTGAATGGCGACAATGTGAGGGTGCCGCAGGCGGGCCACGGTCTGAATTTCACGGAGGAAACGCTGCTCCAGCGCGGCACCCGCGGGGCCGGTGGCGAGCACCTTGAGCGCGACGAGGCGATCGAGGCGCGGTTGCCTCGCCGCAAAGATTCGCCCCATGCCGCCGCGGCCAATCTCGTCCACGATTTCGTAGGGGCCGACGCGGCCGGGTAGGTCACTGCCCGCGCTGCTTTCCGGCATCGCCTCGGGTGGCGGAAATTCGTCCAAGTCGAGGATGAGCGCCCGCTCCCCGGCGCAACGCAGGCATCCGCCCTGCCCGCTGAAGGGCGTGCCGCTTTGGCTGTGGCAGCGGGGACAGACGGAGGTTTGGGGCGACGGTGGACGCATCACTACCGTTCGGATTGCGCCGAGAGCGGCGGAAAATTACACGGTTTGTGGACGATTCAGCGCTGGAGCGCCTGGAGCAGGTGGCGCATTTCGTTCTTCACTTCGGCGGGATCGTTGACGCTGTCGGCGACTTCGAGTCGCACGAGTTCGGCGTAACGCCGGTTCAGCCGGAAAATCCACACGGCGACATTGCTGCGCGTCGTGCCGAGGCGGAGGGCGGCATCGTCATATTCACCGCGGGTCGGAGTGACGCTGAGAAAATGGCGCAGGACGGCAAACTGGCGGGCGCGACCGGCGGCGGTTTGCTCCGCTTCGAGTTTGGCGAGGGCGTGGGCGAAGACCGTGAGGGCCCAGCTGGCTTCGTAGGCGGCGCTCGGGTCGAGTTGCGGCTGGTCGACGGACCCGAATTCGCGTTCGGCGTCGAGGGTGGACCAATCGATGAAACGCGCCTCGCCGCCGCGCTTGAGGCGTTGGGCGTGGCGGAATTCCCCGGCGAGGAAATGTTTCAGCGCCCCGATGAGATAGCCCCGGAAGCGGCCTTTCGCGGGATCGGGCCGATCGAGCACGTCACTCTCGAGGAGAAACGCAAAGAACCCCTGCGTGAGATCCTCGGCGTCGGCGGTGCTTTGACCGCGGCGGCGCAGGTAGCCGTAAATCGGCAGCCAGTACGAGCGGCAGAGTTTTTCCATCGCCTCTCGCCGGTTGGCGGAATCGCGCCGGCTCTCGAGGACGATGCTCCACTGCGTCGGGGCGAACTTCTCCCGGGGCGAAGGAGGTGGCGTGAGAGGACTTTCGGACATCGTGAACGAACGCGCAGGGAGCGGCGTCCTTCTGCGCCAGGCGGGGCGGCGTTATCGACCGGAGGTGGCTCCGCCGCGATCCACCGGCCGGATTTTCGTCGCAGGCGGCTCGTTGGCCTTGTCGGCCATGAACGCGATCAGGCGGTCGTTGAAATCGCGGGCGGGATCATGCCCCATCTTCTTCAAGGCCTGGGTGAGGGCCGCGACTTCGACAAGGCGGGCGATATCGCGGCCGGGGCGGACGTAGAGTTCGATGTGGGGCAGCCGCATTCCGAGAATTTCGTAGAAATTCTCCTCCAGGCCGGTGCGCTCCTCGACCGCCTCGGGCGTCCATTCCTTGAGCGAGATGACCATGTCGATGCGGTTTTCCAGGCGCACGCACTTTACCCCAAACATCTCGGAAACGTTGATGATGCCGATGCCACGGCATTCCATGTAACCCCGGTTGAGCGGCCGGCTCGAGGCGATCAATTCGCGTTCATCGACCAGCTTGATGACCGTGAGATCGTCCGCCACCAGCGAGTGACCGCGCTCGATCAGGGCGAGGGCGCACTCGCTTTTGCCGACGCCGGAATCACCGCGGAGCATCACGCCGACGCCCTTGATATCGAGGGTCGTCGCGTGTTCGATGCCCTGAGGGGCGAACTCGTTGTCGATTGCGAGTGTCGCCAAGTTGATCCAGTTCATCGTAATCATCGGGGTGCGGATGATCGGCAGGTGCATCTCCCGGGCGACGGCCATCATCGGATCGGTCGGGTGGTAGTTGCGCGTGAGCACGATGCACGGAATGCCGCGCTTCACCATCTTCTGCAGCGTCTCGATCTGCTGCCGCTGGGGGAACGTCTTGAGGTAAGTCATCTCGGCCGCACCGAGCACCTGCACGCGCTTGTTCGCGAAATATTTGAAGAAACCCGTCAGCGCGAGAGCCGGACGGTTGATGGTGCCCTCATGAATCAAGCGGTTGAGGCCCGGCTCGCCCGTCACCAGTTCCATCTTCAATTTCTCGCGGTACGTCTCGAGAAAATGGGCAACGGTGATGCCATGGATCGCTTTTTGCATGCTGGGTGTAGCGAGTAGCGGTTAGTGGCTGGCGAGTAGAGGAAAAACTTCCGCCGGCGTGAGGTGCGCCCCGTGGTCTCAGAGATTGAAACCCTCACCCAGATAGAACTTCCGCGCCTGTTCGTCGCGGATGAGAAAATCCCCGGTGCCCTCGGTGAGCACCTTGCCTTGGTGAATCAGGTACGCGCGATCGACGATGCGCAGTGTCTCCCGGACGTTGTGGTCGGTGACCACCACCCCGATGCCGCGGGATTTCAGCTGGAGAATCATCTTCTGGACTTCCGCGACCGAGATCGGATCGATGGCGGCGAACGGTTCGTCCATCAGGAGGAATTTCGGGCGGGTCACGAGGGCGCGGGCGATCTCGAGCCGGCGGCGTTCTCCACCCGAGAGCGTATAGGCCTTTTGCCGGGCGACATGTCCCAGGTTCAGTTCCGCCAGATGCCCCTCCACCCGGGCCCGACGTTCGCGACGGGGCACGCCGACGGCCTCAACGATCGCGAGGATGTTTTCCTCGACGGTGAGTTTGCGAAACACCGACGCCTCCTGCGGCAGGTAGCCGATGCCGTGGCGGGCGCGTTGATGCATCCGGAGCTTGGTGATGTCGACCCCGTCGAGAAGCACGCGGCCGCGTGTGGCGGGCACGAGCCCGACCACCATGTAGAACGTCGTGGTCTTGCCCGCGCCGTTGGGGCCGAGGAGTCCGACAACTTCGCCGGCGCGGAAACGAAGGCTCACCCCGTCGACGACGGCCCGTGCGCCGTAGGATTTGGCGAGACCGTCCGTCAGGATTTCTGAAACCGGTGGAGGGGTGCTCATTTCGGCGGCGGAATTGGCACGGTGATGACGGGCGACGTGGAGTCGGGTGAGGCGCTCGCCGGGTCTTTGGCGCCGGGCTTCCGCTTTTCCTTTTCGTAGCCGAGATCCTTCATCGCCGGCAGGGTGAGCCGTGGGCGTTCGGTGGCGTTGCCCTCGATCACGGCGCGACGTTCTCCCCGGTAGAGCACCATCTTGGGGCCGGTCTGCACCCAGCCTTCCTTCAGGCCACGCACAACTGGATTCTCCGTCAGCTCAACCTTGTCGTCGCCGGGGTAGACGGCCGCGTGTCCGCAGGTCGCCTCACGGTCATTCTGCAGGATGCGGACATTGCCATGAGCGATGAGGGACTTGAAATTTTCCTGCTTGCCCAACGTCGCAGCCGGATCGCCGGTACGGCGGGCGACCACGACGAGTTCGTCACACGTCAGGATCATGTTGGTCGCGGTGACGGTCACCTTGTTGCGAAACGTGAAAGTGGTCTCCTTTTCGGTGCTCACCATGTCGGCCGAACCGCTCTCGATCACTGTCGGAACCGGAGGTGTCGCCGGTGCGTTGGCGGGTGCCGGCTCGGCGGCGGGAGCGCGCGGGCAGCAGAAAAGGAGCAACAGACAAGTGAGCGCGCGGCGGCAGATCATTTCAGGATATCATTCAACTGGGCGCGAAACGTTACGCGCACGTTATGTTGGAGCGAAACCTTTTTGGCGGCGTGATCGTAGGTCCAGCCCACGCCCGTGACTTCGATGTCATCGCGGATGAACCGCACGGCCTTGTCGCCACTGGCGCGGTTTTCCTTCGGCAAAAACACCGCGGCCGGACTCAGGAGTATGCTGTCAACCTGGGCGTGGGCGTCGCCGGAGAAGATCGTGATGTTGAGATCCGTCACTGCGATGCTCGTGCCGCCAGGGCGGACCTCAGACCCGCGGAGCGTCATGGAACGAAAGCCCTCCTTGTCGGTGAAAATCGGCAGCACCCAGTTCGTGGCGGGGGCCCTCGAGGACGTCGGTGCCGGCGCTTGGGCGCGGGCGAGCAGCGCCGCCCCGAAAAGCCCAACCAGCATGAAACGCCTGACGGAAAGTATCATGGTTGCCTTGAGACTCGGGCCGCACGGATGAGTTCGCAAATTTCCCGCACCGCGCCCCGGCCGGCCGGGCGCCGGGTCACATAGTCCGCCGCTGCTAGGGCGGTGGGCATCGCGTCGGGCGGGGCGATGCCGACTTCGGCCCAGGCCATCGCCGGCGCATCGATGTCATCGTCGCCCATGTAGGCGCACGCCGCGGCGGACAGCCCCAGCTCCTCGGCAAGGTCCCGCAGTGCGGTGATCTTGTCGATGCGGCCTTGGATCACGTGGGGGATTTGCAACTCCTGGGCGCGGCGGGTCGTCGCCCCCGAGGCGCGTCCGCTGATCCATGCGGTGACAACGCCATCGCGGGCGAGCTGGCGCAGGCCGTGGCCGTCGAGAATGGAAAAGGCCTTCGCTTCACTCCCGTCCGAGGAAATCTGCACGGTGCCGTCGGTCAGCACCCCGTCGACGTCCATCGCGAACAACCGAATTCCCTCCCACTTGGGCGCGCTTTTTTTCGATTTGGCAGTGCGGCGCTTGGGTCGCGGCATGGACAGTGGCGGTGGTTCGATGGAATCCAACGTGGAATTTCCCAAAGTGTCATTCCCCTCAACCCATCCAGGCAGTGATGCGGTCGATGATCTTTTCCTTCGAGGGCCGGAATTCGCTTTCGAGTTCGGGGGCAAACGGCACAGGAAGATCGAGTGACGCGATGCGCAGGGGCGCCGCCTTCAACTGCGCGAAATTCTCCTCCACCAACCGGGCGACGAGCTCGGCGCCGAAGCCGTGGGTCCGGCGGCCCTCATGCAACACCACCAGGCGGCCGGTGCGGGCGAGCGACTCGCGAATGCGGTCGAGCTGCAGCGGTGCCAGCGCGCGCAGATCAAAAAGATCAAACGCGAGGTCGTATTCACCCGCAAAATAATCGACGGCGTCCTCGGCCAGCTGGACCATTTCTCCGTAGGTGACAAACGTGGCGAACCCGCCCTGGCGCAGCTGGCGCGGTTGCCAGACGTCACGGTAATTCGGGTCCCAGACGACCGGCGCGCGGCCGCGCCGATAGAGCGCCTTGTGTTCGAAGAGAATCACGGGGTTGTTGTCCTCATACGCGGCGAGGAGGGCGTTGAACACATCCTGCGGCGTGCTCGGATAGAGTCCCTTCAGGCCGGGCATCGACAGGAAGAACGACTCAAGTTCCTGCGAATGGAATGAACCAAAGGTGAGTCCGCCGCCGCACGGAAAGCGCACCACCAACGGGCAATTGGCGCCGGAGCGGAAGTGCATCGTGGCCGCGTTGAGCGTGAGTTGCGTGGTAGCCTCGGTTGCGAAATCGGCGAATTGAAACTCCTCGATCGGCCGGTGGCCGTTGAGCGCGAGCCCGATCGCGTAACCCGTGCAGGCGCTTTCCGCGAGCGGCGTGTTCAACACCCGGGGACGGCCAAACTCCTTGAGCAGGCTTTCCGTGACCTTGAACGCGCCGCCATACGTGCCGATATCCTGGCCGAGGAGCAGCGACTCGGGGCGTTCCGCGAGAATCTTTCGCAACCCGAGATTGATCGCCTGGGCAGCATTGAGCTGCACGGGCAACGCCGGTTCGGGTTTCCAGGGCAATGGGGCGGACGCGGGCGCGAACAGCTCCTCGGTCATTCCCGCCGCCACGGGCCGGGGCGTCGCGAGGGCGATCTTCACGCACGCCTCGAGAAACGCATTGAGCTCCGCTTCGACCTCCTCGACCCGTTCTACGCCGGCCGCGGCGATGACCTCTCTGCGCACTCGGGGCATGGGGTCCCGGGCAAAAAATCCATCGCTTTCCCCCGGCCGCAGGTAGTCACACGTATCGTAGGCGGCGTGGCCACGCAGGCGCAGGATACGGGCTTCAATCAACATGGGCCGGGACGTCGAGCGGACTTTGTCGATCGCCGCCGAGAGGCGCCGCGCGACGTTCGCCACGTCCGAGGTGCAGTCGAGGGCGAAGCTTTCGATGCCGTATCCCTCCGCCCGTTTCCAGAGCTCCGTGCCGCTGGCGAATTGCTCATTGGTCGGAGTCGAATAGGCGTAGCCGTTGTTCTCGATCACGAAGATCACCGGCAGCGACAGCAGCGAGGCGAGGTTCATCGTCTCGTGGACATCGCCGGTACTGGAGGCGCCGTCGCCGAAAAACGCAAAGCCCACCGCCGGGCGGCCGAGACGCCGCTGCGAATCGGCGCCACCCGCCACCGTGGAAAGCATCGCCCCGAGGTGGCTGATCATCGGATACGAGCGGTTCGCCGGGTCCCCGTGGTGAATGTTGCCCTCGCGGGCCTTGGTCGGGCTCGCGGCGTTGGCGAAATACTGGTTCAGGTGCTCGCCCAGGTGACCGCTCCAGATAAGATGGCCTCCGAGATCGCGGTGGGTGAAGCAGGCAACGTCGACCGCTTTGTCCGCCAGCAGGGCGAGCGGTACGATCATCGCTTCGTTCCCCTGGCCGCCGGTGACCGTGCCGCGAATCAAACCCTGCCGGAAAAGCTCAAGGATCCGGTTGTCCGCCACGCGGGCGAGATGCATCCAGGCGTAGATGCGCAGCAGCGCGTCGGCGGAATTGGATTCGAGCTCCGGCGCGCGAAGGTCGCGGGCCGCGAGAATCGCGGGAGGTTTGGGAAAGGCCATGAACTTAGGCGCGGAAGGTGACGGCCCCGCCCGACGCGGGCAAGCGAGAGATTGCATGCCCGGGAAAGCCCCGTCGTCACCCGCCGGCCACACCCTGCGTGTTCACGAACAGGGAATACACCGATGTGCTTGCGCACAGGAAGAGGCGGTTGCGGCGCAGGCCGCCGAAGCAGAGGTTCGCGCATCGCTCCGGCAGGTCGATGCGGCCGATGAGTTTGCCCTCGGGATTGAAAATCGCGACGCCGTCCAGCCCCTCGGCGCCCATGCCCCAGCCGCACCAGAGGTTGCCATCGACATCCACCCGGAACCCATCCGGCGTCCCGTTCGCCTCCGCCGTGACAAACGTCCGGGATCGCGCCAGCCGCGTGCCTTGGTCGACGACGTCATAGGCCCGGATCACCCGCGGGGTGACGCCCGCTTCGATGACGTAGAGTTTTGATTCGTCGGGAGAGAACGCGAGGCCGTTGGGCCGGTTGATGTCGCCGGCGACGACACTGAGTTTTTTCGTGGCCGGGTCCCAGCGATAGACGTTCGTCGGCAGCTCGGCGGGCGCGACGTGGCCTTCGTAGTTACCGAGAATGCCGAACGGCGGGTCCGTGAACCAGATCGAGCCGTCGGATTTGCAGACGATGTCGTTGGGTGAATTGAGCGTCTTGCCCTCGAATTTGTCCGCGATGACTGTGAGGGTGCCGTCGTACTCCGTGCGCGTGACGCGCCGCGTGTCGTGTTCGCAGGTGAGCAGGCGCCCCTGCCGGTCGCGGGTGTTGCCATTGGCGTTGTTCGATGGTTTGCGGAAGACGCTCACGGCGCCCGTTTCCTCCTCCCACCGCATGATGCGGTTGTTGGGGATGTCGCTCCAAAGCAGAAAGCGTCCGTCGCCGAACCACACCGGCCCCTCCGCCCAGCGCAGGCCCGACGCGATTCGCTCCACCTTTGCCTGGGCGATCCGATACTTGGCGAAACTGGGATCGAGGATCTTGATCGCGGGATCCGGATAACGCTGGCTCGGCTGCCATTGGGCCAGCGCGCGGGAGGTGGCGATGGCGGCGGTGAGTGTTCCGGTGGCGGAAAGGAAATGGCGGCGGTTCATGGTGCGGACAAAAAAATCACTTCGCGCGGCCGGCCTGCTGCGCCATCGCTTTCACCGCCGCGACCACGGCCTGCTCGGCTTGCGGGGTGAATTGTCCGACGGCGTCGCCGCGATCAATGCCGCGGCTTTCATAGCCGCCCTCGGCCAGAATGCGCGCCGTCGGCACGTAGCCGAAGACATCGTTGCAATAACCCGCCACCCAGAGCCGGGTCGGCCCGATCGCGTCTTCGATGAGGTGCACGTATCCGTTCACCGGCTCGCCGCCGAGCCCGACGAGTGTGAGGTCGGTCCCAAATTGCCAGAAGGCGACGGGCATCGGAAAACTCGCGCTTGGCCGGTGGCCGCCGTCGATTAGTGCCAGCTGACGTGATCCGATATAGCGTTCCCAACTCGACGACGATTTCGTCATCGCCTCCAGTTTGTCCCGCGGCGCCGGCGGCGCGACGTCGAGGGCGACCGACTGCAGCGCGGTGCGAAGGGGCGGCTTAATCGGAGAAAGCTTTTCGGCCAGGACGCGTCCGACTTCGGCCGCGAGCGTCGCGCCGTGTTGCCGCGCGTGGGGCAGTTCGCCGCGCGGCCACGGATTCGCGTCGCCGCCGCAGCCACTCATGAACATTACCTGTGCGCCGGGAAATTTCGCCTCGAGGGCCGCCTGAGCATAGCCGGCGTAATCGCCGTCGATTTCAAAATTCTTCGAGCCCGTGCACGTGCAATGGCACGCGACGCCCATCAGCACGACCCGCAGCCGGCCCTGCGCATCGTCTCCCCGCAGCACGAGCACACTGCGGTCGACGGGGCCCTTGGGGTTGAAACCGAGGATGATGCCCTTGTCGGTGAACTCGCGCCGGTTCATCACGAACGGCGCCATCCCGAGGCCCCAGGCGAGCGACGTCGGTTCAAGGTGCGCCAGGGCGTTCGCCGCGACGTCATAGAGGTGCTCCTCCAGTTTCGCCACGTAGGCGCGGGTGTTCGCCAGCGCCGTCGGGGCGATGCCGTTCGTTTCTTCCTCGGCGACCCAGGGCAGCGGCGCGGCATGGGTGTGCGAGGCGTTGTAGAGAATGGCGTGCCGCGGCAGCTGATGTGAGCGGCCGAGCCGGGCGGCGATCCGGTCGATCATGTCGCCGTGCACGCCGCCGAGATCGCAGGTCACGAGCACGGCGCGGTTGCCCGCGGGATCCTGCAATGCGAGAGCCTTGGCGTGGAGTTCGCTCGCGATACCGCGGTGCGGTTCGTTGCGCCCGGCATAGCCATACATCAGGACCGGTTGGTCCGGCGTGATGCGCTGGGTCGCGAGCCCGACGCGCCAGGGTGTGTCCGCGGCGCGGAGCGAAGTGAGGAGGAGAAAGGCGAGAAGAAATCGGGCTTTCATGGATCCGCTCGGTCGGGGGGCTCGGTTGAGGGTTATGGGTTGAGAGTAAAACCCTTCAGGGGCGTACGAGCCAAAGGGAATCTTGCTTCCATGGGTGATGGTACGGGCTTTGAGTCGGAAGATTGAGCTCTCAACCCTCAACTCTCAGCTCTCAACTTGGAACATCAGATCCGTAGAAAAATCTTTCGCCGGTACATCCACCAGCACACGAGCCAGAACACGAAGCCGACCATCGTCGACTGGACCATCGGCGCCACGTCGGCACCCAGAATCTTGAAAATGTTTTCGCCGAGATGAGTCTGCAGGTTTTTCGCGGTCCAGGATTTCAGCGTCATTTCCATGCAGTAGACCGCAATCGAGTTCATGCCGACGACGAGCAGTGGAAACGCCCAGGCGCGCCAGCGCCGGATGTCGATCACGCCGTACAGCGTGGCGAGAATCAGGCAGCACCATCCGGTTGAAACGAGGGCCCACGAGGGGGACCAAAGGCGTTTGATGATCGGACAGCCGAGCGAGCTCCAGAGCAGTCCGCCCGCGATACCGCCGATGCCCGCGAGCACGAGCAGCGTCAGCTTGCGCGTGGGGGCGCGGCCCGAGCGGAGCAACTCGCCGCACATCAGGCCAAAGAGCATCGTGGCGAGGGAGGGGATGAAGTTGATCGTTTGATAGCCGCCCGCGTTGAAGACGAACGGCTCGCGGCGCGGCAGGGCGTTCAGCAGATGCGTGTCGATGGCGTGCCCGACGTTGGCGTTTTTGTGCCACGCCGGAGCGACTCCCGCGAGGTGCTGCTGCGTCCAGGCCGCCGGAACTCCGAGGTTCGCCGCGCCTTTGGCGGGATCGATTCCAGGCCCCGAGAACGCGAGGTAGAGCGCCCAGGTGCCGAGCAGCAGCCCGGCTGCCGTGGTCGCGTGCACGCGGGGCGACCGGCCCCACAGCAGGAAGAGAAAGGGATACGCCAGCCCGATCTGCGAGAGCACGTTCATGAACGACCAATTGGTGCTGCGCGCCGAATTGGACGTGAGAAAGATCCCCAGGGCGATCAGCACCACCGCGCGCCAGCAGGCGTGGCCGAACATGCGCGCCCACGAATGGCCTTCGCGTTGCCGCGTCACGTACGAGTACGCCATCGACACGCCGACCATGAACATGAACGAGGGCTGGATCAGGTCCCAGAACCCGCCGCCGACCCATTCCGCGTGGTCAAATTGCCCGAGGACTGCCGACCAGAAGCCCGAGTCCGGCGCCGCTTTCAGGTGATTGCGGGCCGTGGCGGCGAGGCCGAATCCGCCAAACGAAAGCGTGACCATGATCAACCCGCGGTAGGCATCCAGGGATTGGAGACGCTCGGCGGATGCGGTTGGGGCCTTGGGTGGTGGCGGCGGCGCGGGGCTCATTTTGGGGTAGGAGATTGACGGGGAAAACGCGGACCGAGGCGATGCTTTATTGCCCCACCGTCCGGGCGGTTGGGTCGGAGGCCGAGTGAGCATCGAAGACGTTGTTGGGGTTTGTCATTCTGAGACCCAGATCAAGCCGCGGCGGCTTGCGTGGAACAAGCCAATGAACTTTGGTGGCGAGAGTCGAAGCCGTGAGGCGCAGCGTGGCCGTCGCTCGCATGGTGCTTTTTTGCCCGTGTCTGAGAGTGGTTCCGGTG
>CANJIU010000013.1 GCA_947474365.1 Opitutia bacterium | reverse complement strand
GGCGCGGGGTGCCCGTGCCGGACACGTTGAAGCCGACGAGGAGGGTGTCGGCACCGGTGCCGCCGAAGGTGCGGGCGCTGAGGTTGGTGAAGCGGGTGGTGTTGGCGGTGACGCTGGCTGCGGCGGCGGTGTCGTAGAGTTCGATCAACGCGTTGCCCGTGGCGCCGGCCTTGCCGGTGAGTTGGACGGTGTAGCCGCCCGAACCGAGACCCGTGCCGAAGAGGGCGGAATCGCGCGATCCGACCGGCAGGGCAAACGCGCCGACTGCGGTGCTGGTGGCGGCGACGTTCGCGTCGCTGCCCCAATCGTCATTCGTGGCGACGGTGGTGGTGCCGCTGAGCACAGTGAGAACGGGATCTGCGAGCACGCCCGTGACGCCGAACGTCGCCAGCGTGGGACCGACGCCGCGCACGAGGACGGACTTGGCGGATGCGATGGAGCTGCCGCCGACGGTGATGCCGACGATGAGGGTCTCACTGCCGCTGCCGGCGCGGGCGCGGACGCTGAGATTGCTCAGGAACGCGACGCCCGGGGCCGGGGCGTTGACGGTGAGGGTGGCGGCGTTGCTGGTGACGGTGCCGCCGGCGTTGGTCAGGCGCACGCTGTAGTTACCGGCGTTGGCCGCGGTGACGGCAGCGAGGGAATAGCTCGCGCTCGTCGCGCCGGCGATGGCGAGGTTGTTGAACAACCATTGATAAGTCAGGCCGGTGCCGGTGCCCGTGACGGTGAAGGTCACGCTGCCGCCGAGGGCGGCCGCCTGCGTGGCAGGATGCGTTGCGACGGTCGGTGCCGCGGTACCGCCACCGCCACCACCGCCTCCTCCGCCACCGGTGGAAGATCCGCCGGCCGTGATCGTCGTCGTGCCGGAGTAGACGTTGAATTCACCGACGAAGACATAGCGACCGTTGCCGAAGGCGATTTCGGGCGCGTAGAACTGGTTTGCGACCGAACCGATGGCGGTCCAGGTGCGACCGTCGAGTGAGGCGCTGGCGAGGGTCAGATCGAACGAGGTCGGACTCGGCGAGGCGGTTACCACGAAGGCGCCGTTGAGGAACTTCACGGTTTCGGTCTGCAGGTTGATGCCGGGCGAGGCGGTCGTGAACGTGGCGCCGTCGGTGCTCAGCGACTGTCCGGACGTGGAGCCGCTGAAGAAGGTCACGAGCAGGGTCGACGCGCTGGCGGCGAGGATCCCGGGGTTGCTCGGGGCGCCGGGAATACGCGTCCAGGCGATGCCGTCGGCGCTCGAATACAGGCCGGCGACGTTGGTCGCACCGTAGCATGAAGCGTAGAATTTGCCGCTGAAGAATGTGATGTGGCTGGACGACGCGCCGGCCACGATGACGCGCGTGGTCCAGGCGATGCCGTCGGTGCTGGTGGCCACTTGGGCGGTGGTAGAGGCAAGGGGCGCAGCGTAGAGGCCGTTGCCAAAGGCAAATTCGCCCGGTGCATTGATGTTGCTGCCGAGCGAGGCGGAGGCCGTCCAGCTGATGCCGTCGGTGCTCGAGAGGATGACGCCGTTGCCGCCCGACCCGAGGGGGCCCGCCGGAGTGACGCCGAGCAGGAACTTGCCGTTGAGGAAACGCGGGGCGCCGGTGCGACCGGTGACGCCGCTGATGGTACGGCGCGTCCAAGTCGTGCCGTCGGGACTGGTGTAGACGATTGGGGTGACGGTGGGAGTAGCTGGTCCGCCCCCGTTATACGTGGCGAGAACGAACACCCCGTTGCCGTAGTCGGCGCCCGTGAGTTGGACATCAAGTCCCGCGGCCGCAACTTCCGCGGGAGTGGTCTTGGGCCAGGTGGGAACCTGAGCGTGAAGAAGCGTTGCAGCAAGCAACGCGCCGGTGAAAGCGAGAAAAGGTCGGAAGTGTGGCGTCATGCGACGCGATCATATCACGGACGGACGAACCTGTCGCTACGTGGGTTCGCGTACGGGTGAAGTCGCGGCGCACCGGAGACGGCGCCGCGCGCCGCTACCTCGCCCGCAGCAATTCGCCGGTGGTCACGATCAGCGAACCGCGATTCTCCACTCCGAGCCGTGCGAGGATTCGCTCCATGTGCTTGTCGATGGTGCGCGGACTTGCCCCGAGAATCATCGCGATTTCCGGGTTCGTCTTGCCCTGAGCGACCCAATAGGCGACCTCCGCCTGCCGTGGCGTGAGGCCGAGCGTGCAGAGCACGGCGGGCCCGGGCGGAGCGTGCTCCTCCTCAAGGGCCAGCATCACGAGATCGTCGCGGCCCGGCTCGGTGAAGCGACGGGCCAGCAACCGCGCCTCGCCGGCGGAAAATTTTCCGCCGCCCACGAGTGCCGCCGGCACGCCGGCGGGGAAATATTTCGCGAGGAGATCATGGGCGAGCCGCGTGGCGAAGTGCATCTCGCCCTTCCGGCCGAACACGATTACGGCGCGGTCGAGCGATGTCGCGAGTTGCGCCTCGGCGTCGAGGCGGAGCGCCACCTCGGCCTCTAGCTCGGCGTTTTGCTCCTCGAGTTTCCGTCGCGCCGCCCGCAATTCCAGCTGCACGCGCACCCGGGCCACGAGCTCGGCGACGTGCACCGGTTTGGTCACGTAGTCGACCGCACCCGCCGCAAAGGCGCGCACCTTCTGCTCCGGCTCGTCGATCGCGGTGAGAAAAATCACCGGCAGCGTCCGCCAGCGGGCGTCGGCCTTGAGCGACGCGCACACGGTGAAGCCATCCTCGCCGGGCATCACGACATCGAGCAGCACGAGGTCGGGCGTGGTGCGCGAGAGCACATCGCGCGCCGCGCCGCCGCTGTCGGCCAGCAGCACGCGCACTCCCTCCCGGCGCAAGGCATCGCACACGACCCCGAGGCTGGCGGGCGTGTCGTCAACGACGAGGACGGCGGGTGAGTTCATGGCGAGTCGAGCAGATGGCGCAGACGCGAAAGCTGGAAGCCCGCTGCCGCCGCGTCGAGCGCATCCCATTTTTCGGCGGCGGCCGGATGTTCGCCACGGACTTTCGCGAGCGTGGCGCGAAACACCTCCAAATCGCCGTCGGCCAGCACGTCGCGCAGCAGCGCCCGCGCCGCCTCCGGGATCGGTGCGGCGGCGCGCGGTTTGTCATCTATTGGATGACAAACCCCGGATCCCGCCTCGTGCCATGTCAGGGCGAGGAGCTGGCCGAGCTTCGTGATCAGGTCCGCGGCGCGAAACGGCTTCGGGAGGAAATCGTCACAGCCGGCAGCGCGGGCGTCCGCCGGATTGAAGCTGATCACCGATGCGGAAGTGAGCAGCACGCGGAGGCCCGGGCCGCGTGGCAGGGCGCGCAGGCGACGCGTGAGTTCGAGGCCGTCCATGGCGTCCATCCGCAAGTCGACGACCGCGAGGTCGGGCCAGGGCTCCCGGCCCTCGGCGAGGCGGGCGACGGCTTCCTCCCCGGAGGCGACTTCGCTGCAGGCAAACCCGAGCGGCGCGAGCAGATCGGAGAGCAGGTGGCGGTTGACCGCGTGGTCGTCGACGATGAGCACACGCCGCCGCGGACCTTCGTAACCGGTCACGACCAGGGACGAAGGGGCGTGCGACGGTTCGGCCTCGGCGGGAAGGGCGATGGCAAACGAAAAGGTGCTGCCCCTCCCTGGTGCGCTGTCGAGCGTCAGCGTGCCGCCCATCCGTTCGACGAGGGCGCGGCTGATGGCGAGGCCGAGACCGGTCCCGGGCGCGGCGGGCCGGGCTTCACGGGCCTGCTCAAACGGTTGAAACAGCCGCGCCTGATCGGCGGTGGCGATGCCGGGTCCGGTGTCGGAGACGGCAAAGACGAGTTGAGCGTTGAGGGTTGAGAGTTTAGAGTCTGGAGCCGCCGCGGAAAATGTGGCCTTGAGTACCACGCTCCCGGTGGTGGTGAACTTCACGGCGTTGCCGATCAAGTTGTCGAGAATCTGGCGGAGTTTGTGGGCGTCGCCGTTGACCCAGGTGGGCAGGTCGGGAGCGAGCTCGCGCTGGAAGGCGAGGCGCTTCGCGGCGGCAGAGGGGGCGTGAGCCGCCGCCACGTCGGAGATGAGTTCGACGAGCGAAAACGGCGCGGGGCGCAGCTCGATCTTGCCGGCCTCAATCTTGGCGAGATCGAGCACGTCGTTGATCATGCGCAGGAGGTGTTCGCCGCTCTGGTGCACGATGCGGAGACGTTCGCGCTGGTCCGTCGCGAGCCGCGCGTCGCCCTGTAGGAGTTGGGCGTAGCCGATGACGCCATTGAGCGGCGTGCGGAGTTCGTGACTCATGGAGGCAAGGAAGGCGCTTTTCGCCCGGCTGGCCGCCTCGGCCTGGTCGCGCGCGCTCGCGAGATCGCGGGTGCGTTCGGCGACGAGGGCCTCAAGCCTCCGGCGTTCCCGCTCGGCGCGGCCGAGCCGCCAGCGGACGAAGCCGAGCATTCCGCCGAATGCACCGAGCACGTAGAGCACAAACGCCAGCGGGCGCAGGTGCCGTGGTGGTGTGACGGCAAACGTGAGCGTCGCGGGCGCGCTCACCTGGCCATCGGGATCCTGCCCGCGCACCTCGAAGGTGAACGGCCCGCCCCACAGCCCGGTGTACGTCGCCTCGGTGTGCGGTGACCACGGTGACCAGGCGTCGTCGTACCCGCGGAGGCGGAACTGGTATCTCAGACCCGGTCCGGTGCCGTACCGTGGCGCGCTGAACGTGAAGGTGAGCGGGCCGCGGCCGTAGGCGAACGGTGCCGTCGTGCGACCCGTCGCCGGCACGTGGTGCGAGCCGTCGGGCAGCGTGCAATCCCGCAACAACACGCCCCACGGTGTCGCCGGCGGTGTGGGCGCGGCGAGGTCGACGCGGGCCAGCCCGTCGGGACCGCTCACCCAGAGTGACTCCCCGGCCGCGTCGCGTTCCCAAAAGATGAAGCGCGCGCCTCCAAACGCGATCCGCTCGACGATTTTGCGCGGCAACGGCTCGAAACGTGCCGGCCCGGCGGGCTGCAGCATGAGTTCACCGAGTTGGCGCGGGAGATCAGTGTCTTCCGTGTCGGCCTGCGTCCAGACGCGGTCGGCGCGGTTCGTCGGGGCCAGCGGCCAAAGCTGGGTGCGGGCGTGCCGGCCGGGCAGCTGCAGTCGTTCCGCGATTGTAAAGCGATCAGACGCGGCCTCGTAGCGAAAGGTGCCGGCATCCGTAACGAAGACGACGTCACCCCCGACCTGATACACGTGGCTCCAGCCCTGGCCGGACGGCAGGCCGTGATCTTCGCGGTAGGCGGTGAACGTCGCTCGCGACCAGTCATCGTCCGGTGTGCCGGCCGGCCGCGTGACCTTGATGAAACCGCGCGTCGGCGTGCCCAACCAGAGCGCGCCATCGGCCGCTTCCGCCACGGTCCGCACTTCGGTCGCCAGTCCGGGCACGCCGCCCTCGTCGCGCCAGTGGCCGTTTTCGAACCGCAGCACGTTGAGTCCGCTGAAGCGCCCGATGAAGACGCGATTCGGGTGGCGCGGGAGAATGGCGAGCTTGCTCACGCCGTCTGCGGCGGAAAACACCCGCTGCGGCGCAGCGCCGGTCGTGGTGAATTGCAGCACGCCCTGATCCGTCGCCGTGAGCAGGCCTGCTGGATGGCTCAGGAGCGACCAGCAGATTCCCGGCCCGCCGGCGAGTGGCGCAAACCGGGCCGGAGTCCCCGTGCCGGATCGGGCCGGCTCGAGCCGCGAAATGCCCTCGGGGGTCGCGACGAAAATTTCCCCGGTGTGGCGGCAGACATCGCGCACCAGCCCGCGTGGCAGGCCGGAGGGCGCGTCGAAGACGGAGAACCGCGGACCGGGTTCGAGGCGGACGACGCCGTTGCCGGTGCCGATCCACATGCCGCCTTCCCGATCCGGCGTGAGACTGAGAACCGTTTCGCTCTCGAGCCCGTTCGCGGAGTTCACTCGCGTAAGAAAACGGAAGTCCGCGTCCGCCACGATGACACCGAGCGATTGGGTGGCGATCACCCGTGTGCCATCGGGCAGACGTTCCATGTAACGCACGCGCGTGCCGCCGAGCAAGTCGTCGAGCGGAGTCGGCCGGCGCTCCAGTTGGGCGCCGCGCAGCCGGTAGAAGAGTCCGGTGCCAAAGTTGGCGAGGACCTCGGCGTCGCTCGTGCGTTCGATGATGCAGTACGGCGCCTGGGCGATTTCCGGAATGACCGACACCTCCACAAATCGCCGGCCGTCGAACTGGAACAACCCGATCCCCTGCCGGTGAAGGTAGATGTCGTTGCCCACGCCGATCAGCATCTGGCGCGGCTTGCCGATGATCGGCCACGATTGGAAGGTGCCGCCCTGCCAGCGGAGTACGCGCGTTTCCGTGGCAAACCACACCGCCTCCCGTGTCGCCAGAATGCTCCAGATTACCCCGAGCGGCCGGAATTCCGCCGGCAGTTTGTCGATCAACGAAGCGAACTGCGGTGCGCCGTCGGGTCCGGACACGATGACCCCGAGTTGATCGGTGCCACCCAGATAAAGCCGCCCGTCGGGTCCGGTCGCGATCGTGCGGACAAAACTCGTGGGCACCTCGATCCGGCGCCAGGTGTTGCCGTCGTAGCTGAGCACCGAGTGGCTGTTGCCAAACCACATGACGCCGTCGGGGGTTTGCGCCCCCATCCAAATCTGCTGGTGGGCGCGGTAATCCCTCGGGGTGAACGCCTGCAGCAGCGGCCGGCCCATCTCGCCCGGCGACGCCGCACGGAGTGCACCGGCAAGCAGGACGAGAGAGAAGATGCGCAAGGGGACCGACACGCCGCGAGAAAAACGCGGGGGCGCACCGTGCGTCAACCGCGCCCGCCGTGCTTACGCGCAAACGCGTAGCTGGCGTTCGGAGCTATCCCAGGAGTTCGCGGAGGCGGGAAAGCTGAAACCCGCCGACGGCAGTCTCCAGGGCGTGCCAGTGCCCGGCCGCCTCCGGATGCGCGCGACGCGCCTGTTCGAGTGCAACGCGAAACGCCTCAAGATCGCCCTGCGCCAGGGCCTCCCTCAGGGCCGCGCGCACGGCGGCAGGGATCGGCGACGAGGTGGTCGGGTCGCTGGCCGGCGGAGGTGAGCGGTCGGCCGCCTCCCTCCAGCGAAGTGCGAGCAGCGTGCCAATCTTTTCGAGCAGTTCCGCGGTGCGAAAGGGCTTGGGGAGAAATTCGTCCGCGCCCGCCTCACGGCCTTCCTCCCGGTCGTAGGTGAACACCGAAGCGGACATGAGAAGGATTTTCATGCCGCTCTCCCGGCGGGCGGCCCGCAGGGCGCGCGTCAGGGCGAGTCCATCGAGGCCGCCCATGCGGACATCGAGGATCGCAAGATCGGGCCAGGGAGCGGCGTCGCCCGTGAGCCGGGCCAGAGCATCGGCCCCCGAGGTGCTTTCCGCGCAGTCAAACCCGAGCGGCCCGAGCAGGTCGACGATCAACCGGCGGTTGACGGCGTGGTCGTCGACGACGAGGACGCGGCGGCGCGGGCCCTCGTAGCCGGAGACGTGGGGGGCTCCAGTGGCCGGCTGCGAGTGAGCGGTGGCGTGAGGGAGGGCAAGCGTGAAGGTAAACGTGCTGCCGCGGCCGACTTCACTCGCGAGGGAAAGGGTGCCGCCCATGTGCTCGACCAAGGCGCGGCTGATGGAGAGGCCGAGTCCGGTTCCGGGTTCGCCTCCACTGGCCCCAGCGGCCTGCTCAAAGGGTTGAAACAGCCGGGTCCGATCCGCTTCGGCGATGCCAGGTCCGGTGTCGATGACGGAGAACTGCATGAGCTCAGAGTCCGGAGCTGAGGGCGAAGAGCCCGCGTTCCCGCGCGTCACGCACAGTGTGACGGAGCCGGTGGCGGTGAACTTGATCGCGTTGCCGATCAGGTTGTCGAGGATCTGGCGGAGTTTCTGGGCGTCGCCTTCGACGCACGCGGGCAGGTCGGGTGCAATGTCCAGATGGAAGGCGAGTCCCTTCCTCGCCGCAGCGGGGGCGTGGCCGGCGGCGACGTCGCGCAATAATTCGGCGGGGGCAAACGGCGCGGGCCGCAGCACGATCTTGCCGGCCTCGATTTTGGCGAGATCGAGCACGTCGTTGATCATGCGCAGGAGGTGTTCGCCGCTCAGCTGGACGATGCGAAGTCGCTCTTGCTGATCCGCGGCGAGGCGGGTGTCCGTCTGCATGATTTGGGCGTAACCGATCACTCCGTTCAACGGGGTCCGCAATTCATGACTCATGGCGGCGAGGAACGCGCTCTTGGCGCGGTTGGCGGCCTCGGCTTGATCGCGGGCGGTGGCGAGTTCCGTGGTGCGCGTCGCCACGAGGGCGGAGAGCCGCAGTCGCTCCCGCTCGGCGTGGCCGAGCCTCCAGCGGATGAAACCGAAAACGGCGCCGGCCGCGAGGGCGGCGTAAAGCGTATAGGCCTCGGGCGTGCGATGCCACGGGGGCGCCACGGAAAAGGTCGTGCGCGCCACGCCGCCCGTCCGGCCGAGCGGGTCGCGGGCGCGTACCTCCAGGGTGAACGGGCCTCCGTAAAGATTGGTGTAGGTGGCTTCCGGAGACGGGGCGGGCTCCCACTTGGCATCGTAGCCGAGCAGGCGGGTTTCGTATTTCACCGCCGCCGTGACGGCGCTCGGACTGGAGAATAGCAGTCGCAGCGGCTCCCGGCTGAACGCCAGCCGCAACGGATCAGACTGCGGCCGCCAGTGACGGGTGCCGCGGGTGACTTCGCTGATGACGACCTCGGGGGGAGCCGTCTGCGGGATGGGAGCGCCCAGGTCGAGGCGGGCGGTGCTGCGCGTACCCGAGATCCAAAGGAACTCGCGCTGTCCCTCATGCACGTAGATCAGGCTGCGGGCGCCGCTGAAGCCGAGCGCGGCATTGATTCCTTCGGGCAGCGGGGTCCACGTCGGCGGTCCCGCCCCACGGGTGTCGAGGCAGCCGACTTCGAAGTTGCCGTCGTCCCGCCGCACCTGGAACCAGAACCGCCCGTTGTCGTCGCTCTCGAGCGGGAGCGTGTTCACCCCGGCCGGAAACCACTTCGCGAAGCGTGGGTCGGGAACGAAACGTTCACCGGAAGGATCGAGATGGAGGACGCCGGGCTTCACGCAGACGAGGGGTTCGCCGCGGTACGGGTTGAGTCTGACCCAGCCGACGCCGTCGGGCAGACCGCGCGCCGCGTCAAATCTCGTCTGGCTCGCGATCGTGTTCGCACTCTCGGGTGCCGCAGTCTCCGCCCAGCCGGCGGATCCTGTCGCATGGCTGAAAGCGGAAGGGAATGCCCTGGACGCCACCAGTTTTGGCAACAACGGCGTGGTGAATGGTTCCGTGCCCTACGTGACCGGCAAGGTCGGGAACGCGTTCAACTTCACTGGCAATGTGGCCAACTACATCCGGATTCCCAATTCGGCGAGCCTCCAGTCCTCGCTGCTCACCGTAGAATATTGGGTCAATTTCAACAGCGCCCTCAACGCCGTCACCGTGGCGAAGCGCAATGGCTCCAGCGACGCGTGGCAGGCGGGCATCGTTTTCTCGGGCGGTAATTTCCTGCTTCAGTTCGTCGGCAACACGTCGGGCGGCTTGTTCGACTGGTATTCGGCGCCGCTGAGTTCTCCGGTCGTTGTCTGGACTCACGTGGCCGTGACCTACGATGGGAGCACGGTCAAAGGTTACATCAACGGAACCCAGGTGCTGACCCAGTCTGTCACGCTGCAATTGAGTTCGCGCACCGCGGACATCTACGTCGGCAACTACGCCGGCACCGCGCTGCCCCTCGACGCCAAGCTCGACGAACTTTCGATCTACAACCGCGCGCTGTCCGCCGCTGAAGTCCTTGCCATCTTCCAGGCCGGCTCCACCGGAAAAACAAGCCCCCCCACGGTCACCAGCCTTTCCCCCAACAGCGGCAGCACGGCGGGCGGCACCGTCGTCACTATCACCGGCACGAACTTCTCCGGCGCCACCGCCGTGACCTTCGGCGGCAACGCCGCGACCGACGTCACCGTCCTCAACGCCACCACCATCACCGCCACGACTCCCGCCCGCACCGCGGGCACCGCAAGTGTGATCGTCACGACGCCGAGCGGTAGCAACACCGCCAACTCGCTCTACACGTATTTGGCACCGGGCGACCTTGATCCGCTCAATCCCGCCCTTATCGGCAACTACGTGCTGGCCACGGCGGTGCAGCCGGACGGTAAACTGATCCTCGCGGGCAAATTCACCTCCGTGCTTGGGGTGGCACGCAACAACCTCACCCGGCTCAATGCCGACGGCACCCTCGATACCACGTTCAACCCCAACCCGAACGGAGACGTAAACGCCGTCACGGTGCAGCCGGATGGCAAGATCCTCCTCGGCGGCCTTTTCACCAATGTGGTGGCCACGACCCGCAACTCCATCGCCCGGCTCAATGCCGACGGCTCGTTGGACACCGGATTTAACCCGAACGCAAACGGCTCCCCCATGAGCATCGTGCTGCAGGCCGATGGCAAGGTGCTGCTCGGTGGCGATTTCACCACCCTCCAACCGAACGGTGCAGCCTCGGCCACCACCCGCAATCGTCTCGCCCGGTTGAATGCGGACGGATCGCTCGATACGGCCTTCAATCCGAATGCGAGCGACCGGGTCGTCAGCATGGCGGTGCAGGCGGATGGGAAAATCCTGATCAGCGGCTATTTCCTGGCCCTTCAGCCCAATGGTGCGGCCTCAGCCACGACGCGTAACCGTATCGCCCGCTTGAATGCCGACGGCACGCTGGACACCGGCTTCAATCCGAATGCGAACAATTGGGTCAACAGTCTGGCGCTTGAGCCGGATGGACAAATCTTGCTCGGGGGCGATTTCACCAGCCTTCAGCCGAACGGCGCAGCCTCGGCCACGACCCGCAACCGCATCGCCCGCCTCAATGCCGATGGCACGCTGGACATGGGCTTCGATCCGAACGCCAATGGCTCGGTCCTTGGCATAGCCGTGCAGGCGGATGGGAAGGTGCTGCTGGGGGGCTACTTCGTCGCTCTCCAGCCCAACGGCGCGGCCTCGTCCACCGCTCGCAACTGCATCGCGCGGGTGAATGCGGACGGCACGCTGGATGCCGCGTTTGATCCGAAGCCGAATAACGCTCTTTTTGGTCTCGCGCTGCAGGCGGATGGCAAGGTGCTGATGGGCGGCCTCTTCTCCACTCTCCAGCCCAACGGCGCTGCCTCGGCCACCCCACGCAGTCTGTTTGCCCGGGTGGCCAACGACGCGGCGGTTTCCACGGTCAGCGTGCCGAGTTTCTCGCAGGTGCAGTGGACGCGGAGCGGCAGCGCTCCAGAAGTCTCCCGCGTCACCTTCGACCTCAGCACCGATAGCGGCGCGAGCTGGAGTGCTCTTGGAAACGGAACCCGCGTCGGAAGCACCAGCAACTGGCAGCTCACCGGCCTGTCCCTCCCCGCCAGCGGCGTCGTCCGCGCCCGCGGGGCTACGACCCATGGCTACTTCAACGGCAGCTCCGGCTTGGTGGAGAGCACAGCGACTTTCTTGCTGCCGTCAGCGCCCACGGTCACGGGCATCTCACCCGCCACTGGCAGCACCTTGGGCGGCACCAGCGTGACGATCACCGGCACGAATCTCACCGGCGCCACCAGCGTGACCTTCGGTGGCAGCGCCGCGACCAACGTCTCCGTCGTCACCGCCACCACGATCACCGCCACCACGCCCGCGGGCACCGCCGGCACCGCCAGCGTGGTTGTGACCACCGCTGGCAGCAGCAACGCCGCGAACTCGCTCTACACTTATGCGACGCCGACTCCCTCCGATCCGGTCGCCTGGCTGAGGGCCGAGGGCAACGCGCTGGACGCCACCAGCAACGGCAACCACGGCGTGGTGACCGGTTCCGTGGCCTACACGGCCGGCAGAGTGGGAAGCGCCTTCAGCTTTAACGGCACCTCTTCCAATTTCGTCCGCATCCCGAACTCAGCGAGCCTCCAGTCTTCGCTGCTCACGGTGGAGTATTGGATCTATTTCAACAGCGTCCAAAACTCGCTCAACGTCACCAAGCGCAGCGCGAGCGGCGCGGGCGACGCGTGGCAGGTCGGCATCGCCTACGCGGGCGGCAATTTCCTCCTCCAATTCGTCGGCAGCACCTCGGGCGGCTTGTTCGACTGGTATTCTCCGGCGCTCAGCTCACCGGTCGGCGCCTGGACGCATGTGGCGGCGACCTACGACGGCACGACCGTGCGAGGCTATGTGAACGGAGTTCTGCAGTTGACCCAGGCGGTCACCTTGAATCTCAGCACTCGCAACGCCGACATCTACGTCGGCGCAACGGCCAACGGCACCTCTGCCCTGGATGGCAAGATGGACGAACTCGCGATCTACAACCGCGCCCTGTCCGCGACCGAAGTGCAGGCGATCTATCAGGCGGGCGCGGCCGGCAAAGGAGGCACGCCGGCGCCGACCGTCACCGGCCTCTCGCCCTCCAGTGGCAGCACCGTGGGCGGAAGCAGCGTCACAATCACCGGCACCAACTTCACCAATTCCTCCGTCGTGACCATCGGCGGAACCTTGGCCACTAACGTGACCGTGGTGAACAGCACCACGATCACCGCGACCACTCCGGCCGGTGCCGCCGGCACGGCCAGCGTCGTGGTGAACACGCCCGGCGGCAGCAACGCCGCCAATTCACTCTACACCTATGTGACGCCCGTCACTGCCCCCTCGATCTCCTCCGTGTCACCCGCCACGGGCACCACGCTCGGCGGCACTTCCGTCACGATCACCGGCACGAATTTCACCGGCGCCACCGGCGTGACCTTCGGCGGCACGCCGGCGACGAATGTCACCGTGGTTAGCGCCACCTCCCTCACCGCGACCACGCCCGCCAAGTCGGCCGGTGCGGTCAGCGTGGTCGTCACCAACCCGAGCGGCAGCAACGCGGCCAACTCGCTCTTCACTTACGTGACGCCCGCCAACGCGCCCTCGATTTCCTCCGTGTCACCGGCCACCGGTTCGACGCTCGGCGGCACTACGGTCACGATCACGGGCACGAATTTCTCCGGCGCCACCAGCGTCACCTTTGGCGGCACGCCAGCGGCGAGCGTTTCCTCGGTGAGTGCCACGAGCATCACTGCCGTCACTCCGGCTCGTTCCGCCGGCGCGGCTAGCGTCGTGGTGACGACTCCCCAAGGCAGCAATGAGGCCAACTCCCTCTTCACTTACGTGGCGCCCCCGACCGTCACCGGCATCTCGCCCGCCAGTGGCACGACCCTCGGCGGCACGAGCGTAACGATTACCGGCACGAATTTCACCGGCGCCACCGGCGTGACGATCGGCGGCGCGGCGGCGACCAACGTCACGATCGTAAACGCCACCACGATCACCGCCACCACGGGCGCGCGCTCCGCCGGCACCGCGAGCGTAGTCGTCACGACTCCCGGCGGCGGCAATGCCGCCAACACCCTCTACACTTACGTTACTCCCGCCCCGGTCGTCACCGGCGTCTCTCCTTCCAGTGGCACGACTGCCGGCGGCACGAGCATTGCGATCACCGGCTCCAATCTTACTGGCGCCACCAGCGTCACCGTCGGCGGCGTGGCGGCGACCGGCGTGCAAGTGTTTACCGACAACCAAATCACCGCCTTCACTCCCGCCGGCACCGCGGGCACGGCGAGTGTGATCGTGACGACTCCCGGCGGCAGCAACGCCGCCAATTCGCTCTTCACGTATGTGACCCCGCCCACCGGTCCCGTCGCCTGGCTCAGCGCCGAGGGCGTGGCCGACGACATCACGGGCAGGGGCAACCACGGCGTCGTGAACGGCACCGTCGCCTACGTCCCCGGCAAAGTCGGACGTGCCTTCAGCTTCAACGGCGTCGGCACCAACAGCGTGCGGATTCCCAATTCCAGCAGCCTCCAGTCGGCGAACCTCACGGTCGAGTATTGGATCTATTTCAACACCGCGCAGAACTCGGTCAACGTCACCAAGCGCAACGGCTCGAGCGACGCCTGGCAGGTGGGCATCGCCTACGCCGGCGGCAATTTCCTCCTCCAATTCCTCGGGGCCAACCTCAGTGGCATGGGGGAATGGTATTCGGCGCCGCTGAGTTCACCGGTCGGTGTCTGGACCCACGTGGCGGTGACCTACTCGAACTCCACCATCCGCGGCTACGTGAACGGCGTGATGGTGATGGAACAGGTGCCGGTCACCCTGATCATGCAGACGCGCACGTCGGACATTTACGTCGGCGCCTCTTCGACCGGTAGCGCACCCTTGGACGGCAAGATCGACGAGCTCAGCTTCTACGATCGCGCCCTCGGTTCCACCGAGATTGAAGCGATCTACAACGCCGGGGCGGCGGGCAAATCCGTTCCCGCTCCCACCTTCACCAGCATCACGCCCGCCAGCGGGTCGACGTTCGGCGGCACCGACGTCACGATCACGGGCTCGAACTTCACCGGTGCCACCGGCGTGACGATCGGCGGCACCGCCGCGACGAACGTCACCGTCGTCAACGGGTCCACCATCACGGCGACCACTCCCGCGCGCCCGGCCGGCACCGCGAGTGTGGTGGTCACCACTCCCAGCGGCAACAATGCGGCCAACACTGCCTTCACCTTCGTCACGCCGCCCCCGCCCACGGTGACCGGCGTCTCGCCCGCGAGCGGCGCCAACACCGGCGGCACCAGCGTCACGATCACGGGCACCAACCTGAACGGCGCCACCGCGGTGACGTTCGGCGGCACCGCCGCGACGAACTTCACCGTGGTCAACTCCACCACCATCACCGCCACCACCCCGGCCCGCGCGAACGGCGCGGTCAGCGTCGTCGTCACGACTCAGGGTGGCAGCAATGCGGCCAACACGCTCTACACCTTCGTCACGCCGCCGCCGGCCGTCACGGGCGTCTCGCCGAACTCCGGGCCGCTCGCGGGCGGGACCAACGTCACGCTCACGGGCACGAATTTCACCGGCGCCACGAGCGTGACCTTCCGCGGCACCGCGGCGACCAACGTCACCGTTGTCAACGCCACGACCATCACCGCCACCACTCCCGCCACCAACTTGGCCGGCTCCGCCAGCGTCATCGTCACCACGCCCGCGGGCAGCAACGGGAGCAACTCGCTCTTCACGTATGAAGTCCCGCCGCTCGCGATCAACCCGTCGTCGGGCAGCCTGATCTCCAGCGGCACCGTTCTCACCATCACCGGCCAGGGCTTCGACGACGCGACCCCGGGAAACAACGTCGTCACCTTCACCCCGTCCGGCACCGTCACCGTCACTGCCTCCACCCAGACTTCGCTCACCGTCACCGGCATCACCGGTCTCTCGGTCGGCGCGCTGCGTGCGGTCGTGACCGTCAACTCCCGGACGAGTGGCGCTCCCGTCCAAGTCGCCAACGTCGTCGTGCCCATCCCGGGCGACTTGATCCCTCGCGACCTGAGCATCACCGGAACCTACGTGTATGCGATCGCCGTGCAGCCGGACGGCAAGACCATCCTCGTCGGTTTCTTTTCGGCCGTGAACGGCGTCCCGCGTCGGGGCATCGCCCGCCTCAATGCCGATGGTTCGTTGGACATGGGTTTTGATCCAAACGCCGGAGGCAACGCGGTCTACGCCGTGGCCATCCAGCCCGACAGCAAGATCGTCATCGGCGGCAGTTTCAACACCCTCCAGCCCAATGGCGCCTCCTCCACGATCAGTCGCAGCGGCCTCGCCCGCCTCAACGCCGACGGCACCCTCGACCCCAGCGTCAACCTTCAGGTCTCCGGCGGCGTGAATGCGGTCAGCGTGCAGGCGGACGGAAAAATTCTGTTCGGCGGTGATTTCACCTCCCTCGTGGTCGATGGCGCCAGCACACCGCGTGGCCGCGTGGCGCGCCTGAGTGCCGACGGCTCGCTCGACGCCGCCTTCAGCCCGAACGTGAAAGACGGATTGGTTTACTCGATCGTGCCGCAGGCCGACGGGAGAATCCTGCTCGGCGGCACGTTCACCAATCTACAACCCAACGGTGCCGCGAGCCCGACCTCGCGCGTAGGCATCGCGCGCGTGAATGCCGACGGTTCGCTCGACGCGGGATTCGATCCGCGCGTCAACTTCAACGGCTACGTCACCAGTCTGGTGGAGCAGCCCGACGGAAAGATCCTCTTCGGCGGTTGGTTCGGCTCCGTGCAGCCCAACGGCGCTGCGAGCGCCACGAGCCGCCGTTACCTCGCCAGGGTGAATGCCGACGGCGCGCTCGACCCGGCATTCGCTCCTGCCGTTCAAGGCGACACCGTGGTCTACAGTCTCGCCCTGCAGACAAACGGAAAGATTCTCGTCGGCGGCTATTTCACCGGCATCCAGGAAAACGGCACCGGCCCGATCGCGGCGCGCGCCAACCTTGCCCGATTGAACGCGGACGGCTCGCTGGACGCGGACTTTGATCCCAAGGCGGACAACCAGATTCTCGCCGTGGCTCTGCAGTCGAACGGCACGATTTTGCTCGGCGGCAATTTCTCCACGCTCCAACCCAATGGCGCCGCCGGCTCCACGCCCGTCAATCGCATCGCGCTCCTGGTCAACGAGCCCGCCCCGCAGACGCTCACCGTCGTCGACCGCTCCACGGTCCGATGGACCCGCGGCGGTGCCGCTCCCAGTGTCGCCCGCGTCTCCTTCGACGTGAGTGTCGACGCCGGTTCGACCTGGATCTCCCTCGGCGCGGGCAGCCGCGTCGGCACCACGGCCGACTGGCAACTCAGCGGTCTCTCGCTTCCGGCCGCCGGCATCCTGCGGGCCCGCGGCACCAGCGGCACCAGCACGTGGGAGTCCACCACGCCCTTCAGCGGCCTGGATGCGGAAGCTCCCTCCCTCACTGGCGTCTCCCCGGCCAACGGCACGACTTTCGGTGGCACCACCGTGACGATCTCGGGCAGCGCGTTCACCGGCGCCTCGTCCGTCACGTTCGGCGGCACTGCCGCCGCCAGCTTCACCGTCGTCAACGCCAATACCATCTCGGCCGTCACCCCCGCCCGCGCTGCCGGCGCGGTCAGCGTGGTCGTGACGACGCCCGGAGGCAGCAACGCCGCCAACTCGTTCTTCACCTTCGTCACCCCGCCCGCGCCGACCGTCACCGGCGTTTCGCCCGCGAGTGGCGTCAACACCGGCGGCACCTCCGTCGCGATCACCGGCACGGAGTTCCTCGGCGCCACGTCCGTGACGTTCGGCGGCACCGCCGCGACCAACTTTACCGTCGTCAACTCCACGACCATCACCGCCACTGCGCCCGCCCACGCGACCGGCGCCGTCAGCGTCGTGGTCACGACGCCGAGCGGCAGCAACCCGGCCAACACGCTTTACTCCTTCGTGCCGCCGCCCCCGACGCTCGCCAGCGTTTCGCCGTCCAGCGGCGTCAACCGCGGCGGCACGCTGGTGACGCTCACCGGCACTGATTTCACCGGCGCCACGTCCGTGAAGTTCGGCACGCGCGACGCAGTCAGTTTCACCGTGGTGAACTCCACCACCATCACCGCCGTCACGCCGGCGACGGGCGAGCAAACCGTCAGCGTGGTGGTCACGACGCCCACCGGCAGCAACGCCGCCAACTCGCTCTTCACATTTCGGGCCCCGATCGCCACGAACACCCAGTTGAGCAGTTCGCAGTTCACCAGCGTCTTCCTTTCCCCTCCTACCTTCATCGCCTCGGTCTCCACTCTCGGCGGGGCCCCGGTGCCCGGCAAGATCGCGTTGTTCATCGACGATGTCTTGCTGGAGCGCAAAGCGGTGGACTCCGCCGGCTGGGCCTACTTCACGCCGTCGCCCGCGCAACTGCGCGGCGGCACGCGCACGATCCGGGCCGTCTACAACGACGACCTCGCCGCCTCCGACTACGATTCCTCGGAGGCCGCCGCCATCAGCCAGACGGTCACCAAGTCTCCCGTGAGCATCTCGCTCAACAGCGCGACCCTGACCCAGACCTACGACGGCACCTCCCGCGCGGTCACATTCACCACCGGCACTCTGCCCGCGACCCATACGGCGAGCGGCGTGCTGGTGAACGTCACCTACAACGGTGGCGCGCTCGTGCCCATCAACGCCGGCACCTACGCCGTGGTGGCCACCATCAACGATCCCTCGCTCTCCGGCACCGCCAGCGGCACGCTCACGATCAACAAGGCCGCCGCCACCTGTACCTTCCAAAACCTGGTCTTCACGTGGGACGGCCAGCCGAAGCCGGCGGTCGTGACGGTTACTCCCGACGTGCCGTTCTCGGTAACTTACGATCCTCTGGTTAACAATACCCCGTCCGGTGCGCCCACGTCCACGCCGCCGACCAACCCCGGCAACTACAAGGTCATCGTCACGAACCCTAACTACGCGATTACGCCCCCGACCACCAACCCGCTCACCATTACTCCGCGCGGTGTCTCGATTTCGCTCGGCGATCTTATCGCCATCACCGACGGCACGCCCAAGCGCGTCACCGTCACCACCAATCCGGCCGGCATCAACGTCATCGTTCGCTATCAGTTGCCCAACGACTTCCAGCGACTGGATCCGCCGATCCTCCCGGTTGATTCAAACTGGTTGGTTTACGTCACCGCGACCGTCGACCAAACCGGCTACGCAGGTAGCGCCACGGCGTTGATGCAGCTCATTCCCCAGCCGCCGCCGCAGGTCTTCCTGAACGGCCCCACCACCGGCATCTACGGTCCCCAGACCTACGAGGTCTCCACTGACAGTGGGATCGCCGGCAAAAGCGTCAGCGGCACGGTGACCTTCCTCAATAACGACGAACCCATCGGCGCGGTCCAATTGGACAACTCCGGACGGGCGAAATTTACCACCATCCTCGAGCCGAACACCGTCCTCACCCGCTACCGGATCAAAGCTCGTTTCGAGGCGAACGCGCAATTCAAGACGAGCACGTCCAACACCATCGAGACTGTCATCAGTAAACGTCAGATCGATCTCGTGCCGACCAGCCCGTTGACGGTGACTTACGACGGAACCAACAAGTCGGTCGCCTTTAAGGGCCCCGGCACGCCTCCGCTGTCGGTCGGCTATCGCGTCACCTACAATGGCAGTAATTTCCTGCCGAACGCCCCGACAACCTCACCGATTTCGGTCACGGCCACGATCAACGACAACGAACCCCGCTACTTCGGTTCGACGACCGTGCCATTTACCATCAACAAGGCCCCCGCGACCATTGCGGTGGGTTCGCTGAAGCAGTCCTTTGACGGCACCCCCAAGCCCGTCAGCGTGGCCACGACCCCGGCCGGGGTCGCCACGACGGTCACCTACAACGGCAGCAGTTCGCCTCCCTCCGCCGCGGGCAGCTACAGCGTCGTCGCCACCCTCGCCGATTCAAATTACTCGGCGCAGCCGGCGACCGGCACCCTCAACATCACCGTAGAATCGGTGAGAATTGCGATTACCAACACCCTGCAAGTTTTCTCGGAGGGCAAGTCTTCGTATCCGGTGACCGTCACCACGACTCCCGCCGTGACCTACCGCGTCACCTACAACTGCCGCAGCTACGACTACTTCGAACCGAATCAGGGCCCCTACGGCGCCGGCACCTACGACGTGGTGGTGACAATCACCCAGCTCGGCTACACCGGCACCGCCTCCGCGACGCTCGTGGTGAAGCCGCTCGTCACCGTCAATCACCCCGAGACGATCGTCTACGGCTCGAACACAAACAATCCCGGCTTCGATCGGCAGGGCGGCGCGAGCGCCGTGGACGGGGATTTCGTTTCCCCCAGCACGCCTTTCCCGCTCGTCGAAGGCGCGAAGCTCCGCTTCTTCGACAGCGCCGAAAATGAAGTCCGCTACCGCTTCGTGCGCTGGAAGGATGGCAACCCCAATCAAGAGCGCCTCATCGAGGCGAACAGGCGAGTCTACACGCCGATCGTTCGCCCAGAAATCAAGATCCTCGCCGAAGCGCACACCAATATTAACGGCGTCGAGCAGAAGTCGACCGTCGGCGGCACGGTGGTGCCCCTCACGAACGGCCGCACTTACGCGAACGAGCGTGAGGTCGTCACGTTCGTCGCTAACCCCAACCCGGGCTACATCGTCGATCGCTGGGAGCATCACGACTTCTCGGCGGCCGCCGAACCCAAGATCTACTCGCTCCAACGCTTCTCGCATCTCTATGGCACCGAATACGAGGAGTTCGGCGCAGGTTGGGTTCCGGTCAAGGCCTACTTCACCCGCGGCTACACCGTCACCACGGGCGTGAACGTCCCGGAAGCCGGCTCGGCGCAGGTGGTCCGCCAGGACGGCTACGGTTACGATGCCGCCGGCTACCGCATCGGCCGCGTGGATCCGGCGTTCTCCAGCGCCTCGGTGCCCGTAGGCATCAATACCGTCGCGCGCGCGATCCCTCAGCCGGGTTACCTCTTCAACACGTGGATCGTCGAAGGCGCCAGGCCCGCCTCCTTGCCCACCTACATCCTGCCCTGGAGCCCGCAGATGCAGGTCGAGCTGACCAAACCCACTCTCGTCTTCACTCCCACCTACGGCAACAACATCAAGCTCACCGCCGTCTTCGTGCGGAAAGTTCCGGGGCCGGTCGCCTCCTTTACCCGCCTCAACACCCTCGGCTTCGGTCTCGGCGTCTTCGACGTTTCCTTGACGCGCTACCCGATCCTCCAGATTCGGAATGCCGGCACCGGACCGATGACCAACGCCAACATCGTTGGCGTGGAAATTTCCGGAGCCCGCATGAAACCCTCGAGCGACGACGTCGAGGAACTCACTACCGGCGGCTTCTTTGAGTTTTACCTTCCGCCCAACTTCAGGCCGCTGACGCCTGAAGAGATCGCGACGCCCGATCCCTATTTCATCAAATTCACCGAATACGCCGCCTTGATGATCGCGAACAAACCGCGCCTCACCAAGCCGCGCGATGCGATCACCACATCCAATCCGATCAGCATCGGCACCCTCCGGCCCGGCGATTACAAGGAGTTCAACAACCTCGAATACTTCTGGCCGAAAGCAAACCTCTCCCTTGGCCTGCCCATCGGCGGCGTCAGCTTCAGCCTCCTCCAATATCGCGTGACCATCTGGATCTCCGCAGACGAGCTCCCACCCACGCCCGTCTCCTTCTGGACCAACTAAGCCTTCGCGACGATGAAACTCATTCCTCAACTCACCTCCGTCATCCTCGCGGTCCTCGCGTTGACCGGTCTCGCCACGGCGCAGACGGCCTCGCTCACGCTCGACGCCCTGCCCAATTTCGACAACGCCGGCGTGCCCGCCGCGCGCCTCGACACGGTGACGGTGACCCTCACTCCGGATTCCGGTCCGCTCACGGGTGCCCGCGGCGCGACGGTCGGCTGGGGCTTCAGCGTCACCTGGCAATCGAACGCGGGCGACAAGCTCGCCTGCACCGGCAGCCGCCTGCTCGGCGAGGCCTCCGCCCTGAGCACTGGCTACAGGGACTACATCGGCATTCTCTCCGGCAAAACCAACGGCATCACGGGCGCGGGCGAGACGTGGGCGCGTTCGTTCGTCCTGAATCGCAGCGGCGTGGGCGCGCTCCCGATTCGCTCCACCGCCTTGCCGGGCTCCGGCTTCGTCGGGAAATTGTTGCTCACGTTCAACGTCTACGATTCGCGCGGACCCGATTTGGGTGAAACCTTGGGCAGCTTCGAGATGCTCTTCGACGTCACCGTGCTCGTCGCCACGGAAGACCCGGTCGATCAAACCATCACGTTCGCGTCCATCGCAGACACCACCTACGGCAGCGCGCCCTTTACGGTCAGTCCCACCGCGAGCAGCGGCCTGCCCGTCACGTTGACCTCGCTCAATCCGGAAGTGTGCACCGTGGCGGGCAATACCGTCACCATCGTCGGCGCCGGCGTCTGCACGCTGCTCGCCGCCCAGGCCGGCGACACCCAATACAACCCGGCACCGTTGGTCACGCAGAGCTTCGTCGTGGCCAAGGCACCCGCCGCTGTCGCGATCGCCGGCCGCTTGACCCAGATTTTCAGCGGCGCCCCGAAGTCCCTTTCCGCCCTGCCACAACCGGGAGGCTTGAACGTGAAACTGCTCTACGGCGGCGACACCGTCCCGCCCACTGCCCTCGGCAACCATTTCGTCACCGCCCTCATCGACGAACCCAACTACCAAGGTTCCGCCGAAAACTTTTTATCCATCGTTCGTGGGGTGTCCCAAGCGGACTGGAAGACGGCTAGCTTTAGTGCTTCGGAGCAGGCCAACACGACGATTAGTGGACCACAGGCCGACCCCGATGGTGACGGCGTTTCCAACCTGTTTGAATATGCCCTCGCCCTTGATCCGATGAAGGCCAGCGCCGCTGGTCAGCCCAAAGTCACCCGCAACAACGGCGTGCTCAACATGAGCTACGTGCGGCGCATGGATGTGTCGGACGTGAACTACACGGTGGAGGTTTCCTCTGACCTGATTACCTGGCAGTCCGGCGCGGGCTACACCAGGGAAGTCAGCGCGACGGCGTTGGACAGCATCCGCGAGCAGGTGGTGGTGGCCGACCTCACCCCCTTGAGCACGGTGACCACGCGCTTCATTCGCCTGCGCGTGGAGGTCGTTGCCAGTGGAACACCGTAATCTTGGCTCTCGGGCTTATTCCTGTCCCTTCATCCGCGCCGTCATCCGCGCCTGCTTGTTAAGCTTTTTCCAGCCGGCCTTCGACTCCCGCGCGAGGCGCGGGTCGGCCTTGCGGGCGGCGTAGGCCTGCTCGCGCTGCAGCTTTTGAAAACTCTGCCAGCGTCCGAAATCAAGTGAACCGTCCTCGAGCGCGGCCTGGATCGCGCATTCCGGTTCGGCGCGGTGTGTGCAATCGCGAAACCGACAGCGTGCGGCGAGGCTGGCGATGTCGGCAAACGCGTGGTCGAGCGTGTCGGCCTCGACGTCCCACAATTGCAGTTCGCGCATGCCGGGCGTGTCGATCACGAGGACGCCGGAGGGAGCGAGGATGAGTTCGCGGTGAGTCGTCGTGTGCCGGCCCTTGCCGACCGCGTCGCTGATCGCGCCGGTGACCTGCTGATCGCGGCCGACGAGCCGGTTGATCAGGGTCGACTTGCCGACACCAGAGGAACCAAGAAACGCCACGGTGTGGCCGGGCGACAGCCACGGTCCCAACGCGTCCGCCACGGAGCCGCTCTCCGAACCGGACAAGGCGCTGAGGGCGACGACGGGGGCGCCGCTGGCGATCGCTGCGACCGCGGCGCGGGCCGAGGCGGGGTCGGAGTGGAGGTCGGCCTTGTTAAGCACGACGACGGGTTGGGCGCCGCTTTCCCAGGCGACGGTGAGGTAACGTTCGATCCGGCGGACGTTGAAATTTTGATCGAGCGCGGTGACGAGGAAGACGATGTCGACGTTGGCGGCGACGATCTGCTCGGCTGACGTGTCGCCGGCGGCGCGGCGGGAGAATTTCGTGCTACGAGGCAGCACGGCGTGGATGTCCGCGCGGGCTTCGCCGGGGCGGAGACGCGCGACCACCCAGTCGCCGACCGCGGGCAGGTCGTCGCGCGAGGTGGCGTCGTGGAGTAGTCGGCCGGTGCACGCAGCGGTGAGGGCGCCGTCAGCAGAGAGAAGTTCGTAGGCGTGTTTGTGCTCGAGCGCGACGCGCGCGGGCACGAAGTCGGAGGCGGAGAATGGAGTGAAAGCGAGGGCGAAGGAATCGTCCCAGCCAAGGGAGGAGAGATGCATGGGAAAAAAGTGAGAACGGAGAATGGTGAGACGGAACACAGCGCGGCCCGAGGGAGGCGGGGACGCGCACTGGAAAACGAAAAAGGCCGCCCGGTCGGGCGGCCTGCGTCTCAAGCGAGAATGCGAATGCGCGTGCTTCAGCAGCGCGCGACGGGGCCAACCGGCGGGAGCGAGGTCTGGATCGAAACAATCTCGTTCATGGTGGTTTTTGGGTTGGCGGTTGGAGGGAGCCCCTCGCGGGGCGAACGGAGCGAGAGAGGCGCCTGCACCGGTGGCTGTCAACCGGGGAAGAAGTGCGAAACGCAGAGGAGGCCGGGGCGTATCGGAGTTTCGGGCGGCTACCCGGAGCGGCCGGAGCGCGGACGTAACGCCGCAGGCGTTCGTCCGCATCTGGCAGACGAGGCTTCGCCTACGTCTGCGCTCCGCATTGCAAGATCCTGTTATGTCCCCGGAGACCGGTCAGGGATGTTTACCACGGGGTCAGTCCGCTGATTGCAGGGTCTGGTCTGACGAGCAGTATGGAACGTCGCGATCGCCTGGACGCTGCCAACCACGGAGCTGCACGCTATCATTGAATCGCGACGACGGAAAAGGTGAGGCATCCTGCCGCCGCGCGAGGCTTTCTCTCACCACGGCCCTTGAAATCAGCGGACTGACCACGTGCTCGGCCCGTGACGGTGCGACGCGCTCACGGGTCCGGAGACCCGGGCCATGGCGGACAAGCTTATTGCCGCGTTGTCTGCGAAGAGCAGTGAGCTGACGGCGTGGCCCCGCCGTTGACAGCGGGCGCCGGCAGTGGGATTATCCCACCATGATTTTGACTCTCGATGCCAAGCGACGTTTCAGCATTCCGGCGGCACTCGCACCGGCTGAGCCGGGCGATGCTTTTGCGGCTTTCTACGACGAGGGCGAAGACGAGATCGTGTTGCGGCGCGTGAAACGCAAACCGCGCAACTGGCTCGCGGTGCTGAAGGCCTGCCCGGTGCCGATGGATGACCTACCGCCGCGCAGCCGTGAAATGCCGAAGAAGCTCAAGCTGTGAAGTGGTTGCTCGATGCCGACGTTTTGAGCCAGCCGGCGAAACGCCACGGCGACGCCCGCGTGATCGCGTGGCTCGAAACCCATGAGGCGCAGTGCTACACCAGCGCCATCGTGGTCGCCCAACTCGCCTATTGGGTCCGCACCAAGGAAGGCCGCGAGCGCGGTGAATTGCAGGCGTGGCTGCGCGAGTTGGTCGATTCGCTCGAAGGCCGGATCATCGGCTTCAATGTCTCCCTGGCTCATGTCTGGGCTGAGCAAAAGTTCCTCCTCGAAAAGGCCGGCACGCCCATGCCGGTCGAAGACAGCCAGATCGCGGCCACCGCCCGGCGCCACGGCCTCACGGTCGTGACGGGCAACGACCGCCATTTCCGCCGGCCGGGGCTGAAGGTGTTCAACCCGTTCAAGGAATTGCCGGCACTCTGACGCGGGGCGGATTGGGGCGCCGTGCGCCGGGGAACCCCAAAACTTTTCAAATTGTTTCGGTCTCTGGCTATTTGGACGGAGAGCCATGCCGCGCCCGACGGGAGCATCTCCGAGTTGTCGCCACTCGCAAATGTAGCCGGGGTCGCTGACCCCGGACCGGCCTCAGCGAGGCCGGCTACACGGCAAAATCTAGGAGATGCACCCGCGCCCGATTGCCACGCCACACAGACCTTGCCGCCGCGTCGCGAATTCCGAATGCTCCGCTGCGCCCCATGTCAGACTCCGAGCGTTCTCCCGCCTCCCGTGCCGTTTTCCTCAGCTACACCACTGAGGATCTGGCGACCGCGTTGGCCGTCTGCGACGCGCTGCGCGAAGCTGGGATCGAAGTGTGGATGGATCGGAGCGAATTGCAGGGTGGCGATGCGTGGGACGAAAACATTCAGCGGCAAATCCGCGAGTGCGCCCTCATCATCCCGATCATCTCGGCGCGGACGCAGGCGCGGCGGGAGGGATATTTTCGTCTCGAATGGCGACTGGCCGATGAGCGCATGCGGCTCGTCGCCGAAGGCACGCCGCTGATTTTGCCGGTGGTAGCCGACGACACGCGGCAGGCGGATGCGCTCGTGCCCAAATCTTTTCTCACCGTGCAATGGTCCCGCCTGCCGCACGGCCACGTGCCCCCGGCCCTCGTGCTGCGCGTCCGGAAATTATTGGGCCTCGAAGCGTCCGGCGGTTCCGCTACGCTGCCGCCGGCGGCGGTGCCCGCGTCGTCCGCCGGCACGGCATCGCGGGAGTCGGACGAGCCAGCCATCGGGCAGCCGAATGAAAAAACAGAAGCGCCCTCGCCGGCCTCGCCGCCATTTTGGCGAAGGCCGCTGCCGGTTGCGGTGATGTCTGCGCTGGTCACTTCGCTCGTGTTGGGTCTGGTTTTCTGGAAACTCCGCCCCGCGTCCGCACCCGACGCCGAGCCGAAGCCGATCGTTCGCTTCGCCCACAATCTCCCGCCGGGCGTTTCATTCCGGGCCACCGGGCGAACCATGGTCGCGATCTCTCCGGACGGGCTTTCGTTTATCTACAACACGACGGCCGGGCTGTTCATCCGCAAGCTGAGCGAGTTGAACGCGCACATCATCCCGGGGACTGAGACGCCCGTGATCAATCCCGTCTTCTCACCCGACGGCCAGTCGGTCGCCTTTGTCTCAAGAGAACTGCAGAAAATATCCGTAAACGGCGGGGCGTCGGTCCGCATCAGCCCCGCCGGAAATCCGAATGGCATGAGTTGGGAGAGCGACGGCAATATTCTCTACGGGCAGGTGGACGGCATTTGGCGTGTGCCAGCCACCGGCGGTGGCAAGCCCGAGCAGATCATACCCGCCGAAACCGGAGAACGTCTCTCCGCGCCACAGCTGCTCCCAGGGGGAAAATACCTCTTGTTTAGCTCCAATCGTGCGGACGCATTTCAGGTCGAGGT
Source organism: Opitutia bacterium (assembly GCA_947474365.1). Classification (GTDB taxonomy): domain Bacteria; phylum Verrucomicrobiota; class Verrucomicrobiia; order Opitutales; family Opitutaceae; genus ER46. Next base: position 99,152 of record CANJIU010000013.1, on the reverse strand, counting down.
GCGGTCACTTTCCGGCGGTCAGCGCAAGGTCGTGGTTCCCGGCGGACGATCCCCCTGCTACCTTCCGACGACCGGCCATCTCCTTTATGTGGTGGGGTCCAATCTCTTTGGAGTCGCCTTCGATGTGGAGCACCTCGCCACCATCGGGAATCCCGTGTCTTTGGTGCAGGAACTCCGGCTCGCCAGCGGTACCGGCATGGCCAATTATGCTATTTCTCGCGACGGCACGCTGCTTTATCTGGCCGGAAGCGTAGACCGAAGAATTCCGGTCTGGGTCGATCGGCAGGGAAAAGAGGAACCGCTGAAATTCGAGCCCGGTGCCTACTCTTCCGTCCGGATCTCTCCGGATGGTACCAAGCTGGTGATGGGGGAACAACTATCGGGGGGGCAAACGGGGTTCCTCGTTTGGGACATGGCGGGAGAGACCCAAACCCGCCTCACGCAGACCGACGGGGGGTTCATACCGCTTTGGACCCCGGACAGCTTGCGCATCGTTTATGGCGGTTTAGACGGCCGGTTGATGGTGAAGACAGCCAATAACACGCGTCCATCGGAGGGCTTCGTGAACGCTTTCGAAGGACAGAAAAACTCGGTCTTGGTCCCACTGTTCTTCACGACGGATGGCCGGACGATCTTTTTTGGTGATAGAGGACGCACCGGCTCGATTGCGATCGGGGTGGCGGAAAAGCCTGCATGGTGGCCCGGCCGTGCGAGTGGTGCGGTCCTTTCTCCGGACGGCAAATGGGTCGCCTACAGTTCGTTTGGATCAAGGGATGACGAAATTTTTGTCAGTCCGTTTCCGAACCTCACCGACGACCGGGTGGTCGTTTCGAAAGACGGCGGGGTCCAACCGCTCTGGTCGCGCGATGGGAAGGAACTCTTTTACGTGGGCAGAAATGGTTTCCCCGCTCCGCTCATGGTCGCGGACGTGCGGGCCGACGGCGGCAAATTCACCGTGGTGTCGCGGAAGCCCGTGTGGAATTCGAACCCTCCTCCGCCTTTATTCATGAGTGCCGGCGCGCAGATCTTTCGGAACTACGACCTCAGCCCGGACGGCCGGCGCTTCATCGTGCTCAAGGACGTCAAGCCCGCGGGTGCCGCGGAGGCGCCGGAGCAGATCATCATCGTCCAAAACTGGGTCGAGGAACTGAAGCGCCGCGTGCCGGGGGCGAGGAAGTGAGGCGCCGGTCGACCGTCATGGCACGAGCAAGGGCAACGCGTCGCGACGGAAGCGGCGGTATATTTTAAAATCTCTCGCGTTCACCGTGACGATGGTGGCGCGGGGATGAAGTTCCGAGAGCACCACCAGCGACGCATCGGCGGCGTCCATGCGTTCGAACTTGAGCATCAGCTCCTGCGTGCGTGCCAGGTGCCTTGGCCAGAGGGGATGCAGCACGATTGCGCCGCGGCGAACCCAATCGAGCAACGCTTGTGCCGGGGCCGAGTTGCCACCCAGGTGATAACACGCCTCACCGAGCACGATCTCGGTTGTATGCAAGGGTCCGCGACCCTGGGCCAACGCGTGCGTGGACCAACCATGCCACTGATCAGTCTCGTTTAGCCAGGCGACCAGCGGACCGGCGTCCACAATCCGCTTAACCTCCATAACCCTCGCGGGTCGAAAGGTCGGGCGCGCCGCGGAACATGCCGCGCTGTTTCGCTGCCAGCTCCGCAAAATCCGGCCCGTCAGTCATGATCTCGCGCTCCAAGGCCCGCCGCGTGAGCAGGGAAAGGCTTTCACCCCGACGCTTGGCGACAGCCCGAAGCTTTTTGTCGAGCAGAGCGGGCAGTTTGATCGTGACGGAGGGCATGGTCTTACCGTTGTCTTACTCTCACGGCTGTCAAGAACCGCGGCCGTCCGCAAAGCAATGTCGTTGCTGCGCCCAATCACTCGATGAAAACCCCACCGACCGGCCCGCTCGTCTTCATGTTGGTCTTCGCGCTTCACCCGGTTTTGTCGTCGGCGGCGGACCGGCCGAACGTGCTCTTCATCGCATCCGACGACATGCGCCCGCAGTTGGGTTGCTACGGGGATCCCACGGTGAAGTCCCCGAACCTCGACGCGCTTGCGCAGCGCGGGATGGTTTTCGAGCGCAGCTTCGTGCAGCAGGCGCTGTGTTCGCCGTCGCGCATCTCGATGCTGAGCGGACGCTATCCCGCCACCACCGGCATCTTTGAAATCGGCCGCACGCTGCGCACGACGATGCCGGACATCACGACCCTCCCGCAGCATTTCAAGAACCACGGCTACCACACGCGCAGCCTCGGGAAAATTTACCACGTCGGCATCGACGACGTCGCGTCGTGGACTATCCCGGCGTGGCACAGCCAGGCGCCGCGCAACGGTCCCATCGGTCGGGCCGCGATCGCCGCGCAACGCCGCGACGACGAGGCGAAGGGCATCCGGCGGAAGGGGCGGGAGAAGGGCGTCGGCACCTATGCGAGCCCGGCGTTTGAGTCGGTGGATGGCGGCGACGACGAGCTGCTCGACGGCGACTGCGCGGTGAACGCCATCGCCCAGCTGCGCGAGCACGCGAAGAATCCGTCGCAACCGTTCTTCCTCGCGGTCGGTTTTGCCAACCCGCACGTGCCCTGGGTCGCGCCGAAAAAATACTGGGACCTCTACGATCGTGCGAAGCTACCGCTGGCGGCGAACGAGTTTCTCCCGAGAGGCGCGCCGGCGTTTGCCACCACACACGCCCAGGATTTTCCGTCGTACGCCAATGTGCCTGACGGCGAAATGCCCGAGGCCTTCAAGCGCGAGTGCCTTCACGGCTACCTCGCCGCGATCAGCTATGTCGACGCCCTGGTGGGCCGCCTCATCGCCACACTCGACGAAACCGGCCTCGCGCAGAACACGGTCATCGTCTTCTGGAGCGACCACGGTTACTACATGGGTGAACACACCTGGTGGGGCATGAAGCACAACAACTACGAGGGCGCCACGCGCAACTGTCTCATCATCGCCGCCCCGCGCATGAAAGGCGCCGGCGGCGTATCGCGCTCGCTCGTGCAGTCCGTGGATCTCGCCCCGACGCTCACCGAGCTCTGCGGCCTGCCCGCGCACGCCGGCTTCCAGGGGCGCAGCCTGAAACCCGCGCTGGAGAATCCCGCCGCCAGCGTCAATGACGCCGCCTTCAGCTGGTATCCCAAGGAAGGCTGGCTCGGTATCGGGATGCGCACCGCCACCTGGCGCTATGTCGAGTGGACCAAGCCTGGCCAGGCCACCGTTCGTGAACTCTACGACGTGGTTCGCGATGCCCAGAACGATGAGAACGTCGCCGACCGGCCGGAAAACGCGAACGTCCTCGCCGCACTCAGCCAACGCCTGCGCGAGCGGTTTCCGGTGCAGGAATTCAAGGAGCCGTCGGCGGTGAAGGGTGGAAAACGATGAACGAGGTTAACGCCGGGCCCTAACTTTTGTCGTCCGTGAAAATTTCCGTCCTGTTCCTCTCCGTCTGTGCCTTTGCCCTCGGGTCCGCGTCATTCGCGGCCGCGCCACCGCCGCCGAACATCGTCTTCATCCTCCTCGACAACATTGGGCAGGAGTGGTTCGGCAGCTACGGCAGCGAGGAGAAGTGCACGCCGAACTTCGACCGGCTGGCGCGGGAGGGCGTGCGATTTGAGCATTGCTACACCATGCCGATTTGCGGTCCGAGCCGCACGGTGTTGCTCACGGGTCGGCAGCCGTATCGCACCGGCTTCACGCTGCATCACGATGCCGCGCTCTACGGCGGCGGTGGGCTCGACCCGAAACGGGAGGTGACCTTCCCGCGGCTCTTTCGCGACGCGGGTTACGCCACGGCGATCGCGGGAAAGTGGCAGATCAACAATCTTTACGACGAGGCCGATGCGTTGACGCGGCATGGCTTCGGCGAGCAGCTCGTGTGGCCCGGCAGCATCGACGTGGACCGCGTTCCGCCGGCGGAGATGGCGGTGTTTCACGACGCGGTGCGGCGCGAATCGGTGCCCGACACGGGCGCCTTCATGAACAAAATCGAGAGCCGCTACTGGAACCCGGTCTTTCTCCGCAACGGACGGCGCGAAGTGCTCGCGGGGCGGTTCGGTCCGGATGTGACGCAAGAGTTTGCGGTTGATTTTCTCCGCCGGCATCGCGACCGGCCGTTCCTGCTCTATTACCCGCTGCATCTTGCGCACGGCCAGAGTTTCAGCGAGCCGGTGGTGGCCACGCCGTTGAACCGCGATCCGAACCGACCGCATCACGCGATGTATGCCGACATGGTGCGTTACGCCGACCGGCTGGTGGGCGATCTCGTGCGGGTGCTGGACGAACTCAAGCTGCGCGACAACACGATCCTCTTCGTTGCGAGCGACAATGGCACCGAGAGCAGCCTGACCGCGCGGCGCAACGGGCGCGACGTCAAGGGCGGGCTCTACACGTTGATCGAATCCGGCAGCGACGTCGCGATGCTGGCCAATTGTCCAAAGCAGATCCCCGGCGGCCGCGTCGTGCCGCTGGCGGATTTCGCGGATGTGTTTCCCACGGTATGCGAACTCGCCGGCCTCGCGCTGCCTCCGGGCGTGACACTCGATGGAAAATCCTGCGCAGCGTTTCTGCGCGGCCAGTCGGGCGCGAAGCCGCCCCGGGAGTGGATTTTCAACCAGCTGCATACGCTGCGCATCGTGCGGGATGAGCGGTTCAAACTCTACTCCGACGGCCGCTTCTTCGACGCCAACGCCGATTCGGATGAGCAACACGACCTGAGTGCGTCGGACCTGTCACCCGAGGCGGCGGCGAGCCGCGGCAAATTGCAGCGCGCGCTCGCCTCGCTGCCGGCCGATGCGCCGCCGCCGTTTCCGCTGCGGAGCCAGGCGATGTTCAAGCTGCGCGCCGCCGAGCGGGCCTCCCCGAAACCCTGATCCCTCCAGACGATGATCAAACCAAATTCCGCGCGCGTGATTTTCCTCCGGTGCACGGCGTGCTGCGCCGCGTTGACGGCGGTTGGTTCGATTGCGATCGCTTTTTCCGGATTCGTGCGTGCGGCGGAGGCGCCCGCCCCACCTGAGCCGGTGCCGTTGCTGGGCACCGCGGCGTTGGCGTGGGCGGAGGCGGATCTTTCGGAGCGGCTGATGAACGGGGCGCATGCGTTCGTCGAGCGTGCGATCGCGGAGTCGGTCGAACGGCGGGAGTCGCATTGGGTGCGCGATTTTTCGTCGCCCGAGGCGTACGTGAAGTCGGTGGTGCCAAACCGGGAGCGGTTCAAGGCCATCGTTGGCGCGGTCGATCCCCGGCTGCCGGCCGCGATGGAGCGCTACGGTGACGAAGGCACGCCGTCGCTCGTGGCTGAAACGGATCGTTACCGGGTGGAGCAGGTGCGCTGGCCGGTTTTGGAAGGCGTGTGGGGCGCGGGCTTGCTGGTGCAGCCGAAAGGCGCGGTGGCGGCACACGTTGTCGTGGTGCCCGACGCCGGGCAGACGCCGGAGCAATTGCTGGGACTTGCTCCCGGTGTGCCCGCGACCTCCCAGGTGGCGCGGCGGCTGGCGGAGAATGGAGTTGAAGTGCTGCTGCCGGTGACGATTGGCCGCGGGAAGCTCGTGACGCCCGACGCGCTGCTCGCGAAGTCCGACCAGACCCAACGCGAATGGATTTACCGTCAGGCGTTTCAGATGGGCCGTCATGTGATCGGTTATGAGGTGCAGACGGTGATGGCCGCGGTGGACTGGTTCGTCCGGCGCCGTGGGGGTGCGGCGAAGATCGGCGTCTGCGGGAACGGCGAGGGCGGATTGGTGACGTTCTACACGGCGGCGCTGGACGAACGGGTGGCGGCGGTGTTGGTGAGCGGGTATTTCGACTCGCGGCAAAAAGTCGTGTCGGAGCCCATCTACCGCAACGTCTGGGGACTGCTGCGCGAATTTGGCGACGCGGAGCTTGCCGGCCTGATTCTGCCCCGCGCACTGGTGGTCGAGCACGGCGGGTATCCCGAGGTGACGGGACACAAGGGCGAATTACACGCGCCGGACTTTGCCAGCGTGCAGGCCGAGGTGGCGCGCATCCGGATGGGGCCGCGTTTCGAGCGACCGTCGCTCGTGAGCAGCACCAGCGGGGCCTACTCCGGTGAGGCGGTGGCGGCGTTTGCGAAAAATCTCGGGATGACGCGCCTGGCCCCGCTTTCGGAGGTACTGCCGATCGATCGTCGCGTGGCATTTGAGCCGAGCACACGCAGCGCGCGCTATTTCGCCGAGGTGGAGGGCCACGTGCAGCGGCTGGTGCAGCGGTCCGAGCACGTGCGCGAGGCGGCGTTTCTGCAGACCGTGATGCCCGAGCTGTTGCCGGCAAAATGGAACACCGACCCGAAACTGCCGACTTTTCCTCCGGAGAAATTCATCGCGGGTGCGAAACGTTTCCGGGAGCAGTTTGCCACGGAAGCGATGGGGCGCTTCGACGAGCCGCTGAGGCCGTTCAACGTGCGCTCGCGCAAGGTGGCGGAGACGAAGGCGTGGACGGCGTACGACGTCGTGCTCGACGTTTACCCCGAGCTTTTCGCCTGGGGACTGCTGGTGCTGCCGAATAACCTGCGTCCGGGCGAACGTCGGCCCGTTGTGGTGTGCCAGCACGGGCGCAACGGGGTGCCGCGCGTGATGCTCGACGCCGATGCGACGGCCTACGGCAACGTGGCGGCGAAACTCGCGGAGCGCGGCTTCATCGCCTTCGCGCCGCACAACCTCTACAAGGGCGAGGACCGCTACCGCTGGCTCGGCCGCAAGGCGAACAGTGTGAAAGCGACGCTGTTTTCGTTCATCGTCGCGCAGCACGACCAGATTCTCCGCTGGCTCGCCGCGCAACCGTTTGTGGACGCGGAGCGAATCGCTTTCTACGGCCTGAGCTACGGCGGTGAGACGGCGGTGCGAGTGCCGCCGTTGCTGGAGAACTACTGCCTCTCGATCTGCTCCGGCGATTTCAACCAGTGGACGCGCAAGGTCGCGTCCACGGAGGAGCCGTTCAGCTTCATGACCTCGATCGAATGGGAGATGCCGTATTGGAATCTCGGGCACACGTTCGACTATGCCGAGATGTCGTACCTGATGGTGCCGCGGCCCTTCATGGTCGAGCGCGGGCATCGGGACCGCGTGGGCGTCGACCAATGGGTCGCGCACGAATACGCCAAGGTGCGTTGGCTTTACGCGCAGCTCGGCCTCGCCGACCGCACGGAAATTGAGTTTTTCCAGGGCGGCCACAGCATGCGCGCCGAGGGCACGTTTGATTTTCTCCACCGCCATCTCCGGTGGCCGAAGCGTGGTCCCGACGTGGACGGCCTGCCGAAGCGGTAACGCCGAGCGCCGACGCCGCGCGGCTCAATTCGTCTGGTCGGGTGCGGCCCCTGGCGGACGTTCCAATCGGCTGTCGTGGCGGAGGGCCAGCACGATGCCCAGAGCGAGGGCCGCGACACCCGCGACCACCAGCAGGCCGCCCGTGTAGCTGCCCGTGCGGTCCTTGATCCAACCCATGGCGTACGGGCCGCCGAAGCCCGAGAGGTTGCCGATGGAGTTGATCGCGGCGATGCCGGCGGCGGCGCTGGAGCCGGAAAGAAAGGCCGTGGGCAACGTCCAAAACACCGGGAGCGCCGCGAACACCCCGAACGCGCTGACCGACAGGGCGAGCATCTTCAGCGCCGGATTTTCCAGGAGCGTTGAGATCGCGATGCCGCCGGAGGCAATCGCGAGGGCCACGGCGACATGTTTGCGCCGCTCCATCGTCCGGTCGGAGCGGCGGCCGTACCAGATCATCCCCACGGTGCCGACGACATAGGGGATGGCGGTGACGAGTCCGGTCACGGCGTTGCTCAGACCGAAATTCTTTACGATCTGAGGCAGAAAGAAGCCGACCCCGTAATTGGATCCGGCGATGCCGAAGTAGACCAGCGCGAGGGCCAGCACGCGCGGGTTGAACATCGCCGCCACGACGCTGAAGTGAGCCGCCTGTTTGCGCTGCTTTTCTTCCGCCGCCAGGCGATCGGCCAGCCACGCGCGCTCGTCCTCCGCGAGCCAGGTGGCGTCGCGCGGCCGGTCGGTGAGATAGTAGAACGTCACGACGGACAGCAGCACGGCTGGAGTGGCCTCGATGATGAACAGCCACTGCCAGCCCGCCAGGCCGGCCCAGCCGTGCAATTCCAAGAGTAGCCCTGAGACCGGCGCACCGATCACCGACGAGAGTGGAATCGCAGCCATGAAATATCCGATGATGCGCGCGCGATAGACCGCGGGAAACCAGAGCGTCAGGTAGAAGATGATCCCCGGAAAGAAGCCGGCCTCGGCTATCCCGAGCAGGGCGCGGAGCGAATAGAAGACGGGCGCGTTGCCGAAACCGGATGCGGCGGCGAGGTTGGGGATGAATGCCATCATCCCGGAGAGCACGCCCCACGTGAACATGATCCGGGCGATCCACTTGCGGGCGCCGAACCGGTCGAGCAGCAGGTTCGACGGTACCTCGAAGAAAAAATACGACAGGAAGAATACGCCGGCGCCGAATCCGTACATCGAGGCGGTCAGTCCGAGATCCTGGTTCATCATGAGCGCGGCAAAGCCGACGTTCACGCGGTCCAGATAGGCCACGAAGTAACAGACGATCAGGAAGGGAATGAGCCGGGCGGTGACCTTTCGAACGGTGCGCGCTTCGAGTTCTGAGTGATTCATCGGGGTATTCATGATTTCAGGCCGTCGGCCAGGGCGGTCGACGGTTCGATTTGCCGCAGCTGCTTTGCCTCGAGGGCGCGATAGCAGTCGGGCAGGTCAAATTTCCGCAGCACTCCGGGCAACAGCGCCGATAACGGCCAGCGGTAGTCCTCGGTTTCGGCCACGTCGCTGTAACTCGTGAGCGCGTGCTTCAGCGTGACCTGTTTCACGTCGGCTGAGAGCAGCGCCGCAAACGTCGTGGGAAGCGCACCCCACGCCCGGCCCGCCAGATGCACTTCGGTGTGCCCGCCGGATTTCAGCCAGTCGATGACCCGGAGCACGTCGTGGGTCTTCTGTCCGACATAGGGGTAGTCGAGCATCATCCCGTGCGCCGCGTAAAAATAATCCGGACCATACGCGCTGAGAAATCCGGTTCCGGTGGTGGTGGGCTGGGATTCCCCGATCCCGCGGACATCGCAGGCGAACACCGCCGAGTTCGGTTCGGCGCGCATCACCTCCGCGATCAACGGCTCCGTGCGCAGCTCGGCGTCGGCGGAGTGGTGCGCGATGTAGAGCAAGGCGCGCTTCGGGCCGCGGGGGAGACGGGACATCAGCGGATTGTCGTCGAGTCGGGTGACGAGGGCGAAGATGCCGGGTTCAGTCTCGACCGCATACGTCCCGGCGTGGCGCTTCGGATAACCGCGCGCGGCACCGGGCCGCAGGATGCGGTAGGGCGGTGCGCCCTCGCGACGAGGCAACCGAAGGGTTTCCGTCACGGCCTGCTGCAACGCCGTGCCGCTGACCGACCCGCGCCGCTGGCGCCATGCCACCGAGGCTTCGCGGGTGAACGAAAAAACCGTCTGCGCCTTTTCGTCCGCCACCTGCCCGGTCGGCGTGCATCGGAGCGTTTCGTCTTTTTCGAGGACGAGCGCGGGCTCGGCCCGCGCGTTGGAGACTTTTGTCACATCATTGAATTTCCGATACATCGCCTCGCGGACGGGTTGGGAGAACCCGTGGTAGTCCGGGCCGATGAAGATCTCGACGGCCTTCTCCGCGCCGAGCAGTCGGTAGAGCGGCCGCAGCCGTTCCAGGCTTTCCTCAAGGCCGCGGACGTCGAAGTAGTCCTTCTCCTGATCGAGCATGATCACGGGCTTCGGCGCGAGGGCAGCGATGAAGTCGGAGTGGTCGAGTCCGAGGGCGAGCGCGCGTGGCGGACACTGCTCGGCGTCGGCCGGCAGCTCGTTTTCCAGATTGCGGAGGAACGTCGTCACGAAACAGCTCGGCGCGGCCATCGTCCAGCGCGGCTCCACCCCACAGAGCCACGTCGTCATCGTGCCGCCGCCGGAGTTGCCGGTGATGCCAACGTGGCGCGGATCCACTTCCGGCCGCGTCAGGAGATAGTCGAGCGCGCGGATGCCGTCCCACGCGCGCCACGCCCCGATAAATTCGCCGACGAGACATTGCTGGTTGCCGGCGTGCAGATGTTCGCCGACGCCGATTCCGATGCGCGGCTTGAGACCGGCGGAGACATATTGCAGCCGTTCGCCCTGTCCGATCGGATCGAAAATCAGCACAACATATCCCTGTCGCGCGAGGCCCTGGGCGAAGGACTGGTAGGTGTCGCCGGCCTTGCCGTTGTTGGAATGGCCGCAGCTGCCGACGACACCGGGCCGCGGGCCGGGTGCGCCCTTGGGGAGGTAGAGGTTGGCGGTGACCGGAAAGTCCGGCCGGCTTTCGAAGATCACGTTTTCGATCCGGTAGGCGTCGCGCTCAACGGTGCCGGTGACGCGTGCGTTCAGCGGCGTTTTTTCCGGCCACGGTCCGAAGATCGATTGGATTTTGGCGCGCACCTCTCGCACGTAGGATTCCGCGTCGGCCTTCGAGCGGATTTGGGCGCGACGGGCATTGGCCGTGCGCTCCACCTCGCGGACGCGGGCGACATAATATTCCTGTACCATTCGGCCAAAGCGATTGGGTGGCGCAGGGGCGTCGGCGGGGAGACGCGTTGCCGGGGATTTTGGCGTTTTGGCTTTCGTCGCTTCGGCGGCCGTTGTCGCCGCGGTTCCGCTCAGCACGGCGCCGACGAGGCCGAGCCCGGTCGTTTGCAGCAAGGTGCGGCGCGACGGATTTGGAACGGAAGGATGATCGTTCATAGCAAAGGGGCGGGGGGCGCGGGACGGGAAGCGCGAGCGTCAGTGACGGACTGGGGTGCGTCAACGACGCTTGGCGGGAATACGCAGGGCAGTGTTCCGTCGTGCACCGCCGACATCGCTCTGGTGTTCGTTACGAGCTTCAGTTTCAGTCTCACAACACCCTGGATGAGCCCACGCGCCGTCATTTTTCTGTCCCTGCTGCTTTGTTGTGCCCCGGCGCCGGCCGCCGAACCGGCGTCGGTGCGTGTGGCGGTGGATCAGAGCTGGGAGAATTTCGGCGTGGTGGGCGACGGCCGGGCGGATGATACGGCGGCGATCCAAAAGGCCGTGGACAGCGGTGCCGGCACGCTCCGGTTTCCCCGCGGCGTCTATCGGCTGACGCGGCCAGTGATCATCGAGTTGGATAAAGTCGGTTTCACCGCGCTCGTGGGCGACGGCACGGCGCGGGTCGTCATGGCGGGTGCGGGACCTGCCTTCAAGTTTGTCGGCACTCACGGCGGCAGCGCCGATCCGCCGCAGATCAAACCCAACGTTTGGGAGCGTCAGCGCGCACCGATGGTCGACGGGTTGGAGATCATCGGTGCGCATCCTGAGGCCGACGGCATCGAGGCCACCGGCACGATGCAGCTCACAGTCACCCGCGCGCTGCTCCGCGACCTGCGGCACGGCATCCATCTCACGGTGCGCAATCGCAACGTCATCATCGCCGATTCTCACATCTATCAATGCCGCGGCATCGGGGTCTTTTACGATCAGGTGAACCTCCACCAGTCGAACATCACCGGCTGCCACATCAGTTATTGCGACGGCGGCGGTGTGGTTTCCCGCGGAGGCAACGTGCGCAATCTGCAGATCGCCGGCTGCGACCTCGAAAGTAACATGGGGCGGGAGTCACCCCCGACCGCCAACATCCTGCTCGATTCCGCCGGCGGTTCGATTGGCGAAGTGGCGATCACGGGCTGCACGGTTCAGCACAACAGCGCCGGACCCGATTCGGCCAACATCCGCATCCTCGGGCGCGGCCATGAGCCGGCGCTTGCGACCCGTGCCGGATCCGCCGACACCCAGGAGGGCCATGTCACGATCACCGGCAACGTGCTCAGTGACATTCAAATCAACGTGCACCTGAAAAACGCCCGCGGGGTCACGCTCACTGGCAACACGTTTTGGATGGCCTACCAGCACGATCTGCTCGTCGAGGACAGCAGCAACGTCGTGATCGGTCCGAACAACTTCGATCGCAACCCGCGCTACAACTACGGGACCTCGCTGCAGACGAAGGGTGGCGTCGTGCTGCGGGGCGCCCGCGACTGCACGCTCACGGGACTGCACCTGAACGGCGTATGGCGGCAACCCGCTGCCCTGCTGTTGGAAAATTGCGACCGGCTCAATGTCGCCAACTGCACGGTCCTCGACAGCGACGGGGTCGGCGTGTCGCTCGTCGGCACCACCTACTCGCGGGTCTCTGGTTGTGTCGTCCGCGATGATCGGCCGCGACGCGCATCCGACCCGTCCCTGGTCGTCAACGGCGGCCATCACAATTGGGTGACGCAAAATTGGCTCCGGCACGGCCTGCGCGTCGCGCCGGACACCGCGACCGCCGAGGGCAATCGCGAAGGGCCGTGAGCGGACGTGTCCGGTCTCCGGGTGTCGTCAGCCTTCGGTCAGCACCCGCGCAAACACCGCAGCGTCGACGTTTCCTCCGGTGAGCACCGCGCCGATGCGGCGGCCGGCGTGGAGCGCTCGCTCCTGCAGCACGGCGGCGAGGCTGGCGGCGGCGGCGCCCTCGATGACGTTGTGGGTATCGACAAAGCAGGCACGCATCGCCGCGGCCACCTCGGCGTCGGTCACCTGCACGATGCGTTCGGCGCCGCGGCGGATGTGGTGGACGGCGACGGGGTCGGGCGTAGAGCAGGCGAGTCCGTCGGCGAGGCGGGTCGTGGACGGGTGGACCACGGGCGTGCCGGCGGCAAACGAGAGTGCGATGCCCGGGGCGTGGGCCGAACAGACGCCGATGATCCGGGTGGTGAGTCCGAGGGCGTCGCGGGCCGCCATCATGGCGCAAATCCCGGAGCCCATGCCGATGGGCACGTAGACCGCGTCGAGCGGCGGGGCATTTTTCAGAAAATCCAGCGCCGAGACCGCCACGCCGCACACCAACTCCGGGGCGAAGGACGGCATGGCATGCCAGCCCTCGGCGGCGGCGAGCGCCCGCGCGTGTTCGTATGCGGCCTGAAAATCGTCACCGTGTTCGATGAGCGTGGCTCCCAGCGCACGCATCGCGGCGTTCTTTTCTGTGCTGTTGCCGCGCGGTACCACGACCGTCGCAGTGAAGCCGTGGCGCCGCGCGGCAAACGCGACCGACTGTCCGTGGTTGCCGCGGGTGGCGCAGACGACGCCGCGCAGGTGTGGTTCGCGCCGGCGCAGCGCGTCGAAGTAGACAAGACCGCCGCGCACCTTGAAGGCGCCCAGCGGCGTGTGGTTTTCGTGCTTCACCCAAAGCTCGCACCCGGCGCGGGCGTTGAGCAGCGGCCAGGAAAATTGCGGGGTGGACGGCATCACGGCTCCGACGAGCGCGGCGGCCGACTCGATTTCGGTCCGGGTGGGAAGCGGCGACATGCGTCCGAGCGTGCGTCTGCCCAAGCCGGGCGCAAGCGACGCCGCGCTGTGCTGATCAAATTGCCGACAGAGTGCGCCTATGCCGCCCGGGTTCACCGGCGTCCTTCGGCGCTGGTTGCCGTACGCAGGTATGCGTATATCCGAGGGCTGGTCGGATCGGGCAGAATGTGGCGCATCCGCCTTCCTCCTTCCGCTCCATGATCAAAAAATCGCTTTCCGTCGGCTGGCTCACGCTCGGCCTCCTCGCATCCTCTCTCGGCGCCGCTTCGGCCAAACAACTCTGGACGGCAAAACTTCCGGGAGAGGCCAAGTGGCACAAGCTCACCGAACTCGGCACGCTGCTCGTCGGCACCGACAGCGCCATCCTCTCCTACGATCCCGAAGGGGGAAAACTGCTCTGGACGCACCCCGAGTTCAAGAAGACCAACACCCGCAATGCCGTCGACGTCCTCGGCACCCCTCTGCTCATCTGCAACACCTACGACGGCATGATGAACAGCAAGGTGACGTTCACCGCGATCGACTACTTCACGGGTGAACAGCGCTGGACGACGCCGCAGATTCTCGGCCAGTACCTCGACACCATTCCGGTGCCGGCGAAGAACCTGGTGATCTTCGTCGTCAACACCTACGACGGCAAGGACCCCGGCATCTATCTCAACGCGCACGATCTTGAGAACGGTTCCGCCAAGTGGTCGGCGAAGTTCACCAAGGGCGGCGGCATCCCGCTGCACATGGCGGACAACAGCGGGCGCTTTATCCCGACGATGGATCTCTCCGGCTATCACGAGCCCGTGATCGACGGCGACGAGATGTACCTCGGCTACCTGGGCGTGCATTGCATCGACCTCACGAGCGGCGCGACGAAATGGGGCGTGGAGTTCCCGCCGGCGAACAAGGGCCTGAAGAAAACGTACGCCCCGCTTCGCATCGACGGTGATCGGATTTATGGCGCCGGCGGCGGCAGCGTCTTTGCGATCAATCGCCGGACGGGCGCACAACTTTGGAAGAGCGATCGCATCTCGGACTTCGCCGGCCTGCTCAAGGCGCGCGACAACGCGATTGTCGCCCAGCTGGAAATCGTGGGCGGAAAAATCTTCTCCCGTTACGGCGGCAATTTCTCCGACGGCAAGACGGCCATGCTGAAGGAACCGCTCGGCGTCGTCGTGCTGGATCCGGCGGACGGAAAATCACTCTACCATTTCGACAAGGCGAAGGAAGGCATCACCAACCTCGTCACGATCCCGGCGTCAAACCTCGTCGTCTTTGCGGATGGCGCCAACGTCTACGGCATCGACACCGCGGCCGCCACGCCGGTCGAGGCGTTCAAGGTGCCGATTGAGTTCAAGAAGAAGATGGGGGCGGGCACGGTGGCAAAGGTCGGGCTCGGCGCACTCGGTGGCGTCACCGGTCTGGTGAAGGCGGGCATCTCCGCCAACAAGGCGCTGCTCGACGTCCCGGTGGCCGTGAGTTTCGCCAACGGCCGCGTGGTCGTGCAGGGCAAGCAGCACCTCCTTGGTTTCGATCCGCAGACGAAGACGTCGAATTGGTCGCTGTTCTACGCGGCGCCGAGCGATGCGTTTGCCAACATCGCGATGTTCGCGGTGACGGCCGCGGCGGCGGTTTACGGCAACGCCCAGGTGGCCGCGAGCGGCGGCATGGGATCCAGCGGCTACAACAGCGGCGTGAACACGATTCACAGCAACCTCGACAGCTATAACAAGTTTACCGAGAAAGCCGCGAAGCGCGCGGGCGGCGTGAAGTCGTCCGAGGCGTATTCGTACATCCTGACGAAAGTGGAGAAGGACATCGGCATCGTCGGCGTGAATCTCGCCAACGGCGAGACGGAGCGTCAGCTGGTGCTGAAGGAGAAGGAGCCGAACTACACGGTCGACGAGCCCGCCAACCGGATCTTCCACTTCCAGGGCAAGGACTCGGTCGTGGCGTATCAGTTCTGAGGCGAAGTTGGAGTCGAGAGCTCAGAGCGGAGAGTTGAGAGCCGGATCGGCAGAGCCGCCCGGTATGCGGCGGAATCTGGAAACGAAGTTCACCCGTTGGCTTGCCCGCCTCCGGAGCGTTTTGCTCTGAGCTCCTGGCTCTACGCTCTCAGCTGAAAGCCGCCTTACGGCAGCGTGACGGTGCGCGCCTTCGGGTCCGGGTTCTGCCGGTAGAAAAGCGCTGTGTGACCGACCGCGCCGACGCAGATGCAGCGGCCCTCGTCGGCAATCTGCGTGCAGAGGGCGGTGCGCTCCTCGCGTTCGGCCCCGAGGAAGCGCAGCTTCACGAGCTCCTGGGAGCGCAGGAGCTTTTGCAACTCGGCGAGAAACGCGGGCGTCAGCCCGCCCTTGCCGATCTTCAGCGCGGCATCAAGTTTCTGGCCCTGGCCGCGGAGAAACGACTTTTGCGCGCCGGTGAGTGGAAATTCGTACATGGAGGAGATGTGCGGTGCTTCCGTCCCCAGTTCGAGCGAAATGCGGTGCACGTTCAATTCACGCGACAGGGGCTCATCAAAGTATTCCTCCTTTTAAAATGAGGGAAACGCGGTCGCCTGCAATCGTGAGGTTACTGGAGCGGCGACGCCTCCGTCGCCGGAGAAACGCGACGGGGCGTCGCGTCCCCAGAATCCAGAAGGTGGCTTACGTCACCCCGAAAAAATCCAGCGGCAGCTCCCGCCACTGGCCGGCCGTGAGATCGCCGAGGGCCAGCGAGCCAAAGCGCTCGCGGTGGAGCGTGAGCACGGTGGCGCCGGCGGCGGCAAACATTCGCCTCACCTGGTGATAGCGGCCCTCGGTGAGGGTGAGTTCCGCCTCGCGCGGGCCGACCAGGCGGAGCTCGGCGGGGGCGCAGGGATCTTTTTCCCCGTCGAGGAGCAGCGTGCCGGACGCAAACAACGGCACGAGATCCGCGGGTAGGTCGCGATCGACGGTGGCGCGGTAGCGTTTTGGCACCTTGTGCTTGGGTGACGTGAGGCGGTGCACCAGTGGCGATTGGTCGGTGAGGAGCAGCAGGCCGCTCGTGTCCTTGTCGAGACGGCCGATGCTCGTGACGGTCGGGTTGCGCCGGCGCCAGCGCTCGGGCAGGAGCGAGTAGACGTTCGGGCCCTCGCGCGCCTCGTGCGAACAGACGAGCCCGAGCGGTTTGTGCAGCAGGAGTAGCAGGCCTTCGGGATGGTCGGGCGGCTCGCCGTCGATGCGAACCTGTGCGGGGCGGGCTTTCTGCCCGAAATCCTCTGCCGGTTCACCGTCGACGGTCACGCGGCCATCGGCAATCCATGCGCGGGCTTCGCTGCGGCTGCAGTAGCCGAGGTTGGCAAGAAGTTGATCGAGGCGGCGCATCAGAGCGGTGATGGCCGCAAAAAGGGGCGGGTGGTGCAAAAGGAAAACGTCGCGAGCAGAAACTCTTTGCGCCCCGGGTGCTTCTTTGCGGCCATCTCGAACGTAACACCACGCATGCTTCGCTGGACGCTCTTCTCCCTTGCCTGTGCCCTCCTGGCGTTCGGTTCGCTGACGACCGTTCGCTCGCCCGATTGGTCGCCGTGGCGGCTGGCGGTTTTGGCGGGCGAATACGGGCATTGGCTCGCGGTCGCGGCGATCGGCGTGGTGTTCGGCGCGTGGCTCACCCGCGGCGCGGGTGCGTTGTCCATTCTGACGATGACAGTTGCCGCCGGTGCGGTCGTGCTGCTGCTCAAACCGGCGTTTCAGGCGTCGCGGATTGCCGCGCCGATGGCGGAACAGCTCGCCGCCCAGTTTGGTCCGGCGGTGATCCCGCGCCCACCTTTCTCGTTCACCGATCTCTTTCTAGGCCGTCGTTCCGCGCCGGTGGCGGTTCAGACGCTGGACGTGCCCGCTGGTCTGCCGCTCGATTTTTACCGGGCGTCTCGCTCGGACGGGCGTGCGGCGCCGTGTGTGATCGTCGTGCATGGCGGGGGCTGGGACAGTGGTGACCGCGAGCAGATTCCGCACTTCAACCATTGGCTCGCGCGGCAGGGTTATGCCGTGGCGGCGGTGTCCTACCGGCTGGCGCCGAAATTCCAATGGCCGGCACAGCGCGACGACGTGCTGTCCGCGATCGCGTTTCTGAAATCACACGCCGCCGAACTCAACGTGGACGCGTCGAAGTTGATCCTGCTCGGGCGTTCCGCGGGCGGGCAAATCGCGCAATGCGTCGGCTACACCGCCAACGATCCGGCGATCCGCGGAGTCGTCGGGTTGTATGCGCCGTCGGACCTCATTTTCGGGTATGTGAACACCCACGAGAACGACATGCTGAAATCGCCGGCGTTGATGCGGCAATTTTTGGGCGGCACGCCGGACTCCGCGCGTGCGAACTACGAGTCGGCGAGCCCGTTGTTTCATGTCACGCCGCGCTCGCCACCAACGTTGCTCTTGCACGGCACAATCGACGCGGTCGCGTGGTATCGCCACAGCGTTCGGCTCGACGCCAAGCTCGCGGAAATGAAAGTGCCCCGCGCATTCGTGCTGATGCCCTGGGCGACGCATGCGTTTGAATTCAACCTGCAAGGCCCGGGCGGCCAGCTCACGACCTACGCGCTCGAGTGGTTTCTGGCGGGAGTCACGGACTCCGTGCCAGGGGTGGGGACGTGACGCCAGAAGCGGTCGTCCGTACCACGCGGACGTGGCTTAGCCTGCGTCTGCACTCCAGGTTGCAGGATAATGGAATGAACCCGCCATCCATGATTTCCGGCACTATGCGCCGATCGGCGTGCGCTGTCCGAACGGTTCCGTGAGTGATCAGGCTGCCGGCAGCGGTCCGGCGGCAACGAGGATTTTTTTTCGCGGATCGATGGTCAGGCTCAATCCTTCCAGGGTGCGTGCACCGAGCAGCAGTAAGTCGCCTCGCTCGGCAAAGACGACCTCGTCGACGGTGAAGCTTTTGTCGACCCGGATAATCGCAAAACCGACGCTGCGGGTCACTCTTTGTCCATTTGCCATCACAAACTCGAGGTCCTTCTTCTCTCGGCCTACTCCCAGCTTTTCCAGCGTTGTTCCCGGAACCCACGTGTATTCACTTCCCGTATCGACGAGCAATTTTGGTAGCGAAGCGCCTCGTGACCGATCGACCACGTTTTCGATCCGTGCGCCTACGTGAAACGTTCCCATGCCAAAAAAAGTAGCTGAGCTGGGGATCGCGGCAAGCGCGATGTCAGCGATGATCGCCGCTCGCACGATTCGACTCGGCGAGAAATATCGCGATTGAGGATTCGTCGTGGCCGCCCATTTTCGGCGCATGCGCAACTCTCTTTGGGCTCTTGGCATCTTCCTGTCTGGCCTTATGTCCTCCGCCGCCGTGGCCGCCTCGGCGGCCGACGTCGCCTTTGAAAAACTCGCCGGTGAGTGTATCGAGAGCCTGCTGGTCGATACGCCCGAGCGGGCAACGACGCTGGGCGACCACCGTTTCGACGCACGACTGAGCGACTATTCCCCGGCGGCGATTGCAACCCGGGTGGCGACGCTCCGCCGGCAGCTGGCGGCGCTGGCGAAGATCGACTCCACGACGCTGACTGGCGCCAACCGGACCGACGCACGAATTCTCCAGCTCCACCTCGAGGCCGGTGTTTTCGAGCTGACCGAGGAGCGGTCGCACGAGTGGAATCCGCTGTCCTATGCGGGCAGTCTGGCGAACAGCATCTATCCGCTGACGTCGCGGGACTTTGCGCCCGCGGCTCAGCGTCTGCGCAATGCGAAGGCAAGGCTCGAGGCGATGCCGCGGGTGATTGCGCAGATTCGCGCCAATCTGAAAAATCCGCCGCGGATCCACACCGAGACGGCAATTCAGCAGACGGCCGGCGCCATCGCTCTCGTGCGCACCGGGCTGGATCCGCTGTTCGCGCAGGCTCCGGCGCTGAAGGCGGAACTCGCCCCGGCGCAGGAAGCGGCGGTGGCGGCGCTGACTGCGTATCGCGAGTGGTTGGAAAAGGAGCTGCTGCCGCGGGCGAATGGCGAATTCCGCATCGGGGCGGAGAAGTTCCGGCGCAAGCTGCGCTTCGCGCTCGATTCGGATCTTTCGCCGGAGCAGATCCTCGCGCGCGCCGAGCAGGAGTTGGCGACAGTGACCGAGGCGCTCTACGTGACGGCGCGCCCGCTCCACGAGAAGTATTTCCCCGGCGCCGCGGCGGCGAAACGGGCCGACCGGCCAGCGGTGATTCGCGCGGTGCTCGACCGGCTGGCTGAGACGCATGCCGACGACGCGACGATTGTGCCCCGGGCGCGGGAACTGACGGATCTCGCGACGGCGTTCGTGCGCGAGAAGAATCTGATGACCGTGCCCACCACGCCGCTGCGGATCATCGTCCTGCCGGAGTTCCAGCGCGGCGTGGCTGTGGCCTACTGCGAGTCGCCGGGGGCGTTGGAGCCGAACGGCGAGACCTTCTACAAAGTCTCGCCGACGCCGGCCAATTGGACACCCGAGCGGAAGCAATCGTTCTATCGCGAGTACAGCGACTACATGCTGCACGACCTGAGCGTGCACGAGGCGATGCCCGGGCATTTTCTGCAGGTGGCGCATTCCAACCGCTTCAAGGCGCCCACGCTGGTGCGGGCCGTTTTCCGGAGCGGCACGTTCATCGAGGGCTGGGCAGTTTACGCCGAGCGCGTGATGGCCGAGGCGGGCTTCGGCGGACCCGAGGTGAAGATGCAGCAGCTCAAGATGCGGCTGCGCCTGCTGATCAATGCGATCCTGGATCAAAAGGTCCACATGGCGGGAATGACTGAAAAGGAAGGCCTCGACCTGATGATGAACCGCGGTTTCCAAGAAGAGGGAGAGGCGGTCGGCAAGTGGCGTCGGGCGTGTCAGAGTTCGACCCAGCTCTCGACGTACTTTGTCGGCGGGGTGGAGCACGACGACCTGCGCGCCGCCGCGGAGAAGCGGGCGGGTGCGACGTTCGATCTCAAACGCTATCACGACACGGTACTGTCGTTCGGCAGCCCGGCCGTGAAATACGTCCGAGTGGAAATGGGGCTGTAGCGGCTCGCGCGCGGCCGGAAGATTACGGCGTGCTCTTCCGGGCCTTCCAAATCCGGGCGATCTCCAGCACCACCACCGGGCCGAAGATCCACACGACCTGCAGCGGAAAAATCTTTCGCGCGGCGGCCTGATGATAGGCGGCCAGAGCGGCGGCGAGGTAGATCAGGCGGTGGATGTTTTTCCAGAGTTTGCCGCCGAGCCACTTGATCGCGGCGTTGAGGCTCGTCACCGACAGCACGAGCAAGATGACAAAGGCGATCAGGCCGACGAGCTGGAACGGTTTTTTCAGCGCGGTGTTGAAGATTTCGGGGAGCGCGGAGGTATCCGTCCCGCCTTCATAAATCACATGCGTGGCGAAGTGCAGGGCGGCGTAGACGAAGACGCTGACGCCGACGAGGCGGCGGTGGCGGTTGAGCGCCTGCGCGATGCCCCACTTGGGCCAGAGCACGCGCAGCGGCGAGAAGGTCAGCACGGTGGCGAGCAGCACGCACGCGACGAACCCGAGGTGGTGGAGCACGAACTTGAGCGGATCGGCGAGGACGCTGGCGTCAGGCCGGATGAAGATCGGCCAGATCGGCCAGAGCCCCGGCACGATGAGCAGCGTCCAGATGACGGCTTTCGAGCGGAGCAGTTTTTCGACAATCATGGAAAGGCGGGCCGCCGGCCCGCTGTACGTTGGAATGCGGGCAGGTCGCCCGTTCTCCCGCGAAACTCAGTAATATTTTGCCAGATTCATCCCCTGGTAGAGGCCGGCCACCTGCTTCTCATAGCCGTTAAACATGAGCGTCTTTTGCCGGGCGCCGAGAATTCCGCCGCCGCCGATCACGCGTTCGCTCGCCTGCGACCAGCGCGGGTGGTCGACCTTGGGGTTCACGTTGGCGTAGAAGCCATACTCGTTGGCGGCCATTGCCTGCCAGGTGTTGATCGGCTGCTTAGCGACGAAATCGATCTTCACGATCGATTTGCCGTATTTGAAACCATACTTCCACGGCACGACGAGCCGCAGCGGCGCGCCGTTCTGGTTGGGAATCGGCTTCCCGTAGATGCCGGTGGCGATGAACGAGAGATCGTGGTTCGCCTCGTCGAGCCGCAGCGCCTCGAAGTACGGCCAGTCGAGCACCGGCCGGCGCTGACCCGGGACGTTCTTCGGATCGTTGAAGGTGGTGAACGTCACAAATTTTGCCTCGGCCTTGGGGTCGGCCAGCTTGATCAGCTTTGAGAGCGGAAAGCCGTCCCACGGAATCACCATCGACCAGGCCTCGACGCAGCGAAAGCGATACACGCGCTGCTCGGCGCCGCCCATTTTGGCCACGAGATCGTTGGCGTCGATTTTCTGGGGATTGTTGATCAGTCCCGTGATCTCGACCGTCCACGGTTCGGACTTCCACCCCCGGTTCGCGTTCGGCTTGGGCTCGGACTTGTCGGTGCCGAACTCGTAGAAATTGTTGTAGCTCGTGATGTGCTCGTAGGCCGTGGGGACCAGCGCCGGATCGCGATACTCCGGATTCATCTTGGTCGGAAAACCGGCGGTCGTGGCGAGAAGATCGCGCGAGGTGAGCGCGGCACCGGCGAGGCCGGCGACGCCGTAGCCGAGGGTCTTGAGGAAATCGCGCCGCGGACGGAGCTCGTAGTCGCGTTCAGACGTGGCGGCGGATTCGGGGAGTTCCCAATCTTTGGGTGTGCGGATGAGCATGGGAGATGTGGGGATGAGAGGAACGGGGTGGGCGGATTATTCCGGAGGGCAGCGCGGAATCAATCCTTGGTCGACGAAAACGCGAATGGAGGGGAGGCTTTTCAACGCTAATCGGGTTTCGCCGATGGGCGAAACCGTGGAGGTGGGCTCCGGCTAATCGCCTCCGCGGCGCCGGATGGGCCTGCTCATCGCAGGCGGCGATAAGCTGCCTCCATCTTTTATTCCGGAGGCGAAGAGTTGGAGGGGTGAGCACGATTTCGCTCGTTGGCGAAATCCATCAGCGGTTCAAAAATTCGTCTCACCACCGTCCGCGGAGGCCGCCGAGGATGAGCCGAGGCGTGCCCGTGTTCACGATGCCGTCGGCGCTGCGGCCGGTTTCGATGCGCGCGTTGCCGAGGTTTTCCGCCGTGAGGAAGATCGTGACGTGTGGGGTGAGCGGACGCGTGACCCCGAGGTCGACGACGACCGCCTCGCCGAGGCGCAGGGTGTTTTCGTCGTCTTCGAATTGCCGGCCGATCCAGCGGAGGCGCGGCGTGAACGTCACCTGCGCGGGGGCGCGCCACGTTGCGCCGAGGGTCGCGCTGCGGCGCGGCACCTGGGCAACCTGGTTGCCGACGAGCGCCGGCGCCACCGAGGCGCGCCGGACCGTCGCGTCGTTGAGAAGCGCGGCGGCGTTGAGTGAGAGGTCGGCGGTTGCCGTCCAGGTCGCGGAGAGTTCCAGGCCCTGCGTGCGGGAGCGGTCGAGATTGAGCCGCTGGCGGCCGATGCCACCGGCCGCGAGCACGCCGACGATGGGAAAAGTCCCCGGGCCTCGCGCAAGGGTGACGTTGCCCACGGCATCGCGCAGGTCGTTCCAGAAGGCCGTCGCGCCGAGGGTGAGCGACGGCGTTGGGGCACGGACGGTCCATTCCGCGCCGAGTTCGCCGCTGGTCACGCGTTCGGTGCGGAGGTCGGCGTTGGCCTCGGTGACATTGGCGCCGACGCGGAAGGGCCGGTAGAGCTCGTTGAGCGTGGGACGACGGTAGGCCTCCTGGGTGTTGGCGCGCACGAGCCACGCGGCGTTGGGCCGCCAGACGACGCCGGCGCTGGGGCTGAACGATGTGCCCTCGCGGTCGGCGTAGCGGTCGTTGCGGGAGAAAACGCCGGTGGCGCGGTCGGACTCGCGCCGGTGTCCATCGGTGTCGCTCCAGCGGTCGAGCCGGGCGCCGAGTGTGGTGCGGAACGTCGGGTCGAGAGGGCGATCGTGGAGGACGAACAGTCCGCCGGTCTGCTGCTCGCCGCCGGCGACGCGCAGGCGGGTGAAGTTGCCCGCGGCAAACGTGAAGTATTCGCGGGTTTCACCGCGGACGCGGCGCGCGTCGATGCCGGCGCTGGTGTGGGCGCCACCCGCGTGCCGCCACGAGCCGCTCCAGGCGGCGCCGGCTGCGACGGCGGGCACGTCGAACTGATCGCTCGCGGGGGTCTCGGCGGTGCGGGTGGCGTTGACGCCGCTGAAGGTCGAGGCGAACGACTGGTCCTGGACGTAGGCGACGGCGTTCCACGCAAAGCCGTCGGCGGGCCGGCCGTTGAAGGCGACGGAGCCAAATTTCTCGCGCGTGCCGTTGTGCTGGTAGGGCGTGCCGTTGCCACGTTTTTCGTCGTAGCCGCGGAAGCTGGCTGAAAAATCGAGCGCGTTGCCCAGCGGTTGGCGCCAGCGGGCGGTGAGCCAGCGGTGGCGGCTCCAGGCGGCGATGTCGATCGGGCCGCGGCGTTCGGGGGCGACGAGTGAAAAGCCGTCCGTCGCAAAGGTGCTGGCCGCGAGATCAAGCGTCGCCTTGTCGCCCGGCTGGGTATGCGAAAATTCAAAGCCGCGCGTGCCGAAATCGCCGACCGTTGCCGTGGCACGGGTGGTCCGCGTGTCGTCGGCTGAGTTGAGCACCTGCACGACGCCGCCGAGGGCGGAATTGCCCCACGCGGAGGCGCCACCGCCGGGGACAACCTCGATGCGCCGGAGGTTTTCGCGCGGCACCTTGGTCCAGGCGACCCAGCCGCCGAAGGGATCGTTGAGCGGCACGCCGTCGAGGAGCACGAGGGAGCGGCTGGCGCCACTGGGCCCGAGTCCGCGGAGCGAAACGCCTTGGGCGGTCGGATTGGCGGTGAAGCTGTCGCTGCGACGAAACAGGCTGAAGCCGGGAATGGCCCGCAACGCACCGTCGAGGGTGGCGGTGGGCGCGGCCAGCAAGGCGGTCTCGTCCAGGACGCGGACGGTGGACGCGAGGTGTTCGTGCGGTTGCGGGATGCGCGTGGCCGTGACGATTTCGGGGTCGAGCGTTAGGGGCGTGGCGGCTGCCAGCCACGGGGCTGTTCCTCCGGTCACACCTGCGGCGACGACGAAGGCGACGAGGCGGCGACGGTGGCTCATGGGGAGTTTGCGGGGACGGGACAGCAGTTTCCTTCTCCGCGAATTCTCCGGGTTGCTTGGAGCGTTGGGGCAAGCATGGGGGCCATCGTGGTCAGCAGGACGGCCGGGGCAAGGGACGGTTTGGGACGATCGTGCGCTTATGACGCAACGGGTCGACGGACGTTTTCGGGGCGGATGGCGTCAGTTCTCAGAGATTAGGCTCGGCAATTGCCCCGGCTTTTGGGATGGGTGGACTTCCGCGCTGAGCGCGGAGCAACTATGTCACTTTGGGAATATAAGGTCATCACAAGCGGCAAGGGCGGATTCGCCCGGCCAGACTTGATGGAAAAATTTTTGAATGATCTCGGCCGCGACGAGTGGGAGATCATCCAATTTCACGCGCATCCGGATAATTTCCTCGCGTTCACCGGGCTGGCGCGGCGATCGACACAGCGCGACTGGACGCTGCAGGATGCCGCCGCCGCCGCTGCGAAAGTGGAGGCGGACAAGCTGCGCGCGGAGTTCGAGGCGAAATTCAAGGCCGCTGCGAGCAATGCTCCCGCCGCGGTCGTGGAGGAGCGCGCGCCGAGCTTTCTCGAGGAAAAGGCGGCGCCCGACGACGGGCTCCGTTCCATCGTCGACACCTCGCGGGACGACGATCCTGAGGCGCACGACGACGACAAGTCTGACGATTGGGACAAACTCACCGCCGCGGAAGAGGAGGAGCTGCCGAGCTTCTTCGACGCGATCAAGCCGCACATGCGCCGCAACCAGCGCGGTCCGGGGATGTCCGTCGGAGTCGACTACCTTGCGAAGAAGTGGGACCAGACGGAGGAGGACCTGCGGGGCGCGCTCGTTGAGTGTGGCTTTGTGATGCCGGCCGATGAGGACTCCAAAACGGAATACGTTGAATACGACGGCGACCTTTACTGGCTGAACATCAACCGCCGCGGCGAGCTGTGGATCAATACCAAGGAAAAGCCGCGTCCGATCTTCCGTTCCGTGAAAGCGGCGCGCATCGAAATCGAGACGCCCGCGCCCCGCGTTGACGCACCGGCCGCGGCTGCTGCCGAAGCGAAGCCGGCCGAGAGCGCCGGAGACGCTGTGAACCCGACTCCGGAAGGCACGGAAGCAGCGCCGGCTGCGCCCAAGCCGGAACCGTCTGAACCCCGTCACCAGCGATCGGAGGCTCCCGCCGCTTCCCTTCCGTCCGGTGCGTCATTGTTGAACAAGATTCGTCCGCATATGCGGCGCAATCGCCGCGGGCCGGGTGGCTCGGGTAGCACGAGTTTCCTGGCGCGCGCTCTGCGCACCAACGAGGCGAGCCTGAAGGAGGCCTTCGTCGCGCTCGGGCTCACGATGCCGGCGACGCCGGGCGACAAGCCGGTTTTCACGGAGATCGGTCACGATCTGTGGTGGCTCAACCTCGACTCCCGCGGCGGACTTTGGATCAACGGACGCGAAAAGCGGGATGGCGAAACGCTCGCTTCGGCCAATGCGGAAGCGGTGGCCACGCCAGAGTCGGCCCCGGCTACGACCACCTCGGATGCGGCCCCGGCGACGGCGCCCGCGACGGATGCGGCCGCAACGCCTGAATCCGCCACACCTCCCGAAACGATTTCGTCTGCTGCGCTGGAAACGGCTCCAATCGTCGCTGCCGAAGCGACTCCCGCTGTCAGCCCCGAAACAACTCCAGTCGTTGCTCCCGAACCGACACCCGCACCCGCTCCCGCGCCTGCGGCGGAGGTGCCGGCGGAAACGGTGGTTGCCCCCGTCGCTCCGGCGCCCGAGGCCGAACGCCCGGCGGAACCGTCGCAACCGACTCCTTCTGACAATCCCGTGCTCACGGCGGTGCGCCTTCTGCTGAAGGAAACGAAGACCGGCTCGGTCGCGGCCAGCGTGGAACGACTCGCGGCCGATCTCGGCAAGTCCGAGTCCGATCTGCTCGCGTCGTTGATTGGAGCCGGCCTGAAGGTGCCCGAAAAGTCGCGTGAAAAGCCGGCGTTCGTCGAGCATGCCGGCGAAATTCTGTGGCTGAACAAGAACGCCAAGGACGAGCTGTGGCTCAACGCCAAGGCTTCGAAGTTCAGTGACAAGGACGACGGCGACTACGACAAGAAATCGGGCCGTCGGAACAGTGGTCCTCGCACCAAGAAACCGGAGTAATCGGAGAGGGTTGAAAGTCGAGAGTCCCGAAAGCGTCTGGCGGTCGTGTCTTGTCTCTCAACCCTCAACTCTCATCTCTCAACTTTTAGTCCCCATGAGCTCCTCCGCCACCCTCGCCACGACCTCCGCGCCGCCGGCCGGTGCGGCGAAGAACTACCTGATCACGCAGCTCGACATGGTGCCGCCGGTGCCGTGTCCGTGCGGGCAGTCGCGTCGTGGGTTCGCAACGCCGGACAACAAGCTCGCGACGATTCACCTCGTCGACATCTCGATCGATGCGAAGACGCATTATCACAAACAGATGACGGAGATCTACCTCGTGCTGGAAGGCGAGGGGTTCATGGAACTCGACGGCGAACGGATCCCGGCGAAGCCGATGATGTCGATCTTCATCAAGCCCGGCTGCCGCCATCGGTTGGTCGGGAAATTCAAGATCGTGAACGTCGCGATCCCGGCGTTCGACCCGCGCGACGAGTGGTTCGACTGAGGTGTGGCGGTTTTCCGCCCGGCCCTACTTTTTATCGCCGAACGTCGCGCGGATGTAGGCGAGTGCGGCGCGGCGCTGGCCGACGGAGATCACGGACTCGAAGGGCGGCATGCCTTTGGTGTCCACGCCGTCGGCGATGATTTTCAGCAGCTCGGCGTCGGTCTTTGCGAGGCGCGTTTTGTCATCCACGAAATTGGCCGCCCCGCCTGGGATGCCGCGGCCGTCGGGTTGGTGGCACGGCACACAGTAGAGCCGGTATACTTTTTCGCCGGCGGCGATCAGGGCGGTCGCTGACTGGGTGTTGACGGCGGCTTCCTCCTTGGCGGTGGGGGCCTTCTCGCCGGGCTGCGGAAGGCGCGTGGTGTCGCCGACGGCGCGCGCACCGTTGCGGAGCCGGTTGGCGGTGTAGTACGCGAGCGGGTTGGCGAGCGGTTGGTCATCCGCGGTGCGGAGCGCGGCGAAGGAGAGCTCGTAGACGAAACCCGGCTGCAACTCTGCGAGCGCGAGTTCGACGGAGCGTCCATCGGCGCTCGGGCGCGCCGAGTTCACGGCGACCTTTTTTTCATCCACCCAGGGCGAGCCGTACTTGTGTTGGTAGTAGTAGCGGAAGCGGGTCACCTCAAAATTGGCCGCGGCGGCGAGCGTGGCGGCGTTCATCGGACGCGTGAAATTCAGGCGGAAGCCGCGGTCGGTGATCGAGATGTCGTGCACCTCGGAGGGGACCACGCCGTCGTAGACGATCCGCTGGATACCGTCGGCTCCCGCGCCCCATCCGGAGGTGGCACCGAGATAGTAGCTGCCGTCGGGCGCGAACTCCCCGCGGGTCACGCCGGCAATCAGTTTCTCGCCGGTCGCGAATGGGGCGTTTTCGTTGCGCCCGAGAAAAGCAAAACACGCCCCCTGCCACGCGCCCGCGATCTTCTCCAGCGAGGAGCGCACGACGAGCCGGGTATAGTCGCCGGCAAACACCTGGCCGGTGAACGGACCGAATTTGCCGCCGGTGGTGTCCCAGGCTGGCTCGCCGCCGGAGACGCCCATCGGTCCGTGCGGAAAGACGACCGCCGGCCCGCGGTAGCGTTTCCAGGCCTGCTCAGTCGTGAACGTTTTCGGATCAAAACCGGGCTCCCATTTCAGGCCGGCGACATGGCCGTAAAAACCGCCGGGTTCAACGTGGATGAGGCCGCACGACGGTTTGTATTCGCCCTGGTTGTCGTTCGCGAAGAGTTCGCCGTCCGGACTGAGCCCGACGCCGTTGGTCTGCCGGAAGCCCGACGCCAGCGGGGTGAACGTGCCGACGGGACCGATCTTGACCGCCCAGCCGCGCCACGGGAGATCGGCGATGTGGCCGGCGGGCTCGAGCAGCGGCGTGGGGTCGAGCGTGCCGCGGACGTCGGCTTGCGCGAGCGTGAGTTTGTCGCCGAGCGAGGTGAGTCCGATCACGCCGTAGAAATTTCCGGCCGGGTCGCGGCGCAGGCCGAAGAAGAACTCGTGGTAATTGTTCGAGATACCCCATTGGCCGCCGAGCACGTCGAACGTATCAGCGCGGCCATCGCCGTCGGTGTCGGTGCATTTGAGCAGCTCTGGCCGGTGCGCAACCCACACGACGCGGTCGGACTCGACGACGAGGCCGAGCGGCTCGTTGAGCCCGCGCGCGAAGCAACGCCAGGCGCCGGAGGCGGAGCGCATCCACACTTCGCCGTAGCGCGTGGTGACGACGAGCGTGCCAGTGGGAGAAAAACCGAGGCCGACGATGCCGCCGCGCATCTCGGCGGGTCGCGGAATGTTTTCAATGCGGTAGCCGGCGCGGGCGACGGGGGCGCAGGCGAGCGTCGCCAGTGCGAGCAGCGCTAAGCCGCGACCATGCAGTCGAGAGCTCAGAGCGAAGAGCTGAGAGCCCAATCTCCAGAGCAGACACGCGCGCCGCCCGACCCGAAACCGAAGTTCACCGTTTGGTTTTGCTCTCAGCTCTCGGCTCTCCGCTCTCGACTGAATTTCTACGGCTAAGGGTCGGAACAATGGGATCATGGCGCGCCGGAAGAGAACGGGACGTCGAGCGTGAAAAACCCGGAGGACGTCGGGGTGAGCGTGGTGGCGGGCCGTCCCTCGACGGCGTAGAACCACGCCGCGTCGGCACCGGTGCGATCGACGCGAAAGCTGCGCCGCAGGCCTGCGCCTTTGGGCAGCGCGGAAATTGTCTCGCTGACGAGGGTGCCATCGACCGTGTAGCGGAGCTCGACGGCGGTGTCGCGGAGCGTGTAGCCCTTGAACTCGACGACGGGTGCGCGCCGGCTGTCGCCACGGCGCAGCGGGGCGGTGCCGGTTTCCCGGTAGACGATGGGGCCGAGTGGAACGGCCGCCTTCACGAGCTTGTTGACCGGGCGGACGTTGGCCAGATCGAGGAAGCCGCCGGTCCACGCGTAGTTCACCCCGCCGCGCACGGGGTCGTAGCAAAAATTGATCCCGCCCGGCAGGCCGAAGGCGAAACTGCTCGCGTGCGCGTCGGGCAGAAACGTGCGCTCGATCTGAACCTCGGCGCGGACACTGGCGGCGAGAATGAGGACGACCGTCACGCTGAGTGCGCGAAAGTTTGAAGTAGGGCGGGTCTGTGACCCGCCCTCCCGCCCAACTGGAATGGCGAGGCGCATCGCTCCCCTCATTTTCGTTTCGTGATGAACACAAACGTCCCGAGCTTCGACGCCGTGAGCACGTCGGGCACCTTGTCGCCATTTACGTCGACCGCGACGACCTGCGTGCCCAGCGCGGACGCATCGTCGATCAGTTGCGGAATGAACTTCGCGCCGCCCGGGGCCGACTTGTCGCGCCGCAAGAGGAACACGTAATTCACCGGCGTCCCCATCGGATCGACGTCGCCCTTCGGGCCGTGGGCCCAGCGGCGTTTGCCGGTCACCACGTCGGCCAACCCGTCGCCGTCGATGTCGGCCATCGCCAGGGCGTGCGGCTGCGAGAACGCCACCCCGTACTTCGCCGCTTCTTCCGGGGTGCCCATCATCTTGTGTTCGACGAAGCTGATCTCGCCGGAGGCGGTGCGCGTTTGTTCGAACCACGAGAGACCCCAACCGTGGGCGTTCTTTGCCGTGACGATGTCGTTTTTGCCGTCGCCGTTCACGTCGTAGACGAGGATCTGCGCCCCGCCGCGGTCGTCGCTGAAAACAAACGGATGCTTCTTCCAGAGCGTGCCGGGGGGCGAACCCTTCGGCGGCTGTTCCCACCAGCCCTCGTTGAGCACGAGGTCGGCGCGGCCGTCGCCGTTGATGTCGCCGATGCCCTCGCCGTGGTAGTAGTGGTTGAAGTCGCCTTTTTCCGTGATGGGCACGAAGCGCCAGGGTTTGGTGGGATTCGACCAGTCCGGCGTGTACCAGCCCCATTGCTTGATCTTGTCGTTCGCGGTGGTGCCCGAGATGGAGACGATCTCCGGCTTGCCGTCGCCGTCGATGTCCTCGAAGAGCGGCGACTCGCCGAACACGCGGTTGGAGACGAGATGTTTCTTCCAGCGGGCGTCGGGCTTCATCGCCTCCGCGGCGCCCGGATTTTCATACCAATATGCCTCGTGAAACAGCACGCGGCCGAGCACGAGGATGTCCATCTTGCCGTCCCCATTGAAGTCGTAGGGGAACGCGAACATGCTGTTGGTCGGCTTCTCCTCAAGTGGTTGCGGCACGGGCTCGTAAAAGGTGTGCGCCTTCTTGAAGTCGGGGCCGGCGTACCAGAACGGGCCGGCGATGATGTCCATCTTGCCGTCGCCGTTGATGTCGGCGGCGTTGATCCCGTCGCACCAGTATTCACCGGTGAGCGTGTGCTTTTCGAAGGCGACGTTGCGCGCGGGTGCGGCGAACGCAGTGAGCGCGAGAACGGCCGAGGAAGTAGCGAGAAGGATCTTCATGGGGAGGGGGGGCGGATGTGCCAGCACGACGCGTGAGGGCGAGAAAAGACGTGCCGTACCGGCGAGCAAGAGAGAAGGAGTGTCGTGGAGTGGACCGCCGGCGCATCCCGCTGTGGGGAAATGCGCAAAACGGCATCGACCACAATCGTCAGATTACTGGAGCGGCGACGCCCCCTTCGCCGAAGAAACGCGACGAAGGCGTCGCGTCCCCAGGTTCCGGAGTTTGAGAAGTCCCCGGGCCGGACCGGGTCTTGCCTTGGCGCTGCCAGACGCGACACTGCCGTTTGCGTATGAACCACCCCCGCCCGTCGTCGCGTCGCCCGTTTTTGCGTCAGCTCTCCGCCGGTGCCGCGGCCCTCGCGCTGGCGCTCCGCGGTCGGGCCCAGCCTGCGGCCGCTGCCGGACCGGCCCCAAAAAAGCTCGGCATCGCGCTCTGCGGACTCGGCGGCTATGCCACGGGTCAGCTCGCGCCGGCGCTGAAGCTCACGGAGAATGTCGAGTTGCGCGGGGTCATCACGGGCTCGCGGGCGAAGGGACAGCAGTGGGCGCAGGCATTCGGTTTTCCGGAGAAAAGCATCTACGGCTACGACACGATGGCGCGCCTCGCGGACAACAAGGACATCGACATCGTCTACGTCGTCACGCCCAACGCGCTGCATCCCGAACACACCATCGCCGCGGCGTGGGCCGGCAAGCACGTGATCAGCGAGAAGCCGATGGCGACGAGTGTGGCGGACTGCAACGCGATGCTCACCGCTTGCCGGCTGAACAAGGTGAAGCTCTCGATCGGCTACCGGCTGCAATTCGAGCCGAATTTTCGCGAGCTCAAGCGGCTCGCGCGGGACGGGGACTTTGGCGCCTTCATGACGATGAGCGGCGGGCTGTCGTTCACGATGACGAAGCCGCAGTGGCGCGCGGAGAAAAAACTCGCGGGCGGCGGACCGCTGATGGATCTCGGCATCTATGCGTTGCAGGCGGCATGCATGGCGGCCGGCGGCGACGCCCCCGTGGCGATCACGGCGCGCGAGCTGCCGAAGAAGCGCCCGGAGTTTTTCCGCGACGTCGAGGAGACGATCGAGTGGACAATGGAGTTCGCCAATGGGGCGAAGGGGACATTTTCGACGAGCTACAACGGCGGATTGGATCGGTTTCGTGCCGAGGGGACCCGGGGCTGGATCGAGTTTGCCCCCGCGTTTCAGTACGGCGGCCTCAAGGTCGCGACGAGCAAGGGTCCGCTCAACCTCGCCGTGCCGCCGAGTCAGCAGGCGGGCCAGATCGATGATTTTGCCCGCTGCATCCGCGAGGATCTCGAGTCACCGGTGTCGGGCGCGATGGGCCGGCGCGACATGGTGATCATCGATGCGATCTACAAATCCGCGGCCCAAGGAGGGAGGCGGATCGAGGTGACGGTTTAGGAAGTAGACACGCGGCCGACGCTGCGCAAAACTTTCACGTATGACGCAGGATGTTCGCTGGAAACAGCGGTTTCAAAATTTTGACCGGGCGTACAATTTGTTGCGGGAAGCTCTGGCGCGTGGCCCTGCGGCGTTGTCGGCGCTGGAGAAAGAAGGAGCCGTCCAGCGGTTTGAGTATTCTTTCGAGTTGGCCTGGAAGACGGTGAAAGATTTTCTGGAAGCCGGTGGCTTAATCATCGCCCCGGTTACGCCCAGGCAGGTGTTGAAGGATGCGTTTGCGGCCAAGGTGATCGCGGACGGTCAGGTGTGGATCGACATGCTCGATCATCGAAACCTCCTTTCACATACTTATGATGCGGCGAAATTCGAAAAGGCGGTTGAGGTCATCGCGGCCCGCTATTTGCCCGCTATGGGGGACCTGCATCGTTACTTCGGGG
The DNA here is from genome assembly GCA_947474365.1 of Opitutia bacterium. Taxonomy (GTDB): domain Bacteria; phylum Verrucomicrobiota; class Verrucomicrobiia; order Opitutales; family Opitutaceae; genus ER46. The sequence continues at coordinate 66,286 of CANJIU010000013.1, read as the reverse complement.
AAAGGGTACGAGGATGAAACCGGCTCCGCTGCCACCAGCCGAACTCGGGTTGCTCGCGCGGATCTTCCGGCGACATCCGGAAATCGCAGTGGTCAAAATCTTTGGATCGCGCGCCAAGGGCACCCACCAGCCGAATTCCGATGTCGATCTGGTGTTGTGGGGTGAGGTCGATTCGTTGCGGGCGGAGACCATCGCCGCTGAACTAGACGAACTTCCGTTGCCCTATCGTTTCGACGTGATGCCTTTCGCGCAAATCGAGCTCCAGTCGTTGCGCAACCATATCGAGCGGGTTGGGATCACCGTCTACTCCCGTGCAACCGAACCCACATCAGGCGCGACGACCCGGGTCTAACCCGTCTCCGCCGGCTCGACCGTGATCGCAGTCGCGAGGGTGTGGGCGCCGCCGCCGGTGAACAGGCCCTTCACCGGGCTGACGTCGGAAAAATCGCGGCCCCGGGCGACGACGATGTGGCCGGTGGCGACGAAGCAGGTGTTGGTCGGGTCGTAGTCGACCCAGCCGGTGCCCGGGATGAAGATCGAAACCCACGCGTGCGAGGCATCGGCGCCGCGCAGGCGGGGTTTGCCGGGCGGCGGCGTGGTGAGCAGATAGCCGCTCACGTAAGCGGCGGGGAGACCATGCTGGCGCACGCAGCTGATGAAGAGGTGCGCGAAGTCCTGGCAGACGCCGCGCCGGTGCTGCAGCACTTCGGCGAGCGGGGTGGAGATCGTGGTGGCCTTGGGGTCGAAGGTGAACTGCCGGCCGAAGCGGGCACCGAGGGCGCCGAGCCACGCCAGGGAGGGAGGATCGTCGGCGTCGAGATCCTGGGCCAAGGCGTGGGCGGCGGGCAGGAGCGGGACGTTGGGCGAGCCGTGTAGAAATTGTTCGAGGGCGAATTCCGATCCATCGATGATGGCGGCCGCGACCTGGGCTCGCGCCGCGGAGAGCGGTGGCGTGAGGCCCGGCATGGGGAGGGCGGGATCCTCGCGCCGCACGAGGCTGCGGCTCGTGATCGAGAGCTCGGTGTGCGGTTGGCGGAGCGTGAAGAGGTGGTGTTTGTTGCCGAACACATCGGGGCGCGTCGTCAGGTCGCCGGGGTGCGGCCTGATTTCGAGCTCGAAGGAGTCGCAGTGCTGCACGGCCTCGTGCCGCGGCTGGAGGTGCAGTGACTGCCACGCCGCGGTGGCCGAGGCGTTGTGGCGGTAACGCGTGTGGTGCGTGACGCGGTAGGCGGGCATGGGCGGTTCGGGGCCTACTTCGGCGGTTCGGTGTGGATGAAGTACACCTGGGTGAGGCGGTCGCTGATCTCGGCGAGCGTCGCGGACGCCTCGTGGAGAAACGCCGTAGTCTGGCCAGGCGCCGCGGCGAGGGCCGTGGCATCCAGCAGGCGCACGCGGCTCACCAGCCGGAAGGCGGTCGCGCGCAAAGCCGCCACCGGGCGCGGAGCGAGGTCCTCGGGCAGGGCGCCGAGATGGTCGTTGAGGTGATCGGCGATCCAACGCAGGCCGCGCGGATTTTCCGCCGCGGAAAAAAGCCACGCGAGCACCGACGCCGGCTGAAACGCGCCGTGATAGGTCGTGCGGTAGCTGAACAGGCTGTCGGCGAAATGCAGCAGCGTCTGCAGACGGAACTCGGAGGGGACGGCTTCGCCGGCCGCCGGGGCCGCGGGCAGCGGGGAAACCGTCTCGGTGCCCGGCGGTCGCGGCCGCGCGGCGAGCAGGTGACGGGCGAGAAAAACGAGTTGCTGGCCGCGCTCGAGGTTGCGACCGAGCATGAGGAAACGCCACGCGGTGTCGTGTGCGAGGGTCTCGTTGGCGATGGTTTCGAGCGCCGTGAGCTGTGGCGCGAGCTCCGCTGGGGCGAGCGGCCCTTCTGCGTCGAGGGCCGCGCGCAGGAGACGGAGGCTGCGCCAGGCCTCGGGCGGAAGCCGGACCTTGGCCTGATCGAGATTGCGGATGAGGTTGGCGAGGTTGGCGGCGAGACTTGAGGGAAGGGCCGGATCTTCGACCGCGTCACCGAGGAGCGCATCAAGTTGTTCGAGGGATGCGGCGGCGGGGATGCGCGCACCCTGAGTGTCGAGGAGCAGGCGGAGCGCGGCGTCGGCGACGGCGGGATCGAGCGCGGCGATTTCGTCGCGGAGGAGCGGATCGAGCTTGTCGAGGAGGCGCGTGAGCTGGGCGGTGCGCTCGAGGTAACGGCCAAGCCAATACAGGTTGTCGGCGAGGCGGCTCGGGGTGTCGTTCGGCCGGTGCACGATGTCGGCGAGGGCGCTGACGGGCGGCGGCGGAGTCGGCGTGCCGGGATGCAGGACCCAGGTGTCCTTGGTGACGCCGCCGTGCTGGAGCGTGACGATGGCGTCGTCGCCCGCGGGGTGGAAACGCGTGAGCCCGCCCGGCATCACGCGGTAGTCGCCGTCCTCCCACGCGACAAAGAGCCGGAGGATGAACGGGGCGGGGCGCAGGGCGCCGTCGATCCACGCGGGCGTCGACCCGAGATGCACGCGTTCCTGCCCGCAATAGGCCCACGGGCGCGCGCGGATGTCGGCGGCGGTGGCGGCGCGCTCCTCCTCCGAGAGGAACGAGCTGAAGCGCGTGGTGGAGAGGCCGGTCTCGCGGAACGACGGTTTCACGACGAGGGTATCCAGTTTCTCCAGCACATAGGCGCGGGCCTTGTCGTGACCGCACCACCAGGTGGCAACGCTGGGCAGGTGGAGCGGTTCACCCAGGACCTCGCGGCAGAGTGGCTCGAGAAACGCCAGGAGCGCGGTGGACTCGAGGGCGCCGCTGCCGAGCTGGTTGGCGAGTGCGACGCGCTGGCCGTGGGCGGCATGGACGAGTCCGGGCACGCCGAGGAGCGAATGGGCGTGGAGCTCCAGCGGATCGCAAAACGCGGAGTCGACGCGGCGGATGATGGCGTCGACGCGGCGCAGGCCACCGACCGTGCGGAGAAAAACCTGCCGGTCGCGCGTGGTGAGATCGGCGCCCTCGACGAGTGGGTAGCCGAGGTAGCGGGCGAGGTAGGCGTGTTCGAAGTAGGCTTCGTTGGCGGGACCGGGGGAGAGGAAGACGACGCGCGGCTCCTCGCCGTGGCGGGCGGGGGAGAGCTGCTCGAGCGACAGCCGGAAGCCGCGGAAAAACTCGTAGAGCCGCTCGACGGGCGCGCTGTGAAAAACCTGCGGCAGCACCTGGCGCGTGAGGATGCGGTTCTGCAGGGAGTAGCCGAGTCCGGAGGGCGCATCGAGGCGGTCGCGCAGCACCCACCATTGGCCGTCGGGGGAGCGCGCGAGATCGACGGCGTAGGTGTGGAGCATCAGGTCGCGCGGGCGGCCGAGGCCGACGCAGGGCCGGAGGAAATGCGGATTGGCCATCGCCAGCGCGGCGGGGAGGGAGGCGCTGCGGAGGAGTTTTTGCGGGCCGTAGAGATCGCGGAGCAGTTCGTTGAGGAGATGCGCGCGCTGGCGGAGTCCGGTGCTGAGCATCGTCCAATCCTCGGCGGTGACGAGGAGCGGCACGGCGTCGAGCGGCCACGGCTGGGCGTCGGAGCGTTCGCCGGCGTAGACGTTCATGCTCACGTCCTGCTCGACGATCGCGCGTTGGCAGGCGGTGTGGGCGGCGCGGAGGGTGGCGGGGGCGTTGGTGCCGAGCAGCCGGAAAAACTCCGCCCAATGTGGCCGCAGCGTGCCATCCGCGGCCCGGCATTCGTCGTAACGCCCCGCCGTCGGCACGTAGCCGGGAAACGGATCGGCGACGGGCGTGGCGGCGGTTGGCGGTGTGGCGGCGGGCATTGGTCAGTCTTCGGCTCGTTCCAGGTCGATGACACGAATTTCGGCAACGGCATGATCGACCCAAAAGGTCACCAACCATTCATCGATGAGGGAAACCTCGTGCATCCGGCCGGTTGAGTCGCGCTGCTTGAAATCTCCCTTGCGTAGCGGTGTGGCTTTCAGCTCTTCGAGGGCGGCGAGCGCACGGCGGCGCGCCGCGCCTTTGGTGGTGGCAAGCACAGCCCAAGCCTGCTCGTGCAAGATCAGCTCAAAGTCGCGCACAGCGGAGACTCAGGTTTATTCCAGGCGGCGCTTGGCGTCGGTCAGGCTGATTTTCTTTCCGGCTTCGATGTCGGCGTGGCGCTGCGCGAGCTCTCGCTGGTAGTCGGGGCTGTCGGCGCGGAGCAAATGCTTCAAGAATGCGATGGCCTTGAGCTGCTCGCCGTGCGGGAGCTGTTCGATCTGCGGTTTGATCTCGGCGAATACCATGGGCGAAACGTGAACGCGCCGGGCGCGGGCCGCAAGCGTGGGGTTTGCCGGGGCGCGCCGGTTCGGGAATCCGAATCGACGCGAATAAAACCAAGCCGGAAATGAGAGGGGGGCAGGTCGCCAACCGGTGTACGGTATCTCGCTCCGGTTTTTGCCCCGGCTTCCTCTGGATTCGGGTTGATGGGTGTCCATTCGTGGTTCTCCCCTGATTTGTACGGCTCTTCTTCCGCGCGCGCCGGCCCGGTCGCGACAGAAAAATGGAGGCAAGAAAAGCTGACGAAAGATCGCTCCTCATTTTTCTGCCCCCATCTTTCTGCCAATCGCCCGTGCTTCGAACTCCAAACGTCACAAGTGGGCGAGTCGCGGTCAGGTAATCTGCCGGTCTCTTACCGCCTTGACGCGCAAATCAGGTTTTGGGCCCCGTCGTGCTCGTTCGTCCACGACCCTTCGAGGAGGTAAGGTTGAGAAAACGAGGAACGAGAAGGCCCGGTGCCGCCGCCGCCCGGATTTGGCAGGAGGCCCGCCGCCGTGACCCCGACCGTGCCGCGCGTTTGCCCCTTTGATCCGAACCGCCGCCGCCATGCCGCCGGTATGGTCAGGTGACCGCGCGTGGAAAAGCGTACGGCCCGTTCGTCTTTGGTCCTGAGAGCCATTATGACGCCACGGGACCGGCGGCCAATCGAGTTATTACTTATAGTCGATTAACTCATAGTCGATTAGCTGTTAGTCTGAGCAATGGCGAAACGGGACATTGCTCTGACGAGATTTGGCGAAAATGTCCGCCGCCTCCGGGAGAAGCGCGAGCTTACCCAAGAGCGGCTTTCCGAGCTCGCTGAGCTGGATCAGACCTACATCAGCGGCATTGAGAACGGTAGCCGCAATCCGACGATCCGCAGCGTCGTGCGCATTTCCAAAGCGCTTAAAACCACTGTCGCAGATCTCTGTGATGGCATCGACCGATGAGCGCGCCCACGTTCATCGACCTGTTCTGCGGCTGCGGTGGGTTCACGCTGGGGATGCAGCGCGCCGGGTTCGACTGCCTTGCGGCAATCGATTTCAACCCGCAAGCGGTCGCCACGCTCCGCGCCAATCTCCAAGCCAGGAGCCCCACGGGTCTCAAACCCGTCGCCTTCGCCCTCGAAGCCGACCTTACCTCGCTCACGCCGGAGACCCTCGCCGCCGTCATCGGCACCCGTGCGGTCGATGTCATCGTCGGCGGCCCGCCCTGCCAGGGCTTCAGCACCGCCCGCCAGCGCGATGGTTCGAACCACGGCTCGGAACGGCTGAAGGACGATTCCCGCCGCCATCTCTTCCGCAATTTCCTCGACCACGTCGAATACTTCCAGCCGAAGGTCTTCGTGATCGAAAACGTCCTCGGCCTGCGCTCCGCCGCCGGTGGCCGATATTTCACCGCCGTCCAGTACGAGGCGCGCAGCCTCGGCCGGGCCAACGGCCGGCCCGGCTGCCGAATCTCGACAACTGTGGCAGACCCATCCTTCAATTAAACTTACGATGTGGAAAATCACCACCGATCTTGAGAGCGCCAAGAAGATCAGCGTCTGCTCGCAGGACTTTGATGAAGCGCAGGCGCCCCGATTGATCCATCGCTTCCGTTTGTTGGATGGTGATCGAATCCCGTATTACGAGGGGGTTTCCGACGATGCGACCAGTCAGCGCGCCTTTGGTCCGCTCGACGATTTCGGCGAAGGCTACGCCGGCTGTGCCTTTATCGAGTATCTGGAGAACGGAAAATGGTCGCCGCTATGACCCATCCGAAACTGACCGATCTCGTTTCTTCGTGTCACGCAGACTTCGTTTCGGCGGGTCTGGTTCTGCAACCGGAGTTCCTTCACAGGCTCACCGCGTCTCTCCTCGCAAAACGATTCCTAATCCTTACCGGGTTGAGCGGGTCCGGAAAAACAAAAGTCGCTCAATCATTCGCTCGTTGGCTGGGCTCAGCAGTCTCATCTGCAGATCCGTTCAAGGTCGGCACTCAGATCAACGACTCATACCGCGTCATGGACGCAGACCGAATGTCCGTCGAGTTCTGGAATCGAAATGAAGAGAAAGTGATTCTTCCCCGCCGACTGATCGAAGAGTGGGCAGATTTTATCCAACGCAATCCACTCCTTGCGGACATTCCGTCAAAAGAACTGCGCGAAAAATTTCTGGCGAGTTACGATTCGATAGAGGGGCCCAAATTTGCGCGCCATGCCATCTTCTGGGATTCCCACCTTAAGCCGGCTGCTCGTGCGTTGCTAGAGGTCAGAAAAGGCGGCGCCACAACTCACCGCGCCTACGAAGTCGTCTCAGTCGGCGCGGATTGGACCAGCAATGAACAGGTTCTTGGCTACGCGGACGGATTGAATCCGAACCGCTACCTACGGACCAAGACGCTCGACCTGATCCTTCGAGCAGGGTCGAAGCCGGACCTGCCGCACTTCCTCATCCTCGACGAAATGAACCTCTCGCACGTCGAGCGGTACTTCGCCGATCTGCTATCGGCGCTCGAGTCGGATGAGCCTATCCATCTCCACGCGGATCGGACCGCCGACGGTAGTCCCGCTGTCCGCGACGGGGTACCGGGCGAAATCAGACTTCCGCCGAATCTGTTTATCATTGGTACCGTCAACATCGACGAGACCACTTACATGTTTTCGCCCAAAGTTCTTGATCGCGCAAACGTCATCGAGTTTCGCATCGCGGGCGGAGAATTGGCCGGGTTCCTCGACGATCCAAAACCGGTGTCCCTGCCTACGCTCGACGGTCGCGGTGCTCCCTTTGGCCAGGCTTTCGTTGCACGTGCCGGCCAACGCTCGGTTTCGGAGAAAGAAACTCAGGTAAAACTAAAGGCAGAGCTTCTATTGTTCTTCGACGTCCTTGCCGCTGTCCAATCCGAGTTCGGTTTCCGCGTCGCCAAAGAGATCGCGGCGTTCATCGAAGGCCATTGCGCGTTAAGCGCGGATGATTGGAATTTCCGCTCCGCGATGGATGCTCAAATCGTGCAGAAGCTATTGCCTCGCCTGCATGGTGCGCGTGCAAAACTCGAACCCGTACTCAGCGCGCTCGCAATCCTCTGCCACAGCGCCCGGACCTGGAACGTGGATGCTGAATCCGGCTTGTTCGATCATATCAAGGCCGCGCGAACCGACGCCGCTAACGCGGCAAAACTGGAAGACGAAAGTCTCGATCCCCTGGGCATGCGACCGGATGGCACCGCCACCTTCCGCGCCGATGAGGCCTACTACGCCTTGAGTTTTGACAAGGTGACGCGGATGCTCGCTCGTCTAAGAACTCACGGGTTTGTCAGTTTCGCAGAGGCCTAAAATGGCCTGCTTCGCCCGAGAAGCCGAAGTCGCGTGCCTTGATGAGCAAGGGCGTCTCGCAGCAAAAATCAGGATTGTTCAGAGCGATGCGAAACCACCCACAATTCGGATTCTTACCGTGGCGGAGGCCATTGAGTTCGGTGAGGAACAAGTGCAGGTGCTCGAAGGTTGCGGCTACGATTTCGAACTGCTCGCCCACGGTGACCAACTTTGCGTTCAGCCCAGCGGTCTGGTGAAACCAAATTCGATTCGGCCGGCCCTCGGCCGGATCGAAACGGGAATCGAGACCGGATTGCTGCAAGTAATGTTAGGCGCAACAGCCACCGGGCAGGTGGTTGCCCGAGGTGCCATCGAAATCCTTTCAGCGAAAATCAACTATCGGGAGGACTATCGCGGTATGCTTTCGGCAATCGCCGAACAGTGCAGCGAGCTGCTTTTCGATCTTCGAGCCACCGCTCGCATGCGGATCGCGCCGTCCAGCCGGAGCGACCCGCACAATCTGCCTCGGCAAATCGAATTTCTTTCCGCTCTCCTCGGTTCGAAACCTTTCCTTTCCGCGCTCGAGCGAATCACTGCGGCCCCGCACCAAACCCTGTTTTCCATCGTAGAACGTCGCTCAATTTCTCGACTCCGCCGTCCCGGGAAGGATTTCGCTCGGCAAATCTCCACCGGCAATAACCGTATTTATCTGGCCGAATCACATCCGTTATCAGCCACCATGAAGGGGTTGGGAATAGCGCATCCTTCTCTGCCTCATTGCGTGTCGGTGCGCCGGAACTTCGAGTCGACGGACACCGCTGAGAATAGGTTCGTGAAGCATGTGCTCTCGCACTTCTCCGACTTTCTCCAGCGCATCGAGGCGCTTCTCGGAAAATCGAAGGGACCGGACCGGCAGCGCCTACGTCGAAACGTCCAGCGCATGAAGGAGACGCTGGCGGAAGTGCTATCCAAGGATTTCTTCAAGGGAGTTGGTGTGCCACAGTTCCTTCCGCTCGGCAGCCCAGTGCTGCAACGCAAGCCGGGCTACCGCGAAATTCTCACAACATGGCTGAAATTCGATCTCGCGGCTGAGTTAATGTGGCAAGGAGGCGAAGATATTTACGCAGCGGGGAAACGAGACATGGCTGCGCTCTACGAGTATTGGGTCTTCTTCCAGCTCTTGCGGCTATTCCGCGACAAGTTCGAATTACCCGTTCCCCTCGCGCATGACTTGTTCGAGCATTCCGACGGCGGTCTCAGCCTTAGATTGAAGTCGCACCACGAACTCGGACTTCGGGGGAGATGCACTCGGCACCCTCGCCATCTTCAGGTTAGCTTTTCCTACAATCGAACGCAGCAGCACAGCGCGGCACATACGATCGCAGGCTCGTGGACGCGTCGAATGCGCCCCGACTATACTTTAAGTTTTTGGCCCGATGGATTCGACCTCACTGAGGCCGAAGCTCAGGAACTCGCGGTTCACATCCACTTTGATGCAAAATATCGCGTCGAGAATATCGCGGAGCTGTTCGGTCCCGTGAATGAAGATATTGCTCAAACCTGCTCGGAGGAGCGTCGCGGGACCTACCGACGAGCCGATCTGCTAAAAATGCACGCGTATCGGGACGCGATCCGCCGATCAGAGGGCGCTTACATCATTTACCCTGGTGCGAGATCAGATCCGACAGAGTTCAAAGGTTTTCACGAGATCCTGCCGGGGCTTGGCGCGTTTGCGATCAAACCCGGCGGCGAAGGCCAGCCCGTAGGCATCCAGCATCTCTCGCGATTCCTCGATGAAGTCATCGCCCATGTCGCGAACAGGGCTACTTCACGAGAGCGGGGAACGTTTCATCGGTTTAACGTTTACCACAACGCGGATGCTCGCGAAAGTGACTCGGTGAATGCTGCGGTGCCAGAACGGGAGTCCGAGGGCGGCTTACGTTCGACGCCTCCCGCAGATCACCCTGTTCTTGTGGGTTGGTGTGATAGCGACGAACAACTCGCCTGGATCAGAAAATCTGGGCTCTACAATTTTCGCGCGGGCACACGGCGAGGGTCGATACGTTTGGAGCCGGAGATTGCGGGCGCCCGGCACCTCTTGCTACATTCGCAGGGCAGTAAAGCGCATCCCGGAATGTTTAGGATCAAGCAGCGTGGCCCACGCGTGTTCACCGGGAACGAGCTCTTGAAGCATGGCTATCCGCTGCAGCCTTCACCCGATGCGATCTATGCAGTCTTCGATGTCGAACCAGACGCATTCTACGAAGGATGGAAATGGCGCTACGAATCACTGAAGGGAAAGAAACCAGGGCTTCAATCCGCCGAACCATTCGCAGTTAGCCTCGCTGAAATCTTAGCGATACATCGTGTGTAGATCATCGATCTCGTAGTTCGTCGACCGGTTCTCCGTCCTCGCCGAAGACTTGGTGGGACGCGTCGCAGCAAGTCTGCGCGCAGACGGTCGCGCATGCGCTTCGCCTGGCTCGTCGAAAAATCGGGCCGTAAGATCGACCTGAATCGAATCTGGGAAAAACATTGGGTGCCAGAATCACTGGCCGATGCCATCGTCAACGTCGGAAAGATCGCCCTCGAATTTCGATCCACCCAATCCGTGTCCCCGGCGCGGCACGAAAATTCATGCCACGTCGAACTCAGTAGCTGCCGACGCTCACGTGCCGAGTTTGGGCGGAATAGTCCTGCCGACGCTCCAGATAGGATTCCACCTCTTTGGAGAATTGAAGCCGGTCAGCGGGAATAACGGATGGCGCCGATGACTGGGCCTGCGGCTCATCCTGCCGACTGCGTCGAGTAAGCTCCTGCAGGGCGTGGGTAAGTTGCTGGGTGGCGTAGGTCACGGAATCGAGCGTGGAAATGAAGCGCAGAGCCGTCAAACAGACGATCAGAAGGAATGCACCGCGGTTCGCGGATTTCGGCGCGGCTGGTCTTATGGCTTTGGAGCCAGCCCGCGGCCAACCAGGTGGGTAAACTCATTTTCGTCTCCAATGATGAAGAGCTTGGGTTTGGCCATGACGTCACTCAAGAAATGATCGTTGGCCTTCACCCGACGCGCCAGTTCGGCCGCATCGAAAAAGTGCGGATTGATTTCGCGGCCGATCCGCTCGCCGGCGGAACGCAGCGCCGAGGCGAGTTCGCGGTGACTGGCAGAGCCAACGATCATGAGGTCCAGATCGCTTTCGGCCCGCTCGTTTTCGGCGGCGATCGAGCCAAACACAAAGGCGAAGGTGATTTTTTTCTTTGGGAGCGCCTCGACCAGGATGTCCTTCAGCCCCGACGTTTTGAGCACAATAGCGTGCAGGTCAGGGTAGATCGGATGGGCGCGGTTGGCGGAGTAGTAGCGGCGGTTGCCGTCCTTGACGGTGGTGATCAGCTCCAAATCGACCAGTTTTTGCAACTCCTCCTCGACCGATCCCTGGGCAAAAGGGGTGTGGCTGATGATCTCGGCGCGATACATCTCCCGCTGGCGTGCGCCGAACAGAAGTCGGAGCATTTCGGCGCGGACTTCGGAGTGAAAGAGCAGGGCCAGTTTGGTCATCGTCGGTTGCTTACCTGGTATTACCAGGGATACCCCTGGTAAAACCAGGCAATACCCTGGTAATACAAGGTATGGGTGGCAAGGCGAATTTCCGACCTGCTATTCGTGACGAATCTCTTCACGTAGTCCTCGGAATCCAATCAACGCCATGTCCGACGTCTTCTCGAAACGTAAACGCTCCGCCGTGATGTCGGCCATCCGCTCGCGCGGCAACGCGGCCACCGAGCTGCGGCTCATCGCGATTTTCCGGGCCCACGGCTTCACCGGCTGGCGACGGGGAGCTTCGCTCCAGGGGAAAGTGGAAGGCGGGCAGTTGAAGCCGTTCCGCGTGAAACCGGATTTTGTCTTCCGCGCCCAACGTCTTGCCGTCTTTGTCGACGGCTGCTTTTGGCACGGCTGTCCGCTCCATGCCACGCAGCCGAAAAACAACGCCGCGTTCTGGCGCAGGAAAATCGCCGCGAACCGCACCCGCGACCGTCTCGTCACCCGCACGCTGCGGGCGATGGGCTGGCGGGTCCTGCGAATTTGGGAGCATGAGCTGACCCGGAAAAACGAAGCCCGCCTGCTTGCCCGGCTGAAACGAGCTCTCGGCTGAGGCGGGTTGAAGTCGCCGGGCGCCGAGAAGGTGCGGCAGGAATTCACGCGACGAGAGACCGAAGCGCGGCTTGCGTTCGGCCCGTCCCGCCGGCATTTTTCCGGCATGCTCAATTGGTCGCAGTGCTCCGCGGTGGAGCGGATTCCGGGGAAAGTCAGCGGAGTCTGGCTGTTCAAGGGCACGCGGGTCCCGGTGAAGGCGCTGTTCGAAAATCTCGAGAGCGGCGCCACGGTGGAAAATTTTCTGGAGTGGTTTCCCGGCGTCTCCCGCGGCCAAGTTGAGGCCGTGCTGGAGCACGCCCAGCGCAGCCTCGTCGAAGCCTGAGTGCGGTGGCCGTGAAGATTCTCTTCGATCAAGGCACGCCCGTGCCGTTGCGCCGCTTTCTCGTCGGACACGAGATCGTCACCGCTTTCGAGCTTGGCTGGGGCACCCTGCAGAACGGCGAGCTGTTGCGCGCCGCCGAAGCGGAGGCTTTTTTCGCCGTTGTCTCCACCGATCAAAATCTCCGTTACCAGCAGAACTTCTCCGACCGTCGGCGCGCGGTGCTCGTCGTGATGACCACCGACTGGCGGCTCATTCGCCAGCACACGGATTACGTAGCGCAAGCGGTCTCCCAACTCGTGCCGGGCGATTACATCGAGTTGTCGTTCCCTCCACCGCCACAGGCACCGGCGCCCGAACTCGGGTCCGGCTCGTGACCCGCACTCTCCGCGGGACCGGCGATCGGTTCCCCGGCGTCGCGCCGTAAGGTATCGCCGGCGTGGTCGTATTCCACTGTGTTTCGTTTTTGGCGGCAGCCCACCAAATAGTCGGTGTCGGTGTGACGCCGGGCGTCGAGGAGGCCCGCGCCCTGACGGTCGAACACCTCTCCCGCTCACTTGCGCGCACGTGCGCGCAATTGCCGTCCCGACCGAACATACTCCGTGCACGGGCGGAAATCTCAGATTGAATCCTTGATTGAAGCGACCATGCGGTCCGGGAAATCCGTGTGGCCGGCGTCTACCGCGATTGACCGCCGGGACGCAGGATGCCGCCGCGACGGATTCCACGTCGCATTCAAGCAGAGGCGATTGGCGCCGTATGAGACCAAGCACTCCGTAGGGGCGCAGCAAGTCTGCGCCCCAACGGGATTCGGATCATCTTGAGCGCGAAGTGGAGTGGTGTGCGGCAGCCAAACTTCCATGGCCGACATTTTTTCCCGTCGCAAACGCTCCGCGGTGATGTCCGCCATCCGCTCGCGGGACAACGAGGGCACCGTCGATTCCTTTGTCCCCGTTCCCCTGTCAACGGCTTGTTTTGGCCGGAGGTTGGACAGAGGAATGGGGACAGCGGAATAAAACCCCAATCCTTCGCCTGGTGCGGGGTTTGGGGCCAAAGCGCCTCCATCCGAGGGGCAAAAAGATGGGGGCAAAAAAATCTTCATCCTCCCGGCTGGAAATTTTTCTGCCCCCATTTTTCTGACAACCTGGCTTGGGCAAACCCCCGCCGGCTGCGACCGGAGGAGCCAGTGACGGTTCCTCACCACGCCTCCAGCGCGCTGATCGCGATGGGCGGTGCGGTGGCGAGGGCCGGCGCGACCGAGCCGGGTTCGGCGACGATGACAAAGCGGGCGGACGTGTCGGGCGGGGTCGTGGTGAGAATCACGATACGGCGGAGGCCGGGCGTGGGTTCGTCCTGGGCGTGAAGGAGTCGCGCGGTGTCTTCGACGGTGACCGTGGCATCGGCCGGCGCCAGGAGGCGGAGCCGGAGCGTTTTTCCGTCCTGGCGCAGGAGGGCGCCGGTGGGTTCGAGGGTGACGGCGGCGTGCGTGAGCCACTGCCAGGTGGCGGTCGTGGCGGCCGCGGCGGTGGTCCACTCATCCTGGAAAACGACGCGACGGTCGGCGAGGAGCATCACCCCGCGGTGCGCGGATTTCACGCGGTCGCCGGAGACGGCGGTGAGGTCGAGTTGCGTGTAGGGCGCCGGACCGGTGGCGACAAAGCGCGTGATTGGAGCGGAGGCGCCGACGCGTTGTGCAGCCTGGTCGAAGCGGAGGAGGTTGTGACCTTCGGCTCCAAGCCGGAAAATCGTCCAACGCGGGCTGTCTTGGGTGAAACGCCAGAGCGAGGAATCGATCCCGGTTTGATAGGCGGTGGAGTAGGATTGGCCGCCCGGGTCGACGGCCCAACGCACGCCGTCGGCTTCGAAGATGAAGGAACCGACATCCATGTGGCCGTGGGAGACGCCGGGACGGCCGCCCTTGATCGCGACGTAGACGGCCAGGGGATCGGACCATGCGCTGCGGTGGACGGCGACGGGGACGGCGCCGTCGCCCTTCCAGTGGAGCGGAGGCGTGGTTGCGGGGAGGATACGGACCGCGGGGTCCCACCAGAGGAGGGCGAGCGGCAGATGGCGTGAGCGGGCGTCGGACGAGCGGGGGTGGGCGGTCGCGCGCGAAGGGGCGGCGGCGGGCCGGTTGAGAAAATCGAGTTCCCAACTGATGGCGGCCGGCTGGCGGAGTTGACGGGCGAACCAGAAGAGAGCGGGTTCGAAACCGCGGCTCCCGGTGGAGTCGGCGTAGTTAAACATCTCGCCGCCGGGCGCGGTGACCTGGTTCAGGTAGTCGGGCGTGGCGAGGAATCCGGGAAAGGTGTCGAGGCCACAACGATCACCGAGCGCCGTCTCCAGCGCGGAGAGCATCGCGACGTGAAACGTGGTACCGTAGGACCAGTACATCGGGCCTTCGGGGTAGACGCCATCGGGCGCGTAGGCTTTCGCGGAGAAGTGGAGATCGTCGACCGCGCGTTGGACGGTGCGTTGCGCGAGCGCAGGTTCGCGGTCGGCCACCGCGAGCGCGCCGATCACGAGCGCGCCGTGGCAGACTTGGTTCCAGTTGTTGGAGCCGCGGACCCACGAGAGGAACTTGGCGGGGGAATCGAAGGAGGCGCGCAGACCTTTGTCGATGAGAGCGGTGGCGAGGGTGTCGCGTTCCGCGGGCGGGAGCGTGTCGTACAGCCAGTCGTAACCGACGGCGACCGCGAGGGTGGCCTCGGCGGTGTCGAGAAAGACGGCCGGATTCCAGTCCGGGAGATCGGTGAGACGGTGGAGTTCGACGAGGGTGCGGTCGCGGAAACGCGGATCGTCGGTGAGGCGCGCGGTGACGGCGAGGGCGAGAACGCGGCGCTGAATCTCGCGGGCGGGCTCGAGGATCGTGCCGGCGAGGGCGCCGCGTTTGCGCTGGGTGATGACGACGGGAGGAAGCGCGAGGATCGCCTCGGCGCGTTCGCGGATCAGAGCAAAAAGGCGGACAGAGACGGGGTCGGTGCCGGAGGACGGGGACGGAGCGGGCGCCGCGGAGTTGGGACGGGCGATGGCGAGGCGGTCGCGAAGCGCCTGCCACTGCGCGGCGGTGGCGACGAGGCGCGGGTGCGGGGGCAGCCGGGCCCAGGCGGCGTCGGGCGCGGGGTGCGGGGCTGCAGGCCCCGCGATCGCGATGGCCAGCGGCGCGACGCAGCCGAGCGTGATCCCAAGACGACGGACGAACGCGCGGACGACGGAGGCATGCATGACCTGAAGCGGTGACGCTTCAGGAGGAGGAAAATTTCGTCGGACGAAGAAAGGTCGTCAGCGCAGGAGAACGGCTACGAGGAGCGACAACAAGTGGTAAGGTTTACCTCGCCACCTTGAACGGATCGCGCAGGTCGAGCGTGTGGGGCTGTTCGGGCGCGACTTCTCGGGCCGGGATCGGCAGCGGCCGGCCTGGCGTGTGGCCTTGGGGCACGAAGCGCGCGAAGCGTCGGCTCTCCGCCTCATAGCTGTTCACCGGGAACGTCGCGTAGTTGCGGCCGCCCGGATGCGCGACATGGTACGTGCAGCCGCCGAGCGCCTTGTCGTTCCAGCCGTCGACGAGATCAAACACCAGCGGCGCGTCGACTCCGATCGTCGGGTGCAGGCACGACGGCGGCTGCCACGCGCGATAGCGGACGCCCGCGACGAATTCGCCGTTGACGCCGGTGGGCTGGAGCGGGACGCGCGCGCCGTTGCACGCGACGTAGTAGCGTTCGGGTGTGAGGCCGGTCACTTTGACCTGGAGCCGTTCGACGGACGAGTCGACAAACCGCACCGTGCCGCCGGGCGCGCCTTCCTCGCCCATGACATGCCAGGGCTCGAGCGCGTGACGTAGCTCCAGATCCATGCCGCGGTAGTTGACGCGGCCGTTGAGCGGGAAACGAAATTCGAAATGCGGCGCGAACCAATCCTCCTCGAACGGCAGTTCCCAACGGCGCAAATCCGCCATGACGTCGGCGAAATCCTGCCGGCAGTAATGCGGGAGCAGGTAACGATCGTGGAGGTCGGTGCCCCAGCGGACGAGGCGCTCGGGCGCGTACGGATTGTCCCAGAAGCGCGCGACGAGGCCGCGGAGGAGGAGTTGTTGCGCCAGGCTCATCCGCGCGTGCGGCGGCATTTCAAAGGCGCGCAGCTCGAGCAGGCCGAGGCGGCCCGTGGCGCTGTCGGGAGAGTAGAGCTTGTCGATGCAGAACTCGGCGCGGTGGGTGTTGCCCGAGACGTCGGTGAGCAGGTTGCGAAAGATGCGGTCGACGAGCCATGGTGGTGTCGAAGCATATTGCTCCTGGTTGCGGGCGAGCTCTCGAAAGGCGATTTCCAGTTCGTAGAGCGAATCGTTGCGTGCCTCGTCGACGCGCGGCGCCTGTGACGTCGGGCCGATGAAGAGTCCGGAAAACAGATAACTCAGCGACGGATGATTGTGCCAGTACGAGAGCAGGCTTTGCAGGAGGTGCGGTCGACGGAGCAGCGGACTGTCGGACGGGCGTTCGCCGCCGAGGATGAGGTGGTTGCCTCCTCCCGTGCCGGTGTGGCGGCCGTCGAGCATGAACTTGTCAGTGCCAAGCCGCGACTGGCGGGCGGCCTCGTACAGGAATTCGGTTTTTTCGCTGAGTTCCTTCCATGTCGAGGACGGGTGAATGTTGACCTCGATCACGCCGGGATCGGGCGTGACCTTGATGCTGTTGAGGCGCGGGTCGTGGGGCGGAAGATAGCCCTCGATCACGACGGGCAGCGACAAGTCCGCCGCGGTGGCCTCGATGGCGGTGAGCAGGTCGAGGTAGTCCTCGGTCGTGCGCACAGGCGGCATGAAAATGAAGAGGTGGCCTTCCCGCGGTTGCACGCAGAGGGCGGTGCGGACGATCCACGAGGCGCTTTCCTGTGATGCCGGCACGCGGTCGGCGGGCGGGAGGGATTGCGGGCGCGGATCGTGATCGCCGGGGAAACCGGCACCGCGGCGGAGTTCGGCGAGACGAGCGGCGGTGGACGTCGAGGCCGGACTCGCGGCTTGGCGATATTGACGGGCCAGCGCGTCGGCATCGGGGAGCGGCGGCAATTCCAGTTGCGGATCGGGCGTGATGAGATGGCGGACGTCAGTCGGCGCGATCCACGGCTGGGAATCGAGCGGCAGTCGGAGGCCCATCGGCGAATCGCCGGGGATGAGATACATCGTCTCGGGACGAAGGAACCAAGGCCCGCTGGCCCAGCCCCACGGTGCGGCGCGCTCGAGCGGGAGGGCGTAGCCGATGACCCGGTCGAGGCCTTGCTCGAAGATTTTCGCGAGTCGCGCGCGCTCCTGGGCGTCGGCGAGATTGTTTTTCAGCGGATCGACGTTCGTGGGCAGGCGGCGTTCTTTCCAAAGATGATAGAACGCGTCCTCGTAACCGGGCAGGAGCCATTTGTCGCCGACACCGAGGTGCGCGCCGAGACGGGTGGCGAAGCGGTGGGCGTCGTTGGCGTCGTAGTTTTCCGTCTTGGCGATGTCGGCGAGCAGCGCGGGATTTTTCCAGACCGGCTGGCCGTCGCGCCGCCAGATGGCGGAGAACGCCCAGCGCGGGAGTTGTTCGCCGGGATACCACTTGCCCTGGCCGTAGTGGATGAAGCCGCCGGCGCCGTAGTGGTTCCAGAGGCGCTTGATCAACGTCTCGGCGAGCTGGCGCTTGCGCGGGCCGACGGCGGCGGTGTTCCATTCGGGACCGTCCATGTCGTCGATCGAAATAAACGTGGGCTCTCCGCCCATGGTGAGACGGACGTCGCGGTCGCGGAGGGTGGAGTCGATTTTTTCGCCAAGCGCGTCAATCGCGGCCCATTGTTGGTCGGTGTAGGGAAACGTGACGCGCGGCGACTCGTAGATGCGCGAAACGGACATCGCGAAGTCGAACGTGACCTCGCTCTTGTCGACGCCGCCGGAGATGGGTGCGGCGCTGGAGGGCTCGGGTGAACAGGCGAGCGGCAGATGCCCCTCGCCGGCGAGGAGGCCGGATGTCGGATCGAGACCGAGCCAGCCGGCGCCCGGGAGGTAGACCTCGCACCACGCGTGGAGGTCGGTGAAGTCCTTTTCGGCCCCGGAGGGACCGTCGAGGGATTTTTGATCGGCCTTGAGCTGGATCAGGTAGCCGGAGACGAAGCGGGCTGCGAGGCCGCAATGGCGGAGCGCCTGTACGAGGAGCCAGCCGGAATCGCGGCAGGAGCCGGTGGCCTTCGTGAGCGTTTCCTCCGGGGTCTGGACACCCGGCTCGAGCCGAATGATGTAGCGGACGAGTTGGTTGATCCGGCGGTTGAGTCCGACGAGAAAGTCAATCGTGCGCTGGGGCTTGCGGTCGATGCCGGCGACAAACGCGGCGAACGCGGGGTTGGTGGCGAGGTCGTCCTTGCGCAGGTAGGGGGCGAGTTCGACGGCGAGCGTGGCGTCGTAGGCGAACGGAAATTTCTCGGCGCTGGGTTCGAGGAAGAAATCGAACGGGTTGTAAACCGCCATCTCGGCGACCAGGTCGACTTCGACGGAAAAGGAGCGGGTGGGCTGGGGGAAGACGAGACGGGCGAGGTAGTTGCCCTGGGGATCCTGGTGCCAGTTTAGGAAGTGGCACGCGGGCTCGACCTTGAGTGAGTAGCTGAGGACCGACGTGCGGCAATGGGCCGCGGGGCGCAGCCGGACCACCTGGGGTCCGAGGCGGACGAGCCGGTCGTAGCGGTAGGCGGTCTTATGGTGGAGGGCGACGTGGATGGCCATGAGAAGGGTTTTGGCGAGTTTCGGCGGATGCGGACGGT
Organism: Opitutia bacterium; assembly: GCA_947474365.1. Classification (GTDB taxonomy): domain Bacteria; phylum Verrucomicrobiota; class Verrucomicrobiia; order Opitutales; family Opitutaceae; genus ER46. Next base: position 47,494 of record CANJIU010000013.1, on the reverse strand, counting down.
GCTCAGCAAGAGTCGGGCCGCAACGGCCGAAAGTCGTGAAACCAAAATGTAACCTCCGCTGACTGGCCGGATTAGTTTCACTTAGCTGTAGAAATTCAGTCGAGAGCTGAGAGCCGAGAGCTGAGAGCAAAACCCGCCAGAGGCGGTCAAGCCAAACGGTGAACTTCGACTTCGGGTCGGGCGGCGAGCACGTCTGCTCGGGAGATTGGGCTCTCGGCTCTTCGCTCTGAGCTCTCGACTGCACGGTTGCGGCTTAGCTGGCTCCCAAAATTGCTCTTGTGCTGGGGTGGGAGCGCCGGGAATCTCCGAGGAAACATTGCCGACGTTTCAGCGTCTAACGGCCCCATGAGCACCAAATTCTGCCGGCTTCATGCCGTCGCCCCCGGAGTTGCGTTGTTGATCTTTTCCGCCGCGGGAAGTTTCGCGGCAAACGCCATTGGGAACGCCCCCACGATCGGGCCCGCTCCCATGGTGGATGCACCGTTGTCGCCCGCAGTCGGCGACACCCCGGGTGAGCAGCCGTCCGCCCAACACCAATGGGTGCCCGGTCATTGGCGCTGGCAGGAAGGGGCGTATGTCTGGGAGTCGGGCCGTTGGGAGATTCCGCCGGCCCAAAACGTCGTTTGGCACGCTCCGCAGTGGAGGAAGGAAAACAACGGCTTCGTCTTGGTGGACGGTTTTTGGGACGTCGCGCCGCCGTCGCCGCCCGCGACGGTGGTCAGGGCTGCTCCCCAGCCGCCTCCGCAGGAAATCTATGCCACCACCCCGCCACCGCCGCCGCAGCGGGAGGTGATCGTCGAACGTCCCGCGCCGCACTATGTTTGGATGAATGGCTACTGGTCCTGGCGTGGCGGGCGCCATGTCTGGGTCGGTGGACGCTGGGTCGCTCCGCCTAGGTCCAATGTGGTTTGGATCGGCCCGCGTTGGGAATTGCGTGGCGGCCGGTACGTTTTCATCGATGGCTATTGGAGTGAAGTCGCGGTGATGGCTCCTCCGCCCACTGCGCCGCAGGTCGTGATCGCCGGATCGCCCGCTCCCGGGATCGAGATCATGGTGTCGTCCGCGCCCCCGCCTCCGCGCCATGAGATCGTGTATGCGCGTCCGGGACGCGATTATGTTTGGATCAACGGCTACTGGGCTTGGCGCGGCGGCCGGCACGTCTGGATCGCCGGCCACTACGAGATGCCGCCGCGCGGCCATCGCTCTTGGATCGAACCGCGCTGGGAACGCCGGGGCGGCAGTTATATCTTCATCGAGGGGCGCTGGGGAAGTTGAGGCGACCGTTCGCGGATCACAAAAAAGCCGTGCGCCCGAAAGCGCACGGCTTTTTTTGCTAACGAATTCGACGCGGGACTCAGAACTTCTTCGTCACTTCCATGTAGAGGAAGCGCGGCAGGAAGTAGTTCGTCTGCTCGGCGTAGCCGGTGGTGGACGCCGTGAGCGGAGGATTCTTGTCGAACAGGTTGTTCGCGCCGACCGTGAGCTTGGTCGCATACGGCAGGTCGTAGCTGAGCTGCAGGCCGGTGATAGTCTGCTGCTTCACGCGGACTGCGCTCGGAGCAAGATCGGCGAACCCGGCGATGTAGTCGGCGGAGAGGCCGGCGCCGAATTTCTGGTAATTCCAGGTGAGGCTGGCATTGCCACGGAAATTAGGGACCTCGTAGGTGCGGAGGGTCTCGACGGAGGCGAGGTCCGGCCGCGTCTTGATGACGGCGTGAAACACCGTGCTGCTGGCGGCGCGCGCGGTGAACCGGCCGAAGTCCTTGGTGGCAAAACGGTATTCGGCGCTCAGGTCCATGCCCTTCGTGACAGCCGTGCCGTAGTTGCCGGTGACGGTGCGGATGCGGAGGAGTTCGCCGGGCAGATTGTTCGCGGTGTCGCTGGCAGTGGTTGCGGCGCGATCGACGAAACCCGGGAAGAGGGTCGGGTTCGCGAGGATGATCGCCGGCGTGGCGGGCGAGCCAATGCGGTCCGTGACGTCTACCTTGTAGAAATCAGCGCTGAACGAGAGCCCGGCGAGCGCCTTCGGTTGAAACAGCACGCCGTAGTTATACGACTCGGATTTTTCGGGGCTCAGCAATGGGTTGCCTCCGGAAACGAGCTGGCGCTGACCGGTGGCGCTGTCGTTGATGTTCGAACCGGTTTTGCCCGCGCGGAGCGGGTCGGCGATGTTGAACACGATGCTCGTGGACTGCGGCTGGTAGAGCTCGGCGAGCGACGGGGCGCGGTAGCCCTTGCCCCACGAGGCGCGGAACGTGACCTGGCTGTCGATCGGCTGCCAGCGGAGGCCGAGCTTCGGCACCGAGGTGTTCTTGAAGCCGGCGTCGCTGTAATGCTCGGCGCGGCCGGCGGCGTTCAGCTCCAGAGTGGAGAGACCCGTGATTTTCTGGGCGGGTGCGGTCACCGGGAGACTGAACTCGGCGTAGGCGGACTGCACGCGACGCGTGCCCTTGGACTGCGGAACCGGCGTGGACTGATTGAGGAGCTGGTCCTGGGTACGATGATCCCGGAAGCGCTCTTCGCGCCACTCCAGACCCGTTGCGAGGTTGAGGTCGCCGGCGGAGAGTTTGTAAACGGAACCCGTCGCCTTGGCGTCGAGCGCCGTGAGTTCGGTGAACGCGTCGCGCGTGCCCGTCGTGGGGAGTTTTGCGATGGTGGCGGGGTTGTTGGTGATCTTCGTGCCGTTGGTGAAGAGATTCAGCGCGGTGGCGCGATTGGTGTCTGCGAGAGCGGCATTGACGGCGGCCTGCGAGAGCCAGCCGGACGGGAGGTCGTTGTGCGCGGTCGAGCGGTTGTAGAGGAGCGAAGCGTCCCACGCCCAGGTGGCGCCGACTTTGCCCTTCACGCCACCGACGAGGCGTTTGAATTCGTTGGTGGTCTCCGTCACGCGGGGACCGGCCTCGGTGAAGCGGTAGATGAGTGTGGCGCCGATGGCGGGACTGGGATCGTTGACGACGGCGACGCCGAAGGGATTGAAGGCGGCGTTGGCGGGAAGCGTGACGGTGTTGAGGTTGGTGATCGGGCTCGGGGAGAGATACTCGAGGTTGGTGTTCTTCTGGAAATTCACCTCGGCAAACGCCGTGAGCGATGGAGCGAGCTCATAGCTGGCGGTCGCCAGCGCGCCGTAGCGCGTGACGCGCGGCTGCGGGGTGAGCGCCTCGTTGCTGTTGTAGCGGTTCTGCGTGGCGGTGGCGGCGGTCGTGTTGAAGACCGGCGGGAAGGCTGCTGCGGAAGAGTCGACGGTGAACGTGCGCGCGGCGGCGGCGGTGCCGGCGGCAATGGTCGCACCCGTGATCGGGTTCAGGCCGCCGACGGGTACGGTGAATGTACCGGGATTGCTGCCGTTCGAAAGGAAGAGCAGCTTCGGCGAGAGTTCGCCGTACTGAATCTTCGCCTGATGCATGTAATTCCCGAGGGCGAAAATCTTCAGCGGACCTGACTTCGCTCCGGCGTAGACGCTGCCCTTGAAGGTGTTCGCCGCGATGCCGCCGGGGAAGTCACCGTAGAAGGCGCGAAGCGTGGAGCCCTGGACGTTGTCCTTGAGGATGAGGTTGACGACGCCCGAAACGGCATCGGCCCCGTAGATGGCGGAGGCGCCGTCCTTGAGGACCTCAACGCGCGCGATGGCGTCGGTCGGGATCATGTTGAGATCGACGAATTGAATCGTACCGAGCGAGGCGGCGCTGCCGCCCTGGGCGAACGGCGCGACCGTCATACGGCGGCCATTGAGGAGGACGAGCGTGGAATTCGCGCCGAGGCCGCGGAGCGATACGGAGGCCGTGCCGGGCGACGACGTGTTGACGCGGTTCTCGCCGAAGCCGTTGGCGCCGGCTTCGGGGATCTTCTTGAGGAAGGTGAACAGGCTGCCGGTGCCGGCCTGGTCGATTTCCGCGGCGGTGACGACACGGAGGTTGGCCCCGCCGGTGGATTCACCGGCGCGGAGGTTGGAGCCCGTGACAGTGAACGCTTCGAGCACGGTGGGTGCGGAAGCGCCGGGCGCGTTGGTTTGGGCGCCGAGCAGCGAGGGGAGCGCGGCGGCTAGGACAATGGCGGTCAGTTTGTAGTGCATAGGTGTTCGGACGAAAACCGGGAGAAAGAAAACAAATCGCCTCGGTACGCAAACAGTGTTTGCACCGGGCAAGACTTGCACCGACCGCGTGCTCCGGTACTCTTTGATTATGTCCACAACGCTTGAGGCGATCTATGAGGATGGCGTGCTACGTCTGGCCAATCCGTTGCCGCTGCCCAATCACGCCCGGGTGACGGTCACGGTGCAGACAAAAGAAACGGACGCGGAGAGAGTGGCGTGGTTGAAGGCGTCGGAGGCTGCGTTGATGCGGACGTGGGATAATCCGGCGGACGATGTCTTCAATGTCCTCCTTGCGAAATGAAGTGGTTCTTCTGCCGGTGCCGTTTACGGACTTGAGCAGTCGGAAAGTGAGACCGGCTGTCGTGGTCGGCAGGGAATTGCGGCACGGGGACCTGTTTATCGTCCCAATTTCGTCGCAGGGCATGAATACCGATTTTCCATTGCAGGACTGGAAGCTCGCCGGCTTGAACGTTCCTTGTGGCGTGAAGGCACAATTGGCCACCGTTGCGGCCGGACTCGTCTTGAAAACGGTGGGGCGGTTAACGGTCGCAGATCAGACTGCTCTCGACCAGCGACTGCGCCAGTGGTTGAACCTTTGAACGATTGTGCGCCGTGGGTGGATATGTCGCAGGGCGAAAAAATTCCCACCTCTCACTTCAACCCCGCCGCCACTTTCGCCTGAATCCGCCGGGCGATGTCGCGCAGGTGCGCCCGCACCTCGGCGGTGTCGATCGTGAGCATCCTGCGATCCTGCATGACGACGCGGCCGTGGATGATCGTCGTGCGCACGTCTTTGGGGCCGGCGGCGTAGACGAGGGTCGAATAGACGTCGAAGAGCGGCACAAAGGCGGTGGACTCGTGATCGAGGATGATGAGATCGGCGAGTTTGCCGGGCTCGATCGAACCGAGGTCCGCCTCGCGATGCAGCGACCGCGCCCCGCCACGTGTGGCCATGTCCACCACGTTAATTGCCGGCATCACGTTGCGATCCTTGCGATCGAGCTTGTGGACCTTCGCGACGTAGCCGAGCTGGCCGATGACATCGAGGGTGTTGCCGCTCATCGGGCCGTCGGTGCCGAGGCCGACGCGCAGACCTTCGTCGTACATTTTCAACGCGGGCGCCACGCCCTTGGCGGACTTGATGTTGGCGACCATGTTGTGGGCGATGCCGACGTCGCGGGTCTTCAGCAGCGCGATGTCGGAGTCGGTGACGAAAATGCAATGTGCAGCGACGAGCCGGCGGTTGAGGAGGCCGAGCGAGTCGAGGTATTCGACGGGAGTCTGGTTGCGCTCCTTGCGGAGGGTGGCGACCTCGTCGGTCATTTCCGCCACATGCATGAGCACGGGAAGGTCGAGTTTGGCGGAGGCTTGCGCGACGAGGCGGAGATGGTCGGCGTCGAGCGAGTAAGGCGCGTGCGGCGCGAGGGCGGGGGTGATGAGCGGGTCGTTCCGGTACTCGGTGGCAAATTTCTTCGCGTAGGCCAATCCGCCGTAGGGCTCGGGGGCATCGGGCGTGGGGAAGTTGAGGATGCTTTCGCCCAGGACGCCGCGGATGCCGACCTTTTTCGCGGCGCGGGCGACCTCGTCCTCGAAGTAATACATGTCGACGGCGGTGGTGACGCCGCCCTCGACCATCTCGATGAAACCGTGGAGTGCGCCCCAGTAAACGAGTTCGCGATCGATGAGCGCCTTTTCGAGCGGGAAGATGAGCTTGCGCAGCCGATCGGGCACGTCGTCACCGAGGCCGCGGAACACCGTCATCGAGGCGTGGGTGTGGGTATTGATCATGCCCGGCAGCACGATCGCGCCGTGGGCGTCGATGGTTTTTTGGGCGGTGTAGAGCGCCGTGATCGCGGCGGGTCCGACGGCAACGATGCGCGAGTCGCTGATGATCACGGCGCCATCCTCGATGATCGTGCGACGGTCGTTCATCGTCACGACGTGGGCGTGGGTGATGATCAGGTCGACGGGAGGCCGGGCGGATTGCGCGAGACCCGTTGCACGGAGCAGGAGCGTGACGGCGGAAAGGACGAGCAGGAGGCGCATGCGGGAGAAGATAACGGAACGGATGCTATCGCGAGCAGAGCGCGACAAACGCCTCGTAAAACCGCGCGTCGTCGAGGTGTTTTTGGACGCGGGCGCGGCGTTCGCCCCGGCCGGGTTCGTGGCCGGGATCCCAGCTGAGCATGTCGCCGTAACCGGGGCCGCAGTCCAGATTCACGTCGACGAAGTAATCGTCGAAGCGCGTGACGAGCGACTCGTCGAGCCAGGTGGCGGCGGCGACCTCGTCCCACATCGGGCGGTTGCGATGGCCAAAGCGGTTAAGGTAGCGTGCGAGCGGCGTATCGGATTTTGCGATCGCCGCGAACATCTCCGGTGTGGAGCGCGTGTGGTTGGAGACATCGATCGGCGAACACGTGACGCGTGACCAAGGGGTGCGAAGCACGGCGTGCGCGGCCTCGGCGTCGAAGCGGATGTTAAATTCGCGGCGCGGCGTGTGCCTGAACTCGCGCGCCTCGGTCATCGGGTGAAAGGCACCGCCCATGAAGTGCAGTTCGCGGAGGAGCGAGGGCAGCGCGGGCTCGAGGGCGAGCGCCTGGGCGACGTCGGTGAGCGGCGCGGCGCACCAGAGAGAAATCTCTCCCGGGTGGGCGCGGGCCTGACGGACGATGAAGGCGGCGGCGGTTTCATCCGCCGGGCGGGTGGTGGGGTTGCCTTCGACCAGATCGGGCGTGTGCCGCGGATCGGCCCATTTGCCGGGGCGGTTGAGGTCCCACGCACCGTTGTAGACGAGCTTGCCGTGTTGTTTTTCCCACTGTGCCGTGGCCTCGGGCGTGTTGACGAGCGGCATCACGGCACCGGGAACGACCGGTACGTCGGTGCGGCCGATGATTTCGAGAAAACGCAACGCGTGCCGCACCTGCTGGTCGCGCCAGTGATCGCCCGTGGGCACGCAGATGCCGAGCACCTCAGCTGCGGGAGACTGGAGCAGCAGCGCGATGGACTGCAGATTGGTCGTGGCGGGGCCGAGCGTGTCCTGATCGATGATGACTTTACGGCGGGCGGACATTTTGGTGACGGGCGGAGAAAAAGTTGACGTTGCGTCGCGGGCTGGGTGGCGGCTCAACGGAAGGCGTGGACTATCTGCACCTCATCGACCGGAGCAAGCTGCACTACAAACGCAGCGACGTGACGCCGATCTTCGCGGAGCCGGCGGCCTTCGCTGCGCTCGTCGATGATCTGGTCGCGCCGTTTCGCGAGGCGGGCGTGCAGCGCGTTGTCGGTACGGACGCGCTCGGGTTCGTCGTGGGCACCGCCCTCGCGTTGAAATTGGGCGTGGGCTTTGTGCCCGTGCGCAAGGGCGGCAAACTGCCGGTGAAAAACGAGCGCGTGGCGTTCCGCGACTACTCGGGCGCGGAGAAGGCGTTCGAGTTGCGGGCGAATCCGTGGCCGGCGGGAACGCGCGTGCTCCTGACGGATGAGTGGATCGAGACGGGCGCCACCGCGGCGGCGGCGGTGGAATTGATCGAGCGGTCCGGCGGCGTGGTGGCGGGCATCGTCGCGATTGCTTTTCGGAAAAATGAAAAGACTGCCCCGCTCTGGGCGAAGTACCATTGCCACGGCGTGTGGCCGGAGCAGGTGTAACGGGATCGGCGTGCTACGGCTTGGCGGGGAGCGGCGGCGAAAGACGATAACTGCGCTCCCACCACGCGAGGCGTTCTTCGTCGGAGGGTTCCGCCGGGAGGCCGCGCGCCTTCCACGCCCGCTGATAGTCAAGGCGCTTCGATTTTTGGATTTCCGCCAGCGACGGCTCGGTCGGCGGATCGGGCAACGCGCCGCGATCGCCGGTCGCGACGACCCAGGCCGCAAGTTTGCGTTGTAGATCAGCGACGACGGAGGCTTGGCGCGGATCGTCGGCGATGTTGGTGACGCCCAACGGATCCGTGCGCAGATCGTAGAGTTCGATCGGACGGCGGCCGGACGCGAGGAACGCGGCCTGCAGCGGAGAGAGTGTCCCGGCCTTCCCCAACACGCGCAGCAACGCCATCCCGGGGTAACTGGTTTCCTTGTAGCTCGACCAATTGAGGAACGGCAGTTGCGGATCGTAGTTTTTCACGAAGAGATGGGTCTCGCTGATGACGGCGCGGATCCGATCCTGCGCGTCGCCGCAGCGGTCGCGCGCCGCGAAGATGACGGCGCGATCAGGAAACGGCGCACCGAGAATCGGACGACCCTCCATCCACTTCGGTACCGGGAGGCCCGCGAGCGTGAGCACGGTCGGTGCGAGGTCGATCATGCTGACGGGACGCGATTCAACGCCGCCCTTTTCCGTGACCGTGGGCCCGCGCACGATGAGCGGAACGCGGAGGCCCTCGACGCTGATCCATTGCTTGCCCCACGGCATCGGTCGGCCGTTGTCGCCAAAGAAAACCACCAGCGTGTCCTGCAGCACGCCCTCGGCCTCCAGTTCCGCGAGGATGCGTCCGACCTTCCGGTCGACCTCCTCGACACTGCGGAGGTACGCGTACCAGTCGCGGCGCATGAGCGGGTGGTCGGGATAATTTGGCGGCAGCTTGATGTCGCGGAGCGCCTGCTCGTCGAATTTTTCCGGAACGGGGAATGGCCGGTGCGGCTCCGCGATTTGAAATTGCGCGAAGAACGGCTGCCCCTTCGCGCGTTTGCGCCAGTCGTTGCCGTCGTACATCTGAGCTGGGTCGTGCGCAAAATTGTAGTGCGTCTTCGCGCGCGTGAGGGCCCGCCCGTTCCGCGCCGTGCCGGGCGCGGGCGCGTTGGTCACAAACCATCCCGCCTCCCGCAACAGCGCGGGCAGGGGCCGGTACGGTGCGGCGAGCGGCTGCGGGTTTTCGACGTCATGCGCGTGCAGGCCAGTCGTGGTCTGATACGTGCCGAGGATGAACGCCGAGCGGGACGAGCTGCACACGGGCGCGCTCACGTACGCGTTGAGGTAGCGCCGGCCCTCCGCTGCGAGGCGATCAAGGTGGGGCGTCTTCACGCCCGCGTACCCGTACGCGCCGGTGTCGGGAGACATGTCGTCGGCGATGATCCAGACGATGTTGGGCCGCGTCGGCGTGGCCGCAAAGCCCGGAGCGATGCATGCGAGGAAGAACAGCCAGTGCGGGATTCTCATGGGAAATGGGAGTCGCCCGATCTTATTTTCCGCGGACAAGCTTGAGGTACGCCTCGGCGTAGCGCTTCCCGAAAATGCGGTACGAGTCGGCGTCGAAGTGCAGATTATCGCCCTTGTGGTTGAGCCCCTCCGAACTGACAAACGCCGTGCCCTTCACCTTGGCCGGCAATTCCCGGTGCACGCGATCCACCTGAGTTCTGAACTCGTCCCACGGGGCCGCGGGAAAGTTTCCCATCTGGCCCGCGATGAACGGCACTTTCGGGAGTTGAAATTCCGTCCGCAGCCGCGCGATGAGGTCGTGCAATTTCCCCTCATAGGTCGGCGCGAGGTCGGCCTTCGAATCCGATTCCCCCTGATGCCACAGGATGCCCTTGAGCGTTCCGGCCTGCAGCGCGAGGTGGGCGCGGCGCATCGCATCGTCCCACGGGTGGCTCTTGGTCGCGTCGTAGAACACGCCCGGTTTCCACGTGTCGATTGGCGAGCCTCCGACCGCGCACGGAATCAGTCCGATCGTCACGCCCGGAGTGGCGGCGGCGATTTCGATCCCGAACGTCCGCCCGAGTCCCACGCCCGCCGCGGTCTTGTCGAAGTGCATCGGATCGGTGGCCGGCACCCATTCGCCGGACTTGTTCAGCATCACCACGCGCGCCGGCGCCGTCTGGTCCTGCGGTGTCACGATGCCGCGGCCCGCCATGTTCGACTGTCCGATCAGGAGGAAGAGATGAAATTTTTCCTTCGCGGGGAGTGACGCGGTCTGTGCGCCCGCGGCGACGGCGAACAGCGAGAACAAGATCGGTGCGAGGAGACGGATGAGGCGGAAATTCACGGGAAGGAAGGGTGGCGAGGAGACGAGAGCGAAGCGATACGATCTCCCGCACGGTAGGGCAGTCGGGATGCGGAAAACAAGCCGCACCGCTCCGCCTCACTCCGCGTCTTCCCAGCGCTTCGCGCGCGTGAGCGCCTTGTTCCAGCCGGAGAGGAGTTTCTTGCGCTGCGCCGGTTTCATCGCGGGCACGAAGCGCCGGTCGGCCTGCCATTGCGCGGCGATTTCCTTCGGGTCTTTCCAATAGCCGACCGCGAGGCCGGCGAGATACGCGGCGCCGAGCGCGGTCGTCTCCGCCACGCGCGGACGCACCACGGGCACGCCAAGCATGTCGGCCTGGAATTGCATCAACAGATTGTTTGCGCACGCGCCGCCGTCGACGCGGAGTTCCTTCAACGTAATGCCGGAGTCGGACTGCATCGCCTGCAACACGTCGTGGACCTGATACGCGATCCCCTCCAGCGCGGCCCGCGCGAGGTGCGCGGCGGTTGTGCCGCGAGTGAGGCCGGCGACGAGCCCGCGCGCGTACTGGTCCCAATGCGGCGCGCCGAGCCCCGCAAACGCCGGTACGAGCACCACCCCGCCGTTGTCCGGCACCTGGGCTGCGAGCGACTCGATCTCGCCCGACGTTTTGATCAGGCCGAGTCCGTCGCGGAGCCATTGCACGACGGCGCCGGCGATGAAGATGCTGCCCTCGAGGGCGTATTCCGTCCGTCCGCCGACGCGCCACGCGACCGTCGTGAGCAGATTGTTTTTCGACACGATGGGTTTCGTGCCCGTGTTCATCAGCATGAAGCAGCCGGTGCCGTAGGTGTTCTTCACCATGCCAGGCTGCGTGCAGGCCTGACCGAAGAGCGCGGCCTGCTGGTCGCCTGCCATGCCGGCAATCGGAATCGCGCCGCCCCAGAGGTTGCACTCGCCATACACCTCGCTCGACGCGCGAATCGCCGGCAGCACCGCCCGCGGGATGCCGAAGAGTTTCAGCAGATCGTCGTCCCAGTCGCAGGTCGCGAGGTTGCAGAGCATCGTGCGCGAGGCATTGGAAACATCCGTGACATGCACGCGGCCGCCGGTGAGGTTCCACACGAGCCACGAATCGATGGTGCCGAATGCGAGTTCGCCGGCCCGGGCGCGGGCCATCGCACCGGGAACGTGTTTCAGGATCCACGCGAGCTTCGTGCCGGAAAAATAGGCGTCGATGACGAGGCCGGTCTTGCGGCGGATCATCGCGGCTTTCCCCGCCCGCTTGAGGCGGTCGCAGGCGGCGGCGGTGCGTCGGTCCTGCCAGACGATGGCGTGGTGGATGGGCTGGCCGGTCTTGCGATCCCATACGACGGTCGTCTCCCGCTGATTCGTGATGCCGATGGCGGCGACGTCGGTCGCGGTGAGTCCGGCCTTGGCGAGCGCCTCGGCAGCGACGGTGGACTGCGAGGCCCAGATTTCGTTGGCGTCGTGCTCGACCCAGCCGGGTTTCGGGAAAATCTGCCGAAACTCCCGCTGGGCCGTCGCGATGATCGCGCCGGCATGATCGAAAACAATGGCGCGCGAACTGGTCGTGCCCTGGTCGAGGGCGAGGATGTGTTTCATGGGGTGTTTGAGGCGGAAAGATTCGGTCGAGTGCTTGGCCAAAAGCAGTTGAGAGCTGAGAGTTGAGGGTTGAGAGGTCGATCGTCGGAGCGAAAGTGCGCCCCATCACGTTTGGAAACGGGATTCACCTTTCGGTTTCGCTCTCAACTCTCATCACTCAACTCTCAACTGAATTTCTCCGGCTACGAGCAGCACTTGAAGCACATCGCACCGAGCACGCCGCCAATCACCGGGCCGACGACGGGGATCCAGGCGTAGCCCCAGTCACTGCCGCCCTTGCCGGGGATCGGGAGGAGGGCGTGGGCGATCCGCGGTCCGAGGTCGCGGGCGGGGTTGATGGCGTAGCCGGTCGGGCCGCCGAGGGAGAGGCCGATGGACCAGACGAGCAGGCCGACGAGGAAGGGCGCGAAGCCTTTGTCGAAGCCCGTGTTCGGCACGAGATTTTCGGGCCGGGCGATCGCGAGCACGCCGCCGACGAGCATCGCGGTGCCGATAATCTCGGTGAGGAGGTTGCCGACGGTGTGCCGGATGGCCGGAGCGGTGGCGAAGACGCCGAGCTTGCCGCCTTGGTCCGCGGTCTCCGCCCAATGCGGCAGGTAGGCGAGCCACACCAGCACGCTGCCGAAAATCGCGCCGAGCATCTGCGCGGCGAGGTAGGCCGGCACCTGCGACCAGGAAAATTTGCCGATGGCCGCGAGTCCGATTGTGACGGCGGGATTCAGGTGCGCGCCGCTGGCGGCGTTGGACGCGTAGACTCCGATCGTCACGGCCATCGCCCATCCCGTGGTGATGACGATCCAGCCGCTGGCGTTGCCCTTGGTTTTGTTGAGAACGACATTGGCGACGACACCATTGCCGAGCGTGATGAGGATCGTGGTGCCGACGAGTTCGGCGAGAAACGGGGTCATAGGGGTTGGGGTTGATACGAAACGTAAACGCGGACCGGGGAAACCCGAGGCAATCAATCCCCGGTAAAAGATCCAGTTCCCAATTGGACGAGCCGTGCGGGAATTGTTTCCGTTTCGAATCCGTGCCGCAGCGCGAGTCCGGAACTTGGCCGGCGCGGCGCCGCCCGTGCCGCGAGGGGAATAATTAGAAAACTCTAACACCGATCGGACCGTTTTCTAACGTAGGCCGCGGTAAGATTGGTCCAGCATGCAACCCGCGACCAAATCCGTCCTCGTCTATGACTACACGCTTCGGATTTTTCATTGGATGTTTGCCGGCTCCTTGACGGGGGCGCTGGGTTTAGCGCTGCTGGCCGACGAGCACAGCCGCCTCTTTTCGTGGCACATGCTCCTCGGGATTATTGCCGGGTTCATGCTGCTCCTGCGGCTGGTGTTGGGTTTCGTCGGTTCAAAGTATGCACGGTTTTCCCGGATGCCGGTCCGGCCATCGCAAATTATCGCCTATGCTCGCGGTCTCTTCGAAGGCGGCGCCAGGCGTTACGTCGGCCACAACCCCGGATCAGCCCTCGCGGCGCTGGCGATGTTTCTGACCGTGCCGTTGCTCCTGGCGACCGGACTGGTCGCTGGTCGCGAGCCGTGGGAAGACGTCCATGGATTCCTTGGCTACGCGCTGTTGTCGCTGATCGGCCTGCATCTGGCCGGGCTCGCGTGGCACACGGTGCAGCACCGCGAAAACATTGCCGCCGCGATGGTCTCCGGACGGAAGGTCGGTCTGCCGAACGAGGCGATCTCCTCTGCGCATCCCGGATGGGCGGTCGCCTGTGTGATCGGAGTCTCGGCCTGGATTGGCGGTTTGCTGTCCAACCACGATGCAGCGGGAGCGAAGGTTCGGGTGCCGCTCACGGGGCTGACGATCGAGTTGGGCAAAAACGAAGGCGGCGAGCCCAAGCGCGAAAAGGAAAAGCGAAAACACCGGGACGGTCACGAACGCTGAACCGCCGTCCGGCGGTCGGATCCATTACTTTAAAATGCATACCTGTCTTGCTCTCACGTTCCGCCTCGCGCGGCTCAACTTCCCTCTGGCCGTCCTCCTCGGCGTCATGCAGCGCACTCCGGTTGTCCGGGTGTTCACCGCGGCGGTGGATCGCTTTTCCAACGCACCGCTTGGCGCGATGCTGCGCGCTGCCACGGTCGGGCTCGGTGCGATGGGTACGGTGCACGCGCTTGCGGGCGCCACGACGCTCGTGACGAGCAAGCCCAGTCCGCTCAACGTGACCGTGGGCGTGCCGATCCCGGGAATTGGATTTGGGATCAACGGCCCGGGCGTCGGCCAGCCCGGTTCGTGGGTCGTGGGTGGATCGATTCCGCCGGGACTGAATTTCTCCGGACTCACTGCGCCTGGATCGCTCAATATTCCCAATCTCGCCCTGACGGGCACGCCGACCGCCGGCGGCACCTACCTTGTCACCCTGCAGGGCTGGGAAAACGCCAATCGCAAGGGTAACGGCTCGCCGATTTATCCCTACACGATCGTCGTCGCGGGCGCGGCAGCCGCCGTCGCGCCGGTGTTCACCACTCCGCCGTCGGCACAGACAATCGTGGTCGGAGGTAGCGTGACATTTACCGCGGTTGCGACCGGAACACCCGCGCCGGGATTTCAGTGGATGAAGGATGGAGGCGCCATCGCCGGCGCGACCAACGCGAGTTACACGCTGGCGGCGGTGACCATCGCGGACGCGGGCGCCTATGCAGTTGTTGCGAGCAATTCCGCCGGAAGTGTCACCAGCGGTGTGGCGCAACTCACCGTCAACAGCCCCCCGGTTGGGCCGACCACTGATTCTGGCCGGCTCGTGAACCTCTCGATCCTGACCAACGCGGGTGCGGGTGCGAAGGTTCTCACGATGGGAGCCTACATCGGCGGGACCGATTTGCCGGGTGCGATGCCGCTGGTGATTCGCGCGGTGGGACCGACACTTGGCACTGCGTTTGGGATCGGCGGCGTGTTGGCCGATCCGGTGATGACCGTGAACGCGCAGGGCGTCGCGACGCCGATTGCCGTCAACGACAATTGGGGTGGCACCGCGGTCTGCCGGTCCGCCTTTGCGGCGGTGGGCGCGTTTGCCCTGCCAGACACAAGCCTCGATTGCGCCTATGTGCCGCCGACACCGGGGCTCGCGACCGGCGGCTATACGGTGCAGGTGGTGGGTGCGGGAAATTCGAGCGGCCTGGTCATCGCGGAGATCTACGATGCCACGGTCTCGCCGCGACCGATCTCGGCGCCCCGGCTGATGAACCTTTCGACGCTCGCGCAGATCGATCCGGGCGCGACCCTCGCGGTGGGATTTGTAATCGGCGGTACAGCACCGTGTCGCGTGCTCGTGCGCGCCGTCGGCCCGACGCTCGGGACGGCGTTTGGCCTGGGCGGTGTCATGGCGGACCCCGGTCTCGTGCTGTTCAACAACGACCTCGGGCAACAGATCGGGGCCAACGACGACTGGGGTGGCGGTGCGTCCCTTTCCAACGCGATGAGCGCGGTCGGGGCGTTTGCGCTCGCGGATCCGACGTCGCGTGACGCCGTCCTCGTCGTGACTCTGCCGCCCGGAGCCTATTCGGCGCGGGTCGCGGGCAAGAATGGCACCGGCGGCACGGCGCTGGTGGAAGTGTACGAAGCGCCCTGATTCCTCATAGTGCCATGGAGCTTCCGGCGGAGACCTCGATCAACATCGGTGCCGCGGCGGTCGAACGGCTCGCGTCGCGGCCGCCGACCTGTTTATTGGCAGGCATGCGGATTTTGATCGCGGAAGACGAAGTGAAGGTGGCCGAACACATCCGTCGCGGGCTCGCTGAGGCGGGTTACGCCGTGGATGTGGCCGGCGATGGCAACGAGGCGCTCTGGCTGGCGGATGCGAATCCTTACGACGCGATGGTGCTCGACGTTATGTTGCCCGGCACGGATGGGATTAGCGTGGTCCGCCAGCTCCGGCACAAAGGAAAAGGGACGCCGGTGATTCTGCTGACCGCGCGGCATGAACTGGAGGATCGGATCCGTGGCCTGGATGCCGGGGCCGACGACTATCTGGCAAAACCGTTTTCGATGAGCGAACTGCTGGCGCGCCTGCGGGCGGTGCTGCGGCGACAACGGGCTGATCCCGTGGACCGGCTGCGGATCGCGGACCTTGAGCTGGATTTGCCCTCTCGCACGGCGCACCGCCGCGGGGAACAAATTGCGCTCACCAACCGTGAATTCGCGCTGCTTGAGATGCTGATGATCGCGGCGCCCAAACCCGTGAGCAAGACGGCGATCGTCGAGCATGTGTGGGATCAGCACTTCGATTCGGGGACGAATGTGGTGAACGTCTACGTGAACTACCTCCGGGAAAAAATCGACCGGCCCGGCTGGGTGCCGCTCATCCACACCGTGCGCGGCGTGGGGTTTGTCATCAAGGAGCCGGGCGTATGATCTCGCTTCGCTGGCGGGTGGCGCTGTGGTTTGCCCTCAGCGTGATGGCGGTGCTGGTGGTCTTTGTGGGCATCACGCGGCTGCATCTCATCCACGAGCTGCAAACCGAAAAATGGGAGCGGTCGCATCCGGGACAGCCCGGGTTTGTGTTGCACGGCAATTATTCCGATCCGGAGATCGACGACATCGTGGGCGAGCTCTCGCGACTGTCTTTTTTCTACGCGTTGCCGGTCGCGGTGCTCGCGCTCGGCCTCGGTTTCCTGCTGGCACGCCGAGCCCTCGCGCCGGTGCAGGATTTGAACGGTCAGCTGCAGGCCATCGGGGCGCGCAGCCTGGACCAGCGGGTGCGGTTGCGCGACGCGGACGTCGAGTTCCGGGGCATCGAAGAAAATCTCAACGCGCTGCTCGGCCGGTTGGACGGCAGCTTTCGCCAGTTGACGGAATTCTCGGCGCAGGTGGCGCACGAGCTCCGGACGCCGCTCACGTTGCTCCGGCTGCAGGTTGAGGAAGCCGCCGGCCACATCGAGCCGGCGCTGGCCGAGTCGTTGCAGGATGAACTGAGCCGGCTCTCCGACTACGTCGACCAATGCCTTCTGCTTGCGACGGCGGAGCAACGCCGGCTCACACTGCGGAGCGAGTCGCTCTCTCTGTCCGCGCTCGTGCGCGAGATGATCGAAACCTACGAGCTCCTCGCCCGGGAAAGCGCCCGGCAACTGAAGGTCACGATGGCGGACGATGTCGTCGTGTCGGCCGATCCGCGTTATCTGCGGCAGATGTTGCACACGCTGCTGACGAACGCGCTGCGACACGGCAAAGGTGCGATTCAGGTGACGGTGGCGCGGGAGGCGGGACGTGCCTACATTCGTGTGAGCAACGCTGTTTCCGGGCAGGCGCCGGCGGCCGCGCCGGGAACGGGCCTGGGCCTGCGCATCGTGCGTGCGCTCGCCGCGCTCGATCCCCACCTGACATTTCAAGGCGCCGAGCAGGCGGGGCACTTCACGGCGGAGTTGCGTTGGGCCGCGCCGAATTGAGCCGATAATTATTTGGCCATGGCCTCTCGTTCCAATCCGCGCAACCGCCAGCTGCTCTGGCTGGTGGCGGCGATCGCGCTGGCCGGCGCCGCGGCGCTTTCGCCCAGCTGGGGCTGGATTGCGAGCGCGGAGAGCCTCTCGATCGATCTCCGTTTTCAGGCGCGGAGCCTGCTGCGAACCGGAGAGCGGCCGGTGCCGGCGTCCGTCATCGTGGGTGTGGCGGATTCCACGCTGACCATGGCGGATTGGGGCCCGAAGCTGATGACGCAGGATCCGCTCGCGGCGATGACCGCTTCGTGGCCGTGGAATCGCAAGGTGTTCGGCGCCGTGGTGCGCCGGCTGCGCGCGTGCGGAGCGCGGGCGATCGTGTTCGACTTTGTGTTCGACGCGGAAAATGCGGGTGACGCGGAGTTCGCCCGGGCGCTTGCTGAGCCGGGGACGCCGGTCGTGTTCGCGTCCCTGCTCCAGGCAGATCTGGCGCGCGGCACGGTTACGCATCAGGAGCCGCGCGCCGCGTTGCTGGTCGGGGCAGCCAATCGGGTGGGATACGCCAACGTGTTTCCGGACGTCGATGGGGTGCTGCGCACCCTGACGACCTCGATGCAGCAGGCGGAATTCATGAACCGACCGGCCACGCCCGGAGGCCGGGCGCTGCCCTCGTTGGCGTTTGCCGTCCTCCGTGCGGTCCGGCCCGAAGTAAAATCCGCGCCACGCTCCGGCTATATCGATTTCATCGGGCCGTCTGGAACCGTCCCCGCGCTGCCGATCGAGGATCTCTTTATCGAAGACCAGTGGCGTGGGCCGCGGCTGCGCTCCGGCGAGATCTTCCGCGACCGGGTGGTCTGGGTCGGGATGCTCTCGGAAGTTCAATTTAAGGATCGGTTTCCCACTCCCGTGGATGGCAGCATGGACGGGGTCGAGGTCCAGGCGCAGATGTTCGAGACCCTGCTGGGCCGGGGTGCGCTCCGGCCGTTTACCCCCGCCGAGTCGACGGTGTGCGGGTGGGGCCTGGCCCTGATCAGTATCGCCGTGGCTTGGACGTCGCAGCGCGTGTCGCGTCAGCTGGCGGTCGTGGTCGGCGGCGCGATGGCCTGGATCGGTCTCGCGCTGGGCCTATTTGCCGGGGCCGGCATCGTGCTCCCGCTGGTGGCGCCATTGGGGGTGTGGCTCGTGGCGGGTGGAGGCGGCGTCGGCGTACGTTTCGTGCTGGAGCAGCGCGCCCGCCGCCGGTTGCGCGGCGTCCTCAGTCGTTATGTTTCGGAGGAGGTCGCGCAGATCATTGCCGACCAGCCCGAGGAGTTCAGCGAGGCTCTGCGGGGAAGCCGGCGCCCGGTTACGGTGTTGTTCGCCGACCTGCGCGGCTTCACCTCGTGGGTGGAGAAGGCGGAACCGGAGGCGTTCGTCGCCCAGCTCAACGAATACTTTGGCGCCATCGTCACGTGCGTGCTCGCCGAGGGCGGCACTCTGCAGAAGTTCATCGGCGACGCAGTGCTCACGGTCTGGGGCGACACCCGCTCGGCCGGTGCCGCGATCGACACGGCGCGCGCCGTCGATGCGGCGCTGGCGATGCAGGCGGCGGTGACGCGGCTCAACGCCGGCTGGGCCGGAAGGCCGGACCGCACGCCGATGGCGATCGGCATCGGTCTCCACCACGGCGTCGCCATGGTGGGGAACGTCGGCCATGCGCAGCGGATGGAGTTCACGGTCCTCGGCGACGTGGTCAACGTCGCCGCCCGCCTCGAATCTGCCAACCGCCAGCTCGACACCACCGTGCTCGTCAGCGAGAGGGTGCGCGATCTGATCGTCGATACCCATCGCTGTGTGGCGCTGGGACGCTTCGGCCTCAAGGGCCGCCGCGAGGCCGTCGGCCTTTTCGTGCCGCTTGGCCGCACGCCCGAGGATCCGCCGATGTGGCTCGCGGCAGCCGATCGCGCCCTGGCCGCGTGGACGGCCGGACGTTTTTCCATTGCGGCCGCATACTATGCGGAACTCGCGCGGGAGCCGTCGCTGTTGGCGGAATTTTTCCAACAGCAGGCCGCTCGCGCGCAGCGTTTCGCCGCGGCCCCGCCGCCGGACTGGAACGGCGAATATCGCTTCGACTCAAAATGAACCCGAACCTCCGCATTGTCCTGTGGCTGGTGAGCGGCGCGGCGGCGTTTTCCGCGGCGCCGCCGCCGCTGAAAGAGGCCGACCTAATCGAGGCCGTCGGCGATGTTTGGCGCATCCCGAAGGGCCGGCCGGAGGTGCGGGCCGAGAAGCACGAACGGCTGCGGGCGCCGGACGGACTTAGTACGGGACGCCAGTCCCGCGCCGAGTTGGAGGCGCCCGACGGTACGATCACGCGTCTCGGGGCGAACACGCTCTTCGCGTTCGACGAACTCACGCGCACGATTGAACTCACGCGGGGCAGCCTGCTTTTTCATACGCCGACGGGCAAGGGTGGTGGCACGATCAAGTCTCGTTCCGCCTCGGCCACGGTGCGCGGCACCACCATCACCGTCGCCGCGACGCCGGATGGCGGCTTCAAGGTGCTGGTGCAGGAGGGATCGGCGGACGTGCGATTTGCTTCGGGCGCGGCGAAGCGACTCGACGCCGGCCAGATGATCTTTGTTCTTCCCGCCGGCGGTGGCGCCGGCTCGCCGGGCGCGGTCGTGAACTTCGATCTCGCGCAGCAGGTGAAGGCGTCGCGGCTGATCCACGGCTTCGCGCGTCCACTGCCGTCGCAAGCGAAGATCGATCAGGCGATCGACGGCCAGCGCCGCGCCGTGGGCCAGGGGCGGTTCACTGCCACCGGATTTCTTGTCTTCACTGCGACCAGCGACACTCAGGTGAACGGCATCGAGGCGGCCGGCCCGGACGCCGACGACAAACTCGTGGGGGAGTTCACCACGCCGCAACGTCTCGCGCTCAACACCTCCGTGACCCTGGCCGGTTCGCGGCTGCCCGCCGAGCGGCTCTTCCGGACCGAGTTGCTCGTGCCTGCGGGGGAGAGCGCGTTTCTCAACAAGGAATCCGACGTGCTCGTCACCGGATTGTTGGGACTTGATGTGACAGTCGCCACGCCGGTGCTCAGCCTCGCCGGCTGGGGGCTTCCCACGTTTCAGCTGGTTGGCAAACGCGGCATCACGTTCACCGGCTCGACACGGTTTACGGATTTGGAAGGGGTCGATTATCTGCGGGTCTTCAGTCCGCAGATCAACGTGCCGACGGGCGCGGTGCTCTCGGCGGATTTTCCCGCGCAGCCGCGGTCGACGACGTTTTATTTCGATGCCGACAACGATTTCGCGCTCAGCGGCGGCAGCGTGGTCAATCCCACCGGGGGGTTAATCCTGCAGTCGCACAGCGGCGCGTTGCGTTTCACGGGAGAAACGCTGCAGGCCGGTGGTCCGATCGGCGCGGCGACGGTCGTGCCGAGCGCCGTGAACATCGACGCCCCATTTGGTCCGCTCGAACTTTCCGGTTCGCTGGTCCGGGCGGGCGGCGGCGGTTTCGCCGCGCTCGGCAACACGGTTGCGATCACCAACACCCGCTTCGAACTCGACGGGGATTTCTGGACTGACGCCACGGACGCTGGGCGGCTCGATACGCTGACGTTCGGCCGCGTTCCCACGGGTGCGGTCTTTCAGTCGACGGCCGGCAACTTCGTGAGTCTGCGGGCGGTGGCGCTTGACGGCTTTCGCGAGGTCAACCTCGGGGCTCGCACGCTCGTGCTTGAGAGCGTGAGTTTCGCCGCGGGTGCGACGGTGAGATTGGTCAGCGAACAGGGCCGGCTCGCGCCCCTGCCCAACACGAGCCAGGCGGTGCAGCCGGGTCTGGTGAATTTTGTCCGCGACGTCACGTATGCGGGCCGACCGGCGCAGGATTTCATTGCTGTCGCCAGTGGCGGCACCGGGCTCCAGCCGCCCACCATCACCCTCAGCAAACCGACCCCGTGATCATGAACGCCCTGGCCGTTTTCCCGCGATGGGTCCGATCCGCTGAAAAGTCCATCGCCCCGTTTTTCCCTCGCGCGGCTTCGTTCGGATCCCGTGCCGCCTGGAGACCCCGGCTCGGCGCGGTGCTCGCGTTGTTTGCTGCCACGTTGGTCTGCGCCGCCGTTCCGCCCGCGGTGCCGGAATTGTTCGCGGGGGAATTCGAGGATGTTGGCCCGCAATATCTCCTGCTGGCCGCGGCGCGACCGCAGCCCTTGGAGTTGTGGAGTGACCTGGAGATCACGCGCACGTCCAATGCCACGCTCGTCGAGTCGGCGCCGACGGCCTCGACGATTTCGTCGGTCCAAGCCGGCGGTACGTGGCATTTCCCCGAGCGTCCGCGCTGGGGCGGACAATTGTCGTATGAGACCGGGTTTCGCGTTCAGACCTACCGCTACGGGTTGTTTGCGGATCCGAACCGGAAAATCAATTTCCTCGAAATTGATCGCAACAATTTCGACCTCGTCGGCGCCCATGGCTCGGCGGCGTGGCGGCGCGACGGCTGGCTGGCGCTGGCCTCGTTGCGCGGCGCGTCGCTCCGCAATCGCGCCAACGACCGCGTGTTTTATCAGGAAGGATCGTGCGAGTGGCAGGTGTACCGGCAATGGCACCTCGGCGCGCGCAGTGCGCTAACCATGGGTGCAGAAGGTGCCCTGCGCTGGTCACACACCGATTCGTTCGGTCTTTTGGCGCCGGGCTGGAATAACCGGGTGGAGCAGAGCCTGGTCGCTGTGATCGATTGGGGGCTCGGCGCGAGATGGCGCCTCCAGCCTGCCGTGCGGGTGCAGGGCAGCCACTACACGTACCGCGATCGAAAGCGCGACGACGTCCACGGCTCGGGTCGGCTGAGCCTCGTGCGACCGATCGGCCCCTTCGAATTGCGTCTTGGGCTTGGCTACGATCGCCGGAACAGTTCGGAGGCGGCGATCGCGGATTTCAGCAAATGGGATCTCGGCCTCGCCGGTCGCGTGCAGCGGCGGTTTTAGCCGCGATGCGAGTGTCGTTCAGACGCCTGCGATGATCTGATCCAGGCGACGGGCGAACTCCGGGAGCGGCAGGCCGTTGTCCTCGACGGTGATCCAGCCGTTGTAGCCGATGTCGTCGAGGGCCTGTCGCATCTTCGGCCAGTCGATGCTGCCGTCGCGGAGATGGACGAACTTGCCGCTGTGATTGTCCGGCGCCAGCGCGTAGTCCTTGATGTGGATCTTCTTGATCAGGCCGCCGAGGGTGTGAATCCAGTCGTGCACCGGGACGAGATATTTCACATGGTTGCCCACGTCGTAGTACGCCTGTACATACGGATGCTGGAAGGAGGCGACGAAATTCCGGTAGAGCTCCGGGCGCACCCAGAGGTTGTTCCAGACGTTCTCCAGCGCGACGATGACCTTAAGCTCCTCGGCCAGCGGGATGAGTTTCTTCACCTGCACCTTGGAGGTGTCGGTCGCCTTGTTCTGGGCCGCGATGTAGTCGGCAAACGGGGCGTTGTCGCCCTTCACCACGCGGGTCACGTGGCCGTTCTTCTCGTTGAACTCGATATCGAACTCCCACGGCTGCGGCATCGCCAGCTCGGGGCCGGTCTTGCCGGCGCGGCCCCCGACCCGGCAGGGCACCATCAGCACGGTTTCGGCTCCGAGCCAGTGCGCAGTGCGGAGCGCCAACTTCGTCACTTCGAGCGAAGCGTCCACCTTGGCCGGGTCGTCGTTGTTGAACTCCGCCCAGCCGCGCAAGACCGAGTGCACCTTGAGCCCGGCCTTCTCGACCATCTCGCGCGCCCGCTTGGCCCGATCCTCCGTCAGGATCGTGCTCACCTCAATGCCGTCGAAACCGGCTTCCTTCAGCTGGCGCAACATGTCCTCCTCGGGATTCGCGACGATCTTCGCCTTGCGAATCACGGTCTTGAACGAGGCGGCGCGCGCCGTGGAACCGGACCACAACGCCACGGATGCGGCGCTGGCGGTGGCGAGGAATTGACGACGATCCAGAGGGGTGGTGAAGGGATTTATGGAGGTAAGAGCGAATGCGATGCGTGCGGGTCTAGCGAACTTCGTAGACTTCGGCAATGACGAGTCCCGTCGCGCCGCTGGCGCCGGAAATCTGCACGGAATACGAACCCGGCTGCAGCGTTGCCAGCACGGCGGCGTCGAGTGAGGTCGGAGGGATTGAAAATGCCCCCACCTGCGCCATCGCGGCGGCCAACGCGGGCGAGCCGCCCCAATTGTCGTTGTCGTCGATCGGGGTTGCGCCGGAGAAAAGCGTCAGTTTCGGATCCGCCAGCGTGCCGCTGGTGACGCCCACTCCCGCGAGGCCGGGTCCGACGGCACGGATGAGAACGGTGGGCGAGGTGTTGCCGTCGATCACGAAGCCGAGGGTGAATCCGCCGCCGATTTGTTTGAGGACGGACACGTTGACGAGGTGCGGGGTTGTCACCGCATAGGACGCCGACGGAGTGGCTTCGTAGAGTTCTGCGATCACCGTGCCGGTGGCGGTGCCGATGCCGGAGACGCGGATGGAGTTGTTGCCGGTGGCGACCGCGGGATTGAAAATCGCGGCGTCGCGCGACGTCGGTCCCGCGAACGGAAACGCGCCGACCTGCGTGAACGCGGTGATCAGCGCCGGGGTGCCGCCCCAGTTGTCGTTTTCCCCGGTCTTGGTCGCGCCGGTGAACGCTTCCAGGTTTGGGTCGGGCAGGGTGCCCGCTACGCCCAACGCCCCGAGCGAGGGCCCGGCCGCGCGCACGAGCAGGGCCTTCGTGCCCGACGTGCCGTCGCCGCCGACCACGGTGCCGAGCGTGAAGCTGTCGCCGGCCCGCGGAATATCGGTGAGGATGGAGAGATTCACGAGCCGGCCGCCTTGATACGGTGCGACGGCAAGAGCGGCGGCGTTGGTGGTGACGGTACCACCGCTGTTGGTGATCACGCAGGAATAGTCCGCGGCGTCGGCGAACTGCACAGTGGGAATGGTGTAGGTCGCCGTGCTGGCGCCGGGGATGTTGGTGCCGTTCTTCCGCCACTGAAACGTCAGCGGCGCGCCGCGGGCCTCGACCGCCAGTGTCACAGGAGACCCAGCCACGGCGTTCTGCGCCCGTGGTGTCGCGGCGACGACGGGGGGCCCGACGGCTTCGACAGCGGTGCCGCCAATCGTGACGGATGCGCCTCCGCTGGCGGAGACCGTTCCGGAAATCGTCCCGGTTGTTGTCACCGTGCCGGTGATATTGGTGTTGTCGGTCGTGATAACGGAAAACGCGCCGTTGGTTCCGACGGTGCCCAGGCCGCCGTTCACGAGGGTGGGTCCGACGGTCAGGGCGAGGACGGTGCGGTTCGTGCCCACGACGGTGTAGGTGGTGGTGCCCGAGGAGCCGTTCGCCTGATAGACGCCGCTCACATTGCTGGTCACGCCGGTGGCGGGGTCAGGCGTGCCGGAGAACGGCACGTTGGGTCCTTCCACGGTTCCGGTAACGGTCGTCGCGCCGATCGTGCCGGCGATGGTGACCGGAACGGAAGCGGCGGCGATCGGCCGGTCGGCGATCAAGCCCGCCGTCGGCTGCCCGTCGAGCAGCGTGGTGGCGGCGCGGAAGACGCCGTTGGCATCGACGCGGATGGGCACCACGATGCCCGACTTGGGATTGTTCAAGTAGGCGACAAACGTACCGGTGCCGTCGCGCAGAACCACCAGGGCCCAGTTGCCCCGTCCGCCGGCGAAGTCGCCGAAGTAGGTGCCGGCGTAATTGCGGGTGACGGTGAGTGTCGCCGATTCGCTCGCGACGGTTCCCACGCTGTTGGTCACGACGCAGGAATAGCTGCCGGCGTCCGCGGGTTGGACGGAGGTGAACGCCAGCGTCGCCGTGGTGGCGTCGGTGATGTTCTGGCCGTCCTTCCGCCATTGGTAGCGGAACGGCGCCGTGCCGCCGGCCACGATGGAAAACGACGCCTTGTCGAGCGCCACCACGCTGGCTGAAACCGGTTGCGTGACGATCGTCGGCAGCGCGACGCTCGAGGACTTGACGCGCGGGATGAAGCCCGGCGGCTGACTGTTTTCCCGGAAAGCGATGCCGTCGGCGGAAGGCTGAAGGATGAGGGGCTGTGACGAATGGGAAAGGCCCCACTCGCCGTTGGTGTCCGCCGCCACGTTGACAGTGATTACACCGGTCGTCGGGTTCCAAACATAGGTGCCGCGCTCGATACCGTCGCGTCCGCTCGGGTCGCCTCCGGTGGCGGCGATGGAATTCCCGTCTTGGGCCATGAAATATTGGCCGTTTTGAAGAAACACGATGGTGGTGGAATCGTCGTGGAGGTTGGCGTTGCCGTACGCTCCGACCAGTGGGCTGGTGCCGGTCACCCGGGTGAGCGTGTTGGTTTCGCCGTCGCCGCGGGGTGTCAGCGTGTCGCCGGTGATCGTCACGATGCCGGCTCCGCCTGGGGAGAGCCCGACCGATCCGTTGTTGTCGAGGAGGCTGCGGGAAAAAAACGCACCGGTCGTCGCGTCCCAGGAGTATTGCCCCCGTTCGAAGCCGCTGGCGCCGCCATCCTTGATCTCGGCCGCCGTGGCGTTCTGGATTTCCATGTAATATCCGTTCGGGAAAAAGACTACGACACCGGAGCTCTGCGCGGTGGGATCGGCAAAAAGCCACGCTCCGACAATGGCACGGCCCGGAGTACTGTAAGTCGCCGGCTCGGTGTACGCGGCCAGATAGCCTGGCGGGAACTCGATCACCCAGCCCTCGCGGTTCCCGTTGTGCGGGCCGTTGCCCCAGACGAGCGTGCCATCGGGCGAAATGCCGGCGGGACCATCGAGCCTCCAGCCGGTGAGATTCAGTCCCGCCTGCACGGCGATCGACTGCAGGTCGTGCCAGCCTTTGCTGTTGCGCACGAAGCCGCCAGTGCTGGTGTCGCCCTCGTTAAAGTTCACCACCACGACCGAGCCGTCGGGTGTCATGCCGGCGAGATTGTTCGGTCCCCACTGACCGTTGGGAGAATCCAGCCGGGAGATGGCGCCGTTGCTGGCGTTGTGCAGGTAAACCTCGCCGTTGGGGGCCGTCGTGCTGTTGCCCGCGACGAGGGTCAGCGTGCCGTTGGGTGAAATCGCGATGGCGGAATTCCAGTTTCCGCCCGGCAGTTGTGGGATGAGCGAAATTCCGCCAGCCTGCGCGAAGCGGAACGCCTGCGTCCCGGGGCCGAAGCCGCCGGGTGTGGTGTTGCTGTTCCAAGTCGTGCCCACCACCACGCTGCCGTCGGCGGACGCACCGCGCGCGGCGGGACCGCTCGCGTCGTGCCCGGCGGTGAGAATGGGAATCGGCGTGATGGAGGTGTCGCTCGCGAGGAAGCGCACGGTGCGATTCTGACCAGTGGGTAGGAACTGGGCGAAGCCGTAGAGGATGGAGCCGTCGTTGGAGATCGCGGTGGCGGCGCTGAAATTGAGCCCGGGCAGGAAGCCGAGGTTGAGATTGGTGAACCCATTTACCGCCACCCGCACGGCATTGCGGGCGCCGCCGACGGGCACGTTGCGGGCGCGGCTCGCGATAAAGGTCGCGTTGGGCGTGATCGCGGACGCGGTGATGAACGTCGTGCCATTGGGGTTGGTGACGAGGTTGGGGAGCGCCCGGAGGCCGCCATTGGAGGTCCAGAGCACGGAGGTGTCACCCGCAGTGGAACCGGGATTGGCAGCGGAGTTGCCGACGGCGTAAATCACCCCGTTCACCTTGGTCGCGTCGCGCGCCTCGCTGTACACGATGCCGCCGGGGAGGTCGCCGATGCCATAGAATTTCGCCTGGGCGATGGCGCTCGAAGCCGCAGCCAGCGCGAGAACGATGAGTCGAACCGGAACGGGAATATGCGGGAGTTTCATGTCGAAAAACGGGTGGGCAGCTCTTTCAACTTGGGAACGGCTATCGCTGGCCAATCTTCCAGCGGTTGTCAAGCGGGGCTTCCCCCTAGGCGCGTGGTCGGTCGACGTGCAATCGACCGGAGGTGGCCTTGACTTGTCCCGATCGGGCCGGTCACCTGCGAACGATGCATCCACGGCATCTCCTGCCCCTTTTTGCCACGTGTGTGTTGGCCATCGCCGCAACCAGCCGAGCCCAGGAAGCAAGGCTGGTGGAGCGTGAGGGCCGTGTCGTCGTCACCAAACCCGGTGCGCGTCCGGCGCCCGCGACGCCCGGCATGGGCCTTGTGGCCCGTGACAAGCTCGGCACCGGCGAATCGAGCCGCGCGGTGCTGAAGATGAGCGAGCGTTGGCTGGCGCGCATCGACGAGGAAACCGACGTGGAGATCACTCCAGGGGCGTTTGGCGCGAAGGACAAGGATGCGCTGAAACTCGCGCTCGGCGGGGCGTTCATCTACAGCCGTGAGGAGGAAGGCGAAATCAAGGTCCAGACGCCGTCGGCGACCGGCGGCCTGCGCGGCACCCAGGTGATGGTGCGCGTCGCCGCCGACGGCAAAACATGGATGCAATGCCTCGAGGGCGAAGTCGATCTGGGCAATGAACTCGGCCAGGTCCGTCTCCGGGCGGGAGAGGCGGGCGAGGCCGCAATGGGCCAGGCCCCGCGCAAGACCGCGGTGATCGCCGCCCGCAATCTCCTGCAATGGGCGCTCTATTATCCGGCGGTGCTTCCTCTCGACGAGATCGGATTGACCGAGGTCGAGAAACAGTCGCTTGGTTCATCTGTCACCGCCTACCAACAGGGCGATCTGCCAGGAGCCCTCGAAACTTACCCTCGCACGCTCGCAACCGATTCCGTGGCGGGAAGACTGTATCACGCCGCGGTGCTGCTCGCCGCCGGGCGGGTGGAATCGGCGCGCCGGCAGCTGGCGCAGGTGCCAGTGGCGAACACCGGCCGGCTCGCGCTCGAGCGCCTGATCGCCGCGGCGGGCGGTGACGAACTCCAGTCTGCCGGTACGCCTACGACGGCGGGCCTCGCGCTGGCGGAAAGTTATTACCAGCAGTCGCGGCACCAATTGACCTCAGCCCGGGCGGCGGCGCAACGCGCCACCGAACTGGCTCCGCAGGCGGGCATCGCGTGGGTGCGGCTCGCGGAACTCGAGTTCTCCTTTGGTCGCACCCGTGAGGCGACGCGCGCCCTGGAGCGCGGGCTTGGCTTGGTGCCGCGACACGCGCAGGCGCATGCGTTGCGCGGCTTTCTCTTCAGCGCCGACAATCGTATCGCCGAAGCGCAGGAGGCCTTCGCAAAGGCCGTGAGCCTCGACGGCGGACTCGGGCAGGCGTGGCTGGGACTGGGCCTCACCAAAATTCGGCAGAACCGACTGACGGAGGGCCGCGCGGACCTCCAGACCGCCGCGGTCGTGGAGCCAACGCGATCGTTCTACTACAGCTATCACGCGAAGGCGCTCACCCAGGCCGGGGCCACCGCGCTCGCCCGCAAAGACCTCGCCCTTGCCCAGGAACTCGATCCCAACGATCCCACGCCCCGGCTCTATGCCGCACTGCTCGATCAACAGGAGAATCGGTATCACGCCGCCATCGCGGAGATGCAGGAATCGCTCCGCTTGAACGACCATCGCCGCGTGTACCGTTCGCAATTTCTCCTCGACCAGGATCGCGCCGTGCGCAGCGCCAATCTCGCGGCGATCTTCCGGCAAGACGGTCTCACCGAGGTGGCCGTGCGCGAGGCCGCCCGGGCGGTGGAAAGCGACTACGGCAACGCGTCCGCCCATCTCTTCCTCGCCAACAGCTTTGACGCACTGCGGGATCCCGACCGTTTTTCGCTCCACCATGAAACGGCCTGGTTCAACGAGCAACTGCTCGCCTCGCTGCTTTCTCCCGTCGGCGGCGGACCGCTTTCCCAATTCGTCTCGCAGCAGGAATACTCGAAACTGTTCGAAGCCGACCGTCAGGGCGGCAGCGCGGTTGGCCAGTGGCGCAGCGACGGTCGCCGCGACGCGCAGGCGTCGTGGTTTACCACCTCGGGCCGGCTCGCGGTCGGAGCCGACCTCGCCTACCATCGCAACGGCGGCGAGCGTCCCAACAACGACAGCACGACCACGGAGGGTTTTCTCCAGGGAAAGTATCAGGTCTCCCCGGACGATGTCGCGTACGGCCTCGGCCACTGGCAGCGGCAGACGGGCGGCGATTTGACCCAAAGCTATGCCAATACTGGCGACCCGTTGCAGCGCTTCGAGGACCGGCAGTACCCCGGCCTGCTGCTCGCCGGCTGGAATCACACGTGGGCTCCCGGAGTCACCACGCTCGTGCTCGGCGGCCGGCTCGCCGCAAAGTGGAATCAGACCGCGCCTAACACTCAACAGATCCTCCTCGGCCGCGACGCGACTTTCCTGCAACCCGGCCTGCTCACCCGCGGGAGCGACGGTGCCCTCACGTATGCTCCGTCGGAGCTGCGCAACGCGGCGTCGCCGCCCGTGGCGCTCACGTCCACCGGGACGCTGAGTTTTTCGCCGGAGTTCCAGCGGGCGATTGCTCCGTACCTTGGACGCGCCCCGGTGACGGGCGTCGGCGCCACGTTTTTCTCGTACGCCACCCGGCAGGAGATCGCGATCAACACGTGGGAGCTCCAGCAGCTGTGGAAAATCGACCGTCATACCTTTCTCGCCGGCGCTCGGATCCAAGCCGGGGAAATCGACACCACCGCGACGCTCGATCTCCTCAATCCTTCCGACCGCCCGCTCTTCGCCGCGCCGGCGGCGCAGCAGCGCGTGGCGGCTGACTTCGGGCGCCGGACGGCTTACGCGTATGCCTTCAGCGACGTGACGCCGACGCTGCGCCTGATCGCCGGCGCCTCGTGGGATCGGATCAAGCGTCCGGAAAATTTCCGCAACCCGCCGATCAACGCCGGCGAGGTGGAGATGGAGCGCGCCAGTGCCAAGGTCGGCTTCACATTCTCTCCTGTGCGCCACGTTGCAATGCGCGGCATGTACACCGAAGCGGTCGGCGGCGTGACGTTTGACGAGAGCGTCCGGCTCGAGCCCGTGCAGCTCGCGGGCTTCGATCAAACGTTTCGCACCGTGATCCCGGAGTCGATGGCCGGCTCGGTCGAGACTCCAATCTACAAACTCTGGGGACTCGGCCTCGACGGCAACGTCGCCGGCCGGACCTGGTGGAGCGCGTCGGGCAACGTGCTGCGCGAGGACGTGCGCCGCACCGTGGGCTCCTTCGACGCGTTTTCGGCGCCGCTCTTTCCCCGCGGCGGGATCATTTTGCCCGCCTCGACCGCGCAGGTCCTGAACTACCGCGAGGAGATCACGGCGCTGGGCGTGAACCAGCTACTCGGCGACCAAACCTCTGCTGGCGTCCACTATCGCCGCACGCGCGCGACGTTGCGGCAGCGTTTTCCGCAGGTGCCCGTGACCATCGATCCGCAGGCGGATCTGACCGACAGCGCCACTCTCAACGTCGTGGATCTTTCCGCGATCTGGAATTCACCCGCGGGCTGGTTTGCGCGAGGCGACGCGGTGTGGCGGTCGGAGTCGCTGTCGCGTTCCGTCGGCGGTCGCTCGGCGCCGGCGGAGCGAGGCGATCACTTTTGGCAATTTGATCTTCAGGCGGGTATCCGGTTCCGCCGCAATTTCTGTGAGTTCAGCGCCGGGGTGTTGAATTTCGGCAATCGCAACTATCGGCTTTCGCCGCTGATTTATTCCCAGTCGATCCCGCGGGAGCGCACGGCGGTGCTGCGGTTGCGGGTGAGCTACTGAGTCAAAAACGATGCCGTCAAGAGCTGAGAGCCGAGCGCTGACAGGGAAACCAAACGGTGAACACCGTTTTCGGATCGGGCGCCGCATGCGCCAGTGCTGGGGAATGGGCTCTCGGCAGAATTTCTACGGCTGAGATGTCACCTCCGTCGCATACGGTCGGGAGCAAGCCGCGCGGCCCTTGGCTCGCCCGCCACAGCGGTTGGGTGGCCCACGCCGTGATCTCCCTGGTGGTCGCCGCCCTCGGCTGTTTCGCGCTGCAATGGCGCGAGGTTTTTTGGGCGCGCCTCGGCACCGAGGTTGTCGACTGGCAGGACGCCGGCATGGACCCATGGCAACGGCTGAGCTTCGATCTGCCTTTCCTCGTGCGCAGTTCGCTGCCCGCGGCGCTGCATGATCGGGTGGTGCCGGTCCGGCGGATCGATGAGGTGGTGCTGCTCTACATGGACGAGGATTCGGCCGCTCGGCTGGGCCAGTCGGTGCTCCGGCCGTGGAATCGCGGGGTGCACGCCCGGCTGCTTGAGCGGCTCACGGCGGAGAAGGCGCGCGCGGTGATGTTTGATATCATCTTTGATTCCGATGCGCCCGAGGATGTGGAGTTCGCGCGGGCGATCGCGGGGCACGGAAATGTGTTTCTCGGCGCCACGATTAAGACGAACAGCGAGGTGCCGCTCACACCCGAGGAGGCGCAGCGCTTTCTTGAGGTGGGGCTGGCAACCGAGCAATTGCTCCGCCCGAACCGCGTGCTCGGCCGGGCGGCCCGCGGCTGGGGGCTGCTGACGTTTCGTCCCTTGGACAGCGACTACGGGGTGCGCCGGCTCTTTGCCGGCAAACCGCGCGAAGGCCTCGATCCCTGGCCGTCGATTACCTGGCAGATGGCGAAAACCCTCGGCGCGAATCTGCCCGCCGATCCGGCGCTGGCCTTCTCGCGCCGGTGGGTGAACTACGTCGGGCCGGCCGGCCGCATCGAGGGCATCAGCTACCATCGAGTCTTGGACGCGAATGGCGGGGTGCCGCCGGGGTATTTCAAGGACAAGATCGTCATTGTCGGTGCCCGCAGCCAGATCGCCGTCTCCGCGCGCAAGCAGCTGGATGAATTCAGCACGCCGTGGTCGCTCTTCCGCGGGCATGCCTACACGACCGGCGCAGAAATCCACGCCAACATCCTGCTCAACCTGCTGCATCGCGACTGGCTCGGGCGCGTGCATCTCACCACGGAAATGGCGCTCACGATTTTCGTCGGCCTCGGGCTCGGTGCGCTGCGATGGCTGCGGCCGCGACCGGCGCTCGCGGTGGCGGTGGCGGCGATGGCCGTGATCGCAACGGTGTCCTGGCTCGTGCAATGGCAGGGGCTGCTCTGGTGGAATTGGTCGGTGCCCGTGCTGCTGCAGATTCCATCGGCGTTCGTCCTGGCGGTGGTGTCACGGTATTACCTCGAGGAGCGCCAGCGCCGGAAGCTGCGGCAAGCCTTCGGGCTCTATCTCTCGCCCGAGCTCGCCACCGAAATCGCGGATCGCAACTTCACCCTCACGCCGGGTGGTGAGAAGGTGGAGGCCACCCTGCTCTTCACCGATCTCGAAGGCTTCACGTCGCTCTCCGAAAAGCTCGGCGACTCCGCCCGCGTCGGCCTGGTGCTCCAGGATTATTTCACGCGCACGACCGATGAGATCCTGGCCGAGAACGGCACCGTGATAAAATTCATCGGCGACGCCGTGTACGCGGCCTGGGGGGCACCGCTGCCGCAACCGGACCATCCCGAACGCGCGGTGCGCGCCGCCTGGCGTCTATCGCAGGTGGCGTCGTTGGATGTGACCGTCGACCTGCCGGGTGGCGGCACGGAAACGGTCCATCTGCGCACGCGGATCGGCATTCACACCGGCGAGGCGCTGGCCGGCAATCTCGGGAGCAGGCGCCGTTTTGACTACACGCTGATCGGTGATGCGGTGAACTTCGCCTCCCGTCTGGAGGGCGCCAACAAGTACACCGGCACGGGCATTTTGCTTTCCGATGACACCGCGCGCCGGCTGGACGGGAAATTTCTCCTCCGCCGGCTCGGCGCGTTCCGCGTCAAGGGCCGGACCAAGGCCACGGTCGTGCACGAACTCCTCGGGGAGGATCCCGCCGCGCGTCCGCCGTGGCTGGAGACGTTCGAGGCGGCCCTCAAGGCCTGGGAGCGGGGCGATCTGGCGGCGGCCCGGAATGGCTTTGTCGCGACGCAGCACGCGCGGGGCGGGACGGACGGACCTTCGCAATTTTTCATCGAACTGATCGAGCACACGGTCATCGCCCCGGGCTGGAGTGGCGAAGTTCCCTTCAGCGAGAAGTAGCGCGCGGCGACTTCGCGGTCCGGCGACGGGCGATGATCGCGGTCACGCCGAGTCCGCCGATGAGCAGAACGTAGGTCGAAGGTTCCGGCACCGGTGTGAAGTTGAGCAGGAGATTGTTGCCATCCTGGCTCACAAAAAAATGACCGGTCCCGAGGCTGTTTTGAAACTGGCTGGCGTCGAATTGAAACACGCCGGCGGAGAATCCAGTGATGCCGGTGGTGGTGGTGACGAATTGCCACGAATAGGTCTGCAGGGCGCTGAAATTCAGGAGCGGGCCGGCGACGTTGGCGTCCGTGAGCGAGGTGAGGTTGATGGCGAACGGACTGATGGCGGAGGCGGTGATGTTGAGGCTGCCGGAAATGCTGAGGAGATCCCAGTTCGTGCCTTTCACGCCATTGGCGTCGTTGATATCGAAGGCGAGATTGGCGCCGCCGGCAAATGAGGTGGGGCCGACCGAGAGTGTGCCGGGGCTGTTACCGGGCGAGACGGAGCCGCCGGAGCCGAGGACCAGTGGCCCGGTGATGATGCCGGAGCCTCCGATGACACCGCCGCTGCTCACGGTCACCGTACCGCTGCCGGTCGCCGATCCGCCGGTGTTGCTGACGACGAGTTTGCCGCCGGTGACCTCGGTCGGTCCCGTGTAGGTGTTGGCGGCGGCGAGTGTCGTGTTGCCGGCCGAGATCGCGATGCTGCCGGTGCCGGAAATGACGTTGGTCAACGTCTGGGTGGCGTTGGCGGTAAAGGCGAGGGGCGCGCTGATCGCGATCGGCGCGGAGCCGATGACGATGGTGGCGCCGGAGCCGATCAGAGTGGTGATGGTGTTGGCGACCGTGCCGGTGAGATTGACAATATCGCCGCCGGCACCGCTGACGGAAAAAACGCCGGTCCCGGTCAGGCTGCCCGAATACGTGGTGAAGGTATTGGCGACGGGCATGTCGACGGCGAGGGTCTTGCCGGAGTTGATGAGGATCGTCGACCCGGAGCTGGCGGTACCGAAGAAGCCGGTGATGGTCTGGTTGGCGGAGACTTGGAACGTGGAGCCGAGGGCGAGTGCAATTTGGGTGGAGGTCGGCAGCGCGTTGGCTGTGCCGATCACGAGGGTGCCGGCCGACACGGTGGTGGGGCCCGTGAAGGTGCTCGCTCCCGTGAGTGTCAGCGTGCCGGCTCCGACCTTGAGGAGTCCGCGCGCGCCGCCGGTCTCGCCGATGGCGCCGGACAGGGTCAGCGAATCGGAGGCGGTGGGCGTGCCGATGGCCGCCGTCGAAGCGAGGGTGACGGGGCCTGAAAGCGAAGCCGTGCCAAGTCCAACCAGGGCGCCGCCGCTGCCCGCGCCGTTGCCGTTGATGGTCACGGGCTCGGCGCCGAGGGAAAGGTTGTTGATGGCGAGCGTACCGGACGCTCCGACGGTGGTGCCGGCGGTCGTCGCGCCGAGCGCGTTGGCGTTGCCGACCTTGAGCGTGCCGCTGTTGACGACGATGGGGCCGGCAAAGCTGGACGACGATCCGGTGAGCGTGAGTGTGCCGGAGCCGGACTCCGCCAAGGTGGCCGTGTTGTTGCCGGTCAACGTACCGGAGAAGGTGGCGGTGCTGGCGGTGCCGCTGCCGGGAAGACTGACCGTGAGAGTCTGGCCATCGCCAATCTGCACCGACCCGCCGCCGGCGAGGGCGCGGGTGGTCTGATTGTTGCCCACACTGAACACGGCGCCCGTGGCGATCGTGACATCGCCGGTCGAACTCAACAAGCCAGTGGAGCCAACGGCGAGGGTGCCGGCATTGATGACGGTGCCCCCGGTGAAGGTGTTGTTGCCTGTCAGCGTGAGTGTGCCGGTGCCGTTTTTGACGATTCCGGCCGCGACAGAGGGGGACGCCGAGTTGCCGGCGTAGTTGGCGGGTTCGCCGCCGATGCTACCGGCAAACGTGGCATCCGAGGTTTGGTTCACGGTCAGGGTCGATCCCGACGCGAGCGCAAGGTAACTGGCGTTGGTCGACGCGGGGTTGCCGCCGCTGAGATTGCCGATGGTCGGCGCGGCCGTCGTGAATTGGAGGTCGCTGCCGTCGGAAAGACTGACGGCGCCCGAGGAGCCGCCGAGGGCGGTGTTGTTGCTCGCGACGATGCGACCGCCGTCGTAACCGGTGATGGCGCTGAAGGTATTTGCGCCGCCGAGCGTCAGGATGCCGGTGCCGTGGACCTCGACGGTGGGTGTGCCGCCGGTGATTGCGCCGAGCAGCGTGAGGTTGTTCGCCGTGTAGGGCTGAAGCGGATAAAAAATGCTGTTTGGGTCGGTCGTGATCGGGGCGCCGAGCTTGAGCGTCGTGAGGCTGTTGCTGATGGCGTTGTGGAGGGTGACGTTGGCCGCACCGGCGACGACCAGTGGGATGCCGGCGTCGGCGGAGCCACTGATCGTGAGCGTGCCCTTGCCCAGCGGGCCGCTCGTGACATTGCCGACCGCGCCGGTGCTACTCGCACCGAGGAGCAGCGTGCCGGATTGAAAGGTCGTGCCACCGGTAAAGTTACTGGTGGCGCTGGAGAGAGTGATGTAGCCGTTGAAGGAGACATCACCCGGCTCGTTTTCGCTGAAGCCGACGTTGAGCGAGGTGATGCCGTTGGCGGTGAGCAAGGGCGCTTCGACCTTCAGGAAGCCGCGGTCCACGCCGGCCAGTTTGAGGATTCCGCCACTTGGGTTGCTGATGACGCTGGAGCCGCTGAGCGTGACCTTCGTGGCCGTGCCGAAAAAAACCGCACCGAGGCCGGAAAGATCGAAGGTGTCGGTGACGGTGCGCCCTGTGGAGGTCGCGGAGTCGAGACCGATGATGGCGTCACTGGCCCGGCTCGACGAGCCGACGTTGATCTTCGTTTTGAACGCGGCGAAGTTGGCGAGGCCGGCGTTTTCGGTGTAGCCGAGGTAGCCGTCGTCGTTCAGCGTGTAGGTGATGCCACTGGCCGACGGCATGGCGCTGTCGAACACGAGTGACGCGGCGGAGATTTTGACGTTGCCGGTGAAACTATTCGTCCCCTGGAGGATGACGGTGAGGTGGTCGTCTTCACCGGTCGTGGTGGTGGACGAGGCGATGTTGAGCCCGGCGTTGCCGTTGGCGGCGAGGGTGGATTTGACGTAAAGCAAGCCAGTGCCGCCGCCGAATTTGTAGTCCTGACTGGATCCGACCGTGACCACACCGTTGTAGATCGCGGTCGAAAACGTGCCGATGCCGCCGAAATTGTTGCCCAGGCTGCCGAGATTCAGGGCGTCGGTGAAGGTGGTCGGGTTCGCGGTGTCGGCCGACTCAAAGCCAAGCGAGCCGTTGATGGAATTGGGGCTGGAGAGCTTGCCGATCACGGTACTGAGCAGCCCGCTCGCCCCGACTCCGATATAGCCGGCGCCGGTGAGACTGACGCTGCCGGTCGCGGGGAGCGAGGAGGCGTTCATCAGGTAGAGGACGCCGCCGTTCACGCTGGTGCCGCCAGTGTAGGTGTTGGTGCCGCTGAAGATTGCCGTGCCACCTCCGGAGACGGTGAGGGCGGAGGCGGACGCGCCTTGTCCGAGGTTGCCCTGGAACCGGATGGGCGCGTTGCCCAGGATCGAGAAGGTGGTGCTCGCGGAGTTGAGAGTGGTGGTGCCCGTGAGGGTGAGGCCGTAGTTGTTTCCCGCCGTGCCGTAGGTGACGGTTCCGCTGACCGTGAGGGCGTTGTCGAGCTTCACCGCCGATGACAACGCGGAGAGCGCTGTGCCGGAGGCGAGCGTCAGCGTGCCGGTGCCGACCGGTCCAGAGGTAACTGCCGACCCGGTCTTGGTGGAGTTGGTGGTCAGGTAGAGTTTGCCGGCACTGATCGTCGTCCCTCCGGTATGGGTGGAATTGCCGCCCAGCGAAAGGTAGCCTGCGCCGGTCTTGGTGAGGGAAAACGCGCCGGCGACGGGGCCGTTGACCGAAAGGTTGGCACCGGTACTCCAGGTTTGATTGGCCAGGAGACTGACCGGCAGGCCGGCGTTAAAATCGATGAAACTGCTGGTGGTTCCGCTGAGGTTCAGGCCGCCGCTGCCAATCCCGAGCGTTGGACTGGAATCCGTCGCTGCATCGAGCGTGTAATGCGGGGCGCTGGAGGAAAAAGTGATGTTTCGAACGTTGATCGAACCGGAAAGAATGAGATTCGCGTTGCTCGTGCCCGCAAAGACGAGGTTGGTGTTGGCCGCGTCGCTACTCGGTACTGCGTTTCCTGACCAATTGCCCTTGTTGGCGAAGCTCCCGCTGACCGTGCCCGTCCACGTTTGCGCGTTCAGGCATGTCACTGCGCTGACAAGCGCAGGCAAGACAAGGAACGAACGGTGGAGACGCATCTTCTTAACCTGCTGCAACCGAGTGGCGTTGACAAGGGGGATGCGTAGAAATGCGTAGAGGTGGAGATCCAGTCGGGAGCTTAGAGTCGCGCGTCGGACGCTTCGAACGGTCCAAATGGCGCCGACGTCACCTGCGCCTTGGGTTTATGCCTGGCATGGACTTTTCCCGTTTCACCCTCCTGCACCGCCGCAATGTGGTCGGGGCGTCTCATAGGTGCGGGGCGTTGTCCCGAGACGAATCGAAAAGGATCGGCACCGCCAACCGTGTCGACGCACGCGCCGCGCCGAACACGGAGCCCGTTTTCCTGTTTCCCAATTCTTGGAATTTCCCGTTTCTTTCCGGAAAACCCGAATCCGCATGAACCACCCGACCGATTCCGCCTCGAACGCGACGCTCGCCCGCCTCCAGCAATTCATGACGCCGTCGCTCGTCCCTTCGATTTCAACCGAGCTGCTCGTCAGCGCCGACGGCGAACTGAACCGGGAGCTGAAGCACTTTCTCCTCGCGCCGTCCACGAATCCGACGCTGCTGAAGGGTCGGACCATCGCCATCTGTTGCACGAACGGCGTGGAAGAGGTCGAGATCACCGGTGCGATGCGGTGGCTGACCGAACACGGCGCCGTGGTGCATGTGGTCTCGCCGCGGATCGGGGAATTTGATCCCACCTTGGGACTCCGCTTCCCGCCACTCTGCGCCACGCATGTGCTGGCGATCCGGCTGATGGAGAATGCCGGCTGGATCAAAATTGATCGCTACCTCGACGAAGCGAAGGTCGCCGATTACGACGCCGTGATCTTGCCGGGTGGCTGCTGGAACCCGGACTCCCTCCGGGCCGATCCGAAGGCGCAGGCGTTCGTGCGTGACATGCATGTGGCAGGCAAGCCCACCTGTGCGATCTGCCACGGACAATGGGTGATGGTGAGCGCCGGGCTGCTGCGCGGCAGGAAGGCGACCGCGGTCTGGAACATCCACGTCGACCTCGCCAACGCCGGCGCGACCGTGCTCGACGAACCCTGCGTGGTCGACGGCAACCTGATCACCGCCCGCTTTCCCTACGATCTTCCGCGCATGATCCAGGCCCTCGTGCGGCAATTGGTGAAGTAGGCGGTCGCAGGAACGTTCGGAGGGTAACGGTTCCTCCCCGCACTATCAGCGATGCTGGTGCGCGTGAGTGAAAATCTGCTGGATGCAGCGCGATCGACCGGCCGCCGCCGAAACCGTAGCCGCTGCCGTCCCGCCGGCGTCATCGCCATGGCATGAAATCCCAGCGTCGCCCGCGTCTCGCCGTGTTTATTGTCGGTCTTGCGTGGGGGACCATCGCAGCGACGGCCGCGGTTGAAACCAGCGAGGTCGCAAAGCGGCTGCAGGAAATGCCGCCGGCCCATCCGCGGCTCTTTCTCGCCCGTGGCGCCGAGGCCGGTCTGAACCAGCAAATCGCCGCCAATGCGGTGATGTCTCAGATCAAGGCCGAGCTCCTGCGTGATGCCGACCGCGAACTGACCAGCAAGCCCGTCGAGCGAAAGTTGATCGGCCGCCGCCTGCTCGACAAGTCCCGCACCGCCCTGTCGCGCGTGTTGCACCTCGGCCTCGCGTGGCGGCTCACCGGGGAGAAAAAATATCTTGAGCGCGCCCGCGCGGAACTCGTCGCCGTCTCCCGGTTTTCCGACTGGAATCCCAGTCACTTCCTCGACGTCGCCGAGATGACCGCCGCGGTGGGCACCGGCTACGACTGGCTCTATGCGGACCTGGACGAGCCCACCCGAACGTTGCTCCGCGGAGCGATCGTGGAGAAGGGCCTGAAGGCGAGCCTCAAGGCGAACTCCTGGACGCGTTCCACCAACAATTGGAACCAGGTCTGCAACGGCGGGATGACGGTGGGTTCGCTCGCGGTCGCGGAGAGCGAGCCCGCTCTCGCGGCACAGCTCATCGCGCGTGCCATCAACACCGTGCCGCTTTCGATGCACGAGTTTGTCCCGGATGGCGCCTATCCCGAGGGCCCGGGCTATTGGGGTTATGGCACGACGTACAACGTGATTCTGATCTCGGCCCTGCAGTCCACGGTCGGGACGGACTTCGGGTTGTCGCGGCAACCCGGGTTCCTTGCCACGGCTGACTATTACCTGCACGTCACGGGGCCGTCCGGTTTGTATTTCAACTATTCCGACTGCGGGCGCGGTGGCCAGGGTGTGGCGCCCGCGATGTTCTGGTTCGCGGCCCAACGCCACGAGCCGTACCTGCTGTGGAACGAGTGGCCCAAGGTTGATCGGAAGGCGGACCGCAGCGGTCGGTCCGGACGCGGCGGCAAGGACCGCACTGCTCCGATGCTCCTGCTCTGGATGACGCCCAACCAACCGACGCCGACCGCACCGGCCGCGCTTTCGTGGTCGGCGCAGGGACCGAACCCCGTGGCGTTTCATCGGAGCAGTTGGAATCCCGACGCGAGCTACGTGGCGATCAAGGGCGGCTCGCCCGGATTGAGCCACGCGCACATGGATGTCGGGGCGTTTGTGATGGACGCTGACGGCCTGCGCTGGGCGGACGACCTTGGCATGCAGGATTACAACTCGCTCGAGTCGCAGGGCGTGAAATTGTGGGGCAAGTCGCAGGACTCGGAGCGGTGGAAAATTTTCCGGATCGGCTCGTCGAGCCACAACGTGCTGATGGTTGATGGCCAGTCGCAACGCGTGGAAGCCGACGCCCGCATCGTCCTGTCGAAGACCGGACGGACGGTCGTCGACACCAGTGCGATCTACCAGGGGCAACTCAGCCAAGCGCGGCGCGGGGTGGTGTTGCAGACGGATCGTACGGTGCGGGTGCAGGACGAGTTCAAGACGCTCGGAAAAACCACCACGGTGCGCTGGGCGATGGTGACTCATGCCGAGGTGAAAGTGGAGGGACCGGGACGGGCGACGCTGTCACAGTCGGGCAAAAAACTGGGATTCCGCGTGCTCGAGCCGGCCGACGCGGGCCTGAAGGTTTACCAGACCGATCCGCCGCCCTCGGCTCTCGATGCCCGCAACGAAGGCACGCGCCTGATCGGATTCGAGGTGCAGGTGCCCGCCGGCCAGGCGCAGCGCCTGGTGGTGCAGTTGGTGCCGCAGAGCGCGCGGGAGTCGGCGACGGCCGTTGTGCCGCTGGCGGAGTGGTGACGGGCCGGGCCGGTTGGGCGCACGGAAAACCTGGAGGTAACCCTGACGGTACCGGCGTCCGCCCGGTAGGATATCTTCGCGTCCACTGGATCGTAGTTCACGCTCGGAGTGTAGGGTGACGGTTGAGTCCATCCGAGGAATTTTCCCATGAGCGTCGTGCCCCGCATCCGTCGGCTTGGTCTCGAACAAACGCCGCCGCGTTGTCGACCGCACCGGCGCCCTGGTCAGCGCGCACGCCTACCCCGCCTGCTGGTAGAGAAACTTTTGAAAGCCGGAAAAGATTTGTTGGATCTCGTTGGGCGCGCCGAGGTCGGCGATCGCATCGGGGAGGGAGTCGTGGTATTTGAGCTTGAGCAGCGGCGTGAGCTTCTCGGTCCCCAGTTCCTCGACGCCGACCGTCACGTAGTGCGAGAGCACGAAGTCGAGAAACACGCGCTGCTTGGGGTTGAACGCCGTGGTGATCTCGACCTTGGCCTTTGCGGCCCGGTTTTCGCGCGTCAGGGTGGGCAGCGCATACGCCACATACGCCAGCACGTCGAAGAGGTCGCTCTTTTCCGCGTCGATTATTTTTTGCATCTCGGCGAGTTGGGCGTGGCCGAAGCCTTTCTCGGAGAGGCCTTCCACGAGTTTCTTCCGCGTGCCGGGGTTGCTCCAGAGTGCGCGCAGCTCGGCTTCATCGCGGAAGAAGTCCGGCAGCTTGCCGAAGAGTAGCTCCATGAACTGCTGTGCCGACATCGGTGTGCCGTCCGGGTGCCAGAAGGTCGTGCACGTCATGTGCTGGATCGCCCGCGCCTTCCCGTCGGCGAGTTTGACCTTCACCTTCTCCCGTGCCGGACCGGGGCCGGGGCCTGGCCCCGACGGCAACGGCGGACCGGGCGGAGGTAGTGGAGGCTTTGGTCCCTTCGGCTCCGGCTCGATTGGCTCACCGTCCCACTCCGGGTCGCTGAAGTGATGGTGCGCCTTCACGAAATCGTAAATCGTGAAGTAGTCCTTGCCGTCGTAGAGGCGCGTGCCGCGGCCGATGATCTGCTTGAACTCGATCATCGAGTTCACCACCCGCATGAGCACGATGTTGCGGATGTTCCGGGCATCGACCCCGGTCGAAAGTTTCTGCGACGTAGTGAGGATGATCGGGCTGCTCTTTTCGTTGTCCTGAAAATCGCGGAGGTGCTGTTCTCCGAGTGATCCGTCGTTGGCCGTGACGCGCTGGCAGTAGTTGGGATCCTTGCTGGTCTTAATCTTGTTGATGTAGTCCCGCACATCGAGCGCGTGATCCTGTGAGGCGCAGAACACCAGCGTCTTCTCCTGCTGGTTGATTTGAGCCATAAAGACGTCGACCCGCTTCCGCTCCCGTTCGTTGATGACGATGGCCCGGTTGAACTCGCCCTCGGTGTAAAGTTTACCTTCCTCGACCTGTCCTTCGATTACGGTGTCGTCCTGCGTGTAGACGTATTCGTCGAGCGTGGTCGAGATCTGCTTGACCTTGAACGGCGTCAGAAAGCCGTCGTTGATCCCTTCCTTCAGCGAGTAGACGAACACCGGATCGCCAAAGTAGGCGTAGGTATCGACGTTGTCCTTGCGCTTCGGCGTGGCGGTGAGACCGAGTTGCACCGCCGGGGCGAAGTAGTCGAGGATCCCGCGCCAATTGCTTTCGTCGTTGGCGCCGCCGCGATGGCACTCGTCGATCACGATGAAGTCGAAGAAATCGGGCGGATACTCGCCGAAGTACGGCGACGGCTGGCCATCCTTCGGCGGGCCGCTCATGAACGTCTGAAAGATCGTGAAGAACAGACTGCCGTTCTTCGGCACCTTGCCCTTCTTCCGGATGTCGCCGGGCTCGATCCGCACCAGCGCGTCCTCCGGGAACGCGGAAAACGCGTTGTACGCCTGATTGGCGAGGATGTTGCGGTCGGCGAGGAACAGAATACGCGGCCGGCGGGTGGGTTCGCCAGAGAGACTCCACCGGCTGTGGAAGAGCTTCCAAGCAATCTGAAACGCGATGAAGGTCTTGCCCGTGCCGGTCGCGAGGGTGAGCAGGATCCGCATCAGTCCGGCGGCGATGGCGGCCATCACTCGCTCGACCGCAATGTCCTGATAGTAGCGGCTGGGGTGCGAGCCGCCTTTGTCCTCGAAGGGCACCGCGGCG
The DNA here is from genome assembly GCA_947474365.1 of Opitutia bacterium. Lineage (GTDB taxonomy): Bacteria > Verrucomicrobiota > Verrucomicrobiia > Opitutales > Opitutaceae > ER46. The sequence continues at coordinate 4,866 of CANJIU010000013.1, read as the reverse complement.
AAGCGGTCGTGCCATGCGTTCGCCTTGGCGAAGGTCTGGTTCCAAAGTTCCTCCGGCGTCGGGTAGCTGGCCACCGCGCCTTCGTGGCCGGTCTCCATGTCGATGGCGTAGATCCCCTGGCCGTTGGTGGAGTAGGTGAAGCGGACGGCGAGCTTGCCGGCGTAGTCCTTGGCTTGGGCCACACCCTCAGTGTGTTTCTGATCCCACGCCTTGGCCTCGACGACGGCGAGTTTGTGCGTGCGGTAGACGAGGACGTAGTCGGCCGTGAGGGCCTTGCCGCGTTTGCCGTGGCCCTCGATGCGGCCGGGCGTGATGCCGTACTCGCGATGAACCTTGCTGTCCTCGACGACACCCCAGCCGGCCGCTTTCAACGCGGGATCTATGTGTTCGGCGCGGGTCTCGGCTTCGTTCATGGTCGTGAAATCTCAAGTGGCTCGAACACGAGGACCTCGACCTCCGGCATATGGGAGAATGTGGTCTCAATTTTCGGACGAACCTGATCCCAACCGAGTCCGCCGTTGCCACACCCGAGGGCCGGCAACGCAATCGAGCGAATTTGGTTCGCTCGAATTACCTCAGCGAGTGCCGCGAGTCCGGTCTCCACCCACTCGATCCTTGTCGGGTCGCGCCAGTGCCTCTTCGTGGGAAAGTTGATAATCCACTGCGGCAAGTCGCCCGCCGCCTGACGATGGACGAACATTCTTCCGACCTGCACTTCACCGGCTTGGCAGGCCACCGCATACGCCGTGAAGTTTTCCGGATAGCGCTGCTTGAAGGCGAGGGCGATGCCTTTTCCCATCACGCCGACGGTGTTGACGGCGTTGACCAGCGCCTCGACCTCGGCGTCGAGTAGGTTGCCGCGGATAAAGCGCATGCCCGGTTAGGCCCGCCGTGGCTCCAGCCCGCGCAAGGTGTGCGTCGTCCTCACGCGGCCGTTCTTGAAGAGCACGGTCGTTTTGAGCAGCGAAGCCACGCAGCGCTCGTTGAAGAAGGTCCGGTTGAGCGCGACCACCTGTTCCTCGGTGAGCTTGTCGTCGATCCTGCCGCCGATGCTGTGGTGCTCGTCGGTCACGAAATCAAATTTCCACGATTCGAGCAGCACACCCTTGAGGACACCGGACACTTCGATGTCCTCGGGCTTGGTGATGGTTGCCGCCACGCGGTTGAACGCCTCCTGTGCCTCCGCCGGATTCATCGTGCAGCGAAAATCGCCGCTTTCGAGCCGCAGGCCGGCTTTTCCTTTCGCGATCACTTCCATGAATTCCCGGAGATTCTGGATCACGCGCGGCGCCGTTTCGTCGAGTTCCGCCGCGAAATCCTCGTCGCTGCGGGCCGCGGCGGTTACGAGCCGCGTGACGTGGGACAGCGTGTCGGCCAACTGACCTTCCTCGAACAGGTCGTCGTTCTCGGCCCGGGTGAGTTCCAGCCCGACCGAGCCTCGGGGGAGCCCCGTCAACAGCAGGCGCGATTCCGCCTCCCCGTGCCGCCGGCCACGGCTACCGACGGTGCCATGCCAGCGGTCGGCGTAGTCGGCCATGACCATGCTTTGAAACGGCTCCAATACGCGGCCTGCAAAGCTGGCATCGATGCCGAGCGAACCACGAACCGGCTCGCCAGAGAAAAATAACACCGTGCGCGCCTCCTTGGTGCCCAGCGGCAGCGCCGCCAGTTTCCCGGTCAACTCCTCCTCTTTTTCGGCGAAGGCCACCGACATCAACGGATGATCGCCCGCCAGCTCTTTGAGCCGGCGGGTTTCGAGGAGTTGCACCTTCAGGAATTCCCTTTGGGAGCGTGTTGTCATGGTGTTGTCCGTCCGAGCGCCTGGCGTGCGTTGCTGTCGTCCCCGGGTGTGTTCAATTCGATTCTCAGCATACCTTTCCAGACACTTTGCCGATTGTGGGAAAAGAGTAAAACCCAGTAGCGGGTTTGTTCCAAGGTCATAGTCGGATCAAATCCGGCATCGAAGTTGTAGTGATCCAGCCGGTAACTCGCCTTGGCGAGGCGCGGGCTGGCAAACTCGGGCAACCGGATCGCCAGTTGCGTCTGAAACGCGCGATCGTAGCCCCAGTAAACCGTCACGACGTCCAGGTCGTTCGGCGGCCGTTTCTCGCGCGTTTCCACGTCTTCCAGAAAACTGCCGTCCAGCCATTGAAACCCGTTGACCAAGCCCGCTGCGTTCAGCCGCTCCCGAAAGTCCAGAAATCCGGCCAAGATGGCCTTTCGTTCCGGCGTGGTGCCGAGCCGCTGGCACAAATCCAAGGTCGTGCAGGGATACGGCGACAACTGGGAGTGATCGACGGGATCTCCGCGGTGGGGCGGAATCACCAAATTGTGATCGAAGCCTGGAATGGGATTCGGCATGCAACGCTGAAAAAAGTTGTTTGGCTGGTCGCGGTGTGGCGAGCAATCAAACGCCCGGGCTAGAGCTGGCCGGTGAAGGCTTGGTGCAGCAGCGACTGGGTCAACGCCTCCAGCGCGGCGTGCTTCCGCTCGTAGAGGCGGGCGAGGCGTTGGGTTTCTTCTGCCAGGGTTTCCAACGCTTCAACGATGCGCTCCTGCTCATCAACGCTCGGCAGCGGCAGAACAAATCCTTTGATTTGCTCCGTGCTCAAGTTGGGCTGCGCTGCGCCCGCTGAAATGCGGAGGTTCTCCTCAACTTTCGTGGACAGGAAGTGATAGAGGAAACGCTTGTTGAGTTTCTCGCTCGGCTCAAACTTTCCGACGCGCTGGTTCAAGTAGTAAACCGTGCTCTCGGTGTTGAAGCCCAGTTTTCCGGTCGTTGCGCCTGACATCGCAATGAGCAAGTCATCCTCGACGATGCGATACCGGTCGAGGTTCTCGCGATAATCCTTCGGGTCGAAGAACACGAGCCGGTTGCCGGCTTCAATTCGGCCATCCTGAATGTTCGAGATTCGCAGGATGGGAGCGCCGGATGGCTTGAATGTGCTGCTCTTAAACGCAAAGCCGTTTTGTAGTCCGCACACTTCTTCCAACCGCTTCTCCACCCACCCCGGGCCGCGCTGGGTGAAGACGGATTGGAGGTGACTTTCGAAGAGGGCGCGGGCGTTTTGGAGGTTCTTTTCGGCGTTGGCTTTGGCGGTGGCGAGGCCCGCAAACGCTTCGTCCAGCAGGCCGACGATCCGCTGCTGTTCGGCCAGCGGGGGAAGCGCGATTTGGAAATCTCGGACCTGCGCCAAAGAAAGATTTTGCTGTGCGACGCCGCCCTTGAACTTCTCGATCTGCTCTAACACGACGCCCGTTTCCAGCGCCTTCAACACGAACTTCGGAGACACGCCGACATCGCGCTTTAGGCGGATTATTGCCAGAGCCTGATTCGTGTTCGCGGGAAGAATGTCATCGGTCACAAACCCCGTTCGCCCGAGAGCGCCAGCGATGGAAAACAGAATATCGCCGGCTTGAAGTTGGGAGCGACCCAAGACCGCGTGGCAAGCTGGTGTGATGTGCGCGAACTTTTCTTCGATGAACTGACCGGTGGTAGTGATGGATTCAACTTTCACGAAGTTGATGCCTTCTTCGACAAACTCGTGGCCGATTGACGTTGGCGTTGTTCCCTTCGTCACCAAATCGGTTAAGTCACCGAGCCTAGTTACTGGCCACCCCTTCTTCATAGCAGCGCCCCGTTCGACAGGCTCAGGGCATGCTTGATGTTGCCCAGCACTTCCGCGCTCTCGGCGGGGCGGCGAAGGTGAGGTTGACAGAGCGGAGGAAGTTGGCACGGTGTTCGGCACGGACTGGGAATTCTCGGTCGGAAGGCGGTTTCCGGGTTTACTCGGAGCCGCTTTTTTATTGCTCACGGAAACACCTTCCAGCCGGTGACACCGTCACGGCGGTAGAGGTGGCGGGCGATAATGTCGTGAGCTTGGTTGGGCTGGCTCGGATTGAGGATTTTGCGCGCGGCGGGGTGGGCGCAAAGGTCGGCGAGTTGAGTGCCGGCAATGTTGTCGGACTTGCGTCGAAAGGTGAGCGGGCAGAGCAGGGGTTGGAAGCGGGCGGCGGCGGTGTAGCGGGTGCCCTGCGTCATGATGCGGAGGAAGGCGGCAGAGAGTTCGTTGTCTTCGTTTTTACCGCGAGCCTCGGCGGTCACCGGCAACGTGGTTTCACCATGGCCTTCCAGAAAGTGAAGCACGCGTTCAAACGTGTAGGTGAGCGCGAGGTCGTAGGGATCGGTGGCGTGCGGGCCGTAGCGGTCGCGGTGGGCCTGCTTGTGAATGGCGGTGATGAAGAGCGTGAACGACAGGGCCGCCAACATCTCGCTCAAGGCTCCAAGGAGAGCTTGGCGCTGGGCGGGCACCTGGAGAAAAGCGAAATCGCCGTGGGCCTTGCGAATGTCACGGCTGTGGAGATTGACGCCTTCGTGCGGCCAGAAGCGAAGTTTGAAACGCGCGAGAGCGGGAACCACGGTCTCGATGTAGACGGTGCGCTCCACGATGAGCGTCGAGAGCACAAAGAGTGGGAAATCGCGGTCGATCTTCTCCATCGAGTGGTCGCCGCACTCATCGAAGAAGGCGATAAATCGCGATGTGGCCCCAGCGCTCATAGCAGCGCCCGAATATGCCCCAGTACTTCCGCGCTCTCGGCGTCCAGCGCGGCGATTTCGTCCATGATGGCCTCGGGGCTGCGGTGCGCGATTTCCTCGCCGCCGTTGGGGTTCTTCACGGAGAGATCAAACGTCTTCGGGTCGATGGCCGCCACGTCCACGCTCCAGCTTTTGGGCGAGTCGGCTTTGGTCTTCTGCAGCGCGATGAACTCGGCGAGGTCGGCGTCGTTGAGCGGGTTGGTCTTCCCCATGTTGCGGCCGGGGTCGAGCTGGTAGAACCAGACTTTGCGCGTCTTCGTGCCTTTCTC